>JANMMZ010000132.1:0-58850 GCA_031373665.1 Saprospiraceae bacterium | reverse complement strand
TTTCATTCGCAAAGCGGGTATGCAATATCATGTCGAGCTGCACGCCAAAGTCAATGCACAGATAACGGTTGAGGCAGGACACGCAATTGCCCATCAATTGAAAGATACTTTGCGCCAAGAAATACCACAATTGGGACATGTATTGATACATATTGAACCATACACTCTAGCGTACTGATAACAATATCTTTTTGTTTGATTTTCGGAACACCGACTTAGAGCCTATCAAAAAATTAATTTAATTGTCATTTGACGGCTTGTTTTTTGAACAGTTCTAAGAAGATACCAATCTGAAGAAAGTCACGGCCTGTTTCATCATTTATTTTGTAGTCGAACTGATGTACATAACCGAGTTGAATATCTGTTGTTTTTGAAAGTTTGTATTTAAATGCAAATAATATTCTATTTCTTTCAAAATAAGGCTCTTTATCCGTGAAAAAGAGTTCATTACTTGCACTTATCTGAAAAGGCTTATACCCTTTATCCTCTTTCCCAAATGGATAGGATACACCAAGTCTGTACCGAAAACGGTTTCGGTAGCCATTGCTTGTAAATCGGAATTCAGATCTATATCTCTGTTCTATTTTCAGCACACCAATTGATTGATATAGCGCTATTTGAGGCCAAAGTCTGAATTCGTTATTGTTTTTTGGCAAAACAAAATTACCTCCTTCTTTATAGGTTTGATAACTGCCAGCTCCTAATGTAAATATTACATTTTTATACAATTTATAATTAATGCCGCATTTATACTCATAATAATGAAAATTATTATAAAATTTTAGAGAACGTAATTGTGTTTCTCCAAATAGGCTCCATTTTTCGGCACTGTTGTATTTTATATTTAAAATATTCCAACTTCCAAAATCAAGGTTTTGAGCAATTAAAGCATTCAATGGAAAATATAATAGGAGTATTATTGAATATATTACCCTCATGTAATTGATTTTTATCGTTGTTGCTAGAATTGTATCCGTCTGGCTACACCACTTTCAACAACGAGATAAGTACCTCGACTCGACCAAACCGCCCAATATTGTCATTCATCAACTGAAGGGTCAAAAGATGTGCATCAATTTGTACCTTTATTTCGGAACCGTTCCTTACGTCACTGGTACTGAGTTCATGATCATAAATATTGCACACTTTTGTCGCGGAGCTTTTAATACCCCCTATTTACCCCGCTGCTTCAATAAACGCAGCGATCGTCATCTCCACCTGATCTCCCGTTTTTTGGTTTTTGACCATGAGCGTACCATTTTTCATTTCATCTTCTCCAATGATAGCCACGTATGGAATGCCGCGTTTGGCGGCGTATTCAAACTGCTTTTTTAGTTTGCCCGGTTCAGGGTACAACTCAGCCGATACCCCTGCATTTCGAAAGGCGGATACTGATTCAAAAGCATAGGCAAAGGTGGCCTCATCAAAAGCGGCCAACATGATCGTAACGCCTTCCGACAGCGATTCGGGGAAAAGATTCATGCCTTCCAATACATCATAGATACGATCGGCACCAAAGGATACACCCACCCCTGAAAGACCAGATACTCCAAACACACCCGTTAGGTCGGCATATCGTCCGCCGCCGCCAATGCTGCCCATTTGAAAGTCTTTGGCAGATACTTCAAATATGCAGCCAGTATAATAAGTCAACCCCCGCGCTAAAGTAATATCAAATACCACCTCATTGGTCAAGGTCACTTTGGAAAGCATCGTGAATACAAATTCCAATTCATCCAAGCCTTTGAGTCCAGTTTCACTGTTTGCAAACACTGGACGAAGGGCTGCCAAGTTGGGGGCAGCCAATGTTTTTTCAATCAAACCAATGGCATCGTCGCCGATACCGCGTTCGTTGAGTTCTTTGCGCACGCCTTCGACGCCTATTTTATCCAGTTTATCAATAGCCACCGTCATATCCATGAATCGGTCGGCAATTCCAGCCGATTCCGCAATCCCATAAAGGATTTTTCTATTATTGATCTTGATCACAACCGGTAGTTTCATCTGCGCAAATGCTTCATCATATATCTGAGTCAATTCCGTCTCAAACAACAAAGAGTCAGAGCCAATCACATCCACATCGCACTGAAAAAACTCGCGATACCGTCCCCTTTGTGGCCGATCAGCCCTCCAAACGGGTTGTATCTGGTATCGTTTGAATGGAAATGTGAGGGTACCACGGTTCATCACAACATAACGTGCAAACGGCACGGTCAAATCATAGCGGAGGCCGCGTTTGGCGATGCTGGGGCTTATCTTTTGAGCGTCGCGCTGCGACAGCACCTCATCGGGTACATCTTTTAAGAAATCGCCATTGTTCAGTATTTTAAACAATAATTTATCGCCTTCTTCTCCGTATTTGCCGGTCAGGGTACTTAGATTTTCGACGGCTGGAGTCTCCAAAGGCTGAAAGCCAAATTTGATGAATACCTTTCGTACGGTATCAAAAATATACGTTCGTTTGCGTACCTGTTCGGGCCCAAAATCGCGGGTTCCTTCTGCTATGGATGGTTTGGACATAATTTTTCAGTTATCAGTTATCAGTATTTTTTTAAAGTCGCCAGCATCGCCATAAAACACATTAAAATCTACCTTTTCATTGATCCCGTTTACATTACCCCGATCGCTGTGCTGCCAAAAATGCCATTTAGCATCGCCGGGCATTTCCAGATCTGATACGTGGTAGTGGGCTATCCAAAAACGGTAATTTTTAAAGTCCTCATTTTCTGAAAAATAATTTTTATAAAAATCGCGGTTTGTATAAAGGATGGGCTTGACCTTATAGTGCTTTTCAATGATATTCAAGAACTCTTTGGTGTTTTTTTGGATCTGTGCTTTGGTCATCCCCTTGGTTTCTTCCACATCAATGACGGGGGGTAAGTCACCTGATTTTAGGGCAACCGTTTTAATAAAATTGAACGCCTGATCTTTGACGCTAACACTGGGCCAAAAAAAATGATAAGCCCCCCGCGTGAGGCCATTTCGCTTGGCATTTTCCCAGTTTCTATCAAATTCGGGATCTTTCATCCAAGATCCTTCGGTGGCTTTCATAAAAGCAAAGGTGATTTGAATATCACCAACCTTCATTTTTTTGATACGCTCCCAGTCCACGCGGCTTTGCCATTTGCTGACATCAATGCCATGTATGCTGTATTGGCCCGGTATGCGTATCCCAAATTGTTTGTACTCTTTGTAGTGCAACGGGTACTCCAGTAATGAGCGCAATTCATATCGGAATTGAGCACTAAAAATAAGCGCGATGATGAAACACAGCAGGGCCGCCACGGCCACTTTGCGCAGATCACCTTTTCTGCGGGCATAGAATTTTGGAAAAATTCGGAACATTAATTAGGCTTTCCAGTAAAAACCGGTTTTCTTTTTTCTAAAAAAGCATTAACGCCCTCTTTGTAGTCGGGAGTATGTCCGGCTATGGTTTGGTACTGATCTTCCGTGGCTAATTGCTGATTAAAATCGTGGTCAAAAGATTGATTCAATGCCTTTTTGGTCAATGCCAGCCCTTGTGTTGGCATTTTTGCAAGGGTTTCCGCAATTTTCAGACTCTCTTCCAAGAAGGTTTCATCTGAAAAAACTTTCCAAATCATACCCATAGTGGCCGCCTCGGTGGCACTTATTTTATCAGATAGCATCATCAGAGCGGAGGCTCTTTGAAAACCCACCAACCGGGGGAGGGTCCAAGTGCCGCCAGAGTCGGGTATCAGACCGATCTTTGAAAATGCTTGGGTGAATGATGCCGAATGGGTGGCCACCACAATGTCGCAGGCCAGTGCAATATTGGCTCCTGCGCCTGCGGCTACCCCATTCACGGCGGCGACCACGGGTATTTCCAGATTCCGTATTTTAGACACGATGGGGTTGTACCCAATGCTGAGTATTTCGGTCAGTGGAGGCCCATTGGGATCAATAATTTCTTGTAGATCTTGCCCAGCACAAAACGCTTTGCCAGTACCTGTAATATATAACGCCCTGATTTCGAAATCTTTAGCGCAAATATCCAATACTTCATTGACCTCCTTGCGCATATCAAGGTGCATGGAGTTAAATACCGTCGGGCGGTTGAATGTCAGGCGTGCTACGCCGTTTTCTATACTAAAAAGGATATGCTGCATGGCGGTGGTTCTTAGTTTGAACGGGGCAAAGGTATATAAAATACCATTCATCAGAACAACAAAAAAAGGTCGTCCCGTTTTGAACGAGACGACCTAAGTCTATACTATACCGTAATTCGGTTGTGCTTAGATTGACCCAAATTATTTAGGGTTTTTCGTAGCTGCACTACCCGCACCAGCAGGGTTGTATGCCAATTCATTGGCAGGTACATCCCAGTAGTCAAGGAAGCCATACTTGATCGTAGCATTGGTATTAACTTTGCCAGCCCCATCAACTACCACACAACCACCTCTGTTGCTGCCTTTCTCAATGATACCCCAGCGGCGGGCATCGTAGAAAGCCAATCCACGGAAGGCAAGTGCACAACGACGCTCCAAGCGTAGCTCTTCTTTTGCTTGAGCACTGGTGAGATTAGTACCTACTGTTGCTGGCAGACCAGCACCTTGAGCAGATCTTACAGCATCAATGCCAGCCAATCCACCTTCAATATCGTTGGTGTAGATTTTGGCTTCTGCATTCATCAAAGCGTTTTCTTCATAAGAACCAGCCAAATGCAATTCTGTAGCACCAGCGGTACGATCGCTGTAAACATATACTCCAGCGATGCCATTGCCACCATCGGCCAAGCCATAACGAGTATTGAATACGTTGCCACGGTCGCTATTGCCGATCCAAGCAATGGTATCAATGACGCCAGCGGTATTGGTAGTGTCAACAAAGAAATTATTCTCCAAACGCTGGTCACCTGATTTGAAATCTTGTACCAAACGTTCGCTGATCTTGTAAGTATTTCCGCCCGGTTCGCCCGTTGATTTAGCAGCCACTGTACCAGATATAGGAGCCCAAACGTCGGCGTTTGTGTTAGAACGGCCAGTAAAGACCATATCATCTGCGCGCACACCATTGTTGGTAAGTGCCAATACTTCCGACCACTGTGCTGCTGACATAGCCGATACAGCAGTGTTCGCCAGAATATTTCTGGCTTTCATCGTATTGATGTTTCTCAACCACATTTCAGGTGTGGGTACTCCGCCCTTGCCTACTTGGCAAAAATCAGGAATCAATTTTGCCATGATGGCATCATAGTCTCCACCGGGAGCAAGTGACCTCAAGATATTTTCAGCCTTATCAAAATTAGATTTTGCCTCTGCGATCAGTGCTTCTTTGGTCACATAAACATTGCTTGCCTTGTTGGCTTCGCTATTGATCACACCAGCGTAATAAATAGATCCGATACGAGAGTAAGCAAAACCTTTCCACCAATAAGCCCATGCTTGGATGGTTTTCTTCTTGGTATCGCCACCATTCAAAAACTTGACATTCTCCACAATGCTCAACATGTTGTTGCAAGCATTATTTAGGCTGTACATATTGGCCCATTCATGGATCAATGGGTTAGCACCTTGGTTGGCATTGTCATTGATTTGACGAATCAATTCGTGCTGGGTACTTGGATTCTGTGGATTTTTCACCACCGTTCCGTTGTCCAATACTACTTCATCAGGGCAAGCAAGTTGGTTCAAAAACCAGTTTGCTGCTTCCACACCGATATTATCACCCAACATTTCGTGCATGCCCTGTGCACCCGACCAGAAAAACCCTGGTACTCCGTCAACATATTTGGCATCAAGGCCGATAAATCCACTGATATAAACGCCGCCCTGAGCAAGCGCAATAATACCCTTCTCGGTAGCCGCACTTTCAGGCGTTGGCTGGTTAGGGTTTTCTACGTTGAGTTCGTCTTTGCAAGAAACAAAAGACCCCAACATTAATATTAATACTAATAAGAATTTATTATTCATAATTTGTGTTATTGAAAATTGAAAAAGCCATTCACTTAGAAACCGACACTTAATCCAATTTGATAAGAGCGAAGGTTCGGCATGGTGTTGTGGTCTGTACCCCTATCCCAAGCAGAGTTACCGCTGAATACGTTTGAAGAGTTAATTTCTGGATCTAGTCCAGTATATTTGGTTTTGGTCCAAAGGTTACGACCTACAAGGGTCACTTGACACCTTTTCAATGCATTGTAATTGATTACTTTGCCTAGGTTGAAACCAAGTTCCACGTTACGAAGGCGCACAAAAGAAGCATCTTCGTAGAAGTAGTTTTTGGTGCCGTTCCTAGAGCGCTCTGCATATACTCCACGGTAGAAAGCAGACCAAGCACCTGTTTCTCCATTTACAGTGAATGGCTGTTGGTAGTCGCTGTGGATACCATCACGGTACATCCATTCCTTGGTTTGATTGTACAGGTGAGCTCCATTTACCCAGTCAAACTGAAAACCTACTGTAATCAGGTTTTTGAAAGTGATTGAGTTCATAAAGTTCATGATGAACTTAGGGTTTGGATCACCGAAACTATATTGACCGGGTGTGAAATAAGGTGCTTTGGTGGTTTTATTCACTACCCATCCATTGCTCGCCACTTCGTAATTGCCACGATCTGCTTCTGGCAACAAAGGTTGTCCGTCTGCACCCACTTCGTCGAGTGATTTGATCGCCAAGAATCCAAATAATTGACCTACTTTGCTTCCTTCTTCTAGTACATAGCCAGTACTACCGGCTGCGGTCAAAAGTACGACTGGAGGGCCTGTGATTTTGTCAATTTTAGAAGTCTGTCTGCCAAAGTTAGTGGTCAACCTCCATGAGAAATCACGGGTTTGAGCTATCTGAACACCTGTTACCAATTGGAAACCATTAGAAGCCAATCCAAAAGAATTGTCTTTGTAAGTGCTAATACCCGCAGAAGGGATACCGTCCACATCCCAAATAGCATTTTCGGTAGTTCTAGTCCAGTAGGTAGGTTGAAATGACAAGGCATTAAACCATTGACCATCACCCAAGGCAACCGTCAAATCTGCACCGAATTCAAATTCTTTAGATACCTCTACCTCCAAATCTGGGTTAGACTGGTTAGGAGTTGAGAAAAATACGTTGCTGCCACCAATGGTACGAGTACCAAGGGTTACGTAACGGTCAAATGGCCTAGGCTGGATACCAGCAGAACCATAGGCTGCACGCAACTTGAATTCAGGAAGGTAATTGCCCAAGGCAGAGTTTTTCCAGAAATCAAAACTAGAAACGCGGAGATAAGCATCACCACGAGGGAAAGTAAACGGCTTAGATCCACCGCCAAAGGCAGAAGACCAGTCACTACGTATGCCACCTGTGATGCCTGCGAATTCGCCAAAGTCGAAACGCTGGCTAAGAATATAACCGAAGGTAACAAATGGTGTTTTCCGATCCCTTTCAATGTAAGGTGTAGTACCTTGCGCAGAGGTATAAGGGGTGTACGTAGGCAGGCCGTAAGAGTAGGTGATGTAATCTTTACTTACGGTATTGCGGTAGTCCCATCCGGCATAAGTAGCAGATTGGATATTTTTACCCAAATCAAAGCGGAACGTAGCAGAAGTCAAGGAGTTTTGAAGGCGATTGGTGTATTGCTGATTGTCAATCTCTCCATCTTTTCCATCCACGTAAAGACCTCTCCAATAGTAGTCTGTCAACTGCACGTTGACATTCTCTGTCTGGTTTTGGTAAGTGCTGATGTTGGTTTGGGATTGGTAGTTCAAACCATACTTAGAATCTAATTCCAACCACTCAAAAGGCTTGAAGTTCAAATTGAAGCTTTGGACGAAGTCTAAAGCACGGTTGTCAACACTTGCATACTGATTGATAAAAAATGGATTCGTACCATTCACACCACCTGCATTGCCTTGGAAGGCTGGATAAGTGCCATCTTCCAATGTTTTAGTATAATCAATAAATGGACGAGTATTGAACATCGCATAGATGGTGGCATTGCCACCGCCGTCATTGATACTACTATTGGTATATGCTAACTGGGAAGTTGAGCGGAACCTCAAGTTTTTCAACAATTGAACACCAAAATTGGAGGTTAAGTTAGAGCGCTTGTATTCGCCATTGTTTATTAAGTTGCTCTCTTGGGTGTTGTGCGACAAGGATACCATATAATCAACCTTGTCAGTGCCACCAGAAATGGCCAAAGAGTTGTTCATAGTAGCAGCCCTACGCATGAACATGTCAAAGTGATCCACATACTTCAAGTTTTTGTCGTATGGCTTATTGATTTGAACCGTAGCGTTAGTACTATTCCAAATTAGGTTTTCTGAATAAGTACCAGTAGCAGGATTGAAAGTCAATGGATTGCCAGAGCCACCCACTACCTCATTGTTGGCATTGGTATTGAAACCGTGTAAGTCTGCTTTACGCACGCCACCAATGTTAAGGAATTCGCTGGTAGCATAGCTGGTAGAGAAGTCAATATTGATACCACCCTCTTTACCGCGCTTGGTAAATAATTGGATAACCCCATTAGCACCCTGAGCACCATAGATACTAGCCGCAGCGGCACCTTGTACCACTTCTACTCGGTCTAATGAGTTCAGATCTAATGTGTTCAGATCAGTGGCTACCTCTACCCCATCAACCAAAATCATAGGAGAAGTGCCCCTGTTGATGGTGTTGATACCGCGCAATAAGATGCTCGTTTTAGCGCCTGGTGTTCCATTTACAGATGAAATCTGTGCACCCGCAATCCTTCCGATCAAGGCCTGATCAATAGTGGCTGTCGCTACTGGAGGTAGTGATTTGGCACTCACCGTTTGAACGTCAATCGCAATCCTGCGCTTGTCAACACCAACCGCTGAACCCGTTACGACTATTTCTTCTAAGTTAGAACCCAGATCGAGTACTACATCAGTCGTTGCGCCGGCTCCAATGGCCGTTTCAGTGGTTTTGTAACCTGTGTAAGAGATTACAAGCGTAGTAGCACCTGCTGGCGCTTCTACGGTGTACTTGCCATTCACGTCGGTTCTAGTACCGCGAGGGGTACCTTTTACGAGTACGGTAGCACCGATGAGGTTTTCCCCATCAGAACCACTGACCGTACCAGTTACTGTACGCTGGCCTAGCATAGTGCCAACCAACATAAACAGCATGGTAATGGTTAAGAAAATTTGTTTCATACAAAAAGTTGATTTGTTAAAAAAAATGGATAAAAATAAGTTTGATTAAAATATGAAAATTCATGGTTGGTCTCTAGCGTACATCTGCCTACAATCAACGGAGGATTGCAAAAAGATCAGATCTCTCTACATTTGGAACTCCCTATGGCATCTGATATGGTAAGACACCCTTTTCGTGGCAATGGTAAGGGCAAAGGAAAATATTTTTTAACAAGAACTTAACTATTTTTTTGCAACATTTTAATGACAAAAGACTTTTTATTATATAAGTAACTGATAATCAATTATTTGTACAAAATACTTATTATTGGTAAATTTGCTTTTGAAGTGTACTTACTATGGGTGACGCCGTCTTTTGGATGCCTTTAATTTTCAATGGTATTTTTTTTCGCAATTTAAAATTTATTTCCCAAAATAGAATAGTTGCCAGTGAACCATTTGCTTTTGTGATTATTTCAGCACCGTTCCTTAAACTCGTGCTTATATTAGATATTAAAAAAAATGAGCCACCTTGATTACTCAAGATGACTCAAAATATCTATTTGATTCGTAAAATACAGAACCTTGGATTAGAATTTATCCCAGAAAAGTTTGGTTGTTACGTCGTCGCCACCGATAGCAGCAGCGGCATCTTTCCATTTTGTAGTGTTCAAGTTTTGCTCCTGAACAGGGTACGTAAAACGAACAGGGATGTCACCATAAGTCAAATCCTCTGGAAGGTTAACGATTGGGTAATCTAAACGACGCCATTCAGTCCAACCTTCAATACCACGATTATACAAAGCGATCCATTTTTGAGTTCCAATTTTTTGCTTCCAGTTGCCTGGTGCCGTAGCATAAGCCACTTCTGGCTCAAGCAAAAACGCATCAATATCAGATTCCGAAACCCTCCAGTATGCCATGCTTTCACGGATACCAGCCTCATAGTGGCTGGCAGCAGTGCCAGATACTGACATACCCCGTTCTGCGGCTTCTGCTAAAATGAATTGTGTCTCTGCCGCATCAAACAAAAGTGCTTCAAAACCAGGAACTAAGAGACGGTCGGCAGGTTTTGAGTAAGTACCATAGTTGTTAGAATAAGCATAAGGTCCACCAGAGTAGCCACCAGCAGCATCAGTCGTAAAATAGAATGGGATACGTGGATCTGAACCTAAAGAGTCCATAATATCAACGATCGTATTGGCTGCAATAAAGTCTTTACGACCACTCTGAACCAAATCAACCCAGATTGGGTTGGTATTGGGGGGAGCAGAAAGATATTGGAATACACAATTATTGGAATTGTCAAGAATTGCACCAGCAGCAGCAGATTCTACAATTGCTTTCGATTTTGCTAGATCCACATCTGCCAACATAATGCCCAAACGCAATTTCAAGGAGTTGGCCATTTTTTTCCAGCCAATCATATCACCACCGTACAAAATATCACTAGAGCCAAATCCGCCAGCATTGCTATCTATAATCTGCATGGCAGCGTCTAGGCGTTTTACCAGATCGTCATAAATGTCTAGTGCCTTATCATATTTAGGCGTTACTTTATCAATATCCAATGCTTCAGAGTAAGGAATATCTCCATATACATTGACTAAAACAGCAAAAGCATACACGCTCAAAATCTCGGTACAAGCAGCCTGATTCTTTTGAACTGCATCCGGATACAGTACCCGATCTTGAGAAGGGATCAAAGACTTGGATTCTTTCAAGTTTTTCAACACATTTACATACATACCATTCCAAAAGTTTTGTGGAATGTTACGCGTGTTAAAATCGTAATTTGCTTCGTCAATATAAGTTGTTTCAGTCCAATACTGAGACAACATGCGGAACACATTGAGGTTCACATTCGAACTGGTAATATTATCAACCAATTCTTTTTGTGCATTGGCAAACAAGGCACCTGGTGGTACTGTTGCCGGATTTTTGATGTCGGTATTGATCTCTTCAAAATCTTTTGAACAAGACCCTACCATAATTGAGAATGCTACGAGCAGTAGCCAAATTTTATTTTTCATAAACCTGTTTATTTTAGAAATTAACGTTTAAGTTGACTCCAAAAGTACGTGTAGTTGGGTAACTGCCGCCTTGGTAGCCTTGAACATTGCCAGAACTAAATCCATCTTCTGGATCAGCATCTGGAAGATTTTTGTGGATGATCCACAAGTTACGACCATAGAAACCCAATGAGGCACCACGTACGACCGAACTGCCAAACCATTTTGCTGGCATAGCAAAATTAAGTGTGACTTCGCGCAACTTCACGAAACTGGCATCATAAACAAAGCCAGCAGCAGGAATACGGCGATAGCCTAAGTAACCAAACTCCTCTGCACTAATACGTTTGGTGTTTGGTGTGCCATCTGCCAATACACCTTGGTTGATAATACCACCACCATCGGCAAGCGGAGCCCTCAATTCATTACCCAAATCATTCAAACCTGCGGTTTCTTCTGCAACGCCCGTGGCCAAGCCGTAGTAGCGATCCAAGGAGAATATATCGCCACCTTGGCGAATATCTATCAAAAAGCCCAAAGAAACGCCTTTATACGTTAAGGTGTTGTTGATACCACCAGTCCAATCAGGGTTTACATTTCCAATGATTTCGTTGGATGTGGCTGAACGAAGGAAACGACCATTTTCACCAATGATACGCTGGCCGTCTAAGTACCTAAAATTCTGCCCCCTAATGGTGCCATAAGGTTCGCCCAAAGCAGCATTGATCGTGACACCACCTTGCAATGATGCTAATTGTAGGTTGTCAATACCCCCAAGATCAATTACTTTATTGCGATTGCGTGCCCAGTTCAAATCTATGCGCCAGTCAAAATCGCGGGTATGTATTACGCGACCAAACAACTGCAATTCAACGCCTTTATTCTCGATGTCTCCAGCATTGATATACTTGAAATTATAGCCAGTGGTACGTGAAACAGGTACCGGAATAATTTGATCAATCGTGTTCATCTGGTAGTAAGTCACATCAAAACCAACGCGGTCTTTCAAGAAACGCATCTCTATACCTGCTTCATAACTCTTTGTCCTTTCAAACGTCAGATTCTTATTATTTTTAGTACCCATCACCGTTGCCAGGCCAGCATCGCCCATTGCAGGGTTCAACGTGTAGGCATCGTTGATTGAAAGTGGTGGGGCTGTATTGCCCACTTCGGCATAGTTCAAGCGGATTTTACCAAATGTGATGGCATCATCCATACCTATGAATTCGGAGAAAACCAAACCAAGGGAAGCCGCAGGATAGAAGAATGCATTGTTAGCCGTCGGTAATGAAGATGCCTGATCCCTACGAACGGAAAGATCTAAGATACCCCAGTTTTTGTAAATCAATCCTGCACGGCCAAATAGGCCATTTACAACAAGCCTATTCTGAATTTCTGTAGGCGGCAACAGCGGGTTGCGTGTATTGGCCAAAGAGTAAGGACGTGCTATAGCTAATCCGCCATTAGTCCTTGAACGTACAGAGTTGGTTCTTGTATCGCGAAGGTTTGTGCCAAGCATCGCATCAAACTTCAAGTCACTTGTCACTGCCACTGGTTTGACGGTTGCGAATAAGTCTGTATTTGTTTCACGGAAATTTCTGTTGAAACGCATGTATTCTGATACGTCAATACTAGTAAGGGCAGTGCGCTCTTCTTGGATTTCATCGTATTGATCTAAAGCAATACGGCCGGTAAGATCCAACCAACTAGTCAGGCTGAAAGTAGTACCTACATAGCCCAAGTAGCGATTACGCTGATCGTTCTGATAGTTTTCATGGCGCGTCCAATAAGGATTGTCCCAGTAGATTGGAGCGGTAGTGCCAACATCGGCTAAGTTCCAAGTAACATTGCTCAATTTGCGCTCGTAAGCCTCTTTTTGCTCCAAAATATCCACATTGGTCTGCCACCATTGGCGGAAATTGGTCATCAAATTCCTTGAGTCATAACCAGTACCGTAACGTCCTTTGCCTTCTGTAGAGGTAAAGTTGATCGAACTGAATACCTTCAACTTGCTGGTCAAAGCATAAGAAGATCCGAAGTTTACCATGTTTTTTCCAATGTGGCTATTGGGCATAATGCCTTTATCGGTGGTACGGGTATAGCCCAAGTTGAAATAACCTTTTTCGTCGGTACCATTTATAGAGACACCATTTGAGGTGCCTGCAGCAGTCTCAAAGAATGCATTAGGATCATTTGCTCCGGCCACCCATGGACGAGATTTACCAAAGTTAGGAGAGAATGGGTCGAAAGCGTCCCACTGATATACTTGTAAACTAGGGTCAAATTTTGCACCCCAAGATGCATCTTCAGTCAATGGAGTCACAAGGTCTCCAGTGCCATCACCGTTGATGTCACGCTGCCAGAAGAAGCCAGAAGCATCTTCGTAAAACGGGCCATATCCTGCACCATACTTCTTCTGATACGTGATGAAAGTACTTTTATCAACTTTGCCCATGTTAGCACCAAGGTTGACACTGACACCAATACCTTTATTTTTTGAACCTTTCTTGGTCGTGATGATTACTACTCCATTGGCAGCGCGTGAGCCATAAAGAGCCGAAGCAGCCGCTCCTTTTAGTACACTGACGGATTCAATATTGTCGGCATTAATGTCGTTAGCAGCATTACCATAGTCATAACCTTGGCGGCCAGATTGTTGGCCAGCAGAGTTGGTATTGGAGTTGTCAACTGGTACACCGTCAATCACAAAAAGTGCTTGGTTGTCGCCAGTAAGCGATTTGTTACCCCTCAATACGACGTTGGTAGAACCACCAAGGCTGTTATTGCGCTTAATGTTCAAGCCAGCCACGCGGCCGCTTAGTGCATTGACCACGTTCGCATCACGCGTATTGGTTAAAGCTGCGCCTTCTACTTTTTGAGCTGAATAAGCCAACTCGTTCTTGTAGCGTTCTACTCCGAAGGCTGTCACTACAACCTCCTGAAGGGAGGCCGTTTTCATAGTGACATCCATGATGTTTGATGCTCCCAAAAGGAGTTCCTGTGAGTCAAACCCTGAGTAGGAGTACATGAGTGTGGTGGCACCCGATGGTATATTAATGGTGTATTTGCCATCTCCACTTGTAACGGTACCAATATTAGCACCTTTTACACGAATGGTGGCACCAATGAGGGTTTCCCCATCATCGCCGCTGACCGTACCAGTTACTGTACGTTGGCCCAGCATAGTGCCAACCAACATAAACAGCATGGTAATGGTTAAGAAAATTTGTTTCATACAAAAAATTGATTTGTTAAAAAAATGGATAAAATGTTTTTATTGAAATGTGTAAATTCATGGTTGGACTATATCTACATTAGCCTGCACTAAAGAGGGTTTCGAAAAGATCAGATACTTCTAAATGTTGAACACCCTAGGTCTCTCAATAGTAAGACACCCTTTTCATGACAATGGTAAGGTCAAAGGAATATCTTTTTTAATAGGAAATTATTTATTTTTTTACAAGATCTTAATAATTGATAATTTATTTATGTGTAAATTAATTAAAATCAATTATTTATGATATAAAAATTATTATGCACAAATCTGCTTTATGCCCTTTATTAATTTATCCAGTTCGTCAATAGTGGTATAAACATTGGGTGTTACCCGCACCCCATTGATCTGTTCCCAGTCTATGGCCACAGTATGTATTTTTTGCTTTTCAAAGAGTTTGGCTGAAATATCAGCGGCTTTTTTGCCTTCTATTCCAAAATTGCCGATGGCACAACCCCAGTTATAGTCCAGCGAGGTGTAAGATTTGATTCCGGGCAGATCTTTCACCTGCTCCATCCAATAGTTTTTGAGGTAGTGTAGCCTTCGTTGCTTTCGTTCGGAGCCAATCAGGTTATGCATATCTAAAGAGTAGCCGATGGCCATTTCGATTGGGAAACTGCGAGTACCCAATGATTCAAACTTGCGGATGTCGTCACCCCCCGGTTTATCACTGCCCAAGAGCGGATATATTTTTGAAATCTTATCCTTTTTGATCCACATCATACCGCTACCATAAGGGCCACACAAAAATTTGTGGAGGCTGGTCCCCCAATAGTCGCCTCCAAGATCGGCTATATTGTAATCCAATAGTGCAAATGAATGGGCGGCATCAATCAATACTTCTATGCCACGGGCATGTGCGGCATCCGATATGGCACGGGCAGGCAATATCTGCCCCGACCAGTTGATGATGTGCGTAACGTGAACCAATTTTGTTTTGTTCGTAAATTTGGAGGCGTAAGCCTCTACCAAATAGGCTTCGCTTTCAGATGGCAATTTTAAATCCACCCAAACCAACTTGATCCCATCGCGGATTTCGCGCTGTTTCCAAGCATTGATCATATTGGGGTAATCATATTTGGATAACACGACCTCGTCGCCAGCCTGTAGTGGCAATCCAAATACGATGGTGTTCAGGGACTCGGTCGCATTGCGATTGATGGCGACTTCGTCGGCTGGTACGCCGCCCAATAATGCTAGATTGTCGCGGAGCGGCTCCCGATCTTGATCTAGGATCCGCCACATATAATACGAGGGTGCTTCGCTGCACATCCTATTGTAATAATCCAAGGCATCCATCGTTGCCCTTGGGGCAGGGCTGACACCACCATTGTTTAGGTTGATGATGGTGGGGCTTGGGGCAAAAGCCAGCCGTATTTGTCTCCAGAAGTCTTCATCTTCTGGTATGAATCCATCCGTAGGATTCAGGTGGTGGGGTGCAATTTCGGGATAAGCCGCTTGGAGCGATGGGTGCATGGCCATACCGCCCAGCAAAGCAGCAGTGTGACGGATAAAGGAACGGCGAGAAGACATACCTTAAAGTTGGGTTAGGTGAACAGTTATCAGTGAACAGTTATCAGTTATTTCAGTGAACGGGCGACTAAGGATGGGTCTCGACAAATACTCGTCCGACGAGAAAAGTCGTGCTGACGAAATAACCCTAAGTTTTTAGACAGATTTTTTAAAAAAATCCGCTTTCATCCGTAAAACCCGTTTCATCCGTTTTCCTATCTAGCAACACAGTGTATGCTACAAGGGAAATTACTGGATTGTTACTTGAGTTCAATTGATTGATTGTAAATATATTATATATATTATAATTATTTAATTAATAATCATTTCCAAACTATTGGCTCAAAAGTCTGTAAAAATACGAATTTTGCACCGAATTTGATAAAATAAATAATGAAGGTATTTTTAAAGTCGGGAAAGGAAGAGCCAGTTCGGCGTTTTCACCCTTGGGTGTTTTCGGGTGCTATCGCGCGGATAGAGGGCAAACCCAAGGATGGGGACATCGTGGAGGTATGCGATAAAACAGGTCTGGTGTTGGGTGTAGGCCACTTCCACCACGGCAGTATAGCGGTTCGCATTTTGTCGTTTGAACCCACCGATATTAGTCAACCTGAGTTTTGGATAGGTCGCCTACGCAATGCTTGGGCATCCCGCCAAACCTCCTTGAGGGTGGATATGCGCCCCGGACTTGATTGTTTCAGGTTGGTGCATGGGGAAGGCGATGGACTATCGGGTCTGATCATTGATGTATATGCTAAAGTAGCCGTATTGCAATGCCATAGTATAGGCATGTATTTGCAACGCAAGTTGATTGCAGCCGCTTTGAGCGAAGTTTTAAAGGAACATATTCACGCTATTTATGATAAATCGGTAGAATCACTACCCCAAAATTTTGCCCAAAACTACCAGAATGAATACCTTTGGACTTC
Source organism: Saprospiraceae bacterium (assembly GCA_031373665.1). Taxonomy (GTDB): domain Bacteria; phylum Bacteroidota; class Bacteroidia; order Chitinophagales; family Saprospiraceae; genus M3007. The sequence continues at coordinate 42,026 of JANMMZ010000132.1, read as the reverse complement.
GGTAGAAATGTCGGAAAACAGTAGTATTGTCACTGAAAACGACGTAAAATTCAGGGTTAACTGGGAAACAGGTCAAAAAACAGGCTTTTTCTTAGATCAACGCGACAATAGGCAGTTGTTGGCTAGTTTTTCGGCTGGCAAATCAGTATTGAATACTTTTTGCTACTCTGGCGGATTCTCTTGTTACGCTTTGAAGGCGGGTGCTACCTTGGTGCATTCTGTTGATAGTTCGGGTAAAGCAATGGAGTTGACCGACGAAAATGTGGCCTTGAATGGCCAATTTGAAGCAAAACATGAAAGCCATACAGAAGATGTGCTTCGTTTTCTGAAAAACACCGAGCAACAGTACGACATCGTCGTGGTAGATCCTCCTGCGTATGCTAAGACCATTGATAAACGCCACAATGCCGTGCAAGGCTACAAGCGGCTCAATGAGTCTGCCATTCATCGAGTAGCACCGGGGGGGCTTCTGTTTACTTTTTCATGTTCGCAGGTGGTTGATCGAAACCTGTTTTACCATACCATCGTGGCAGCAGCACTGGAGGCAGGGCGACCAGCGCGGGTCATTCATCACTTGACCCAAGGTGCCGATCATCCAGTAAGCCTTTTCCATCCAGAAGGGTCTTATTTGAAAGGATTAGTGTTAGAGATTGGGTAACTATACCCTATTTCATCCGATATCAATCTAATTTTGTGTCCAATTTATCCAATATCATGAACGAGTACACCGCACTCTTGGAGACCCATACCGTTGCACTTCAAAAAGTCAACCAACGCTACAATGTGACCAGTGCTTTTCGGTTGGCACTGGTATTAGGCATTATATATTGCCTGTACCGATTTGCAGCCACTTATGAGCCGACATATATGATGACAGCCACGGCGTTGGCTGTTTTTTTCTTGGTGTTGCTAAAATACCATGCCCGCTTGCGCGAAAAAAAGCAGTTGGAGCAAGCACTCACGGATATCAATCAAGCAGAAATAGATTATCTGAACAATGATAATCGGTATGATGACGGCATCGGGTTTTCTGATGCTACGCATCCCAATGCCTACGACTTGGATGTATTTGGTAAAAATGGATTGTTTCACCACATCAATCGCACAGGAACTTATATCGGAAAACAGTATTTGGCAGGACTTCTGTCGTCCCTGTTGCCCAAAGCGGATATATTGAAAAATCAAGAATCCATCCAAGAATTGTCAGGTAAATTGAACTGGCGACAACAACTCTTGGCCTTGACAATGGTACATCCAGATAACAAATCGGCTTATGACCAGACTATTGCTTGGAGCCAACGGCCGAGTGAGCCATTGCCGACTGTAGTGAAAGTATTGTCGTATGCAATGCCCCTGATATTGGTAGCGGCGATCATCGGTTACTGGATCACTGGCGATGCTTCTTACTCAAAGGTGATCAAATTGATGTTTTCTCTGAATCTGACCCTTGTATTCTCGCAGATTAAGCGAATCCGACAAGAAACCATGCAAGCCGATCGCATCCATTTGGTGCTCAAACAGTATGGATTGATATTCAAGCATATTGAAACTGAGGCTTTTGAAAGTTCAAAATTGAAACAATTGCAAGCGCAATTGAAGTACCAAAATCACCACGCCAGTACTGGTATCACCCAACTTTCTGCATTGTTTGATCGGATGGATTCTATCAACAACCTCATGGGGGCGATCCTGTTCAATGGCTTTTTTATGTATCACCTACAAGTGCTACAATCGCTGGTCGCTTGGAAAACTGCCCACGGTAAAGCCTTAGAAAATTGGCTGCGTACCATTGGAGAAATAGAGGCACTCAATAGTGTGGCCAATTTCAGGTACAACAATCCCAGTTTTATTTTTCCTGAAATCAGCGACCAATCCGATATCCGTTTTCAACAACTGGGGCATCCACTCATTAAAGCCGAAAAACGGGTGTGTAATGATGTGGCCTTCGATCAACAGCGATTCATCGTACTGACGGGCTCTAATATGTCTGGTAAAAGTACTTTTTTAAGGACCTTGGGCATCAATATGTTACTTTCCGGTATCGGAGCCCCCATTTGTGCGACCCATGCACGGGTTCGGCCTCTGCCGATATTTGTGTCTATGCGTTTGTCAGATTCTCTAAATGATAGCGAATCCTATTTTTATGCCGAAGTGAAAAGGCTACAAACCATTATGGAGCATTTGGAAAAAGCCGAGTATTTTGTATTGCTCGATGAGATATTGCGTGGTACCAACTCCGACGATAAGCGGCAAGGTACCGTAGAAGTGATTAAAAAAATGATCCAGAAAAAAGCCATTGGTGCCATCGCCACCCACGACATTGAGGTATGCAAAACCAGCGATGAATATCCGAACTACCTCAGCAATAAGTGCTTTGAAGTAGAATTAAAAGACAATGGTCTCCTTTTTGATTACCGACTCCGCGACGGGGTTTGCCAAAATAAAAGTGCCTCGTTTATTATGAAACAAATGGGGGTTATTTGAGGGTTGGTTCTGGCATTAACGCCATGTCATTTTGCTTTTATTAAATGACACCTTCTTCTTCAAAGGGATTCCCAAAAACTTGGATGCATCCATATATGCCTCCATTAAAGTGCCTTGTTTGAATGGAGTGTTATCATAGTGTTTTTTGAGATTTTTTTCACGGGTTTCTAAAAGTTCCAGAAGATCTAGGATTGCAATGAGGGATAAAGTACCTAAACAGGTAAGGTGGTGATATTTTTCTTCTATGTATTTTTTACAAGGTTTGTCGTCTATGAGCAGTAAAGAAATTTGCCGTTTTTCTGCTTGAGCAATTGCTTCCGCTTCACCCTCATCTACTCCTTTTTGCGTTTTAAGCATTCCCAATACAATAGGCTCATAGGTATTGCAAAGCCTGAAGAAACCTCTATCAAATCCCACCGTATCAATAAATCTTTGACGCTGTTCGATGTATGAATCAGAAACATTCAGAAACTCATCCTTGACCCTTTCTGGAATAAAAATATTCTGAAAAACGATCCTTAATTTTTCGAGCAAATCCATTTGTTGTGAATCCATGAGATTTGCTAAAACGGAATTGTCAATAATTGCAATCCGGCGATGATTCATTCTTTTGACAATTCATTAAGTACTACTAAACCTAAGCCAATACCTAGTAAAGCCAAAAGGGCTTCTTGTAATTCTTTAGTACGTTTTGGCTTTTCTTCTTTTCGGGATACTGCGGTCATTATTTTATGGATAACCAATTCAATGTTTTCAGTATTGGGGTCAAAATAAATTTCGGTACAATTATCTGATACGCTCTTCAAAGACTTAGATTCCCGAGCATTGTATATTATTATGATTTTACTTTTGTCTTTGAACCGCTCCCAAGCATAGCTAATCTCAGAATCAATAATTGGACTCAACTTAGAGGTAAAAGAAAATAGAACAAAATAATCGGATTCATCAATCCGTCTCTTAGTCTCTATATCAAGCACCCGTTTAGAATTGAATCGGTCTGGTAAAAACATGCGCAGCCCATTCGCTACTCCTATAGTATGAAGCCTGACAGCAAGCGTCTGCTCATCCCCATTGTTGGGGTTATAGGTAATAAAGAGAGTAATATTCTTGCTCATAATCTGAATTAAGTCACAAATATAAACGCAAATCGGAGAACTTTGGTTCAAATGGCACTTGATTTTAAAGTTCGAACACAAATATACTTTTAAAAAGCCTTTTTCCAATACCCAATGATCCTTTAATCATCTATCACTTCTATTGGTCAATTCCAGTAGCCCATCCACACAGTAGTGGGTATTTCCTAATTTTATTCCCTGAATATTGTGCAAAATTAGTCAATCAGGCATCACCTAATGATGAATGCCTGATTGCCATCCATAGCGTTTATGGACTCACAAGTATTTACATGATTTTTTAACCTAATATTCAAATATGCACCCTATGCGCACAACCTTAATGCTATTCCCACTCGTGGTCTGTTTTTTCGTTTTTACTAACTTGTCATCGCAAACAGTCCTAAAGTTTAGTGTGACAGACATTAAAAAAGAATCCCTGATTGGGGCAACGATCAAAGTCATGAAAGATACCAATATCATACGCGGTACCCTGACGGACTTTGATGGTAAGGGTAGTTTACAATTGGATCCAGGCACTTATGATATTGAAGTGTCTTACACCGGATATCAAACTAACCGCATCAATGGAGTCCAAGTTTTGGCTGGAAAAATCAATGAATTGAACATTGAAATGTATGACAACAATGTCTTAAATGTAGAGACCAATACGGGATTCAAAGTTCCATTGATTGAGCGAGACAAAACCAAAGTCTCCAGCGGTCAGAGACTTACTCCTGAACAAATAAAAAACTTACCTACCCGTTATGTAAATGGGATTATAGCGTCCACGGCCGGTTCCAGTTCTACTGATGGCGGTACCATCTCTATCAAGGGCGCACGCTCCAACGCAACCAATTACTATATTGATGGTGTGCGGGTAACGGGCGCTCCACCGCCAGTTCAAGATCTTAACCCTTTGTCGGGTGTCACTGGAGGCTTGGGTGTTACAGCAACCCCTCCCCAGCCCTCCCCTGTATCGCTCGAAAAAAGGCCAAAGAATGAAGATTTGAAAGGCCAAATCATCGCCGATACACTGATCCCAGAATCAACCTGGGAGCAGTATCATGGCATTGTGGAAAACCCATTTCAAGATGCTCATTTGAGCAACATTTCGACTTTTTCGATAGATGTGGATCGAGCAGCCTATTCAAATGTTCGCCGATTTTTGATGGGCGGGCAATCACCGCCTGCCGATGCCGTGCGCATAGAAGAAATGGTCAATTACTTTGATTATCAATACCAAAAACCCACAGGTCAACATCCTTTTGAGGTCAATACAGAGGTGGCTGATTGCCCGTGGGCACCCAATCACAAATTGCTAGTTGTAGGCTTACAAGGGGCGGAGATGGATTTGGGTCAATTGCCACATTCTAATTTGGTTTTTTTGGTGGATGTATCAGGAAGTATGGAAGCCCCCAATAAATTGCCGCTGTTGATACAATCGCTCGAATTGCTCACCGATCAGTTGCGCCCCAACGATCAGGTGGCCATCGTTGTATATGCTGGCGCGGCCGGATTGGTGCTTGAAAGCACGCCCGGGAGCGATAAAATAAAAATCAAGGAAGCCCTTGAGCGGCTTCGGGCTGGTGGCAGCACCGCTGGTGCGGCTGGTATTCAATTGGCTTACCAAACGGCTCAAAAAAACTTTATTCCCAAGGGAAATAACCGCGTGATCCTGTGTACAGATGGCGATTTCAATGTAGGGGTCAGTAGCGATACTCAATTGGAGACCTTGATAGAAAACGAACGAAAAAGCGGCGTTTATCTCACTGTACTAGGTTTTGGAATGGGAAACTATCAAGACGGAAAAATGCAAATGCTGGCAGATAAAGGAAACGGAAACCACGCCTATATTGACCAACTCTCAGAGGCTCAAAAAGTGTTGGGTACAGAGTTTGGTGGAACCCTATTTACGATTGCCAAAGATGTGAAACTGCAACTGCATTTCAATCCCAAAATCGTAGCAGGATATCGATTGATCGGCTATGAAAACCGTTTGTTGGCCACCGAAGATTTCAACAATGATGCAAAAGATGCAGGAGAATTGGGTGCTGGTCATCGCGTAACAGCCCTGTATGAACTCATACCAGCGGGAGAAGCAATACCTGCGCTTACCACCCTCGATTCCGCGCTGGTGGTGGTACAAGCACCCGACAAATCGGTTAAAATCAAGAATAATGACTTGATGGTCTTGCAATTGCGCTATAAAAAGCCCGATGGCGAACAATCTAGCAAACTCATGGAATACCGCCTAAATGCAGGTGCCATCAATAAAACACAGCGCAGCGAAAATTTCATGCTGGCCTCTGCTGTCGCAGAGTTTGGTTTGTTGCTGCGCAACTCCAAGTTTAAGGGTCAATCTTCTTATGAAGCGGCTATCAAACGCGCTACCTTGACCCTGAATAATGACCCCCATGGGTATCGGGCAGAGTTGGTTAGGTTGATGGAAATGGCTACTAAGGTTAGGTGAGTGATCCACAAAACCACCACATCACCTCGCTAGGAGCCAGTCTTCTAGTGAGGTTTTTTGTATGGGTAAGGTTAGGTTTTTTGCCCTTGTTGATGTCCACCTCAACAAGAATTTCAAATCAGCATACTATCTATTATAAAAAATTCATACTTTTCCGGCTGAAAATACTAAAACAGCAGCATGACCGGACTGAATCCAACGCCAGAACAGTTACAACGCTTGCAAAAAGCGTTTAGAGAACTCAAGGCAGAGCAAGACCAAACATTGAGACAAGCCGAACGGCGTACCTTTGTACACACCCGTGTATATCGCCAAGTGCGCGATGAAGGGCGTTGCCTACTCATAGGCCGAAAAGGCGCTGGTAAAACAGCTATGTTGGTGGGTTATCGCACTGAAAATGGCGACGACTACCTTGCAGAAGCCGATATTGACATCATAGCGGATCAGTTCCCTTTAGAGCCACTGTTCCACTTTTTTTACCGCGAACTCTACGCGAAGATCCAAAAAAAGGCTGGACCGAGTAAAGACACCGATCTTGCCTATTTCCTAGACCCCACCAAGGTAGCCACCTACGCTTGGAAACAAAGCCTGACGGCTTCAGCCATTTGTATGGCCTGCCAGCAAATCCTTTCTTCCGAATTTTCAGACGACCTTACCAAAGAAGAGCGAGAAAGCCTCGAACAGGCACTTGATCACGTGCTAAAACTGTTTGGTGCCTCCAATGGAAAACGCAAAAAGGTAGGCGGATCAGAAGTGTTAGGCCCATTTTTGGTGTATTTTTTCACCAATTTCACCGAGTTGATCGAAGCCGCCATAGACCAGTCGGTAGGAAGTTTCGCCTCTTTATTGGCAAAAATATCTGGCCAATTGACTACTTTGGCCAATACCAACACCGATGAGGCACTCCGAAAACCAGTGCTGCTCATTCGGCAAATATTAGAAAAACGCAACAAAAAAGTACTCCTCACCCTCGATCGTTTTGACGACTTCTACGATGAGTTTCAGTACCGCACCAACCATGATTTTACTGGAGAAAAACGCGCTTTTTTGGCCTCGTTGCTCAAAGGCCTAGTCATTGCTGCCCGCGATTTGCAGCGGGACACCCATAATTTCTCTTGGATGCACATGATTTTCACCATTCCGATGGATAAGTTTTTGGAACTCCAACTCCGCGAACGCGCCGACTTAGAAAGCAACCACGTAGTACGCTTAGAGTGGAATCCCAGAGAACTATTAGAAATGGTGAACCGACGAATCGCTTCGGCCTTGCAACTGCCTGAAAAAGAAGTGCCCAATGCTTGGAAGACACTGTTTCCTTTTGACGTAGCCAACGCCCGATTGAAAGAAGTAAAAGAAGATTCATTCCTTTACATAGTGCGGCACTCCCTTTGGAATCCCCGCGAGATACAGATGTATTTGAAGGCCATTTTTCAAGAATTGGAGCATGGCCCTGCCGATGAATCCATGTTTCGTAAAATAGTAGGTCGCGAGACCGAAAACATCGTCCGCCGCGAGTTCTTGGGGCAGTTTGAAAGTGAGTTTCATGGACTCCGAAAAGTGATGACCAAACTCAACAGTGTACAATTGCAAACCGTCATGCTCTACGAAGACCTTTGTGATTGTTTGAGTGGTCTTGAACTGTATGAAGATTGCAAAACCCCTGATCAAATTATGATCCGCCTATTTCACATGGGCGTGGTTGGCATCAGGCACAATACCCGCAGGGGCAGCACCAATTTACCCGTTGTAATGCAGCAAAAACAAGAAATTTCTTACCGTTTTTGTTTCAATACCGATGAAAACGACCCTTTTGCCCCCGGTTGTGAGGTATGTTTCCATCCCATATTCTTTGAGTACCTGAACCTCCAGCACGAACAACCCTACGTGGTGAATCAATTAATCTGGGAAATGTTTTAGAGTGCGCCGCAATCCAAAAAACTACCCCTGCACATAAACCACCGATTTTTCCTCAAAAAAAGGCAACTTGAAATAGTCAGACACCGGAAATAACTCACTATACGAGCGGGCTTTGCCCGGAAGAGCCTTCAACTCCGCTCCCAAATCGCCACCTTTCAGGGCGATAAGCCCATTCGGATAGGCGTGTATGTGTTTCTTTTTGAGCAATCGTTGAGCCCAAGGCACCAGTTTCTCCAAGGGGGCTACCGCACGGGTCACCACAAAGTCAAAACTACCAGCCATTTTCAGATCTTCCACCCGACTGTGCCGAGCAGTGATATTTTGAAGCCCCAAAGCCGCTGCAACCTCCTCTACAACCTTGATTTTTTTGCCGATACTATCCACCAAAAAAAACTGGGTTTCAGGAAAGAAAATAGCCAATGGAACGCCCGGGAATCCTCCCCCCGTACCAAGATCTAAGATCTGTGCCTCTGGTTTGAACGTAAAACACTTGGCAATGGCCAAGGAATGCAAAATATGGCGTTCGCTTAGGTTTTCTATATCCGCTCGCGAAATCACATTGATTTTTGAATTCCACTCCGTGTATAGTGGGATCAATTGTTCGAACCGTTCGTATTGTTCTTGGGTGAGGTCTGGAAAATATTGTTGAATGATAGACATGGTTATTTGCCTTTCACTTTAGGACGACCAATACTGATATAGTGGTAACCATGAGATTTCAGGTTGTCCATATCGTAGAGATTGCGACCGTCAAAAATTACTTTTTGTGAAAGGGCTGCTGTGATACGATCAAAGTCGGGAGTCCTGAATTCATTCCATTCTGTCATGATAGCCAAGCAATCTGCCCCTTTGAGTACAGCGTACATATCATCGGCGTAGCCGATTTTGTCGCCATAAATATCCTTGACATTTTCTGCTGCTTCTGGGTCAAATGCGGTAACACTAGCACCTGCCGCCAACAATTCATCAATGATGACCAAGGCTGGTGCTTCGCGAATATCGTCGGTATTTGGTTTGAAGGCCAAGCCCCAAACCGCCACTTTTTTGCCCGTTAGGTCACCTTTATAAAATTTGCGCATCTTTTTAGTCAATACGCTTTTTTGCAAGGTGTTGACTTTCATGACTGATTTCAGGATTTTGAAATCATAGGAGTACTCCGAAGCCGTTTTGGCCAATGCCTGTACGTCTTTAGGGAAACAAGATCCGCCATAGCCAATACCCGGAAATAAGAACCGTTTGCCAATTCGACTATCAGAGCCCATACCGACCCGTACTTGATCTACATTGGCACCCACCTTTTCGCAAAGGTTGGCTATCTCATTCATGAATGTGATTCGCGCTGCCAAGTAAGCATTGGCGGCATATTTGGTCATTTCGGCACTGCGCTCATCCATGAAATAGATAGGATTGCCCTGCCGTACAAATGGCTCGTACAATTGGCGCATTAATTTGCGCGCCTTTTCACTTTTGGTACCTATCACGACGCGGTCAGGTTTCATGAAATCTTCCACCGCCACGCCTTCGCGCAAGAACTCTGGATTTGAAACCACATCGTACATTTTCTTAGGTAGGTTCTCTGCCAATATAGCCGATACCTTTTCCGCTGTACCGACGGGTACGGTGCTTTTATCAATAATGACTTTATAATCGGAAATAATGGTGCTCAATTCACGAGCCACACCCATGATAAAAGAGAGATCGGCACTGCCATCGCTGCCTGGAGGCGTAGGCAAGGCTAAGAAAATGATCTGGCTCTTATCAATAGCCTCTTTGAGATTAGTCGTAAAATGAAGGCGGCCTTCTTTGGTATTTCTTTCAAATAGCAACTCCAATCCTGGTTCAAAAATGGGAACTTGGCCTTTTTTAAGGCTCTCTACTTTTTTCTCATTAATGTCAACACAAATAACATTATTACCCGTTTCGGCGAAACAAGTGCCTGTTACCAAACCTACGTAACCGGTACCAACTACTGCAATATTCATAATTAAATTTAAATCAATTTGAGGCCGCAAAGGTAATAAAACCAAGCATTTTCAAACGAAAATTTTAAAAAACACATTAAATTTACGTAAAATGAAATAATATTTTGTAATTCATCTTACATTTGGACTTGGAAGAAAAAAAACGTCACCAATGAAGTTGATTTATCTCATTTTAGGACTCTCTCTATGGTCGGTGGGAGTGAGCGCACAAAAACAAGCCACTTCCCAGACTTCAAATATTGTACCAAACCCCGGGTTTGAGCGATTTGCCAATGCGCCCATTGGATGGTCGTACAAAGGTAGTTTTATGAGCGAAGTGATGAAATACTGGTTTAGTGCTACCACCGCCAGTCCTGATATATATGGGCCCGGTATTATAGTACCCCAAGATTGGCGAGTCAAAGGCTTTGGCGATCAAAAGCCACACACCGGTAAAAGCATGGTGGGGCTTACCTTATATGGATGCACCAATGGTAAACCCCATTGTCGCGAATACCTCGAAATACAGATGGCCGAACCCTTGGTAGAAGGGCAGTGGTATCACGTAGAGTATTGGGTGGCTGCGATGGGTAAGTCTTTGCAAATCAATAACTTAGGTGCTTATTTTTCTGTTGGTGAAATCAAACGTACTACGGATGAAGTATTGGTGCGGGATGCACAAATGAAAATTAAGGAAATCGTGAAAGCGCCCAATGGAAAATGGGTAAAGGTAAGTGGCCAATTTCAGGCAAAATATGAAGGCGAGTTTTTGTTGATCGGCAATTTTTCGGACGATGCCAACACGCTGTTTGAAGCCATCAGCGAAGACGATTATAATTACGCTTACTATTATGTGGACGATGTAGTGGTCAAAAAAATCCCCCCATTTATGGTGGTACCCATCAAACCCGACGACCTCACATGCCAACCCCTCGAAAAAGGCAAAGCCATTGCTTTGAAAAATATTTATTTTGAGTTTGATAAAGATGAACTGATGCCGCGTTCGTATGTAGAGTTGAATAAACTGCTCCAAATCATGCAGAATAATCCAAAATTGGTGATCGAAATAGTGGGTCATACAGATGCTCTTGGCAACGATGAGTATAATGCTGACTTGTCTAAACGCCGCGCTGCGGCAGTAGTCAATTTCTTGAAATCGAAGAAGATTAATGTAAAAAGACTGCGTTTTAAGGGCGAAGGTGAGCAAAAACCAATCGAGACCAACGAAACCGATGAAGGTCGCGCCCGCAACCGCCGCGTTGAATTCATCGTTATTGATAAGTAACGATGAAAAAATTTCTGAGATCAAAAATCATTTTTTTGTAAAGAAACTACCAACTTCACACCAATTTAATGCAAATTTGCATCTTTTATAAAACGATTCAATATTAAAAGGTCGAATATGTCAACTGATGATCGCATCCGCGAAAAAAAATCTCTACGAACCCCACTCATCATACTTAGCACTTGTATGATTGTTTTTTACTTTGTCATGGGTACTTGGCTTTTGTTAGACAAGACCTTTTTCTCAGGTATTTCCTCTGATTTTCGGCAGGTATTTGCCGTTATGTTGCTTGTATATGGTGCATATCGGGGCTGGCGTTTGTATAGAGATCATATTGCTTAATATATGAATTAAGCGGAGGCATAGTCACCGATAACTCATCATTTTTATTCTTAAACTTCTTATGCGCGCACTCATTTTTTCTATATTGTCGTTGCTGGCTTTTAGCCAATGTAGCGAAGAAAAGGACAAGAAAGGTAAAGCCGTGGATACTCCCACTACAGGCAGCATCAAAATAATGGTCGAAGATGGGTACAAACCCGTGATCGAGTCGTGTATAGATGTGTTTGACTCCATTTATAGGCGAGCCCAAATAGAGGCTACTTATGTTTCCGAAGGCGAAGCTGTCAATGCTTTGTTGAAAGACTCTATTCAGGTGATCGTCATCAGTCGGAAATTAACGTCGGAGGAACTGAAATTTTTTCAGCAACGCGGGTTCACGCCCCCAATGACCCCCATCGCGTATGATGCTATTGCTTTTTTGCTCAATCGAGCCAATAAGGACACTGTCTTGACAGAGGCTCAAGTGCAACAAATTGTAACGGGACAAATCACCAATTGGAAACAAATCAATGCAGGGTCGAACCTTGGCGAGTTGTTGCTCGTGTTTGACCATGCCTTGTCGGGCACTGTCCGATACGCCAAAGATTCCATTGCGCTAGGCCAACCCTTGAGTACCAAGGCCAGTGCCTTGAAAACCAATGAAGACGTGATCGAATACGTGAAAAAAAATAAAAATGCCATTGGAGTGATTTCCGCTAACTGGATTTCTGACACTGACGACAAGGGGGTGCAAAAGTTTTTGAAGGATATAAAACTTGCCGATGTGGCCTCCGCCCCCGGAAAAGAAGGGTTCGGCCCTTATCAAGCATATTTGGCCAATGGCACGTATCCATACAAGCGGACAGTACACGTCATCAATGCGCAAGCCCGCAAGGGCTTGGGATTGGGGTTCGCCTCTTACCTAGCCGGTGATGGACAACGTATTTTCCTAAAAGAAGGTTTACTGCCGGCTCAAGCAGTCACCCGTTTGGTCAAAGCAACCCGAGATTAAGTGCCTGTTGCCCATTGATTTGTCAAAATTCAATCAGGAAATCAAAAAATGGAAAAATAATCACAATTTTCTGTTCTCTTCGTTCTAATAACGCGTCACAACATCGGAACTTTGCCGTTTCGTATTCTTTAATTTAAAAATTTTGTCCACGTAATGACAACACTCCTTAGAAATGCCCTCGTATTGGTTGTTCTGCTCTGCTCGCAGATCGCCAGTGCTCAGTCACATACCGACGGTATGGCCGCCATGCAATTGGAAGATTGGGATAAGGCCATCAGTATTTACAGTGCACTGAGCAAGGCTAATGCCACCGATCAACCTGCGCTTTTGACCTTGGGCAATGCCTATATGGCCAAAGGTGACAAGGATAAAGCCAAAGAAACATTTAAAGCGGCCTTTGCCGCAAAACCAGAAGGAGCGTTTGCCCTCATCGCCAATGGGCGTGTAGCCATGCTCGAAAACGACCCGACCACTACCAGCAAGCAGTTTGAGAAGGCTGCCCGGGAAGGCAAGAAAAATATCACAGCCCTTCGCTTGATCGGCGAATCCTATTTGTTCTACATCCCAGGAGGTAGTAAAAAACCCGATTTAACCAGTGCTACTGAAAAATTGAAGGTAGCAGTAGATTATAACGCTAAAGATTTTGCGTCACTCATGTCCCTCGGTTATGCCTACAAAATAAATGGCAATGGTGGATTGGCTGCTCAAAATTATGAGTATGCTCAAGTATTGGAGCCCAAAAATCCGTTAGCAGCCTTGATGCTGGCCAAGGTATATCGTGCTGGTAAACAGCCTGATAAGGCATTGGAATACATGGACAAAGCCTTGTCTATCAATCCAAAATACACCGCAGCCCTGCGCTACAAAGCAGACCACCTGTATTTTGCTCGCAAATGGGAGATGGCTCGCGATGCTTATCGCGAACTATTAGCCAATGGTGGATCAGAAGTGACCTTGGATGATGAAATGCAAATGGCTAACATGCTGTTTATTACCAAAGACTACAAAGGTTGTAGCGAATTGGTAGAAAAAATCATTGCAAAAGACGATAGCAAGACCTACCTGCGCCGCCTTTTGGCTTACTGTTCGTACGAAACAGGCGATTATACTCGCGGTAAAACCGTGATTGATGAGTATTTTATGAAGGTTACGCCTGATAAAATATTGCCTACGGATTACGAGTACCGCGCCAACCTAACGGTAAAAACAAAGGGCGATACCAGCGCAGCCATTGAAGACTACCGCAAGACAATCATGTTGGATAGCAGCAAATGGTCTTTATACAAAACCATGAGTGATTTGCAATATACGCGTAAGAGTTTTGGCCCATCATTGATGTCATACAAAAGTTATGTGGACTCCTTGGAGAAGCCTGCTGCTATGGACTACTACCAAATGGGTAGCCGTCAGTATTTCATGAAAGAAGATGTGGACTCTGTGCGCTATACCAAAGCAGCAGAATATTTCGCTAAAGTCACCGAAATGATGCCTGATGCGGGCATTGGTTGGTGGTGGAGAGCCAAGTCTTTGCGCAAACTGGACGTTTCTCCAGACGCTATCGCCGTTGATCCTAGTCTTGCCAATAAGTATGGTAAAGCACAAGAATCCCTTGAAAAATGGATTCCAATTGGCGAAAAAGATAAGGTGAAGAATCAAAAAGATCTTTTGGATAGTTATCAGTACTTGGCATATTGCTATTTTGTAAAACTGGATAAGCCAAAGTTTGATGCCATCACCGCTAAGTGGCTTGAAATGGAGGCTGATCCAACTAAGGCTCAAGTCATCAAAGATATGCAAGCCGCTTATGGCCAAGACCAAAGTGCGCCTGTTGCTCCAGGTACACCTGCCACTCCAGCGACTGGTGGTGGAAAGGGCTAGTAAGGAAGTTGAAGGTCTTTTTATGGATCTTTAATGCCTAAATTTTAGTGCGCTAGTACTTTGTTTTTCCGAAGGAACTAGTGTTTGTTATCAAAAAAACGCAAGCAGTATGATACTGCTTGCGTTTTTGTCTTTGTTTAAACCCACAACCGCTGTACCTTTGCGGCCAATATTTAAAACCAAGTGCTATTCGCAAATAAAATATAGATGAAAAAAAAGTATTTAGTGACCGCTGCATTGCCTTATGCCAACGGCCCTCTGCATATTGGGCATTTGGCTGGGGCTTACCTACCTGCTGATATTTATGTGCGTTATTTGAGGTTGATGGGGCGCGATGTGGTATTTGTTTGTGGCTCTGACGAACATGGGGCGGCCATAACGGTAAAAGCGCGAAAAGAAGGAACGACTCCACGCGAGGTGGTAGATCGCTATAACACTATTCTAAAAGATACATTTGAAAAAATAGGCGTTTCTTTTGATATATACCACCGGACTTCCGAGCCGATCCATCACGAAACCTCTCAAGATTTCTTTAGGACACTGCTTGAAAAGGGCGAGTTTTCAGAAGAAACCAACGAGCAATATTTTGATGAACAAGCCGGCCAGTTTTTGGCAGACCGATACATCACTGGCACTTGCCCTATTTGTGCTAATCCAGATGCTTATGGCGATCAGTGTGAGAAATGTGGCTCTACGCTTAGTCCCAACGACTTAATAGCGCCGAAGTCTATGTTGAGTGGTTCTGTACCCGTGAAAAAACCGACCCGGCATTGGTTCCTCCGATTAGACAAGCATGAAGCATGGTTGCGCGAGTGGATCAATACAGGCGCGGTGGATGGAAAAGTATTGCACAATCCTAAGGACTGGAAGACCCATGTGCTGGGTCAATGCAACTCTTGGCTCAATGAGGGCTTGCAGCCTCGCGCTATGACCCGCGATTTGGATTGGGGCATACCGGTACCGCCCGAATTGCCAGGATCAGAAGGGAAAGTACTCTACGTTTGGTTAGATGCGCCCATAGGCTACATCTCCGCAACCAAACAATGGGCCAAAGACAACAACAAAGATTGGGAATCCTACTGGAAAAGCGAAGACACTGCCTTGGTTCATTTCATCGGCAAAGACAATATCGTATTTCACTGTCTTATTTTTCCGGCCATTCTCAAAGCGCATGGTGACTATATACTACCTGTCAATGTACCCGCTAATCAGTTTTTGAATTTGGAAGGTGCCAAAATGAGCACCTCTAAGAACTGGGCCGTGTGGGTACACGAGTACCTCAACGAGTTTGAAGGGAAGGAAGATGTATTGCGGTATAACCTGATCCGTAAGATGCCTGAACAGATAGACGGCGATTTTACTTGGAAGGGATTTCAGGAGACTACCAACAATGAGTTGGTGAACAATCTTGGTAATTTTGTACAACGGGTCTTAACCCTTTCTCATCGTTATTACGAAGGCATTGTCCCTACCATTGATGTAGAAATTGCATTTAAAAGCGGGTGGGAAAGTGATAAAATGAGTTATTTCGATCAAGAATTGGCCATTTTACACAAAAAATTACGAGAAATGGGCGAGGAAATAGAACGGTATAACCTGCGGGACGCCCTCCGGATCGTACTAGAAATATCTAGTGCCGGAAATGCTTTGTTGCAGTACAATGAACCTTGGAAAACGGAGAAAACACAACCTGAAATGGTCAGAGTGGTGATGAATGTGGCCATACAATACGTAGCAGTGCTATCGGTGATCACAAGGCCATTCTTGCCATTTACCTCCGATAAATTACGAAATATGCTCAATCTGGGCAACCTTAATGATGATGGTGGCTTGTTGGCCGTGATGAACGAGTTGATCGAGGGCAATCCAATTATTCCTTTTCATCATGCGCTTGGCCAACCCGAACATTTGTTTAGCAAAATAGATGATGAGGTGGTCAATGCCCAGATTGCAAAATTGGAAGCGACCAAACAACAAGCGATTGCGGTAGCGCAATCAACAACAACGCCTGAAACCAATACTCCTAAAACAGAAATTCAATACGCTCCTATGAAAGAAACCATTCAATTTGATGATTTTGCCAAAATGGATATCAGAACTGGCAAAATAGTGACCGCCGAAAAGATGGAAAAATCGGTCAAATTGCTCAAACTAAGCGTTGACCTTGGTTTTGAAACCCGTACTATTTTATCGGGTATAGCCGAGCATTTCAGCCCAGAGCAAGTGATCGGCCAAGAAGTGATTGTGTTGGCCAATTTAGCCCCACGCATGATGATGAAAGTCGAATCAGCAGGCATGATCCTCATGGCAGAAGATGCCGATGGCAAACTCAGTTTTGTTAGCCCAACTCAGGGCTGGCCGACGGGTATGGGTGTGCGATAATAAGCCGATAGGGAACGGGCAAATAATAACTTATAAGATTCGGCGAAGTTTGTTGGCGTCCCCACCAACAACTTGTTTTCGGAAGGCAGATTATTACTTGAATCTGGCAGTTATTATTTATCCGTTCCTAAATGGATCCTTTAATTCTTAAAATTTCACATTAGCACCTACCAAAATGGTTCGAGCAGAAGGGTATGCCCCATAGTCAACCCCAGCGGTACGCTCGGAAGAGGCTCCATTGGACGATACTTCGGGGTCAAAGCCTTTGTAGTTGCTGAAAAGCCAAAGGTTTTGGGCTTCTGCATAGATCCGAATGTTTTCCAAGCGTTTTACCTTTCGGAAGGTATAGCCCAAAGTTAGATTCTGAATTCTGAAAAACGAACCATCTTCAATGAACTGGGTTGAGTTTTGTAGATAATTTTCGGAAATGAACGAAGCGCGTCCATATTCAGCCTGATCGCCGGGTTTGCGCCACCGATCCAATAGATTGGCCGTATTGTTAGCATATACCGATGATAGACCGCCTTCATTGCTCCATCCAAGGTTGTCGGTAGTGGCACGGATGAGGTTGAATACTTGGTTGCCAGTCACAAATCGGCAAAAGATACTGGCATCAAAATTTTTGTAGGAAAATGAGTTGGTGATACCTCCAAACCAATCAGGCAGGGCTTTGCCTGCTATTTCGGCATCACTGAAATCAATTTCACCATCGCCATTGGCATCTTTGTACCGTGCATCGCCAGTTGCAGGATCTACACCAAGGTATTCTATAGCCACCATAGAGCCTAGTGGTTGTCCCACTTTCAATATATGGGTAGCCTCCAAGTCGTTGTAAGCATTTAAGTAAATGCCATCACTGCTTAGGCTTAGGATTTTATTTTGAACATAAGTGGCATTTACGTTGATGATCCAAGTAAAATCTTTGCGGCGTAAGATATTGGCCGTCAGATTCAACTCGAAACCTTTGTTTTCGACTTCTCCACTGTTGCGAGTCACGGTAGCGAAACCAGTAGTGCCAGGCACCACATCTTCACTCAATAATTGGCTTTTTACTGATCGGAATAATTCTATGGATCCACTTAAAGTGCCTTCATTTATTTCAAAATCAATACCTGCATTAAACATGCGGTTGCTTTGCCAAGAGAGGTCTGGGTCGGCGATATTGCGCAATTGAAGCCCCGGAAAACCGTCGTAACGAGATGGGCCATAAAATGAAATATTTTCGTAGTCGCCGATCTCCTGATCACCTGTGAGACCGTAAGATAGGCGTAGTTTCAGATCGCTGAATAAATTGCGGTTCCAAAACGACTCATTGCTGATCCGCCATGCCGCAGATGCGGAAGGGAAAAATCCGTACCGATTGTTTTTTGAGAACCTTGAAGATCCATCTGCACGCGCAGAAGCCGTCAATAAGTATCGGTTATTGTAATCATAATTGACACGACCTAAAAACGATACCAAAGAAAATGCTGTACCCGCTGAACTTGCCCCAATAATGGAAGCAGCACTAGAAACCCGCTCCAATCCCCCGGGAGGAAAGCCTTGACCAACAATGCTGTTCCGATTGATCTGAGTC
Source organism: Saprospiraceae bacterium (assembly GCA_031373665.1). Classification (GTDB taxonomy): domain Bacteria; phylum Bacteroidota; class Bacteroidia; order Chitinophagales; family Saprospiraceae; genus M3007. Next base: position 23,625 of record JANMMZ010000132.1, on the reverse strand, counting down.
CGTTGAGCGGTGAAACCTCCAAGCAGGTTTAATCCGTGTTTGCCTTGTTGGGTGGTATAATTTAAGGTATTTTCGTTCAACCAAGTCGTATTTCTAAAGGTGGACTCAAATGCCTCTCCTCCAACCGCCTCTGCATCGGCAGTCAAGGGCGATTTGAACTGGTTATCAAACATAAAAGAAACATCGCTCGAAAATGAACTTCTGAACTTGAGTCCCGGCAATATGGCATATTCGCCATAAGTAGAACTCAGCAGGCGATAACTATTGGTGAAGGCGCGTATTTCTTTAGCAGATTTTACAGGGTTGTCTGATAGCCAACTGGCTTGATAATTTTCAAAAGCAGCATAAGATCCGTCACTTTCGTAGGCGGGCATCAATGGAGATGCGCCCAAGGCGTTGGTGATGATACCTGTGTAGGTGTCGTCGTTGAATGACCTACGATTGCGAGAGAAAGTGGTGCTCAAATTGGCTCCAATGGTGAGTTTTGAATTGATGTCGTGATCAATGTTGAGGCGATAGTTAAAACGCTTGAAGAAGTTTTCAATCACCACACCTTGTTGGTCGTAGTAGCCAGCGGAGGTAAAAAAACGTGTTTTTTCTCCGCCACCCCGCAGTGAAAACTCATAATTACTGATGGGCGCGGCGCGTGTCACCTCATCTAACCAATTGGTATTGACCCCTTTGGTAAGGTCAAAATTATCAAGGGGGTCTGTGAGTACGGAAGCATCAAAGTCTTCGCCAAATACCGTCGGATCTGATTCGTAGAGGCGGAGATCATTGGCACGTGCTTCTTCTATGAGTTCTACAAATTGAGTAGAATTCATAAACTCAATGGGGCGAGCCACGTTTTGGATTCCGGTATAATAGTTAAATCCAACTTCTGTTTTGCCTTTTTGGCCGCGTTTGGTGGTGATAAGTACTACGCCATTGGCTGCTCGTGCACCATAGATGGCGGCGGCAGAAGCATCTTTTAATATTTCAATGCTCTCAATATCATTGGGGTTTATATCTGATACCGAACTCAAGGTCTGCCCTGAGCCGGTAGCATTGCCCTGTAAATCAAAAGAAGTAGAAAGGGCTGAATTGCTTTCGCTCAACAATGGAATACCATCCACTACATACAGTGGATTTTGGTTGCCTCTTATACTCACCAATAGTCCTGCGCCGGGCGTGCCAGAAGGAGAGGTGACATTTAGTCCTGATACCCGCCCCTGAATGCTATTGGCAAGGTTTGCTACTGGTTGGTCTTTAAAATCTTTATTTTTAATGGAAGAAATGGCTCCAGTGATTTGGCTTTTCTTCTGAACACCGTAGCCCACCACTACTACATCGTCGAGGGTGGTGGATTCCGATTGCAACTGCACATCAATGAGGCTGCGGCCGCCAATAGCGATTTTCTGTTGGGTGTACCCTGTATATCTGACAATTAGGTTTCCATTGGCCTCTCCTGGAATTGCGAACAGGCCATCAACATTGGTGTTGGTACCAGTCGTGGTGTTTTCAACCAATACCGTTGCTCCTACCAATACTTCCCCTGAGGCGGCATCGGTGACGGTTCCAGTGATTTTCATGACCTGTCCGTAAGAGAATAGCGGGAATAGAATTAAGCAATAAAGTAATAGATATTTTGCCATGAGATACATACAATGAATAAATGAGCGGCAAAACTGCGAATAAGTTTTGAATTATTTGAGGTTTAGGCAATTAATTAAATAAAACACAGGAATAAAGTGATTATATTTGCATCTGATTTGAGATCAACCGGCCGCCATATTGATATTTTTCAAGCAACAATTCTACCTAACTTTTTAACACTTGGTGCAAGCCAATGGACGTATCCAAAAACAAAATTTTAGGATTAGCATTTCGTTCAATATAATAGATATTGTCATTGAAAAGCGTCGCCATTTGGGTTAGTTTCTCAAAATTAAGAACTTTTGCTATATTTTGAGCCGTGCTTAGTTCTGCCGCTCCCAATCTCAAGTTAGCATTTCCGGTGGCTACCAAGGCCATGAGTTCTCGTATAAAATGAAGGCCATAACTCAAAAATTGCTTCTGGCTCTCCCTTCCTAGAGCGGCCAATTGTTCTGATGATTTCACTAGTTCTATGGCATTACCGCGCCAGCATTTACGCAACCAATCGAGCATTAAAGCAGCATCGTCATTTTCTGCATTTTGAGCCATCTCAACAGCCGCACCATAGTTGCCAGCGGTCATAAAGGAGATTTGTTCCGCACGGCTGTGCTCTACCTGATATTGGGTTTTTAGTGCTTGCATGACCTCTGCATCGCTAAGGAGGTCTGTTTTAACTAATTGACACCTTGACAGGATGGTATTCAATATCATCTCCTGATTCTCTGCCACCAATAAGAACAGTGTGTCTTCGGGTGGTTCTTCTATGAGTTTGAGCAAGCGATTGCCTTCTTTACCGAGGTATTCTGGCAGCCAGATCAACAGTATTTTATATCGGCCTTCAAAGGCCTTAAGACTTAGTTTTTTGATGATGGCATTACATTCCTCTTTATTGATATTGCCTTGCTTGTTATCTGCACCCAACTGTCGCAACCACGTTTGCGCGTCAGCATAAGGAGTGTCCTTTAAAAACAACCTCCATTCTTTCATGAAATCGGTACTGACTGCATTGGTGCCCACCGTAGGAAACGAAAAGTGAATGTCTGGGTGCGCAAATGCCGTCGCTTTGCGGCAGGCAGGGCAGACACCGCAGGAGTCTTCCAATGGCTTGCGTTCCATTTCACCAAACATACCACCTTCTTCCTGATTAGAGCCACTGTTTTTTTCGCACTGCATCAACTGAGCAAAGGCAGTGGCCAAGGCGAGATTGCCCATGCCAGTGGCCCCCAAAAACAACAAGGCATGTGGAACCCTACCACTTTGGTTCAATTGCAGCAAAAATTGCTTGCTGCGCGGTTGTCCGAGTACTTCACTGAATAGCATACGGTTGTTTTCTTTAGGCGTTTTTTAAAACTTCCAATAATTCTTGAGCGGCTTTGGCCACTACAGTGCCCGGGCCAAAAATAGCAGCTGCTCCAGCGGCCTTCAAATAGGCATAGTCTTGTTGAGGGATAACACCACCTACCACGACCAAAATATCGCCCCGCCCAATTTTGTTCAGTGCTTCAATCGTTTGAGGTACCAATGTTTTATGACCCGCTGCCAGTGATGATATACCAAGGATGTGGACATCGTTTTCGGCTGCCTGATTGGCGGCTTCTTCAGGCGTTTGAAACAAAGGGCCAATGTCAACATCAAAACCAAGATCGGCAAAGGCGGTTGCAATTATTTTGGCACCTCGGTCGTGGCCGTCTTGACCCAGTTTGGCCACCATAATACGTGGACGGCGACCCTCTGCCAAGGCAAAGGCATCCGTCATTTGACGGGCTTTGTCAAAATCATCGTTTTTAGTCATATTTGCAGCATATACACCTGATACAGAACGGGTGGTGGCCGCATAGCGACCAAATTGTTTTTCCATAGCCATCGAAATTTCTCCCAAAGTGGCCCTGGCTTTGGCCGCTGTAATGGCCAAGGCCAATAGGTTCTCTCCTGATCGTGTGACGTTTTCAAGGGCAGTAAGGGCTACTATGACGGCTGGTTCGTCGCGTTGTTTTTTTAGGGTATTCAGCCTTTCAATTTGTGAATCTCGAACGGCGGTATTATCAACTTCCAAGATCTCAAAGGTTACTTCGCTTTGAGCCTGAAAAACGTTTACGCCTACAATTTTATCCGTACCATTATCAATACGTGCCTGTTTGCGAGCGGCGGCCTCTTCTATCCGCAACTTAGGTACTCCAGCCTCTATGGCTTTGGCCATTCCACCGAGCGATGCTACTTCTTCCATCAACGCCCACGCTTGTTCCGCCAATGCTAAAGTGCGTTCTTCTACAAAATAGGAGCCAGCCCAAGGATCAATAGCCCTTGTGACATCGCTTTCTTTTTGGATAAATATCTGCGTATCGCGTGCAATTTTGGCCGAGAAATCGGTAGGCAACGCTATGGCTTCATCAAAAGAGTTGGTGTGCAAACTTTGGGTGCCGCCCAACACGGCAGCCATACCTTCTATACAAGTTCGTGCCACATTATTGAAGGCATCTTGCTCGGTCAGTGACCAGCCAGAGGTCTGGCAATGGGTACGCAGGGCTAAAGACTTATTGTTTTTAGGATTAAATTGCTTGACCAATTTGGCCCAAAGCAACCTAGCAGCACGCATTTTGGCAATCTCGGTAAAATGGTTCATGCCGATACCCCAAAAAAACGATAATCGCGGCGCAAATTCATCAATATCAAGTCCTGCATTAATGCCAGCACGGATGTATTCCAATCCGTCTGCTAAGGTATAAGCCAATTCTATTTCGGCAGGCGCACCAGCCTCGTGCATATGGTAGCCAGATATGGAAATAGAATTAAACTTGGGCATGTGCTGCGCACAATAGGCGAAAATATCGCTGATGATGCGCATACTTGGCCCTGGTGGGTATATATAAGTATTACGCACCATGAATTCTTTCAGGATGTCATTTTGGATAGTGCCTGAAAGTTGAGCCGAGGCAACGCCTTGCTCTGCTGCGGCCACTATATAGAATGCCATAATTGGAATAACAGCACCATTCATGGTCATAGAAACCGACATTTGATCGAGTGGGATTTGATCGAATAATATTTTCATATCTTCCACCGAATCAATAGCGACTCCGGCTTTACCGACATCGCCCATTACCCTTGGATGATCCGAATCATAGCCCCTGTGGGTGGCTAAATCGAAAGCCACAGAAAGCCCTTTTTGGCCTGCTGCCAAGTTGCGCCGATAGAATTCATTGCTTGCTTGGGCTGTAGAAAAACCAGCATATTGCCTAATTGTCCAAGGCTGAATGACATACATAGAACTGTAAGGCCCACCCAAAAAAGGGGCAATACCTGCAACGTATTTTAACCTTTTCGTCTGCTCGGGCAAAACCGTCTGCTTAGTCCGCAGGTTGGGGTTAAACGGTATGGTTGATAAATCTGGCATCTATAAACTGCTTTGTCATTAATCAAATACGGCTACCATCACTCCATCCGAAGATTTTCGGTTGGGGATATTGAGGCTTCGATCATTCATTTTAATACTGATAGTGGTTGGGGTGGCTGTCGGAAAATAGTAGTCAACACCATTCAAGAATGGAAAACTACCAAATAATCCAACAGGTATTAACTCCGTATTGTTGTCGCCATCGTCGTAAAAAAACCATGCTATGGCAGTTTTTTCAGGAGAAGCATACGCGGGTGTTGATACTAAGGTGTTATTAATCAATAAGGTGTCTTGTGGTTGCACGATGGCTTGGCTAGCAGAAAACACATTTAATACTGATTGGGTATTGTTATTGGGTAGCCCTGCTAAAAGCAAGCCTGCCAAGGATGGCGGTGGTGGAATGGTGCGCAAGTAAACCAAGGGATTCAAATGTATAAATCCTTCACGATAGTAATAAACAGTGCGGGTTCCATTGGGTGGGGTGACTTTGAATTCGTAATTTACGTTTTCAGGCACGTTTTTAGGGCCCCAAAAGCCATCGGCATTCGTCATAAATGTATAGTCTGGAGTGTCGGATAGGCGCATACCGGTGAGGGGATCTACCTGAAATACTTCTACTTTGGCATTCAACTGGGGTTGGTTTTCACCAAAGGTCAATACCTTGCCCGCAATACAAACGGGTGAATGCAACGTAACCTCCAAGGTAGCAGGCGGGCCGCCATGGAAAAAATTATAGACAGCAGCAAATGATTCTTTACTGGTTGCAATCTGGTAATGGTCTTTTCCGGGTATGGAGACATTGACCGCTCCCGGTATATCGGCTCCTGCCGCCACGGCATCATCGGGCGACCAAAGGTTGAGGGTGGGGATGATTCCTCCAGGGCCTGCTGGACCAGGCTGTGCACCTGATCCAATGTGTACATAGTGGGCTACCTTGGCGGCTCTAGTGGCATCGGACAGATAGTTGTATGAAAGACCCCCACCAGCGGAGTGACCCATAAGTGCGACTTGGGTGGCACCAGTTTCTAAAAGGACTTTATCAATAAACGTATTCAGGGTGGCTACGTGATTGGCTGTTTGATTGAGTGAGTTCCAGTCAAAAGCGTAGAGTTGTTTCATTTTGTACCCATTGGAAGTGAATAACTGATGAAAGGGCGTATAAGTGTCGCCGGATGCTAAAAAACCGTGGATCATCACTACCGGATATTTGCACGTATCACAACCAACAGGAGAGTAGGGGCTTACTGGCCCACCCAAATTATCGGGGGTATTAAGATCATTTGGGTTAGGGGCTTTTTGACAAGCCGTCACAAGGAGCAATACAATATAAAGGTAGAAAAGACGCATAGTGGTTTCGTTTAAATATTATGACGAATAGGTGGACAAAAAAGCCCCTGATTTTGACAACGTTCAAAATCAGGGGCGAATATCGGGTTTATTTTAATCAATGCTCTTATTTTAGCAACAGTTCTTTGCCTTCATAGAAATCAAGGATTTTCAAACGGAATATGTAATCATACTTAGAGATCACAAGGTCGTTTTCAGCAATATCGCGATTATTTTTGGCCGTTACTAAATCCAAGGAGTTGACTGCTCCTAAGGTGTGCCGCTTTTCCATATTGGTATAAGCAATCTGGGTAGCCTCAAAAGTCTTTTGAGATGCCTCATACTGCTTGCGACCTGCACGGGCGTTGGCAATAGCGGTCTGAATATCATTTTTGAGTTGCTGCTGGGCCTGATTTTGTTGCAATTCGCTGGTGATCAATCCCAGTTTAGCGCGTTCCACCCCAAGGCGTGTACGCCCATTTTGATAGATAGGAATATTCACGTTCAGGTTGACCGATTGACCAAAGTTTTCTTCTATTTGGGTTAAATATTTTACCTTTTGGAAATCAGCACCACGCTGTGAAATATACTGGATCGTACTGTTATTATTATTTATAATCACAGGTACGGGGCCACTGGTTTCTGTCACTATATTCTGTGGCAATTGATAAGCCGTAGAGTAGTTGCTGTTCAAGTTGAATCCTAAGGATACGGACGGATAATAACCCGATTTAGCAATAGCAATACTTTCTCTGGCACTTTTAGTGCGATAGTCTGCGGCTATGATATTGGTTTGGGTATTTTTTGCCTTATCATAAAGTGAAGTCAGCATGACCACTTCTGGGCTTGCATCGGTTGGTACTCCAAGTGTAGGCTGCTCTATGCGCAAATCGAAATCTGGCTCTAGCATGAGCAATTGTTTCAAACTAAGATAGGCCAACTCCACATTGTTGAGTGCCAGCACCTGCGTTTGTTCATCGCGGGCGATCTGAGCCATGATGTTGTACTGATCTGCTTGTGGCACTGAACCTGCGGCAATCAATTTCTGGGTAGCCGAAAGTTGTTCGCGGCTTTGAGAGACGCGCTTGGCTGCATTTTTTGATTGCTCTTCGGTCAGCAGTACGTTTAAATAGGCGGAAGCCACATTCAGCGCCAAAGTGTTGGCAGATTGTGTCGCATCTGCTTCTGCGGCTTTTAGATCCCACCCAGCCTGTTTGATACTGTGATTGACCTGTCCTCCACTATACACATTGACGCCTCCACTTAGCCCATAACTATTGTAGCCATTGGATACATTACTAAAGGTGTTGGTGAAGCGATCAATGGTACGACCAAATTGGCGACCTGCATTGTAATTGGCACTAAGGTTTGGATACCTCGCGGCCTTGGCTTGCCTTTCTGACAAGTCTGCCGTTTTGACATTAGCCTGAGCCTGCTTGATGCCTAGGTTGTTGTCTTGAGCGTACCGGATACATCGCTCCAATGACCATTGGTCTTGAGCCTGTAAACTGAAGGAGAGTAGCAATGCTACTAGGGAAATACTAAATTTTGTTTTGTTAGAATTCATGTTGCCAAGAACTGTTGAATGCTGTTTCCAGCCGTTTTACCAGCAGCAAGATTACGCCAAAGAAATGAATCATTTAAAAAATTTTCTATGAAAGCCATATTCTGACAGACGAGCGATATATTTGCACATGCTTTGGAATGTTGCCCTGTCTCAATTTAGTGCTTATTTGTTGTTGGAACGCTCTATGAGTGCTAACACCATCGTCTCCTATTTGAACGATGTTTCCAAATTAGTTCAGTACCTCGAAATTCAAAATTCGCCCAAAGGCCCTTTGCAAATAGATGCCCAAACCTTGGAGGATTTCATTCGATGGATCAATGATTTAGGACTGGAGGCGAGCAGCCAAGCGAGGCTTATTTCAGGGTTGAAGGCTTTTTATAAGTTCTTACTGGTTGAGGATTTGCTTGATAATGACCCGACCGATTTATTGGAAAGCCCAAGGCTAAGCCGGAAAATCCCCGAAGTGTTATCTATCCAAGAAGTACAAAGTATTCTGGCTTCGATAGACCTCTCTGAGCCTTTGGGGGTGCGAAACCGTGCCATTATAGAAGTGTTGTATGCTTGTGGCCTCCGCGCCAGCGAATTGGTAACGCTCAAGATCACCAACCTTTTTCTCGAAGCGGGCTTTATCAAGGTGGTTGGAAAAAATAATAAAGAACGGTTGGTACCAATTGGCTCAGAGGCCATCAAGTACCTGCGTATGTACTTGGATCACGACCGAAAAGCACAGGAGAATATCAAAAAAGAAGCCGATAATACGGTGTTTTTAAATCGGCGTGGAAGCGGACTGACGAGGGTTATGGTATTTTACATTGTCAAAGAGTTTGCAGCCCAAGCAAGTATTACCAAAACCATCAGCCCGCATACATTTCGACATTCGTTTGCTACGCACTTGGTAGAAGGGGGCGCCGATCTAAAAGCCGTTCAGGATATGCTGGGTCATGAAAGTATTACGACGACGGAAATATACACGCACATTGATACCGAATACTTAAAAGAAACGATTCAGTTGTTTCATCCCAGAATAAAGTGGACTTAGTAGCCATTGGAAATCCCTTGCTGGATTAAAAGGCGTATCCTCCTTCGTATTTTACAGAAATACCTAGTTATTTGTCGTACAATCAACACATGACTGTTATTTTACAATGCCTTCATATAGGAACCATGACTTTGGCATAGGATTCGCTATATCTTTGTCACTTCATACAATAGAACGGTTTAGAAAGAAAAAGCCCGGGGCAAATGAGCCGCCGGGCTTTTCCGTTTTTTAGAACCTATTTATTTTTTAATTAATTGGTTTAGTACGGCCTCTTTAATCTCTACAGGGTATTTTTTCTTGAGTTCCACCATTTTTTGTTGATCCAAATACTCCTGATAAGCGGTGAGTGCAAGTCCACGAACCTCTTCAAATGTTTTGGGCTTGGTAGGTATGATGGATTCTATCTTTGAAAAACTATATGTCTTGTTTTTTACATCAGATCTATTGCTGCTCAAGGCTCCTGATTCCCATACGATGACGAGGTCACCTTTTCTACTTTTTTCCAGTAGTTCTTCTCGGACACTGATGACATTTGTATCAGTATTGAAGGCTTTCAAGACTGCCTCTTTCGTGTTTTTCTTAACCATGTTTCGGAGTTCTTGAATTTTGTAAACATCCTCCGTTTTGATGGTATAATGCGTTATTTGGGCTCTTTCTTCCCAATTGTAATTGCCTTGTAGTTGCGTTTCATAATATTGCTTCAATCCCTGTGCATCCTCAGCAGCCTTCTGAATAATGTTGGCTTGCATCCAGTCATATACCAATGTTGCCTCTCTATAGGTATTGAGTTGAGTAGTCAAGGCGGGGTATTTTTGTATGATGCTGGGTGCGATAAGTTGTATGGTGGCCTCTGTTACCCATTTTTGATACAAAGCAGCGACGCTATTTTCGAGCGGGTAACCACCGTATTGCAATCGGTCTCTTGTTAATAGTGCACAATATTGTTCAAAATCGGCACGGGAATAAACCGCCTTATTGCCAAATTGCATACAGATGTCTTGTTGTCCGCCACCCGATGGTTTCCAACTATAGGAATGAAATACCGTATCCACTTGCGTTAGTTGCCACTTTGACAATACTTCTGGATAGGCACTGAATTGTGATTGTTGCTGGATCTGGTTCAGCCAATCTTGCTTGGCGATGGGAACACGACTGTCTTTTTTGATTCGGTCTGTTATGCGTTTTTTGAGTACCTCTACATCGCGATTTTCTCTAAAATTGTTTCTTTTTACAATGTGCCAGCCCACCTTGCTTTGTATAGGTTTGGAATAGTCTCCATTATTTTGCAAACCAAAAACGGCCTCTTCAAACGATTTCTCAAAGAAATTGATGGGTACATACCCAATTAATCCACCCCTTGTTATACTTGATTTATCTTCCGAATACTGAGTCACCATTTGTTCCCAAGGCATCCCATTTTGCAGTTTTTGATACACAGAATCCATTTTTGATTTCAGATTGCGGGTACTGTCAGCCTTCATAAAAATATGAGCCGTCTCTACCTCGCCCATTGCGGGTCTGAATCCATGCACTAAAAATAGGTGATATCCAGTGCTGGTTCGCACTGGGCCTTTGATCTGGCCGGGTTTAGCACTATAGATTTGGCATTCCATATCGTAAAAACCATCGGGCAAAGTAGCATGGAGAAAACCTAAGTCACCCTTTATGTCTTTACTTTTTGGATCTTCTGAATACTGTTTTGCCAAGGCTCCGAAGTCGCCTCCATTATCAAGTAATTTCTTGACCATCCATATTTTCTGATGCGCTGCAAAACTGTCGGCAGGAGGTGCGTCTAGTTTGCATTGGATAAATATTTGGCTCAGTGCCACATCTTGTGTCATGCGTTGGGCGGCTTCTTGGATCAAGGGCTCTAATACCTCTTTTTCGTCAATAAATGACTTCACCAATTGCTGCCGATAGGCTTCTATTTCGCGTTGGTAAGCGATGGAAGTATCCATTTTTAAGGCAGTTGCATTGGTGGCTTTTAGTTTGTACCGAATAAAAAAATCCAAGTACTCGCGCAGGGATGCCTCCGAAAAATCTGCCTTGTCTTGGTAACTCCTTTGGTATAGCCCGACAAAATCGGCAGATTTCACTTCTTGACCCCCAATAGTACACAAGGTGGCATCAGTTTGGGCTTGTACAGCAGCCTGACAACCCAAGTAAAATATAAAAATAACAAAATTTATCTTAAACATCCGTTGAACGATTCTATTTTTGCGCAAAAGTACAAATAACTGTGGCTGGCATTTACATTCATATCCCATTTTGCAAAAAGGCTTGTCACTATTGCAATTTTCATTTTTCGACGCTGCTGCGCCACCGCTCTGAAATGGTGGACGCACTCATACAAGAATTAGTCTTGCAAAAAGATTACCTATCAGGGGCGAGCATCGAAACCGTTTACTTTGGCGGCGGCACGCCTTCTGTGCTGGAAATAGAAGACCTAGAACGTATTTTTATCACTATTAATACGCATTATCCTTTAAAAAGTGACGCAGAAATCACGCTGGAAGCCAACCCCGACGACCTGACACCCGAAAAACTGCAGCAACTCCGTTCCCATACGCCCGTCAATCGCTTTAGTATTGGTATTCAATCATTTAGTGAAGCCGATCTTACGTGGATGAATCGAGCGCACAACAGCAACCAAGCCCACCAATGTATAGAAAATGCCCTCCAATATGGATTTGACAACCTATCCGTTGACCTTATATATGGCGTGCCAACCACCTCCGATGAGCAATGGGCAAAAAATTTGCAATTGGCCACCGATTATGGAATCTCACACCTGTCTTGCTACTGCCTCACCGTAGAAGAAGGCACTGCTTTGCACCATGCCGTGGCTAAAGGGAAACAGGGGCAAATGGACGAAGAGAAATCAGTCCGCCAGTTTGAATACTTGATGGATACCGCCCAAATAAACGGTTATGAACACTATGAAATCTCAAATTTTGCAAAGCCGGGTCTTTATGCACGGCACAATAGCAACTATTGGAAGGGTGTCCCTTACCTTGGTATTGGGCCTTCGGCCCATGCTTTCAATAGCCATTCAAGACAATGGAATATTGCCAACAATGCCCTTTATATGGCATCGCTCAAGGCGGGTGTTGTACCATTTGAGATAGAAACCTTGACCGCCGCCCAACAATACAATGAATATATTATGACGGCTTTGCGCACGAACTGGGGCGTAACAGAAACCCAATTGGCTACCTTTGGTACTGGTTTTGAAACTTATTTCAAGGCAGGAGTCTCTGATTTTATAAAAAAAGGCTTGATCATACACTCCGATCGTAGTTGGCGGATTACTCGTGCTGGTAAATTTTTGGCCGATGGGATTGCGGCTGAGTTGTTTTGGGTATGACACTGATTATTACGACGATTGGGCGATGCCCAATTCGCATGTTTACGCCCCTTTGGGGCTTTCATATAGAAACGAGCATTTACCGATATTGGTGTACGCGTAACTTTGTGAACCTTAGTTGCTTAGTGTTTTACAGCGATTGGGCGATGCCCAATTCGCATGTTTACGCCCCTTTGGGGCTTTCATATGAAACGAGCATTTACCGATATTGGTGTACGCGTAACTTTGTGAACCTTAGTTGCTTAGTGTTTTAAAAAATCTACGCTACGATGGGCTAAAATCCACTGAAAATTTATATAAGTGAACACTATACAGAGACACTTAATCCTTGGATATCCGCCAAAAAAGTCTCCAAATTCCCTTCCTGCTGCGCCTGAATCAATGCCGACCCAATGATAGCATAATCTGCGGCGGCGGCTACAAGGCTCGCTTGTTCGCGGGTGCTGATCCCAAACCCAATACCAACCCTAGCATGGGCATGCCTTGCTTTAATGCGGGCAATCAACGATTCTAATTGGGGATGAAGGCTGAAACCGCTGCCCGTGATCTTAAAATCGGACATAAGGTAATAGAAATCAAAATCCAAGGCGAGTATTTTTTCCAAACGAGGACCCGAAATATTGGCAGCCAATACGGGTACCATTCTAGGCGCACCTTCCCTTAGTGTGCCCAATGGCAAATCGGCTGGATAGTCGGGTATGATTAAATGACGGATGCCTAGTTTTTCCATTTCAGTCATAAATTTGGGGATGCCATAAGCGTAAATACGATTGATATAGGACATCACCATAATCTCTTGGGTCGGATATGCCGCCCTTATCTGCGCAATGGCTTCAATGCAATCTTGTACCCGCACCCCTTGCTTGGTGGCTTCTTGACAGGCTACGGTGATGACTGGCCCATCGGCGGTAGGATGCGAAAACGGAATTTGAAGTTCCAAAATCTCAATCCCAGCGGCTATGTATGATATGGCAGTATCGAGGCTGGCACTTAGACTAGGGTAGCCAAGCACCAAATGCCCCATGATGGGTGTTGATTTCATATAGTGAAGTTATTTAATAAATTGTGGGCGTACTGTTTCAAACTATCGGGTTGAAAATGCCTCATGGTGATAAAAAGATCTTTTTCTCCGCGACCAGAGGCATTGATGACCACTATTTTGTCGGGGCTAAGGCTTGCAGCCAGTTCAAAAGCGTAAGCAAACGCATGGGCTGACTCCAAAGCCGGAATAATACCTTCGCTCCGAGCCGTGCGCTGTACGGCTTCGAGGGTGCGATCATCGGAAGTGGCCGCAAACTGAACCCTCCCTGTGTCGGCCAGCCAAGCCAATATGGGACTGACCCCACAATAATCCAAACCTGCCGACACCGAATGGGTATCCGCTATATTACCATCATCATCTTGCAGAAAATAAGAATGGTAGCCTTCAAAAATACCGGGTTTCCCTTGGCGTATCTTGGCCGAGTGTTCACCGGGGTTTACGCCGCGACCTCCGGCTTCTACTCCAATTAATGCGACAGACTCGTCGTCCAAAAAATCATAAAACATGCCTAGTGCATTAGATCCACCCCCGACGCAGGCCACGCAGTAATCAGGCAATCGGCCAGTAGCCTCTATGCATTGTTTCCTGATCTCTTCTCCAACCACCTTTTGAAAAAAAGTATTCATGGCAGGGTAAGGGTGCGGCCCTACGGCCGATCCTAAAAGGTAATAACTTTCAGGATTCGCCACCCAATCTTTGAAGGCTGCGATCACCGCATCGTTGAGGGTTTGGCTTCCTTCTTCTACGGCGACTACTTTAGTGCCAAGCAATTCCATCCAATATACATTGGGGCGTTGGCGTTCGTAGTCTTTTTTGCCCATATAAACCGTGCAATCTAAGCCAAAACGGGCGCAAACCGCTGCGGTGGCATACCCGTGCTGACCCGCACCTGTTTCTGCAATGATGCGTTTTTTGCCCAGTCTTCTGGCCAATAATACCTGCCCGATGCAGTGATTTATTTTGTGTGCTCCTGTGTGGTTGAGTCCCTCGTTTTTGATAAAAATCTGGGCCCCGCCTATTTCTTTTGTTATGCTTGCCAGTGGGGTAAATGCCGTGGGTCGCCCCGAAAAAGTATTCAAGGCATCCATATATTCTGCCAAAAAACCTTCGTCCGTTTTAAGTTCGTCAAAAGCATCGGCAATCTGTTGGATTCCCGGCAATAATACCTCCGGTACGTAAGCCCCGCCCCAGATTGAGCCATTTTGCCCATCGCCATATTCGCCCCGCGACGAAAAAATGGCCTTTTTATATTCCGTTTGTGTAGTATTCATTTATTTTGCATCAGTGTATTAGTACGATGATGCAAAGGTACGCCCAACATATCTATTTATGCAATAGTTTTGATAAGTTATTTTTTAAAGTACTTTTGCAGCATCACAAATACGTGAATCCAAATTGATTCACGTACGTTCACCATATATATTCGCAAACATGAATCTTCGCTCCTACGTATCCTTATTATTGTGCCTCATCAGCCTATATATTACCGCACAAAAACCTACTTTATCCTACTACTTACCCGAGGTGGCTTATAATACTGCCATACCTACGCCCCTCTCGTATTTGGGGTTTGAGGTTGGGGAATGGCATGTCAGCCACGATCAGTTGGTCGGCTACATGAAGGCACTGGATCAGGCCAGCGACCGAATCAGCCTATCAGAGTATGGGCGTTCGCACGAAGGCCGCCCCATGTTGTGCCTGACCATCACTGCCACCGAAAATCATGCCCGTCTAAAAGACATCCAAGCGCAGCGATCCCTACTCGTTGATCCTGACAACTCAAAAAAAGCAGACCTTAATAATTTGCCAGCGGTGAATTACATGGGCTATTCTATACACGGCAATGAACCAAGCGGCAGCAATGCCGCTGTACTCATGGCCTATTATTTGGCGGCGGCGCCGGACCAAGAGGTGGGTACGATGCTTAAAAATATAGTCATATTGTTGGATCCTTGCTTCAATCCAGATGGAATGCAGCGTTTTTCATCGTGGGTCAATAGTCGCAAGGGCCAAAATCTAATGGCCGATCCTTCAGCCGATGAGTTCAACGAACCTTGGCCAAGGGGTCGTACCAACCACTATTGGTTTGACCTCAACCGCGATTGGTTGGTGGCCCAACAACCGGAATCTCAAGGGCGAGTGGCTATTTTTCAAGATTGGCACCCTAATATATTGACCGATCATCATGAAATGGGGAGCAATTCCACGTTTTTCTTCCAACCCGGGGTGCCGAGTCGGGTCAATCCCATCACGCCCAAGCGCAATCAAGAACTTACTGCCAAAATTGCTATTTACCACGCCGATGTATTGAGCCGCAAAGGCATTGCATTTTACAGTGGTGAAAACTTTGACGATTTCTACTATGGCAAGGGCTCTACCTATCCCGATGCACAAGGTTGTATTGGGATTTTGTTTGAGCAGGCTAGTAGCCGTGGCAGTGCTCAAGATACCGAAAATGGGCTCTTGACCTTTCCATTCACGATCAGAAATCAAGTATTGGCCTCCTTTAGTACACTTAAAGCGGTCAGTGAAATGCGCCAAGAGTTAAATGAATATCTCCGCGATTTTTACAAATCAAGCCTCGAAGAAGCGGCTAAAAACCCTATGGCGGGCTATATTTTTGAAGATGAAGAAATGAGGGGACGGGAGTTACTTACGCTCTTGATGCGGCATAAGATAGAGGTGCGCAACCTGGCTCAAGATGTCACCATTGGCAATCAAAAATTTTCGGCAGGCAATGCCTTTTGGGTACCTTGCAAACAGGCGCAATACCGATTGGTAGAGGCAATTTTTGCGCGACAAACCACGTTTCAAGACAGTATTTTTTATGATATTTCTGCTTGGACGCTACCAGATGCTTTTGGCCTCAATTGGGCATCTGTGCCAGCCAAAACCTTCGATTCCAAATGGGTCAATGCTCAAAAAGGCGTTGGCATTGTTTCATTATATCCACCTTCCATTATATCCGAACCCGCTTACGCCTACCTACTGGATGGGCACGGATATGAAGCCCCTAAAGTAGTCGCAAAACTCTTGAAAGAGGGCATTATAGTAAAAGTAGCCACTCAAGCCTTCAATGTAAATGGGCAATCATTTCCGCCCGGCACCTTTTTGGTTTTAGGAGATCGGCAGCCATTGGCGCCCAAAGCATTGATGGAACGCATGAATGATTTGACCACCGAATTAAACCTTACGGTTGTCTCCAATGGCCTTACCGCAGATGGGCCTGATCTTGGCAGCGACTCTTTTCGGCCTTTGAGAGCCCCCAAAGTACTACTATTGACGGGCAACGGGGTCAAAGCCGAAGATGCTGGGGAGGTCTGGTATTTATTGGATACCAAGTATAATATCCCCGTCACCACTGTAGAAACCACCCGTTTTGCTTCCTTAAACCTAAGCAAGTACAATGTTTTGGTACTGGCAGATGGCAGTTTTGAAGGCGTTACCGCCGAAAAATTGCGCGAATTTGCCAACAATGGAGGCACCATCGTAGCAACAGGGGCATCGTTGAAATGGTTGAAAAACTTAGGGGTTATCACGATGGAATTCAGAGAACCACCTGCCAATAGCACAACCACCCGCCGCACTTACGCCACCTTGGAGGAAGATCGGGGCGCGTTGCGGTTGGCAGGGGCTATTTTTGAAGCAGAATTGGACCTTACTCATCCTCTATGCTATGGTTATACCCGCAATCGGCTACCTATTTTCTTAGGCGATGCCCTATTTGTAGAAAAACCTAAAAACGCATACGCAGCCCCCTTGGTACTGACTCAAAATCCTTTATTGGCTGGCTATGTCCATGCGTCACAAAAGCCCCTACTACCCGGTGCCGCAGCCGCCATCATTTGTGGTTTGGGGCGCGGTAAAGTGATCGCATTTCCAGGCAACCCTAACTTCCGTGCCTTTTGGTACGGAACCAATCGCTTGTTTGCCAATGCTGTGCTGTTGGGCAATATTATCAGCAGCGATGCGGTGGAACGGAAGTAGCCTTTATTCTGTACTGTTTTTAGGATTGATCACTTATCAAAACGATGTAAATCGTAGCGTTCAATCATTCCGATCAATTTTTCAGCATAAGTACGGTCGGTGGCATAGCCCACCGACTTCAATCCATATGCCCATTGGCGGTAATCGCGGCCGTGTTGTTGCAGTTTTCTATACCTTCCAGACGATAAAAGTTTGCTGTGCTCGCGCCAACTGTCCCATGGGCTTTGAAATTTTCTGAAAAAATCCTTGTGCGTATCATCCGTAAAATTGCTGCAATGGCCTTTGCCACAACTGCGAGAAAAGCACTTGATTCCAAAATGATTGTTGTTGCGAACCGCCAATTTGCTCAACCCTGCACGGCTTTCGATCAAGCCTTGGGCCAGACTTATACTGGCTGGAATACCATACTTTTCCATTTCTGTGCGAGCGATTTGGCCAAAACGCTGGATATAATCGTCCACCTGCTCTTTGTACAATTCGCTGGCACTGACGGGAGCGGCTTCATTGGTACTTTTCCAGTTGTTGGGCTTGGTTTCACCGCCTTTCATTTCTATGGCTGCCCCTATGACATTGGCGGGCCGATCACTGCCCAAAGGGGCTCCAAGATTGGCCTTGTACTGCCAATCACTCAATACATACCAGCCCAATAGGCCGATAGCCAGTATTTGATACGTAAACTTACTGCCCAATAAACCCAAGGAATACCGATTGGCCTGAAACCTAAAGGAAATCCAACTGCGCTTGAACCGCATGACCATCAGGCGGCACAAGACCTTCAGTGGCAGTGATTCAGGATTGCGCAGTACCATTCGGTCTGGCAGCCTCTGATTTTGAGATTGCTGATTTTGTGTTGTTTTTTGATTTTGTCCTCTATCCTGTTCTGGCGGTTTGGGATCTTTAAATTTTAAATTTTGACTAGTGTTGTTGTTGGAACTTGTTGAACGAAACCCCTGCTGTGAATTGCCTGTTTCCGGGTCAGTGTACATTTTTGTCCTTCCCATCGTGGCGGATAATTTATAATTTAAAAACTAAGTTTTTGTGTTTGGGTGCTACTGAGACACAAAAATAAAACAAATTGTTGTATTTTAAAAACAAATTGTAGTTTATTTTTTAAATTATTTTTTATTTATTCGCAATAGATTGATTTTTAAATTAAAAAACATTATTACTAATTTATATTTATTTGGATTGGCCTCTATTTGCATGCTCACTATAGCAATGGTGTTAAGTTAATTTTACTTTGCACTTTCAACAATACTCGCATCTATCATCTTGTAACCGCCGATCTTTAGTCGGCGGGTTAAGATCTGGAAGTGTCACATCTATCATCTTTACAAAACATCACATCCGCTTACCTACCTGACAATAAATCACGAAAAATGCCTGAGAATGTTAGGATTTATTATAAAAATCTCTGTAATCGAATATTATTTCAAGGTAAATGAATGGCTGGATGTGATGTTTTGCAAAGATTATAGATGTGTTGGGAGTGCCTTTTAGACCGCCGACTAAAGATCGGCGGTTACAAGATGATAGATGTGATAAAGCAACATAAACGCTTGGTTTTCAGTTAGTTTGGCTTGTGTAGTTGTCTTCGTTTCACTACGACATGACAGACCGAGGGAAAGGCGTGGGTTCAATACCGTTTATCCTATCTTGCCACTGTTGGCGGGATACCAACAGCAAATGGCGAAGCGAAATAACTAAGTAAAAGTACTCAATCAATGATTTTTGCGATTGTTGGAGTTAGAGTCATCCGATGACTAACTAAATAGCCTGTCAATAATAAATAATTCGCTAAGTTGACGATATTGCCTCTAACACTCCCGTACCTTTTGGACGAGAGGGTTGGGGATGAATGTGTACGCTAAAGTAGTGGTTACGAGATGTGATTCGTGCTTAACTTAACGATATTGGTTCCCACAGCCAACCAATCTAAGTGAGTAATCCAAGTACAACAGGCGCAAAACGCAGCAGCCCGATACCTCTTGCGAGGATCGGGCTGCTGATATTGTATAACCTAAAATGATCTATTAAGAATTTAGATCAAGCAAATGCGTTACTTATCTGCGTCCGCCGCCGCCGCCGCCACGGCGATCATCGCCACCGCGACCACCACCACCACGACGGTCATCGCCACCGCGACCACCTCCGCTACCGCCGCTGCCACCAGCAGGGTTGCGCATTACGCGAGCCATGGTTTCTTCGTCAGTTGGCATAGTACCATCAGGCTTTGCTATGATAGCACGGCGAGACAGTTTCATTTTTCCAGAACGGGCATCAATATCCAATAGTTTAAAACTAACGGTATCGCCAGCCTTGAGTACTTCAGAGGCTGTTTCCAAACGCTGGTGGGCAATTTCGCTGATGTGCAAAAGGCCTGTTTTGCCTTTGAACTTCACAAAAGCACCGAACTCAACGATTTCTTCTACCACACCTTCGTAGATATCACCAACAGTTGGGATAAATACGATGTCCATGATACGGGCATACGCTGCGTCAAGGGCTGTTTTATCTGGGCCAAATATAGAAATGATACCACCTTTTTCATCTTCAGTGATGCTAATGGTCGTACCTGTTTGACGCTGCATTTCTTGAATGACTTTACCGCCAGGCCCGATCACCGCACCAATATAGTCGCGCTCGATGCGGAACTCAACCACGCGCGGTGCATGTGGTTTAAGGTCTGTATTGGGTGCGCCTAGGGCTTTCGCCATTTCGCCTAATATGTGGATACGACCTTCGCGAGCCTGCTTCAATGCTTGTTCAAGCAATGAATATGGCATTCCGTCAATCTTAATATCCATTTGAGTACCACAAATACCATTGGCAGTACCCGTTACTTTGAAATCCATATCGCCCAATGCGTCCTCATCACCAAGGATGTCAGAAAGTACCGACATACGGCCTCTATCGTCGGCGATACAACCCATTGCAATACCTGCAATCGGCGATTTGAGTGGCACACCGCCATCCATCAAAGCCAAAGAACCCGCACATACAGTTGCCATAGAAGACGATCCATTAGACTCCAGAATGTCGGATACGATACGAATAGTATAAGCAAATTCTTCCGGCATCAAACGGCGTATAGAGCGGCTAGCCAAATTGGCGTGGCCTACTTCACGGCGGCCAGGGCCACGCATGGGTTTTACTTCACCCGTAGAGAACGGTGGGAAGTTATAATGCAGGATGAAATCATCATTGTAACTATCAAGCGCGGTATCAATCAGCACTTGATCTTGTTTGGTACCAAGCGTAAGCGAGGTAAGCGCCTGGGTCTCTCCGCGATTAAAGATGGCAGAGCCATGGGCTGCTGGCAAGTAATCCACTTCGCACCAGATGGAGCGCACCTCATCAGGTTTACGGCCATCCAAACGGATGCCATCGCTCAATACTACGTCACGAATGACAAACTTTTTTGTTTTTTCAAAGTATTTATTAGCCGTTTCTCCCCAGGTAGCCATGAACTCTGCGCCCATTTCTTCGGTGATTTTTGCTATCGTAGCCTCTTTGATTTCGTCAATACGTGCCTTGCGGACATTTTTATCAGAAGCGCTGCGGGCCATGGCGTAAATATCAGCAGAACAAAGTGCTTCGATCCGCTTTTTTAGGTCGTCGTGAGCAGCCACTTCTGGCAATACACGCTTGATTAAAGCGGCATCACCTACCAAGGCGGCTAATCGCTCTTGGGCTTCGATCTGAACTTTGATGAATTCGTGCGCCATTTTCATGGTTTCGATCAAATCGGCTTCGCTGCATTCGTTGGCTTCGCCTTCCACCATTGTGATGTCATGCTTGGTCGCCGCTACAATAAAGTCCATATCTGCTTTTTCCAAGGCAGCACGACCCGGATTGACCACAAATTTGCCATCAATACGCGCTATACGCACTTCGGAAAACAATGCTTCCACTGGAATATCGCTCACGGCCAACGCCGCTGAACAAGCCAAACCTGCAAGGGCATCAGGCATTACGTCTTTGTCGGCAGAAATAAGGGTGATAAGCACCTGTGTTTCATTCATGTACCCATCAGGGAACAAAGGACGGACGGCACGATCCACCAAACGGCTGATCAATATTTCGTAGTCAGAAATACGACCTTCGCGGCGGAAGAAGTTGCCAGGTATGCGGCCTACGGCTGCAAATTTTTCTTGGTAGTCAACTGATAGTGGAAAGAAGGGTTGTCCTTCTTTGGCTTTTCTGGCACTGACCACAGTGCAAAGCAACATGGTGTCACCCATGCGTACCATTACAGAACCATCGGCCTGTGTGGCCAATTTGCCGGTTTCGATTACTACTTCGCGCCCATCCGGTAGGTTAAACGAAGTACTTAACGGGATTTGCTTTCCCATAATTAGAAATAAATTATACTCTGGAAGCCAGTGAAAAGTGTGGCAAAAAGGCGAGAAACATCAGTCAAAAACACACAAAGATATAAGTCGGGTATTGATAATAGAAGACCAATAAACCTATGTCTTTGTGTGGGGGAGGTTTTTAGAAATCCCCGTTTTTGGCTGCATACCCCGTCGTATTCCAAACTACTTTTGTACATTTACAAAAGAACAATGCTGGCAAACAGAGCGTGTGAAAAATAAAGTCTTAAATAAGACAAGAGTCATCTCCTAAAACGGGGATGACTCTTGTAAGTATTGCTTTCAGATTATTTACGGAGACCGAGTTTCTCGATGAGTGCGCGGTACTTGTAAATGTCTTTCTTAGCGTAGTAAGTTAACAACCTTTTGCGTTGGCTAACCATCGTAAGAAGGCTGCGGCGCGTAGAGTGGTCTTTCTTGTTGATGCGTAAGTGAGCAGAAAGACTTTCAATTCGGAAAGTCAAAAGTGCTACCTGTGCTTCGGTGTTGCCTGTGTTTTTTTCGTCGCCTGCGTATTTTTTGACGATTTCAGCAACTTTTTCTTTGTCGTAATAGACTGCCATTGTGGATAATAATAAACGAATGAACAAAAAGTGTACACCAAAACTGAATTTCAACGGGTCAAACGGCAGTTATTGCCTATCCATCCAGCCTTAGCGGGTGCAAAGGTACGCTTTTTTATGATATTTGCAAGGGTTTTAGGAAATTAAATTTTGGATGGGGTTTCACCGTTACTTATAAAGGTATTACATACTGGGTAAGATTGGATGCAAATAATGTTAGAATAACTGGGCTTGGGTTCTATCAAGCCATTCTCCCACTCTTCGGGTTGTTCCAAACTGAATAAATATGTTTGGTATTCTTTACTTACTATACCAAACTGGAAAATAATGGAAATTGAAAATCTGGATATAAAACAACAATTTTTAAAGAGCCTGAACGAACGACACCGACGTCAGTATCTAGGTCAACTCACCCTTGATCTTGGACATAGTAGGCATTACATCGTCAAACAGGATTTATATAAACTCGCTCCGAACATTGTCGTGGCTCACTACCCTACCTATTGCTCTAAAGAATAATTACTGTATTTTTTTGCTTTATTATCTGCCTCCTAAACTGCAAAAAAACAGAAGAAGAGGAAGTACAAAAGCAAAAATATTTTACTACTTCAGTTGATTTAGAATTATTGACTCACCTTCAAGATAGTTTCCTGTGTACCACTACAAAAGAGGTACCAGAACTGGATGAGATTGCTTGGACGGCAAATAGTCTTCCCGGCACTTGGGCTGATAAGATCACTATTGGTTTTATTACGTATGAGGATACCACAGACTTGTATATAAGAGAAAGGTTGATTTTCTCTTATATCCCTATACAAGTGGGGTCTCATTCAATAAGTTCAGTAGATTCAAACAACCCATTTTGTTCATACAGTCGTTGGCTTTCTGATGGCGATGCACTTAATGCTTCATGGGAAATAGACATACAAAAAAAAACTATATAAAAGTCACGAAATTGGATAAAAAAGGCATCAAGGAATTTAATAATGAATATATCTTAATAGGAGGTTCGGACAAGAATGAGCATGTTTTTCCTGGCAGGATAGCCGTATTTAGCGCAATATTTGGTCTGGCCTCAGCATTCGGAGCGTTTAAAACTTGGCGCACATTGAAGCGTTTGCGGCCAATTGAATAATTGAAAATTTGCCGGAAATAAGGTTGGTGCGGGTCATAAACGGATTGCAGAAACACTTAAGTAGCGGTGAAATAATAACTGTTCTTTTTAGGTAGATTGGCTTTTGCCCAAATAACTATCTTTTTGGGAGAATAGTGGTGCTATTTAACTAAAAAGATGGGCAGTTTGGGTGAAAGCCAATCAGTTAAAAAGGATAA
>JANMMZ010000125.1:0-51309 GCA_031373665.1 Saprospiraceae bacterium | reverse complement strand
TGCTCAAACTATTTTGGCACTCGCAGAGAAACGAAAACGTGGAAAAAAAGAATCACACAATGACTTTTATATATTTGTTAATTCCCAAACCTGATACGCATGCCCCCAAACCCCCTTGGCTTTCACCCGAAACTTCTTAAAACATTTTTTATAAGAAAGCCCTGTTAAATTACGCGTACACGGGCGGGACGCTAAGAATGGCAAAAATACCAACAAAAAAGAAAGCCACCCCTTTGCAGGGATGACTTTCTATATTATTCTTTAAAATAATAAATTGCAATACACTAAATTAGTGGCAGATAGCAACTGGCTTCATTACGTTACCTTCAGCGGTACGAATCCACATCATGTAAGTACCAGAAGGCAAGTTAGCAGTCTCGAAACGGAACTGACCGTCACGGAAGTTCTTAACCACTTTAGTTTCAACGATACGGCCATTGTAATCCATCAAAGATACAGCAACCTTACCATTTACGCCAGCCAAATTCATGGTCAACATAACGTGGTCAATCGCAGGGTTTGGTGTGATGCTAAACTTAGAATCAGCCAAAGGTGCGTTGGTTTTAACAATATTGAAATTTGGTGGAGGTGTGTAACCTTCCAATTCCAAACGCTGAACAACCATAGCACCAGCCCATCCAGAATACAACTGATCAATTCTCAACGGGGTAGTTGGGAAGTTAAGGTAGCGCTTATCCAAAGTGTTTACATAACGTACACAAACACCTGTACCAGCTGCCAATCCATCATAACTCAAAGCAATGTAGTATGGGTGATTAGCCTTCAAAGTATGACCGGGGTTACCAGTCAAAACATCGGTCAATTCAACACTCACCAATTGATCGTCAACCAAAAGTGTATCCATGATCAACTCGCCAGTAGCAACGATACCGTTGTCCAGATCAGTGAAGGCAGAGCCTAAATCAATCACACCATCATCATCTGCATCTGCATCATACAAAGTAACGCCGATGACGTTAGCCGCAGGATCTGCTGTTACCACAGCCGCCTTGTTGGAAATACCAAATGTAGCATGGGTTGCTACGCCACCGTTCGCACCAGTCAAGCAAAGACCTGCATTCTGGATAGAGAAATTAGCAAGCGCAAACTGTGCATCGGTTGGGCCTACACCACCAGCATCCAATACACCAATATCGGTACCGAAAGAGTAAGGCGTGTGTACAAACTTACTGCGTACTGTATCGCGTGATTCAGTAAATACAGAGTTAGAGAAATACACATTGAATACACCTTCAACAGCAGCAGGGGTAAATGATGGCAAAGAGATCACTGTATCAGCAGCAGCAGAAATGGCATCAAGGACAGTAGAGACAGAAGATACAGAACCATCAGGAGCTACTACATCAGCCTTCACTGTTACGTTGGTCGCAGCTGGGCCACGATTGACCATACGCACAGTCATGTTGTCCAATGCACTGACCTGAGTAACAGGCGTGTAGAAGTGGTAAGCATCAGTAGCCTCTAATAGACGTGGCAATATAAAGCAGATTTCTGCTTGGCCACCGCCAGCTTTCACCGCTGCATCCAATGCCTCACCCATACCACGGCTTGCAGAGAAAACTGGGATAGTTACCTGACCTCCAACAGCACCAGCACCTAGACCAGGAGCAGTACATGCATTGTCAGCAGCAGTGTTATAGTGATTTAGAATGATAACACCCTTGGCACCAGCGAACTCAGCCCAAAGTGACTTACGGCCAAACTCACAAACACCGCGACGGATCATTACCCACTTGTCGGTGTAGTTATTGGTGATAGAGTCACAGCAAAGTGAGTCACCTGTAGGTGTTGGGTCATAGGCCCATACAAGATTAACACACGCATCTTCTAAGACATCGCCCCCCCAAGTAGCAGTACCATAACCGCAGTCACCTTTGGAAAAAGTAGCTCCACCAGTGATTTTCACCAAGAAGCCGTCATTGTCAGTACCGCCTTGGGCACTGATTGAATTAACTGATGTCAGCATCGCAAAAGCGACCAACAACAGTACAGAAAAAATAGTTTGGATTTGTTTCATAACACCTTAATTGTTTAAATATTCATAAAATTAGTGACCGCAAAGATAGAGCCTTCCTGTAAATGAACAACTCTTTTTCATCTTTTATCGGCCTGTTATTCTTAATTGCATGCAAATAGCCGATTAAAATTTTCTATTTTGGGCTATGTTTAGCAAATTTTTTTTCGTTGTTCGATTTTACAAAATACAATATACTGTTTACTGTATATTATTACTCGTTTTTCAGAATAAGATTTTAATTTTCATTAAATCTTAACACAAAGATGATTATGAAATTTTGAGTACTTCATAAACGTTATAAAATCAATGACAAATGGCAATAGTCTTCATCATATTGCCTTCAGCGGTACGAATCCAAATCCGGTAGTAGCCAGAAGGCAAGTTATTTGTCTCGAAACGAAATTGACTGTCGCGGAAGTTTGAACCCACTTTTGTTTCCACAATTTGTCCTTTGTAGTCTATCAAAGATACCGCCACTTTACCGTTTATTGCACCCAGGTTTAGCGTTAGATCAAAGTGGTCAACCGCAGGATTGGGCGTGATTTTATATTTGGAGTCAGAGAGCGGAACATGGGCTTTTACGATATTAAAGTTTGGTGGAGGAGTATAGCCCTCTAGTTCCAAACGCTGGACTACCATAGCATCTTCCCATCCAGCATATAACTGATCCAACCGCACAGGAGTGGTTGGAGAATTGAGGTAGCGTTTGTGAGGTGTACTGACAAAACGAACCATTTTGCCAGTTCCCGCTGCCAGCCCATCATAAATCAATGAAATATAGTAGGGATGATTAGGCTTCAAATCAAAACCTAAAGTACCTGTCTGTGGGTCTATTAACTCCACGCTCAACAATTGGTCATTAACCAAAGTGGTATCCATAATCAACTCGCCAGTAGCAACAATACCATTGTCTAAGTCTGAGAAAGCAGCACCGAGGTCAATTACACCATCATCATCTGCATCTCCATCATACAAAGTAACGCCGATTATATTAGCAGCCGGGTCGGCGGTCACTACATCCAGTTTGTTGGCTATCCCAAAAGTAGCATGAGTTGCCCTACCACCATTGGAACCTGTCAGGCAAAGTCCAGCGGTTTGAATGCCTAATATGGACATCCATATATCAGAAGAGCCTACTCCCCCTGGTTTCAATACACCTATATCCGTACCAAAAGAGAAGGGCGTATGTACAAATACGGTACGTATTGAATCTCTGGAGTCCGTAAATAACGAATTAGAAAACACGACCTTAAATGTGCCTACGACAGCAGGAGGAGTAACAGCGGGCAAAAAGATGACCGTGTCTGAGAAGGCTGGCAAAGACTCCAATATCGTAGATACGGAAGAAACGAAACCATTAGGAGCAATAATGTCTGCTTTGATGGTGACATCGGTGGCTGCAAGGCCACGATTCATCATGCGTATAGATATATGATCGAGCGAGCGTACCTGCGTAACGGGGGTATAATAATGGTAGGCATCGGTAGGCTCCAACAAATGTGGCAGCACAAAACAAATCTCTGCCTGACCACCACCAGCCACCACCGCAGCGTCTAAAGCCTCACCCATGTTACGACTGGCAGAAAAAACAGGTATGGTTATTTGCCCATCTGCGGTGCCTAATCCAATATTTATTGCCGTGCAACTGTTATCAGCAACACTATTATAATGATTTAAAATAATAACTCCTTTTGCACCTGCCCTTTCAGCCCAAATTGCTTTACGGCCAAATTCACACACCCCTCGACGAATCATCACCCATTTATCAGTATAATCATTGATGATAGAATCACAACACAGAGAGTCACCTGTGGGGGTTGGATCATAAGCCCAAACCAGATCAACGCAGGCATCTTCGGTGATATCGCCACCCCAAGTAGCGGTACCATAACCGCAGTCCCCCTTCGCAAATGTAGCACCACCTGTGATCTGAACCACAAAGTTGTCATTCGCCGTGCCGCCTTGGGCGTTGAGGGAATGACCTGATGCCAGTATTGCAAAAGCAACCACCAATAGTCGCGAAAAAATGGTTTGAATCTGTGTCACGTTATTACATTGTTTAGGTTCTAACAAGGAGCGAGTACAAAGATATGCTTCTGACCGCCAGATACGGGGTACATGTGTCGCACTATTATTGCTATTATTTTACATTTCGTAAAAAAGGTTTTGGAAAAGCGCATATAATAGGTGTATATTTACTTCATTTGCGGGGGGATTTGGAGATACTGGTAACTGCAAAAGATTCTGATGGAGCGCGGATAGGGCACAGACTGAACGGACAGGACAGATGGAACGGATTTTTTCTGCCGTTGTTGGTGTCCCCGCCAACGACCACTTCGGATCAATGATCATAGTAATAATATATATACAAGTGATTGATTGTTAATAAAATAGACCTTCGCTGTTGTTGTTGGCGGGGACGCCAACAACGGCAGAAGGGGACGCCACAACGGCAGAAGGCAGGGTTGATTGGTTCTAGTAAATCAGCCTCAGAGAGGCTCCCCATTTGTAGGAGTTTACATTTTACCACCATCCGACCTCCGTAGAGGTCGCCCATTTGTATCAAAAATGCTAAAAATGATGCTGAAACCATCAATAAAATCAATGGATTTAACAAACGGAGGACCTCATCCGAGGTCAAGATTGGGGTATTTTGTGTGTTTTCTACAAATGGGGAGCCTCTCCGAGGCCAGTTTTAGAAAACCAATCAACCCTGGGCAGAAGGGGCCGCCAACAACGGCGGAAATGACAAAATGGAAGCATAAATCGCTGGCTCCGAACCATAATTTACGTAATTTTTTCATAAACTAACTATAATTTATGCACATGAAGTATTTATTTTCCATGTTGACGTTCTTGGTTGCGGTAGGTACGCAAGCACAAGAAGTACAAAAGTACAGTCCTGCACCAGCCTCACTGAATGTGAAGGCCACTAAAACACCAGCGGCTTTTACGCCTGCTGATCTCCCCATACCTATTCAGGAAGCGGTTCACCCACTTACCTATTCCGGTGTACAGTACCGTGATATTGAAGAAGTGGTTGGATCCACTTATTGGGATGCACAGACTTATGGCTGTATTCCATCAAGGGTTTACTACAACCAAAATAACGAACCAGTTGTAAACTGGCTTTACACCCAAGAAACTTCGGCTCACTCTGATAGGGGTATGGCTAGAAATGTACGCAGTGGTGGCACTTGGGGAACAGTAACAGCCCGCGAAGAAGCCATCAGGACAGGATTTCCGAGTGCCGCCAAATTGAGTGATGGCACCGAGGTGGCAGTTTCTCACGCCACTGGATTTACGCCCAACCGATTGCATTTTTTGAGGCGCGAGCCTAGTGCTTCTGCTTGGACAGAGACGGATCTTCCGCAACCAGCAGGCATTGGCCTCCTTTGGCCTCAAATAGCGATTGGAGGCCCTGATGGAAAAACGGTACACGTGATAGGTATCACTGTACCTGTTGCTAATACAGGTGTTGTGTATGAAGGTATCAATGGCCACGTACTCTATTGGCGTTCGCTTGACGGAGGTGTGACCTGGGATATTAGTTCCAAGATCATAGCCGGATGTGACAATACCAATTTTGAATTGATCGGTGCTATGCAGTACAAAATAGATGCCTCCGCTAATACAGTGGCATTTGGCGTGTTTGAGGCTGCGCAATGGGCTGATCTTTTGATTTGGAAATCAACGGACAATGGTACCAATTTCACCCAACAAACAGTACTTGACTTCCCTGATGCGGTGGAAGATTTTGAATCGGCCCCCGGCAATATCTACACTATAGATGATATTGGAGGTGCTGACCCATTTGCACCAGACTCACTGGCTATATTGACTTGCGATGGACAAGGCACTATGCTGGTTGATGACAATGGGGAGGTACATGTTTGGTTTGGCCGTATGTACGTAGTGGACAATGAGTATTCTGACTCTACTTCTTCTTACTATCCTGGTACCAATGGTATGGTTTATTGGAAAGAAAGTTTTGGAGTCAATAATATGCAAATCATTGCCGGAGCACTCGATTATAATGGCAATGGGTTTATTGATTTGACTACACTGGACGAAATTGCTAGGTATGGTGCTTCGGGCATGTGTAGTATGCCATCCGTAGGGGTGGATGCCGATGGTGTCATTTACCTTGCGTATAGGGCTATCCATGAATTGTACAAGACAGGATCATCGGCAGATAAAGATCAGTTTTATAGCCATATATATCTTATCAAATCCACTGATGGTGGCAACAACTGGGGGGAACCTCATGACCTAACCACAGAGACGTATGTGCCAGACCCAAGCATTTTGTTTATCACAGAAGCGGTGCAGCCAATGCTGCCTCGTGCAATAGGCGCAGTGGTAGGCTTGGCTTATGTGCAGGATTTCACACCCGGTATGAATTTCTGGGGCGCAAATCACCCCATTGGTGAAAACTTCATCACTTGGGTGGATGTAAATAAGGACTCTATTCCAGTATTCATAGTGGATACTTACACCCCCGTTGGTGTTAAAAAATTGGAGATCAGTATTGCGCCAAATCCAGTATCTGACATCTTGAATATCAGTGCAGTATTGCCCGGTGCAGAACCTGCTCGCATCCAAGTGATTGACATGACGGGTCGTGTGGTGTTGGAGCAGTATATGGCTGCTGCTTATCTGTCAAAAGGTAATGTACTGCCGATAGCACAGCTACAACCTGGGGTATATCAAGTAGTGGTGACTCAGAAGGGTTATGCTGGTACTCAGAAGGTGGTGAAGATTTAAGGTCTATACGCCGCCGATCTATAGAGGCCAGGAAATTTGCACCTGTTCACTCTATTGCACAGGATAAGACAAGCAACCTTAATTTAACAAAACACCCTAGCGGGGAGAAGCATTAATAAACACAAAAACATGGCTACTGTTAGAAGTGGCCATGTTTTTTGTGTCATTCAAAGCGCAAAACCCCATTAATGTAGGAGCGGTTCGCTTAGTAGTATATTCTCCTTAAAATTTCTGATCAATAATATAAGGTAACATAGCCCTCCAAGTAGGCCAATCGTGGCGCATATCGCCGCCCCACACATCAAGGTTATGACCAATCCCTTTACCTGATAATATACCTGATAATTGGCGCGATGCATCAGGATCTTCGTAATCGCCCGATCCACTCATGATGTGTATGCGCCCACTGGCGCGCAACTGATTCAGCATATTGTCGTCGCTGAGGTTGGGCAAATAGTGACAAGGCGAATTGAAGTAAACATCTTCGTCAAAATACCCTTTGGTGTAAGAAGTCAGGTCATACACACCCGACATAGCAATAGTACCAGCAAATAGATCAGGCCGACGGAAAAACATGTTGGCCGCATGCAACGCGCCCAATGATGCCCCAGTCGTGATGATTGGATTATCTTCGCTGGTGTGCATCTGAATGAACGGTACTACTTCATTTTCGACATAACCATTGAATTGCTGATGCCTAATGGCCTTGTGACGAGGGTTCATACGATTATTGAGCCAAGCCTCAGAGTTGATACTGTTGATACTGAATACCTTCACCTTTCCAGCATCAATATAAGGCTCTAAGGCGGATATGAGGTGAAAACGCTCATACTCTAAGTAATCCGCAGCAGCGGTAGGGAGCATCAGAAGGCTAAAGCCGAAATGGCCATACATGGCGATCTCCATGTTTTTGTTGAGTCTAGGACTGAACCAATTGTGTATTTCTCTTTGCATATTGCTGAAATTTCGTTTTTTCTTTAGTAACGGTAAAACAATAACTGTCCTTTAATGGCAAATGTAGTGCAATAATGGTATTATGCAAGAAAAAAGTGAAAAACTATAAAAAAAATAAAAAGTCAATGCCGAATCACTTATCTTTGTATGAGTAAGGCTTTTTTTACTTCTCCAGAAAATCGTCATAAAGTACTTGCAAGTAGGCCGTTGCTTGTTTGCGAGCAGTAGAATCAAGGCTACCATTCCAAATATGCCAATTTTTATCACCAAACCGATAAAATCCTATTCCTGAAGGCGTGCACCACCCTACCCCACTTTCATTGGTATAATAAGCAAAATTTAGCCTATCTAAGATCGGCTTTTGAGGGCTTTTATATCCATTTATGAGGCTATTGACAAACCAAACATCTCTACTCCAAGGCAAGTCCTTGGCTTGCTGCTTCATATTCAACATGCTTAAAGTAGTGGCTGGAATATCGTGATGACTGACAAAAATACTGTTCCGATGGCCACGCCAACCGTTATTTAAAGGCTCTCCCCAAATAATGAGCGGTATTTGGCGCGAACGCGGATTGTCAAGCCCAACATAAGTAGGCGGCGATACGCCGTGGTCGGCTACAAAGAAAAACAAGGTATTGCTGAACCAAGGTTGTAGTTTGGCTTCGGCTAAAAACTGCCCAATCGCCTCATCAGCAAATGAAGCACTGTTAAGAAATTTGCTTTTATCACTGTTTTCGTTCCATTGGGAGGTATGTGGCACATCGTAAGGCGGATGCAAACTGAGGGTGAGCGTGGTGGCAAAGAATGGCGGCTTCAACTGCCCGACTTGATTGATAAAATACTGAAAGATTCGCTTATCATCCACTCCCCAACGCTGGTTGATGTCTTTTTTCTCAAAATCACTCTGTGATTTGATGGTATTAAACTGTTGGTTATTTAGCCAGACCCCAATATTTGCAAACGTGAGTTCTCCTCCATAACAAAATAGGGTTGAGTAACCTTTTTGTTTCAATATTTTGGGAATAGAACTAAGTTTTGCTGCTTTTTCGATCTGCAATATGATGCTTTGATCTGGTTGGGCTGGATATCCGCCCAATACCGATACCAAACCCTGATCGGTGCGATAGCCACTGCCATAACAATTTTCAAAGAGGATACCTTCTTGGATACAGCGGCTAAGATTGGGGCATACCCCTTTTTCACCACCCAACTCCTCAATGACCTGAGCGGTCATACTTTCCATGATGACATAGACTATATTGACAGGGTTGGCAGAATCCTGTTTGATGAAATCATAAGTAAAATCTTCTGCTGATATATTTTTGAAAAACAAAACATCTCTCCATTGCTTTGCCTCCTTAGTTTCCATTGTTTTGTAATGGTTCACCGTGGAGCGTACTTCCAATTGGCTGTGTATTAAGTGCCAAAGGGTATTGGTGGCGGCATGATTATTAAACAAATGTGGGGAATAGTAAACAGCACTTTCATTGATGGGCATCACCCCCAATCCGCCTCTAATCGCCAAAGCCAACAGGGCTACTACTGGGATCAATAGCCCAAACGCCCATCTACTGACTTGATCTGGATAGGGGTTGGTGGGAATCCATCGTTTATATAATTTTACGATACCCCAAACCAATACCAAGTAAAGCAACACACAAACAATGACAAAATGTAGGGACATAGATGCCAATAGGGCTTGCGGAGTGCTTAAATAGGCCAATGCCCTGTTATTGAGGGGGGTATGCCACTCTTGGTACAAAAACACATTGGCACCAAAAGCCAGTGTGGTGACTACAATCAGTATGATGTTAAACCATGATATTAGTTTTCCAATATATGGGAATATTTTTTTACCTATAAGTATCCCTAAAAAATAAAAAACAATGGGAACCGCCACCAAATAACCCATCATGCTTAGGTCTAAAGGAATACCGCCATACAATGCCCCAAATGCCGAAAAAGGCGAATCAGATGGCCACTCTGAGTACAACCAAAGAATAAACCAAAGGCGAAAGGTAAGGAAGAAAGCCAACCAAAATAAGCACAAGCGGAAGGAAAAACGCATTATATCTGAGTATCTAAGGGTTTAGAAAGCCATACAGAAGTCCCCAAATTGATCCCTGTTGAGATCTCAAATGTGGCACCAATATCTTCGGCTCGCTTTATCATATTATTAAGGCCATACCCTTTCGACGATTGATCAATTTCGAAGCCTTGGCCATCATCTTCAATTTTCAACTTAAACATTTTCCGATCAACATTCAATACAATTATCATATTTTTACAATGACTATGTTTGACTGCATTATTGATGGCCTCTTTGAAAATCAAATAAATATTACGCCTTGACTCTAAATCGAGTTCTATTTCTGGTAATTTACGTGGAATATTTAGCGTATAGTGAATCCCGCTTGCTTCCAGCATTTTAATGGCATATTCCCGCATGTATTCGGCCATATCATTCATATAGTCCTTACCGGGCCTAACCATCCAGATGAGTTCATTGATACTATCGGTGGCACTACCTATGGTTTTATTGATCCGTTCTAACATAGGTGCGGCGGCTGGCATGGTAGGCGTGATTTGGTCATATGCCACCTTGCTAAGCATACCAATGCCATAAAGCGATCGCGCCACATCAGTGTGTAGATTGCGCGCTATCCGATCTTTCAGGTATTTCTCGGCTTGCAATACCGCGAATTCTTTGCCTTGAGTTTCTACCTCAATCTCTAAGTTCAGCACTTGACGATCCCTTTCAATATTTCTGAATTGACGTGCTAAAATGGCGGTAAATACCATACCTTCAAAGATAAATCCAAACATACTAATTTGTTGAAGGTGTGGGATATCTGATACGACCAGCATGTTCCGCAGGATTCCCAAGGCAAAAATGATGAGGGTTGGGAAATAGGCTACAAAAGCCATAAAAGCCATAAGAGCATGGGACTTTACCCTAAACATGGAGAAAAACATTAAAATCAAGGTAATCAGCAAAATCCCGTTACTAAAATGTGAGGTTAGGATCAATTGATTAATTAATTTCAAATCATGCTGATATCCAGCAAGAAAAAGCAAAAACAACAAAGAAACAGAAAAGATTGTGTAT
Source organism: Saprospiraceae bacterium (assembly GCA_031373665.1). Lineage (GTDB taxonomy): Bacteria > Bacteroidota > Bacteroidia > Chitinophagales > Saprospiraceae > M3007. The sequence continues at coordinate 40,441 of JANMMZ010000125.1, read as the reverse complement.
GTTTTTACTATTATATAAAACCGAGGAGACGTGCTTTCAAACTTTAATAAATAACTCATAAACCATATAGAAAATAAGCCCGTGGATATCACGATACAACGCCGCCCCAATAATGAAACCATGCCCAGATCCATAGAATAATTGTAGGATTCACGTACAAATATACTCATCAGGTACAAAAAATAGAACAAATATACCAACTGCCGATAGTTCCAATAGAGGATAATTGTGGCTAGAAGCGCAACGATTAAAATACCATAAAATAATCCAAACAAGCACACCGTCTGCCGACAGTAGATGGAATATTCATGCATAGTAAACACCCGAAAAGAATAATTGATAGAACTAAAGTCATTATTTATCTTAGCCCAATAGTCATTTTTCCCTGGAGAGACTATAATCAAAAAGTCAAATCCAGTCATAAATCTGTACCGAATATCATTGTGCTCCGGGTGTCCAACCGTTGTTAAATCATGGGCCACTCCAGTGGAATCTCTACGCCATAAGTGAACTCTTGAAATATCTTTCCGCTCTATGTGTACAATCATAAGTTTCCGCTTGGGGCTTGGATTATGAACCGTAAAATGCGCCCAAAAATCGGAAAGTTTGTACCCTAACGACAGATGTGGGGTGGGTGAGGCGGCAGGTAGTTTGCCCACATCAGTTAGATGAATCAACGAATCAATCGTTAAACGCTTACTTTCATCCGCAATTACCTCTGGATAAGCCCATTGCCTTTTGAATGCCTCATCCAGATTTATGCTTGTTTGAGCCTGCGTCACTTGAGGTATCAATGTTACCCACACTAATATCCAAGCCCCAAGAATGGATTGCCAATAATAAGAATGAATGATAGTTTCGTTTCGCAATTTCTTTAATTTTGTGCCAAAATACAAGGTTTTATCCTATTCCTTCCAAAAAAGTCGCACCGGAGCATTATTCATGGCGGCTACCAGACATTTTTTTGATCCTTTCCCTTTCAATAGGCGCATGTCTCGCACATTTTCATTCAGCGCAAGTCCTGTTTGTGCGCCAGACATAGGTGCATATTGACCACCACCAAGGCCACGCAACATGAGACCATTACACGCCCGTTGCTGATAGGTTTCAATATCGGCTCCATCATCGTTGCCAGCCAACAATAGATCTGGAATCCCATCATTGGTAAAATCGTCAACAATGATGCTGTGAATGGGCGCAACCTGCGCCTCCAATGGCAAATCATGGGCGATTAATTGCCCATCGCGTTGCTCAAACCATTGGGTGGTCAGGCATTTTGCCTCAAGACTCATACCCGACAATAGTTCTTTTTCTGAAAAAATATCAGTCACACCAGCCTTTGCAAAAGGCTGATACCGTTGAAATTTCTTCTTGATCGAAGGCATTTGTGCTACCAATAAATCCCTTTGTGCCACGGTGCGATACTGCCCCTTATCTGCCAAGCACAACAAGGGATCTAAACTGCCATTTTTATCAAAATCACTAGCAAAAAGCCTTAATGGAGCCGATTCAGAAGCCTTCAACCGATGATTGAGCCCTTCATTGCCCACTATAATATCAAGATCCTGATCGCCATCAAGGTCGGCGATCTGCAAGCAATTCCACCAACCACTGCTATTGCCTAAGTGAAGGGCAGCGGTGTTGTCCATAAACCGAGTGCCATTCCATTGATAAACCTGAATGGGCATCCAATCGCCACAAACCACCAAACATGGGCTTCCATTCTTTTGGAGATCTACCAGTTCCAGGTCTTGAACAAGGCCGCATCTTTGAAAACTTGGGTTCACTTGAGCCGTTACATTTTTAAAAACGCCCTTCTCGTTGTGCAAAATCATGCTTTCAGCCGATTCGGGATAACGCCCCGGCACGGCTCCACCCCCAACAAATAAATCAGGCCACCCGTCTTTATCATAATCAAAAAACTTTACACAAATACCCGATTCCGTCTCCTTAGGAAGGGCAGCGGCAGCCTTTGTAAAATTGCCTTTCCCATCGTTTAAGTACAAGCGATCTTGATAATTTGTGCTACCTACGGTCCATTCATTGCTACCGCTGACTACGTATAAATCCAAGTCATTATCTTGATCTATATCCGCAAAGGCCGCTCCAGTATCTTCTGCCGCTTGGTCGGCATCAAAGGCCATTTGCGCTGTTTTTGAAAATCGAAGCCCATCAAAAGTATAAATCACTCCCGATTGGCCAGCGGCTCCCCCCAGGTACAAATCGTCTATCCCATCTCCATTGACATCGCCTTGTGCTATGCAAGGGCCTGACCGCGACAACCGATAAGGTAATAATTTTTCCCTATCAAAATCTTCAAAATCGCTTTCTATATGGCGAAAGCCAAGGTTCATCCCATCCGTTATGGCCGTAAAAATGGGATTTTCTGCCTGACCTTCACGAGGGCATTGCCCCAGTTGGGCATTCAAAATATCGAAGGTAATCCGCTGGTTAGCATCCGTCGAACCCAGTATTTGAAACCTCTTTTCTTGCCAATCTATTTCTATTTTATCTACTTTGGGGAGTGCCCCAAGCCCCACTTGTAGCATAGGCTCCACGGAGCCATAAAACCCGCGCACTTGTTGAATCTCTTCGGCAAAAAGGCATTTCCCATTGGCCCAGACCTTTACTTTTATACCCAGCCCAGCCGGGTTTCCAGCAGTGCCTTTGCACTTGATTTGAATCCAATTATTGGAAGCCGATTTGTTCTGATATATGGCAGGCGGCGATTCCAAATTGTTGGTAATCAAGTCCATATCGCCGTCATTATCTAGGTCGGCGTAGGCTGCTCCATTTGAAAAGCCGGCTTGATCCAGTCCCGATTTTGCCGACACTTCCCGAAAGGAGAGATTGCCTTTGTTTTGAAATAAATAATTGTGGGTCGGTTGTGATGGGATCATAGCAGCAAAAGTCTCAAACTGGGCAAAACGCTTGGGATCCACGCCTCCGGTGCGGTTGATACTATCCGCAGTATAAAGGAAAAAATCAAGGTCGTTGAGATCTCGTTTGATCCCATTGGAGATAAAAAGATCGCGCCACCCATCGTTATCAAGGTCTATGATGAGTGGAGCCCAACTCCAATCGGTCGCGTAAGTGCCCGTAAGACAGGCTATTTCCGCGCTTTTTCTGCCAGATCCGCCCGGCATCAAATGCATGGTATTGCGCATCACTTGGTTTCCATAACCCAATTGTATCATGCGTTTATCCCTTTCGAGTTGCATAGTACTCATCAGCCCTTGCCGACGCTGCCAGTCTTCTGCCAACATATCCAACGTCACCAAATCACCGACCCCATCATTGTCGAGGTCTCCTACATCGGCACCCATGGTATGATTGGATTGGTGGCTAAACCAGGCACTTGCTTGGTTAGAAAAAGTACCGTTTCTGTTATTAATGTACAAAAAATCGGGCATGATAAAGTCGTTTCCAACAAACAAATCAGGCCACCCATCTTCATTAAAATCATGTACCACACAACTCAGTCCATACGCCCTATTCCATAGTCCTGCGGTCTTGGTTACGTCTGTAAATTTGGGATTAGTAGCCCCATTGTTTCGGTATAGCCTATCCGATTCCCATTCATTGCGGGGTGGTTGGTTGTAAGCGTTGCCAGCACTGTAATCCAAGTTGTTCATATTCTTGAAATCCACCGGATGATTGACCACATAACAATCCAAATCCCCATCCAAGTCATAATCCCAAAATACGGCCTGCTGTGAAGCGGAAATATCATCCAATCCATAATCTGCGGCCTTTTCAGAGAACGTATTGTCTTTATTGTTAACAAACAGTAGGTTTCTGCGCTCTGGAACGGGTTCGAGCCAAGTACGGCACACATAGAGATCATCCCATCCATCTTGATTGATGTCCACCACCACGACTCCGGTCTTCAAACCTCCGAATTTTTCGATGCCCGAAGCCCCCGATATATCTTGAAACGCCATTCCCCCTTTGTTCAGGTACAAGCGGCAACCCTGCAAACGAGCAGTAAACAACAGATCTTGCAATCCATCATGGTTGACATCCAATACTGCCACCCCTCCCCCATTGTAAATATATGGGTCTTGCAAAAAATTGTACCGATACTCGTCTTTGACTCTTGGCACAAACTGAATACCTGTCCGTTCAGGACTCAAACGTTCAAATTGAAATGGGGATGGCGCTTCGCTTTCGGCCATCGTGGATGGGTGAAAAATGGGGTCGCTTTTGTCAGAACACCTAAAGAACAAAAGACTTAGTAGCAACAGGGAATGGCGCATTAATTTGTTGTATATTTATGAGCGAAGATAGGTGTATTTTCGATATAGGGGGTGCTTTTCGGGGGGTAAAAGTAACAAATAGACCTCATCGGATGACTCTAGTTTCCAATGTCGTCAACCTTTTTGCACTAAATTAGACTACATTAGACTCAAGTTCCACAGCCCCGCCCCTCAAATAATACCCAACATCAAAAGCACCGCAATCACCACAATCATAATGGCAGTGATTCGCTGTACACTTTGGAGGGTCACTTTTTTCATATATTTCATGCCGATCCAAGCCCCTAGGAAGGCACTCAGGGTAGCCAATACTAGTATTTGCCACTCATCTATTATTTTTTGGGCTTGAAACCGAGACAAATACACAGGAATACGGGTAAGGTCAACCATACAAGCGATGATGACACCAGTAGCGATGAATTGTTCTTTGGCGAGGCCAGCATTGATGAGAAAAGCGGAGCGCAAGGCTCCTTGATGACCGCTCAACCCTCCAAAAAAGCCGCTGACAAGCCCGCCAAAAGGAAGATATTTGCGAGGGAAATTCATGTTTTTGAGGGCGGGCAAGGTCTCTTGAAGGGCAAATAGGATCATCAAAAGGGCAATGACGACTTTGAGTGTTTTTATTTCAAAGACATGGTCTTGCCAGTGCCAAACGGCCAGATGACCTTCTATCTGGCTGACGCTCAGTAGTAGCCAAGCACCCAAAAATCCACCAATGACGGAAGGAATCCCAAACCTAAGGATATGGCTCATAGAAGCATGTCGCCATAAGAGGTTGGTTTTGAACAGGTTATTGAGCAAATGAACAATACCCGTTAATGCAACTGCTACCTGAATCGGGAAGAATAAACCGAAAGCAGGTAGCAGTATCGTACCCAAGCCAAACCCCGAAAAAAGGGTAAGCATGGAGGCTAAAAAAGAAACGATGACAATGAGTATCACCATTTTATAACCACCCTAGGAATGGTTCTTCCAAAATTTTCTTAATTTCTACCAAGAACCGCGCTGCATCAGCACCGTTGATAACGCGGTGATCCCAACCAATGGTCATGGGCATCATCAGGCGCGGCTCAAAGGTTTTGGTGGTTTCGTTCCAGACGGGTTCCATATTGGCCGCCGTGATGCTCAGGATGGCCACCTGTGGCCAATTGACAATAGAAATCATATTGGTACCACCAATACCGCCAATATTGGAAATGGTGAATGTACCACCGTCCAAATCATCGGGCTTATTTTTGCCCTCTTTGGTACGGGTACTGATGGCCGTCAGGTCAACCGATATTTCTGTGAGCGATTTTTGATCGCAATTTCGGATGACGGGTACCAGTAAACCCCGTGGCGTGTCCACCGCGATTCCTATATTGAAGTATTTTTTAAATATAACCTCTTGTTTGTCAGCATCATAAGAAGCATTAAACTGAGGCATTTTTTTCAATACAGAACAAATAACCTTGGTCAGTATAGCGGTAGTCGTCAGGCTGCCTCCGGCGGCTTTGACGGTTTCTTTATGCTGCTGGCGCAGTTGCTCTATGTGTGTGATGTCTGCTTTTTCAGAGATCCAAGCGTGGGGGATGGTGTTGAAAGCATAATGCATGTTTTCAGCCGTCAACACGCCAATACGGCTTTGGGCTTGGCGTTCGATTTGGCCAAATTTTGCAAAATCAGGCAAAGTTTTATGCTTGATCCCCGTGCCACCCGCAGCTGCACCACCGCCGGTATCCAATTTATGCTTAATATAGTCCACCACATCTTTGTATGAGATGCGGCTAGCACCTTCTGCCACCGATACATCGGATAGGTTAACACCGAGTTCTTTGGCCCGCTTCCGCGCCAATGGCGATACCCGTAAATTGGCTCCACTTTTCATAACAGGTGCTGATGAAGATGCCATCGGGGCTGATGCCGCCACTGTTGGGGCGGCTATAGGTGTGGGTGCTGATGCGGTACTCACAACTGCGGCGGCAGCGATACCACTCTTTTGAAGTTTCAGTACCACCGTGTCTTCGTTTACTTCTTGGCCTTCGCTCACCAGTATGGATTCAATCGTGCCGTCGGCATCTATAGGTATTTCAAAGTTGACCTTATCTGTACCAATTTCCATGATTATATCACCTACTTTGACGGTATCGCCTGCTTTTTTCATTATTTTCATCACTGTACCGCTACCAGAAATACCCTCTACCAAGGCTGATAGTTTGTACTCATAGGAAGCACTGGCACCGGATGCTGCCGCAGGGGCGGCTTTCGGTTCAGTGGCTACAGGAGTAACAGCAGCAGGAGCGGCGGCGGCAGGGGCAGCGCTGGTCTCCATGCGGAATACGACCGTACCTTCTGTGACATCATCGCCCTTTTTTACCAATACTTCCGTAATGGTACCAGATGCGTCAATGGGCATTTCTGCATCTACTTTATCAGTACCGACAATGAGTACTACTTGCTCGAGGGTCACCACATCACCTGGTTTCACCATTATATCTAACACTTTTCCTGTAACGCCATCGCCTAGTGAAGGCAGTTTGTATTCGTAAGCCATCTTCTTCTGTTGAATATTTAATCTTTTCCTTTACAACGCGCAAAGATGCTGCAAGTTTAGGTGAATTTCTAATTAATTAAGTGAATTTTTGCAGCATGAAAATAGAATTCCCGAAAGTGCTGAATAAACGCCCTAAAACGGTTTCCTATCGCACCAATAAAATATCGCCCTTCATCAGTATCGTTCGGTCTATCCCATATTGCAATTCGGCTACAAATACATAAACACTCGAAGGCAGCAGTTGGTCTCGAAACATACCATCCCAACCTTGAGCGGTATCGTTGGTTTGTATTTGTGTACGCTCATATACCATAGTCCCCCATCGGTCATAGATATGCACCCAATTAATAGGTATATTTTCTTTGCTAAACATCGTAAAACGGTCGTTTCCCTCACTGGATTCGGGGTAAATAACATTGGGAGCATATACTGGTGGCTGTATAGGGACGAAGATGCTATCTTCGGCCATGCACCCAAATTCATCGGTCACTTGCACGGTGTACCAAGTACTTTCCAAAGGGCGAGGGTTATATAAAATGCAGGTATCGCAAGTGCTCATTTCTGAAGGTAACCAAGCATAACCAACCACTTCCCTACTTACTTGAGCCTGCAATTGTACGGGTTTTCCCGGCAAAGGCGGCTCTTCTATCCGTACAATGACGGCCTCTACCCCAAGGCTATCCGGTTGGCCAATCGTGATCTCTACTGGGCGATTGTAACAACCCACCGTATCGCGGGCCACCAGTTGATAATCGCCTGCGCCGATGCCTTCAAATTTGGGCGAAGCCCCAAAAGTTTGACCCGAATTGATAGAATACTCAAAAGGTGATGCCCCACCCAAGACTGAACCAAATTGAATACTGGCATCCGAAAAACCATAACAAGAGGGCTCTATGGATGAATAAGAGATGATGGGGGTATTGATGGTGGCTATGATAGTATCTTGGGCAAAGCCCACCCTGCGGCATACGCCAAGGTAGCCCCTTGCGATGAATTGGCCATTAGTAAAGGCAATATACATGGTATCTTGAGCACCAGAAGAGACCAATGAATCGCCTAAAAACCACTGTACTCCATCAAAGCGGCCAGTGGCATACAAGGTATCAGGGCAAATACCATCACCGGGATTGGAGAGTGATATATTTGCTTTTTCGGCTTGGCTAAAGCCCGAATAGAACGCGCCATAACCTGCTGCCCCATTTCGACCAAATAATGCCACTTGCACTGCGCCCTCGGCAATGACACTGGCTACAGTAGGCGGGTTCGATGAATTGAACGCCGTAATGTTGCGATAAGTCACAAAATCTGGATTGCCAGCCACCGTATTGGCTGCACCCAGCGATACGATGGCTCCATCTACCCTCAAAGTGACGGCAGAATCGCGCATAGCAGTAATCATTAGTCCTCCATCGAAGGCTAGATTGCCGATGAGATTGGGTTGAAAAATATTGTCAACCGCATTGGGGATACCGCAAGATACTGGCGGTACAAAGATCAACCCAGCGGTTCGTTGCTGATCACCGCCAGTGGGGACACCACCGATCATTTGATAGACGTATGCTGGTTTGGAACATAGGATGTAAAGATTGTTCTGAGCCGTGTAGTTGGAGGTCTCTATCCTGATTTTTTCACCTGCATTTAAGGTAGCAATCGGTGTACTCGATCCATTGAGTCGCACCTGCGTATTGTTAAGGTGGGCCACTACGATGGGCGTTTCTAGGATAGCAGAACCATTACCTTTGTTTAGTATATATTCTTCTCCCATAAGATCGAAGGGTGCAATCTGATCTAAACCCACGTCATTAGAGTTGTCATTCACTGGAGACCCAGTCCACGAGCCAACATTGACGGCCACAGGGCGCGATGCGGAGAGCAAAGCACCGATCAGCCCATTGGGCGGCTGGCCACTAGGGCTACCCGTCAGGTATTGGGTCATGACGACCGATTCGCCTTTTCGAAGGTTAAAAACCTGTGGGCCAGTGACGGGGGTACTCACGCCGTTTATTTCAAAATCAACCCCGATGTCGAAATCGGAAAGGGTCACGGTCGTACTATCTTCATAGGCCATGACTCCGATAAAATTGGAACGACGGCTATTGCTGGTACTTGCTTGCCAAACATGCCCAATCCGAAATACTTTGCCCAAAGCAGCCGTTCCTTTGCAGGTTAGGTCTCCGGCTTGGAACTGAGAGTCGCTATGAAACCGAAAATTAACGTAGAATTTCCTAGGGCCTTCCAAAACCAATCCCTTGCCAATCAATACTTTATGTACTGCTTCGGGCAAGACTACCACTTTGGTATCATTGGTACTCCCGATATCGTACCGTTGAGGCTGGGCGTTTGACACCTCTAAAATAGCCAACACACTACCAGCACCATCACGTATTTCTATGAGAAAAGGAACCGTTTCGGGCGTAGAAATATACAAATATTGAGGGCCCCACTCACCCCTCGCGTGCATGGGAGGTATCCAATGTATAGAATCCAACTGGGCTTGCATACCAAGCCCTAATATACCAAAAAACACCGTAAAGAATACCTTGATCTTCAAAATTGAATCGTCAGAAAGTGGTTAATGTCACCTCCTGGCACAAAGATACTGCGTAATAACAATAGCCTATACTCGTTACTTATCAGGATGAAACAATGCTGCAATAGATTTATGCTCTATGGTATTCCGAATAGCCCTAGCAAAAAGATCGGCCGTGGATAATACTTTGATCTTAGGCGTTATTTTTGAAATAGGAATGGTATCGCAAACGATCATTTCAGTCAGTTGGGAGTTCTCTATATTTTCGTAAGCACTACCTGAAAGCACAGGATGGGTACAAATGGCTCGTACTGAATTTGCGCCCTTATCCATGAGTGCGTCAGCGGCTTTGCAGAGCGTGCCTGCGGTGTCCACCAAGTCATCCACCAAAATAACATCAGCCCCGCGTACATCGCCAATAACCGTCATGGACGATACTTCATTGGCTTTGGTACGATACTTGTCGCAGATGACCAACTCGCGTTTGAAATGCATAGAGTAGGCACGGGCGCGTTTTACGCCGCCTACATCTGGACTCGCAAAAATAACTTTCGACATATCCATACCAGTCAAATAAGGAATATAAATGGCTTCCGACCGGAGGTGATCCACGGGAATATCAAAAAAGCCTTGAACCTGATCTGCATGTAAATCCATGGTCATAATTCGATCTGCACCCGCTGCCGTGAGTAGATTGGCTACCAATTTGGCACTGATCGGTACGCGAGGCTTGTCTTTTCGATCTTGGCGGGCATAGCCAAAGTATGGGATGACCGCCGTAATATACCCGGCAGAGGCTCGTCTGGCGGTATCAATCCAAAGCAAGAGTTCCATCAGATTGTCGTGGGGTTGGCAGGTACTTTGTATAAAAAAAGTATAAGAGCCGCGTACACTTTCGTTGATGATGGTTTGCATTTCGCCATCGCTGAACCGCGCTAAGGTGGTATCGCCCAGCGATGCTCCAAAATGTATAGAAATTTGGTTTGCTAGTGCTTTAGAAGCCTCTCCTGCGAAGAGTTTAACCTCTGGCCCAGCCACATTAATAGGATTAGATGCAGTCATGTTTATGTTATTTTGCCTTTGAACTGGCGATTTCAATTTCTTTTCTTTCCACTGGTGGTATATTCTTTACCACCATGTGCATGGTATTCCTGATTCGCTCTTCAAAGAGTACCATTTTGCCTTTTTTGAGGCTGTCTATGGTCTCTTGGTTGTAGTGCCTAATGGTGATGAGTTCGAGCCCATTTTCTGTTTTGACTTTGAATTCGTCAGAAACATCTTTGATGAATCGTTCGATCCGATCAGGCACATTGGTGACACAAATGGTAAAACTAATAGCAGTGTTCTGCATCATATTTACGAATATGCGCAAATCGGCAGCCTTACCAAACAACCGTGCCATGTGGTGCTCTGCTACAAACGAATAATCCAAGGTGCTGATGTGCAATAGGGCTTGATTTTTTTCCACCACAATGATGGGCGGGTACATCTCTTCTGTATCGCTACTGATTTCGGTACCGAGCCCCGTTGGGTCAATAAAAGACTTAACGTAGAGCGGAATATTCTTGTTTTGGAGTGGTTTGATCGTTTTTGGGTGGATCACGGAGGCTCCATAGTAGGTCATTTCGATGGCCTCCCTGTATGAAAGGCGATCTAATTTGATCACATTGTCGAAGATGCGTGGATCGGCTGTGAGTACCCCCGGTACGTCTTTCCAAATACTCATAGATTCGGCATCCAAGCAGTGTGAAAATATAGATCCAGAGTAGTCTGAACCCTCGCGACCCAGGGTGGTAGTGAAGTTTTCGGAAGTAGATCCAATGAACCCTTGCGTGATGACAAACCCGCCCAGTGCCAGCAGTGGGGGGACACATTTTAGGGCATTGGCCTTGGTTTTATCCCAAATAACCCAGCCTTCCCGGTAAGTATTGTCCGTCGCGACCACATCGCGCGCATCCAACCAATGGGTAGTTAACCCTACTTTTGTAAGGTAAGCGCCCACTATTTTGGAAGACACTAATTCCCCAACGCAAACGATCTGATCGTACATGTAATCATAGTTTTCGGAGGGTTTTTCTTCTAAAACCCATTCTCCTTCCACAAAAACATCATTCACCAAGGTAAATACCTCATTATCGGCCTCAAAGAGGTCGTGCATGAGGGCGTAGTGCTTTTCTTTGACTCCATCGTAGAGTGCTTGCGCCTGACCCGTTTGTTGGGCATGAGCATTCACCACATCTTCCAGTGCATTGGTTGTTTTACCCATTGCAGATACCACAATAACCAATTGCTGGTTCTTATACTCCCCTAATATGGATGCTACATTTTTTACGCCATCTGCATCCTTAATGCTGGCTCCACCAAATTTGAAAACTTTCATGGGGCAAAGGTAAACTACTTCAAAGAAATCGCCACAGCAAAATACTCCAATCCATCAATTTTTTGGATACTGAATTCATATTTAAATCTTTTACCTATATAGAAATCAGATTGCCCGAGCGACGTAGTAGTACCGCGACGTTCTTCAATAGATTGCCTAAGGCGTAGAAAAGCCTCCTCCGACAGGCAATAAAAGGTGATGTTGTTGGTTTGTTTATTCCAAGACACGACTTGGTCATAAATCGGCTTTCGCTTATCATTGGTATGGTTCCAGCACTTATTGTATCGGCGGCTGTTGGGCGTTTCACTAGAAATTTCAAACCCCATCTCCAGCACACGTGCCTCTTTCTGCTGAACGTCTATGTGTTGGAGGGTCTGCAAATTGGCTAAGGTAAAATCGGGGCATTGCGCTTGTATGGCTGTAAAATTGGTTAAAAAAATGAAGGCTGGGATAAAAGTAAATTTCATAAAAAGAAAAAATGAGTGGAAATATTGAAAAACGAATTGCCTAGATTTTTGTTGTAACTTTAACTCCAAGTCTAGCACTCAAAAAAATGGTACGTATCACATCTTTTATCCTATTCACAATATTCAGTGTAGCGTCTCCAGCGCAGACCTGCACCGCCAACACCCTATTTGAGGCATTCTATACCCGCCAAATTGAAATACTCGCCCCCATCAGTCGGGCCAAACCAAAGATATACCTATGGAACAGGGCCTTCTCCAAACATGAAGAAAGCCCTGTTGCCCGAATTCTTATTCCCAAATGGAAGGCCGATGATTTGCCATTTTTTTGCAAAATAGAACATCAATGGGCTAAAAAACTACCCATGCCCTTGAAATTCAGGCTTGGATCGGTGGAGTACGTGGATTGGTTGGAAGGGAAGTAAATTTATTCATTGGCTTTCCAAACCCGCAACACATTGCCGCTACAAACTTTTTTTATTTCTGCTTCGGTATACCCGCGATTTAGCAATTCGACAATCAAATTGGGGTACATGCTGGCATCGCGCAGATCGGGCGGCAAAGATGACCCTACCCCATCAAAATCGCTACCTATTCCTACATAATCAACACCCACCAATTTTTTAATATGGTCAATGTGATCTGCCACCGCCTTCACCGACAGGTAAAATGGAACGGTTTGTTTGGCCGCAAATGCTTTTAAGAAAGCCTCGGCTTCAGGGCCATGATCAGGGATTTTATGGTGTTCCATGCTATCGCTGGCAGCATTCCAAGCCAACCGGCTCTGGTGCTCCAGAAAGTACATACTAAATGGAATCTGTACCACGCCATTGGTTTTGGCAATGGCTTTGATGAGCGTATCCGGCAGGTTTCGTTCAAAATTGGGTGTAAAATGCCGACAAGCGGAGTGGGTAGCAATCAATGGTTTGGTAGCCACCTCCAAGACATCATAAATGGCTCCATCGGTGAGGTGACTGACATCTATCATAATGCCAACTCGGTTCATTTCCTTTACGATATCGCGCCCAAAAGGACTCAATCCGCCATGCGTATGCAGGGTATCGTAAGAAGAATCACAAATGTGATTATCTTTGCCGTGTGTGAGTGTCACGTATCGGATACCGCGCTGGTAGAAGTAGGCCACATCGGTGATTTTTTCCATTGGCGACCCGTTTTCCATACCCATCGGCAAGGAAATAATCCCTTTTTTGAAATTCAGCATGATGTCGTCTGCATGAGGTGCTAAGGCAAACTTATCTGGAAAGTCTTTCGCAATAGCATGTACCATATCTATCAGAGAATCAGCCACTTGTTTGCTGCGGCCGGGTGTCTCCTGAAATTTTGCAGGAATATATATGGACATAAAAGGCCCATATAAACCGCCTTTTTTGGCACGTTCGTAATCAAAATCTCCATCGGGATTGCTCACCGCCCACTTGGTGTAGCCCGCCAAAAACCATTTTTTGCGCTCCACCAAATGCCAAGGAAAATCAATATGGGTATCAACAATGGGTGTGGTGGCCAGTATGTTTTTGGCGACATCATGTGCCGATGGAGTGGGCTGGCTGCATTGAAAGCCAAGAACAATCAAAACAAATAGGTATAATTTTTGCATAATGGATATTTTATGGATTTGTAGGGAAGAAGGACAAAGATAAGATTAAGAAACGAATAATAATTTGTAAAAATGAACGCAAAACAAACTTTCAAAATTAAGGTAAAATTATGCTTGAGATTCATCACTGATCTGTGGAGTCTTGACTATTTCAAATTTTCAAAAAAACAAAATAAGTGGATTGATTTAAGGCACTCTATCCCTTTAGATCAACCCATTAAACCCAGCGAAACTTTTGAAAATAAGGTTTTTAACCTCTCTTTAGCGGCAGCCGAAATCAATCAATATGCCATCATGCCCGGCGAAATCTTTTCTTTTTGGAACATCATCGGCAACCCCGAAAAAAAGTATAAAAAGGGGCGAAATATAACCAATGGAGTGCTTACGGAAGCAATTGGCGGTGGTTTGTGCCAAATCTCTGGCATTATTTACTTGGCAGGTCTGGTATCGGGATTAGAAATACTGGAAAGGCACCAACACTCCGTGGATATTTATACCGATGAAACTAGGTTTACGCCGCTGGGTACTGATGCCACCGTGGTGTATGGGTACAAAGATTTGCGCATTAAAAATAATTACGCTTTCCCCGTAAAATTTGAACTGGAAGTGAAAGACAATACACTGAATATCAATCTCTTGAGTTTTGAAAAAATTGATAAAAAAACGCTTGTTTTTGAGGCAACCACTGAGGGCGATATTATTTATGCAACAGTGATGTGCGGTCAAACAACTGTACTCAACAAATCTAGGTATAGAAAACTGGCCTCCTATACGTTTTAGCAAATACTATCTTTTTGGGAGAATAGCCCCGCCTTAGCAGGGACTAAAAGATGGTTAGTTTGAGTGAAAAGCAATCAGTTAAAAAGGATAAGTTGTTTTTTTACCGTTAATAAATAAAAATTAACCCCGACCGCTCGTTTTTTTAGACCTTTGCACCACGGGCAGTTAACAACCGAAAATAAAATCTACATGAGCAAATTAAAGTACAAGAGAATTTTACTGAAACTATCGGGTGAAAGTCTGATGGGTAAGCAAAAATTTGGGATTACCGCCGAGATGTTGCAACATTATGCCCGTCAGATCAAAGATTTACATGAGTTGGGAGCAGAGGTAGCCGTTGTCATAGGCGGTGGGAATATATTTAGAGGCATCCAAGCAGATGGAACGGGTATAGAAGGCGTTACAGGTGATTATATGGGGATGCTGGCAACCGTTATCAATGGATTGGCCTTACAAAGTGCGCTGGAAAGTATAGGAGTGCAGACCCGCATGATGACAGCACTCAAAATGGAAAGTATTGCAGAGCCTTATATCCGTCGCCGTGCCATGCGCCATTTGGAAAAAGGCCGTGTAGTGATCTGTGCTGCTGGCACCGGCAATCCATTCTTCACAACAGACAGTGCAGCGGCCTTGAGGGCCAATGAAATAAAGGCCGATGTAATCTTGAAAGGTACGCGCGTGGATGGGATCTATTCCGAAGATCCTGAAAAAAACCCATTGGCCGTGCGTTTTGACAAACTCACTTTTGCCAAAGTAATCAGTATGGGGCTAGAAGTCATGGATATGACGGCTTTCACTCTTTGTTCTGAAAACAACATGCCAATCATTGTTTTTGATATCAATAAAGACGAAAATTTGCGCGATATTGTATTGGGCAAACCCATTGGCACCCTTGTTAGTTAATTATCGCTACTTATGAAACAGCATATACCTAATGCCCTCACCTTAGCCAATCTTTTTTGCGGGTGCTGCGCCATCCTCTATATTTTGGATCGCGACCCGGTCACAGCAGCGATGTTTACCGCCGGCAGTTTCTTATTCGATTATGCCGATGGTATGGTGGCTCGAGCCTTGAAGGTCAGTTCGCCTTTGGGCAAAGAGTTGGACTCCTTGGCCGATGTCGTCAGTTTTGGGGTAGTACCGGGCATGATGATCTATATTATGCTCAAAAATAGCATCTGTGGCGATACCGCCATTATCCCCGGAATCCGGGTTTCTGGTACTTGTTTGGAAGCACTTCCAGCGTTTGTATTGTCAGCATTTTCAGCATTCCGCTTGGGGCGGTTCAATTTAGATACCCGCCAGACCACCTATTTCCTAGGGCTTAGCACCCCTGCTGCTACAGTGTTCGTACTAGGGTTGGCACTTACTGCCCACCACGATTTATTCGACCTACGCGACCTCATACAGCGACCTTTGGTTCTGTATAGTTTAGTGGCAGTTCTCTCCGCTTTATTGGTGAGTGAAATCCCCATGTTTGGTATGAAAGTCAAGGGTTTAGATCTAAAAAGCAATCTTATTAACCTTATATTTGTAGCATTGGCCATAATTTTAGGCGTATATTTGAGGGAGTTTGCGCTCTCCATCCTCATCGTTTGCTACATCGTTTTGTCCATCATTTTTAAAAATAGAATTACAGCATCAATATGAAATTTGTAGCCGAAATTGACATCATGCCACACAAAGAACTCTTGGATCCACAAGGAAAAGCAGTGGTGAATAACATGAAACATTTAGACCTTAGCGGTATCTTGGATGTGCGCATAGGCCGCCACGTACACATGAACATAGAAGCAGATTCTGAAACGGAAGCCCGCCAAAAAGTGGAGACGGCTTGCCAAAAACTATTGGCAAACCTCATCATGGAAACCTATACTTTTCAATTGAAACAGGCATAGTATGACTTCCAAAGAGTTCCTTGAGCGGAGAGATCGAGTAGTGTCAAAAGCCATCGCTTCCGCGCCCACCCTCACCGTAGATCATGCCAAAGATGCCATGTTTTACACCTTGGATGGAAAAGAATACATTGATTTTGCGGGAGGGATCGGTGTACTCAATGCTGGGCATTGTCCAGCCCCTGTGGTAAAAGCAATTGCCAAACAAGCGGGCAAACTCATGCATTCTTTTTTCAATGTACTTTCGCACGAGCCGTATGTATTACTGGCCGAAAAACTGGTAGAAATATTGCCCCATGGCGCGGATACCAAGGTCATGTTTGTGAGTACTGGTGCAGAAGCCGTTGAAAATGCGATAAAAATAGCGCGTCAAGCCACTGGTCGTCAAGGGATTATTTGTTACACCGGTGGTTTCCACGGTCGCACCCTCATGGGTATGTCGCTTACATCCAAGGTGAGTTATAAAACTGGTTGTGGGCCATTTGCCCCTGAAGTGTATCGCCTCCCGTTTCCCGATTACTACCATAACGGCAAGGGACTAAAATTTGATGATTTTGTAGATCAAGAAATTGCCAAATTGCACAAGTATTTCAGCACCATGGTAGAGCCCACCCAAGTGGCAGGTATCATTATTGAGCCAGTACAAGGAGAGGGCGGTTTTTACGTCACACCCCCTAAATATATGGTAGCCTTGCGCGAGGTTTGTGACCAACACGGAATTATGCTCATATTGGATGAAGTACAATCAGGCTTTGGCCGTACCGGCAAATGGTCGGCCTACGAACATTACGGCGTGATTCCAGATATTTCTACCTGGGCCAAATCAATGGGCTCTGGTATTCCTATCGCAGCAGTGATGGGCAAAGCCGAAGTAATGGATAAATCAAGGCCAGGCACCCTCGGCGGCACTTACGCCGGAAACCCAATTGCTTGCGCTGGGTCATTGGCAACCATCAAGTACATGCAAAAGATCAACATCAATCAAAAAGGGGAGCGAGTTGGCAAAATAGCACGAAACGCCTTGGTTCAACTCAAAAAAGAGTGCAGCGCCATTGGAGAAGTACGTGGATTGGGAGCAATGTTGGCCTTTGAATTGGTGAAAAATGGAGATCCCAACCAACCGGATACAGAACTCACTAAAAAATTGGTATCAGCCTGTGCCGAGCGCGGTCTTTTCCTTATCAGTGCAGGCGTGTATGGCAATGTCATCCGATTGCTCAGCCCATTGGTGATCAGTGAGACTTTGCTCCGCAAAGGACTTGCTATTATTCGGGAAGAACTGCTGAGTATTAGTGCTGCATAACCTCCATTTAGCCTACGCGATGAATTCGGTCAAATCAATCAAGTAATCGAACCTTAATTGCACCACACAATTATGAAGCAAGATAAAATTTTAGTCATCGGGGCAGGCGGACAGATAGGCTCTGTACTGACCGAATCACTACGCGATTTATATGGCCACGACCATGTAGTAGCCACAGATTTGCGCCCCTTAGAAGGGCACAGCGGCCCTACGGCTGTATTGGATGCCTTGGATGGTGTAGCGATGGAAGCCCTTGTTAAAGAACACCAGATCACACAAATCTATCACTTGGCCGCAATATTGAGTGCCACAGGTGAAAAGAACCCGATGGGGGCTTGGGATATTAACATGCGTAGCCTTTTTAATGTATTGGAGATCGGGCGGCAGCACCAATTGGCCAAGATCTACTTTCCGTCGTCCATCGCCGTATTTGGCCGTGAAGCCGCGCACCAACAAACGCCTCAATATGAGGTACTTATACCTGAAACAGTATATGGAATCAGTAAAGTAGCCGGTGAAAACTGGTCTAATTATTATTACCGCCGTTATGGTTTGGATGTCCGCTCGCTGCGTTATCCGGGGATCATTGGTTATCAGAGTATGCCGGGAGGCGGCACCACCGATTACGCCGTAGAAATATACCATTATGCCGTACAGAACAAGGCTTACGAGTGTTTTTTAAGTGCTGATACCCAATTACCTATGCTATATATGGCTGATGCCATTCGTGCTACCATTGAGCTGATGGAGGCACCTGCTCAAAAAATATCAGTACACACCAGTTATAACTTAGCAGGCATGAGTTTTTCACCCAAAGAAGTGACGGAAAGCATCCGAAAATGGAAACCAGATTTCAAAGTATCATACAAACCTGATTTTCGTCAAGCCATAGCCGATTCTTGGCCAGCATCCATTGATGACACTCAAGCGCGCAGTGATTGGAATTGGAAACCTGAATTCGATTTGGATGCTATGACTAAAGACATGTTGGATAACTTGTCGGGGAAGTAATAATAAAAAAGGAGGGCGTTGGCCCTCCTTTTTTATTATGTTCTTGATTATCAGCAACCTACATTCAATTCCCAAATGCCAAATCCACGATGGCAGCCTGTTCTTTTTCATGTTTTTTAGGAAAACCAGTGGCCGGCGACGCTGCGGAACCACGGCTGATACATTTCCAACCATATTCTGAGTGATTGATCGCTAAATGACCCCAAGCACCCATGTTGTGAGGCTCTTCTTGTACCCAATAGAGTTCAGATTTGCCGTATTTTTTGAGCAAGGCTTCAAACTGTACTTTAGGGAACGGATATACCTGCTCTAAACGAACAATGGCCACATCTTTGATGGCATTATCTTGCTGACGTTTCAAGAGATCATAATATACCTTGCCAGTACATACCAGTACACGTTTTGCTTTTTTGACATCCACATAGGTGTCGTCAATAATTTCACGGAAAGTATTTCCGGTTTCCAATTCACTTATTTCTCCAAGATTGAAAGGAGGGCGTAAAGTTGATTTGGGCGACATCACAACGAGCGGCTTGCGGAATGGACGCATCACTTGACGGCGCAATAAATGGAAGAAATTGGAGGCACTGGTGACATTGGCCACTGTTACGTTGTTTTCTGCGCACCCTTGCAAGAAACGTTCGAGCCTTGCCGAAGAGTGTTCAGGGCCTTGGCCTTCATAACCATGGGGCAATAGCATCGTGAGGCCGCTCATACGCCCCCATTTTGTTTCTCCAGCGAATATAAATTGATCAATCATGATACTGGCTCCATTGGCGAAATCGCCAAACTGTGCTTCCCAAATAACCAATGGATCGGGTGTCGCAATGGAATATCCATACTCAAAGCCCAATACTGCATATTCGGACAAAAGGGAGTTGAAAATTCGCATTTTTCCTTGGGTTTCCTTGATTCCGTCCAATCTATTGATTTCACGATAATTTTTAGAATCCATCAAACAGGCATGGCGGTGGCTGAATGTGCCGCGCTTGACATCTTGCCCTGTCATACGCACATCGCGGCCGCTGAGCAGCAAACTGCCATAAGCGAGCAATTCGCCCAAAGCCCAGTCAATTTTACCAGAACTTACCAATTGCTTTTTGGCATCATTGATCTTAGATACCTGAGGGAGTGGTTCAAAGCCTTCTGGAAACGACAAGAGGTGATTCAGCAAGTGGTCAATATCAGCACGAGCGATACCAGTGTCGGGGCTGTGCTGAAAATCTTTATCGTCAACGGTTTTTCTCAAGGCTTTCCAGGCCAATTCAGGCTCTTGGTAAGCATAAGGGAGCGGATTTTGACGAGCCCTATCTAACCGTGCCTGCAAGTCAGATTTAAAAGTAGCCTCCAAGTTACGAGCAAGTTGCTCGTCCACGTCACCACGGGCGATCAAAAGGTCGTTGTATTTTTTGCGTGGATCTGGGTGTTTCTCAATAATGCTCCACATCTCTGGGTGCGTGAACCGAGGCTCATCGCTTTCGTTGTGACCATTTCTGCGATAGCAAACCAAATCAATAAATACATCTTCATTGAAGAGTTGGCGGTATTCTGCGGCCAATTCGGCAATAAATACCACTGATTCTAAGTCGTCTCCATTGACATGGAATACTGGTGCTTGCACCACCTCTGCCACCGAAGTGCAATAGGTAGATGAGCGGGCATCTTGCCATTTGGTAGTGAAACCGATCTGGTTATTGATCACCAAGTGAATGGTACCGCCAGTTTTATACCCAGGCAAGTTCATCATTTGAATACCCTCATATACGATGCCCTGACCTGCCACGGCTGCATCGCCGTGGATCAGAATAGGCAATACTTTGTCATAAATGCCTTGGTACATGGTGTCCAATTTGGCACGGATAAAGCCTTCCACCACAGGGTTTACGGCTTCTAGGTGGCTCGGATTGGGCAATAATTTCACATAAAGGCTTTTACCATTGGCGGCGTTCACCTGTGAAGAATAGCCCTGATGGTATTTGACATCGCCCGATCCAAAAATTTCATCCGGGATGGATTTGTCTTCAAAGGCATTGAAGATTTGTTCGTAGGTTTTGCCAACAATGTTGCAAAGCACATTGAGTCGCCCGCGATGAGCCATACCGATCACCACTTCTTCTACACCAGTAGTGCCTTCTGCCGAGCGGTTGATGATGGCATCCAAAGCGGGAATACTGGCTTCTCCGCCTTCGAGGCCAAACCGTTTTTGTCCTACAAACTTGGTCGCCAAGAACTGTTCAAAGCCTACTGCGCCATTGAGTTTTTCTAGGATACGTTTCTTTTTATCAATAGAAAATCCGTAATCGGCTGCTAAATTGCGGCCTTCTACGCGATCACGAAGCCATTGGCGTTTATCTTTATTAAATACGTGGGTGCTTTCGATACCGATATTACCACAATAGATAGCCCTTAGGCGATCAACAATAGCACTTAGAGTAGCACCGGGCAAACCGATTTCAAAGCCAGCAGCAAAAGAAGTCCCCAAATCAGACTCGGAAAGACCATAATCGGACAAGGAGAGTCTTGGCCCTCTATCTCGCCTGCTCTGGATAGGATTGGTGGTGGAGAGGGTATGACCACGGTCACGATACCCATGTATGAGACCGATCACGCCAAATTCCTTGGCCAAATCGACACCACCAGATACGGCTGCCCCGTCAGCATGTCCATTGGCAGATGAAATGGCATAATCGAAGCCTTTGAAAAAGGCTTGCCAGTCGGTTTCGACAGCATTGGGATCGGTTTGCCAAGAACGGTACATTTGGTCAATATACTGTGGATGTGCATTCGCAACAGCAGAGAAATCTTTCATATTTATCAATGCCCATGGGCATATTTGTGATGGTCAAAAAAAATCGCGCAAAATTAAGCAATTCCTAGTCTTCCTCTAACATTTTCAAGGTTAATTAGTTACAAATTTATGATGTCAATGTTGTCGGACAAACAAAATCCGTTATTTCAAATTTCCCACTATCTTTAATGGCCTTATAGCCACCTTTTACGTCAATCAGGTTATCGTACCCACGCGCCCTAAGAATGCTGGCAAAAATCATAGAACGGTATCCACCAGCGCAATGGATATACACGGGGCCTTCTTTAGGTATTTGCAGCATTGATTCATTGATGTAATCTAAGGCAGCGTGCGTCGCTTGAGCAATGTGTTCAGCCCCAAATTCCCCCTGCTTACGGACATCAAATACTGGCAGGTGAGCATCTTTTTCTAGTAAATCAGCCAGTTCATTGGCTGTAACACGGTCTATTGTATCTATTTCCATACCTACGGCCTTCCAAGCGGCAATGCCGCCATCTAAATAACCCAAACAGTAATCATAACCCACGCGAGCAAGGCGAGTAATAACCTCCTCTTCACGTCCTGGATCGGTAATTAATAAAATTTCCTGTTTGACATCAGGTATAAGTGATCCGACCCAAGGCGCAAAACCACCATCAATACCGATATTGATACTATTGGGGACAAACCCTTCAGAAAAAGTTTGGGGATCGCGGGTATCTAGTATCAATGCATCGGTCTCATTGGCTGCTACTTCAAAATCTGCTGGAGAAAGGGCGCGATTGCCGCGTTCTAGCACCTTGTCAATACTGTCGTAACCATGTTTGTTCATGGCTACATTGAGTGGAAAATAAGCGGGGGGAGGCAATAAGCCATTGGTCACTTCTTTCACAAATTCGGCTTGGGTCATATCCGCCCTTAGTGCATAGTTGACCATTTTTTGGTGGCCGAGCGTATCAAAGGTCTCTTTCGACATGTTTTTTCCGCAGGCCGATCCTGCACCGTGTGCAGGATACACGATCACATGGTCAGGAAGGGTCATCACCTTATTTCGCAAGGAGGCAAACAAGGTCTCTGCCAATTGTTCTTGGGTCAGGTGTGCCGCTTTTTGAGCCAAATCAGGGCGGCCTACATCTCCAATAAAGAGTGTATCGCCCGAAAAAAGGGCTACCTCTTTTCCATTTTCATCTAAAAGCAAATAACAGGTACTTTCCATGGTATGTCCTGGCGTATGCAATACGCGAAACCTAACTTTACCTACTTTAAATTCTTCACCGTCATGAGCCACGTGGCATTCAAATGTCGGATTGGCATTAGGGCCATAGACGATGGTAGCATTGGCTTTTTTGCTTAAATCCAAGTGCCCGCTCACAAAGTCAGCATGAAAGTGGGTCTCAAATACATACTTGATTTTGGCATTGGCTTTTGATGCTTTTTCCAAATATGCAGCCACTTCCCGCAATGGGTCAATCACTACGGCTTCGCCTTCGCTTTCAATATAATAGGCACCTTGAGCGAGGCAGCCTGTATAAATTTGTTCAATTTTCATATCTGAAAATACTTTTTAGAAACCTCAATTTTATGCGGAAATAATGAGCCATTGCCAAAAACGCCCAACACAATTCAATGTGTCAGGCGTTTTTAATATAATTTTTTGCCCAATAATTATTTAGGCTTATCCTTTGCACTTGCACGCTTCTTCTTTGGGTTTGGTTCTACAACCACCTCATCAACGCTTTCAGTAGCAATGTCAAGCACCTCAACAGTATCAACGCTTGCAGTAGCGCGCTTCTTCTTTGGTTTTGGCTCTACTGCCACCTCATCATCAACGCTTTCAGTAGCAATGTCGCCTACCTCAACAGCAGCAATGCTTTCACTTGCGCGCTTCTTCTTTGGTTTTGGCTCTACTACTGCCTCATCAACGCTTTCAGCAGCAATATCACCTACCTCAACAGCGGCAACACTTTTAGCAACAACGTTATCTACTTCAACAGAATCAACGATCTCTGTAATATCAGCGTCTTCAATTTCCACATTATTGATATCCCCTTCTTCGAGGTCGTCCATTTCATTTTCATCAAATGAACGTGGCTTCGCTGTTGATGGATGTCCAGTGAAGTGCTTGAGCATAATGATTTCCCGTTGGGTTAGTTCGCGGTATTTACCACGCTCAAGTTCCTTTTTGGTCAAGCCCGCAAAGTAAAAACGGTCTAGTTTGAATACTTCATAGCCTAGGTGCTCAAACAAGCGGCGCACAATACGATTGCGGCCAGAAGTGATTTCCAACTCTATGATGTCACGATTAGGTTTATCTTCTGAAAAACGAATCCAGTTGACCTCCATGAGTCCATCCTCTAGTTCGACACCACGTTCTATATGCTCTAAATCGGCTTGGGTTAATGACCTGCGCAGGCCAACGCGATACTGTTTTTGTACGTGGTGGCTTGGGTGCGATAGTTTATTGGCCAAATCACCATCGTTGGTAATAATGATCAAACCTGTGGTATCGCGATCAAGGCGGCCTACTGGATACAAGCGTTCAGCAAAATTGGAATCAACAAAATCAACTACAGTGGTACGGCCTCTTTCGTCTTCAGTTGTTGTGATCACGTTTTTAGGCTTATTGAAAAGCAGGTACACCATGCGCTCTTGTACGGACAATGATTTGCCGTCACAAATGACAACGTCACCACTCTGAATACGGTAGTAAGGTTCTTTTTTGACCTCACCATTCACTGTGACGAGACCTTGCTCTATAAAATCCACGGCTTTTCTTCTTGAAGAAAGACCAGAGTGTGCCAAATATTTGTTCAATGGCATATCAATACCACTCGGCAACGTAGGCTTTGGCCCAGTTGGGAGATCGAATACTTCTTCTTTTCTTTTAGGTTTGCCAAATGGCTTTCTGCCGCCAAAGCCGCCACCGCCGCCACTACGGTTGTTGTTCGGGCGACCATAACTGCCACCGCCACCGCCTTGGTTGCGATCTTGATAGGGCTTGCGCTCGTAACCGCCGCCGCCTTGGCTGCGATCTTGGTAAGGCCTGCGCTCGCCACCTTCGCTACCGCCTTGCGTGCGGTCTTGCCATGGTTTGCGCTCGTAACCGCCGCCGCCTTGAGAGCGATCTTGGTAAGGCCTGCGCTCGCCGCCTTCGCCACCGCCTTGCGTGCGATCTTGCCATGGTTTGCGCTCGTAGCCACCGCCTTGCGTACGGTCTTGCCATGGTTTGCGCTCGCCACCTTCGCCACTACCTTGGTTACGGTCTTGCCATGGCCTGCGCTCGCCACCTTCGCCACTGCCTTGGTTACGGTCTTGCCATGGCCTGCGCTCGCCACCTTCGCCACCGCCTTGGTTGCGGTCTTGCGGGGGCTGCCAAGGTTTGCGTTCGCCGCCGCCATAGCCACCTTGAGAGCGATCTTGCCAAGGTTTACGTTCGCCACCTTCGTCGCCGCCTTGAGGACGGTCTTGCTGGGGTTGCCAAGGTTTGCGTTCGCCACCACCATAGCCGCCTTGAGAGCGATCCTGCCAAGGTTTGCGTTCTGTGTTTTCACCGCTGTTTTCCGAGTTTTCAAAATTCGGGCGCTCTTGCAGCGGGGAATCTGATTCAGTTTTAGACAAGCGCGGTCTGCGTTTTTTTTCCTCTTCCATGAAAATAATGAAGTGAATGTTAGTTTTTCATATGGCGATCTAATAATACATCAGAAGCCCTACAAAGTGTTAGTACGTTAGGAACGAGAATCGTTCTTTATAAAGTGAAGAAGCAAATTAGTACTCGATAAAAAACAACCATAGGGCATCCGGAAAATGAAACAAATTCTATGAGCTCTTGTGCTATTTTTGGATCCCAATTGACCAATCACCACAAAGGTAACCGTATTTATATTATTTTGTTCGATCATTAGTAATTTTTTTCTCAAAAAGGTTAATCATTATGAACGTATTTGGTAAAGCAGTGTAATAAGTAGCATGTTAATTCAAAAATATACTATTATGTACTTGATCCGTAAAGCCATTATATTGGTTATTTTTTTAAAGGTTGGCATTGGCCACACTATTGCTCATGAAGATTTCGAAAGCAGAATCAAAACTGCCGAAATGTCTGGAGATCGCCAGCAGGTAACGGATTTGTGCAAGGCTTGGTATGCCAGTGGGACCTACTCATCAGGAGTACTGAATTGGTGCTATAATGCTTTGATGTCGGTCGAATCGGGTGCTATACTGATTACACAAGGGCAGTATGATACTTACCCTATCTGGTTATTACAATATGCGCTGATGGTTAGACCTGACGTGGCTGTGTTCAATATAGAAATGTTGAATGAGGCAGATTATAGGTATAAAATCACACAATTTGACCCTATAAAAGCAGTAAAGCCAGGGAAAAATCTACATGAATTTTTATCGCAATTGATTGGTTTTCAGGAGCACCCGCTATACTATAGTGTCTTATCTGACAAAAATAGGATTCAATCCGACCGCAACAACTTATATTTGACGGGTTTGGCATTCCGATACAGCGATGTTGCTTTTGATAATATTGCCTTGCTCAAATCCAATTATGAATCTCAGTTTAGGAAAGATGGCCTAAATCTGGAATTTTCAAGCGAAAAGGATCAAGCCATCGTGACTGCGTTGAACTTGAATTATCTGCCTGCTCTTTTGATGTTGCATCAACATTATGTTGAAAAAAATGAAGCGGATAAAGCCATTACGATCAAAGCATTGACTTATAAAATTGCTCGTGCAGGAAACCGAGAATCAGAAATGAACGCCTATTATGCGGCTGATATTATAGCATCACCGCCGATACAAAGCAGTATTTCTATGAAGGAATTGGAAAAAGGAATGAAGCCAGTGAGCAATAACCTTTGGGCTGCTGAAACGGAGGTAACCAATGGGCAGTATGAACAATTTTTGATGGATTTGGTAAGTAATAAGGCATTTGATGCTTTAAATATTTGTAAAACTAGTCGAACTGATTGGCGAAGCCTAGTACCTAAGGAGTTTGCAAAATTGCCTGATGGTGAGTTGTTCAAATATGGAAATCCGGATGAAAAAGACTGCCCTGTTCAAAATATCAGTTATGAAGCCGCCGTCCAGTACTGTGATTGGATGACCAAAGTGTATAATGACCCTGGGGAAAAGAAAAAGTTTGGTAAGGTGGTGTTTCGATTACCCACTGAAGCGGAATGGGAACAAGCAGCCCTTGGAAAGGCGCTTCCGGGATCGGCCTATCCTTGGGGTGGGAAATTATTTCAGAATAAGAAGGGCTGTTATCTTGGAAATTTCAATACTGATGAACCTTGCGCAGACTGTTACCTCAAACATGAATCCAATGATGGTGGTTTTTTTACCGTAAAGGCTGATTCTTATTATCCCAATGATCTGGGATTGTACAACACAACCGGGAATGTGGCTGAAATGACCAGCGAAAAGGGTAAAGCAAAGGGTGGAAGTTGGCAAGATAAACCAACAGACTGTACTATCCAGTCTGTGAAATCTTTTGTAAAGCCAGATCCAAGTATTGGATTTAGAATATTTATGGAACAGGAATAATGACGGACGAATTGCTGATGCAGGCTATTGCGCGAGGAGACCAACAGGCTTTCTCTGAACTGTATGAACGGTATGCTGCTCGTATGTACCGCTATTTTTTGCGTATGCTTTGGGGCGATCGGGGAAAGGCGGAAGATATGACCCAAGAAGTATTTTTGAAAATTATAGAAAAACCTTACTTGTTTGATACCAATCGGGTGTTTTCTACTTGGATTTATACCTTGGCTTCTAACCTTTGCAAAAATGAATATCGCCGCAAAAAACCGATCCTGAACGCTGATTTTGCTCCGGGGCTACTCACAGAGTCTGGCGATGCCCTTCCTGAATATTTAGACGAACTACTACTGCACCAGCATCTTCAAACCGCCATTGATGGTTTGGAGGTGCTGTTTCGGCATTGTATTGTGCTTAGGTATCAGGAGGGGTTTTCTATAGCCCAAATCAGTGAAATGCTTGATTGCCCTATTGGCACCGTAAAATCACGCCTACACTATGGCGTTAAAAAACTCATCGCCCAAATGGAGGTTTGGAAAACTGAAATGTATGAATGATTTAATAGAACAATTGGCAGGCTCTAAAGCCTTTGAGCAACTATCGCCAGCGGAGCAACACTTGGTGCTGGAGCAAATGTCTAAACCAGCATATGACCAACTGCATGTATTGTTGAAGGCTTTGCCAGCCATACATGCCAACCAATATCCTCCTGCACACTTAAAGCAGGATCTGATGAAGCGGATGGCGACTCAGCACAATCCAGTACCAAAATCACACAGGATTTCTGAATGGATGAGAGTCGCAGCGGTACTGGTTATGGGCATGGTTATGGGATATATTTTGGCCAATGATAAGGTGCAAGTGGTTGAAAAACAGGTACTTGTGCCAGAATATATTCAAATAACTGACACGGTATTCGTACCTCATACAGTGTGGCGTACAAGCATGAAATGGCACTATGATACCATTGTGGTGGAGACCCCTATTGGCAGTATTGCTAGTGCGGGTGTGATACGGTTAGATAGTTTGGCTGATGATTGCTGGTATCCTCAAGCGAGTGTGGGAACTGCTTTGGGTAACACGCCAAACCTTATGAATTTTTTTGTGCAGCCGGATCCTGAATAATGGGAAAGGCTATATAATCGGTTCAATTTTTTTTCGTAGGAAGTAACATCCAGTCGTCTTAAAATTCCCGTAGGGAATACATGTTTATAGTGCTATACATGTGGTTTTCCGCTAATCCCGTAGGGATTATATGTAATTTGTGTGCTTTTTTACATGTAATCCCTACGGGATTAGAATGAAATTATACTACAATGCCTATAAACATCTATTCCCTACGGGAATTTGTAGGCAAATGGATAATTACAGTAAGAATAATGCCAAGATTTTACTTGGTATCGTGCCGAGATCTCGGAAGTTCTAAAAACTTCCGAAATCTAACAGATCATTTTTATTAAAACTCAAATTCTGGCTTACGAGATAGTCCCTTTCTTAATACTTACAATGCTGCATATTGAAGTGCAGGAACTTTGGATTTCATCCATTCGTAAGTACCAAACATGGCCGACACATACACCAAATCTCCAGCGACAGTACCTTGTAAAAAAGGGAGTCCTGCTGCTAAGCAGGCCAATAAGCCAGAAAAATTCTGGGGATACACTGGATTTCCTATCCAACAACTAAAGTTTGAAATCAAAAAGAATATTGCGGATGCGCTCAAAGCAGCACCTAGACAACGAATTAAGGTAATGCGCTTAAGCATGACCATACCCATCAGGCCAATCAATGCATACGCACCATAAGACCACAAAAGACCCTCGTAAAACCAAGTAAACTTAGGGTAATAGGCGGCATAGATGACATTGTTGAGAAAAAGATCGCTGAGCCAAGTGGCCACCAATGGTATGGCCAATGCCAATGCTTTACGGTCGAAATAAGCCGCGCCAAACAAAGCCATAGCACTCAAAGGGGCAAAGTTGAGGGGATGGGGCAACATGCGCGAAAAGGCGGCCAATACAATAAGGCCGCAAAGCAGTGAGAATTTGACCGTTATATGTTGTTTCATTATTACTTACTTTAAATTTTTTGCAAAAGTAGGGAAGATTTAGGAATTGGCACTAATAAAAAGGCCTATGTTCAAATTCCCTTCGGGATTTTTCAACATAGGCCGTATAGTTAATGCATGGCACTCAACCGTTATTTATCATTCCCATAGCGCCGTACATACTCTCTGAATGTAATCATACGCTGTTGGTCTTCATCCCAAAGTTTATGAAACATGCACTTGAGGCTTTCAGTAAATGTGATGCTGTTGGCTACATTTTCCATGATTGGGTTTTCATGGTGACAGCGAGGTAACTCATAGTTAGGTACTAATGGATTGAGGTGGTGTATATGGTGGTAACCAATATTGCCTGTCAACCAATGAAACAGACGCGGCAAACGGTAGTAGGTGCTGCCTTGTACGGCGGCACGGATATAGTCCCATTTGTCTTTCCACTGTTTATAGGTGGTTTCGTGCTGGTGCTGTACATAAAAAAACCACACCGCAATGATGGCGAAGAATGCCAAAATAGGCAGTTGTACCATCAAAAATGCTTTATATCCTAAAAACAAAATAATGGTAGCGTGTAGTGCAATCAATAATACATTGTGCTTCAATAAAGCGCGGCGCGCATGTTCCCATCCTTTCATATTGATGAGTGGGAGGCGGCTATGTATTAAAATATACCAAATAGGGCCGAACAAAAACAGGACTGCGGGCATCCGATAAATTCGGTATTGGATCTGTTGCCAGCGCGTAAGGCTCTTGAATTCATCCACCGTCAGCAACTGGACATCGCCAATGTCACGATACTCCCAGAGTAAGCCATTGTGGCCGTGGTGAAAGTTATGGCCTTTGGCCCAATAGCGGTAAGGCATAAAACTGACCATACTGCAAATTTCGCCGATAATATCGTTTGCTTTACGCGATCCAGTGAAAGATTGGTGACCACAATCATGCTGGATAATGAAAATGCGGACTAAAAAAAACGCATTGACCGCTGCCAAAGGAAGGATCAACCAAAAAGAGACATCAATCAAAAAATACATGGCTATCCAAATCCCGATAAAAGGCAAAAAGGAGTTCAGCATCTGAACGGCTGCCTTTTTAGGGTTGGGTAACTGATATGCTTTGACAATGGCGGGGAGTTTCTGGAGTACTGAGGGGTCGTACTTTTCTTTAAAATTGCCCATGAATATTTTATAATCAAAAATGAGGAAACAAAAGTCCGATATTTTTCTGAGAGAGATGCTATGTTGCCTTCTAATTTTAGATGTACGGACTGATTTTGGGCATGGATCTATACCAAATCAGATTTTTTAATCTTATTCATCTATAAATCCCCCAATGAATCGTAGAGTGCCTTACATTTGCGGCTCAATACGCAACACAGAAACAGTTTCAGAAAGATTTAGTTTCAATTCATTCAAATTCAAACCATGTATTTTCAAGGGTTCGTAATCCCTACCTGCGAAAAACATACCTCTTAAATGGATACTATTGGTATTTTAGGAGCCGGTGCTATGGGAAGTGGCATTGCTCAAGTAGCAGCAGCGGCTGGTCATCAGGTGATCGTATGCGACAATTATACGTTGTCTCTCTCCCGTGCTTCAAAAAGGATTCAGTCAGACCTGCAAATATTGGTTGACAAGAACAAAATGGATGCTGCTCAGGCCTACTCCATTTTTAGCCGCATCAAATTCACCGATCACATGAGCCATTTTCGCGATTGTACCGTGGTGATTGAGGCTATTGTGGAAGACATAGAGCAGAAGCAAATTGCATTTAGGAGTATGGAGGCTGTATTAAATGAAAGTGCTATACTCGCCAGTAATACCTCGTCTCTTTCTATTTCGGCTATGGGCGCACAGTTGCGCCGTCCTGAACGGATCATGGGCATTCATTTTTTCAATCCTGCTCCGGTAATGCGTTTGGTAGAGATCATTCCAGCCTTACAAACGGATATGAAATCGGTGGAAGCCATGCAAACACTGATCAATAGTTGGGGAAAAACCACTGTTTTGGCCAAGGATACGCCCGGATTTATTGTTAATCGGGTGGCTCGTCCATACTATGGCGAATCGCTTCGCATCTTTGATGAGGGATTAGCCGATGAGGTGACTATTGACTGGGCCATGCGTGACTTGGGTGGATTTAAGATGGGGCCTTTCGAACTCATGGATTTCATAGGCCACGACATTAATTATGCTGTCACGGAGGTGGTATTCCAAAACTTTTACTTTGATCCGCGCTACAAGCCGTCGTTTACTCAAAAACGATTGGTGGATGCCCATTACTGGGGTCGCAAATCGGGCAGGGGCTTTTATGACTACCGCGAAGGTGCTCCTCCAAGACCAGAACCCAAAAAAGATACACAATTGGGTCAAGAAATATTGCACCGAGTGTTGGCTATGTTGATCAATGAGGCAGCCGAGACCTTGTACCTACGGGTTGCAAGCCGTGAAGACATTGATTTGGCTATGACTCAAGGAGTCAATTATCCCAAGGGCTTGTTGGCTTGGGCCGATGAGTTGGGCATTCAAACCGTGGTAGATAAATTGGACAGTCTTTATGTAGAATACTTGGAAGACCGCTACCGCTGCTCTCCTTTGCTGAGGCGGATGGGGCGTGATGGCCGCAAATTTTTTGAATAATTAAAAAAAATACCACCTACTCTAAGGCCGCTATTTTCTATTACTGTGCTATGCTGATCCCAGTGTCGATTGGCGGCCTCATTTATTTGATATATAGAAGCCCTGATACGCTGATCAATCAAATTTTCAATCAACTATACCCAAATAGCCTAGCGTTGTTTCTGCAATATCGCTTAGCCTTTCCCTTCCCAGATACCTTGATTTATCAACTTCCTGGAGGGCTTTGGACTTTTAGTGCTACCCTTGCTACCTTTAGGCTTCGCCTTTCTGTGGGCCGCTACTGGTTGCCACTTTATTACTTCCCCTTGGCTTATTGTATTTTGCTTGAATGCCTCCAATACCTACATGTCACAGATGGCACTTTTGATATAGTTGACCTGTGTTATGACTTCTTTTTTTGGTTATTGGCACGCTGGTTTCAGGAACGTTATTTGCCTATTGTTGGCACAGAGATGCCTTCCAGACGAACATGGCAATTGGCAGTAGTGGTTTGTCTGTTTTTAGCGTTGTTCTTGGGGGATCAGTAATCAACAATGAGGAAACAATGAATCATGTTTTTATGCATTTTTCGCAATCGGTGCATCCACTACCCAAAATGATATTATGAAGGTTTCCACTTTTCTATTCCAATTGCTTTGGGTCATCACCCTATTGGCTCTGGGTTGCCAATCAAATGAGCGACAGGCATCGACACCATCACCGCCCGCGCAGCACGAGTCGTCACCAAAAGCCGCACCATCGGGTAACAAACTTGATAGGATTGCTAATATCGAGGCTGATGAAGCACCCCATCAGCAACAAGGTCAGACACCAGAAACGGAGGCCATGTTTAATGCTATTTTCTCCAGTGTGGCAGCAAGCAATAAGTTTCCTGATAGCAGTAAGCACTTTATCCGCACGGCTAGCCTGCGTTTTTTGACCACTAATGTATTGACAACAACCATTGCTATTGAAAATATTGCGATAGCCAACAGTGGATTTGTTATAAAAAACCATTTAGAACATGCGTTGCAACGCCAGTGGACTACTCCCATCAGTGCCGATTCTGCACTGGACACTAGGGTTTCTATAGTGACCAATACGCTCACTGTCAGGGTGCCTTGGCAAAGTCTTGATACTACCTTGCGGATGATAGGAAAATGGTCGGAGGTATTGGATTACAGGCGCATAGATGCGCAAGACATTACCTTGGATCAACTCGAAAACGAATTAGAAAGGCTTCGCAATCTGAATTTTGAAGCCCAACTAAATGATGACATCACGCAACATGGCAAACAATTGGGTACTGTGGGTGAAACTCGGGAGCGTAGTTTGCGGGGTCGCGCGGTGGCCGACCAAGCACGGATTCAAAATCTTAAAATAGCCGATGCCGTACGGTATAGCACCATTGAAATCGAAATTTATCAGGGCGAAACGATCCAGACGAAGGTATTGCCTCGTGAAAAGGTATTGATTGCTTACAGCCCTGGGGTATTGTCGCGGCTGGGTGAAGCCTTTTTGAACGGCTGGCAAATGCTTGCAAATATATTCATTGGTATGATATACATATGGCCGTTATTCTTGATTTTATTTGTGGTGTATATGGGCTATAGGAGTAGGGTATTGAAATTACCTATTACCAGACTGTAACCTATTCGATGAAGATGCTGTCATAGTTGACAAATTAGTTCACCAGCATTGGCAATCTTATCAGAAAAAACCAATGCTATAAAAATTGTCGTTATGAATGCAAATACAGTTGCAGTATTTATCCCTATTGTGGTCAGCCTTGGGGTTTTTATTATGATTTTCGCCATCCGTTATTTAGAGAACAAAGAAAATATGGCCATGATAGAACGGGGTATGGATCC
This sequence comes from Saprospiraceae bacterium, assembly GCA_031373665.1. Lineage (GTDB taxonomy): Bacteria > Bacteroidota > Bacteroidia > Chitinophagales > Saprospiraceae > M3007. The sequence continues at coordinate 6,782 of JANMMZ010000125.1, read as the reverse complement.
ACAAAAAGCAAAAAGAAGTCGCGAGGCTGATCCGACCCGTACCCTGAAAAATAGCCTGCTTTTTATTGGTGCTGGTTTGGGTTTGTTATTGGCTATTATTATTACCAATTCATTAGAATTCAGAGGGGACACTGAAACAGGGATTTTCTTTGCCTTGATTGCTATTTTTGGAGGATTAGGCATGTTGGCGGCCTATCTTTATGAAAGGAAAAACCCGCCTAATGCAGAATAATCAATGCGTTAAATGACGGGTAAATAGCTATGTTAAATATCTGTTTTTTATTTTTAATGGAAAACAGGCTGTGAAAGGAAATGGATGAGTACTTTTGTCGCAAATAATGGTGTAATAAAGAAAATATGATGCCAATGCGTAAACAGACTACTCCTCATATCCTGATGGTTCGCCCTGCGAACTTTGCATTTAATGAAGAAACCGCTGCCAGTAATGCCTTCCAAAGTAGGGATCAAAAACTCAGTGGGTTGGAGATGCGTAAGCAAGCACGTATCGAGTTTGACCGATTTGTAAAAACACTTCGAGCCGAAGGTATAGATGTGATGGTAGCAGATGATTCGGCAAAACCAGTAAAGCCGGATGCTGTATTTCCAAATAATTGGATCACTTTTCACCAAGAAGGTACGGTAGTTACCTATCCTATGTTTGCGCCAACCCGTCGGCGAGAGCGCAGAAGAAGCATCATAGAGCAGGTACTGGCATCTGGATTTCGCAGCGATCGCCGCCTTAATTTTGAATTTAATGAAAAACGAAACCTATTCCTAGAAGGAACAGGCAGCATCATTTTTGATCATCAGCACCGCTTGGCTTATGCATGTTTGAGTCCGCGAACCGATTCAGAATTGCTAGAAGATCTTTGTAAAGAAATTGGTTATGAGAAAGTTGTGTTTCATTCTACCGATGGAAACGGGCAAGATATATACCATACCAATGTGATGATGGCACTCGGCGAAACCTTTGTTGTGATTTGTATGGAAACCATCAAAGACGCTAATGAACATGCTATGCTGATGGCAACTTTCCAAAAAACAGGCAAAAAAGTCATCGAAATTAGCCTTTCACAGATGAATCGCTTTGCGGGCAACATGCTCCAAGTGCGCAACCTGAATGGGCAAACTTATTTAGTAATGTCTTCACAAGCCTTTAGTGTACTGACTCCCGCACAAATCAGCCTAATAGAGCAGGATACTAAAATATTGCACAGCGATATTACCACTATTGAAACTTATGGTGGCGGTTCGGCAAGATGTATGATGGCTGAGATATTTTTGGACAAGGTAAACGGCCAATAATTTTGAAGCCCTTACAAAAATACCTCTTGCTGGCACCGCTGGGTATCTGGCTTTTACTATTCATGGTATTGCCCTATGCATTTGTATTGGTACAGAGTTTTTTAGAGACTGATATGTTCGGCCACGTATTGTACCACTTTAACCTTAATGCTTACCAAAAGGTGCTGAGCAGCGAGGTGTATTATCGCACTTTGTTGCATACATTTGTTAGTTCCATCATTGTGGCATTCATCTGTATTCTTGTTAGTATGCCACTGGCATATTTCATTGCATTCAAGGCAACCCGCTACAAGGCACTCCTGTACGCGCTTATTGTGCTTCCCTTCTGGATGAGTTATATTGTAAAGGCTTATGCTTGGAAGATTATCCTTGGCCAGTCGGGTATATTAAACAGTTTTTTGATGTATGTTGGTATCATTGATGATCCTGTTCAATTTTTTCTGTATTCCGACTTTGCCACTATTATATGCTTGGCCTATATTCTTACCCCCTTTGTGGCTATCCCAATTTATTCGGCGTTTGAGCAGATTCCCAAGCCACTCATAGAGGCAAGTATGGATCTAGGGGCTAGTAAGTGGACCTCATTTTGGAACTTAATTTGGCCACTTTCACTACCAGGCATTGTATCGGGTGGCACCTTTGCATTGGTACTAAGTATGGGTGATTTTTTATCAGCCTCGTTGATGGGCGGCCCCAATACATTAATGGTTGGCAATTTGGTAACCAGTTTATTTGGAACTTCTAATGATCGCCCAGTGGGATCTGTGATTGGTGTCATCATGTTTTTTTGGATTTTATTGCTATTGATAGGGTCTAGCCGTGTAGAAAAAAAATATTCCACCTATACGTCCTGATACCATGGTACGAAAGCAAAAATATAGTTTTTGGGGTGTTCTGTTGACCATTGCAGCAGCGATGGCCTTCTGTTTTCTGTATGCCCCCTTACTGATCATCATATTATATTCTTTCAATGATGCATCGGTAGCGTCATTTCCTATAGAGAAATTTTCATTGAAATGGTACCACGTTATGTGGGAAAACGAATCGCTTTTTGAAGCAATGCACAACAGTATCTGGGTTGCTATCACCTCCACTACTTTGGCTGTGTTGATCGGAGTACCTGCGGCTTATGCCCTAAATAAATATGAATATTTCTTCAAAGAAACATTAAAAAAAATCATCCTAACGCCCATTACCTTACCCGGTATCATAACGGGCGTAGCCATGTTGAGTTTTTACCCTTTAATCGGATTAAATATTTCACTGACAGCCGTCATCATTGGGCACACCACGTTTTTATTAGCCATTGTGGTTTCCCTTATGTTGAACCGTTTCATGCAGCTCGACCCATTTTTAGAGCAAGCTGCCTTTGACCTAGGGGCTACACCCATCAGTGCATTTTTTCATGTTATACTCCCCAATATCCGCATGGCACTCATAGGGGCTATTTTGCTGTGTTTGGTACTGTCTATGGATGAAATACCAGTTAGTTATTTCTTGACGGCTCGCGACAACACCTTACCAATGGAAATATATGGTATGATGCGACGGGGTGTCACGCCTGAAGTAAACGCCATATCCACCTTAGTCTTTTTATTTTCATCAGCCACCATATTGCTTGCGATATGGCTATCGGATCGCGACCGCCAAAATTGATTTTCAATTAAAGAATATGACAATACTTGAACTCGATCAATTAGATAAATATTATGGAACCAATCATGTGGTCAACAATTTGAGCCTAACGATTACTGAAGGTGAATTTTTGACCATATTAGGTCCATCAGGCTGTGGAAAAACAACCACACTCCGCATGATTGGCGGGTTTGAAGCACCTGCCCATGGCAGGATTCTTTTAAAAGGTATTGATATTTCCTCCTTACCCCCTTACAAGCGAAATGTCAATACTGTTTTTCAGCAATATGCCTTGTTTCCCCATATGACCGTCAGTGAAAACATCGCTTTTGGACTACATCAACAGAAGAAAGATAAGGCGGCTATCGCTCGGCGCGTGGGTGAAATGCTGGAAATGGTTCGCTTGAAAGGATGTGAAAGTCGAAAGCCTCAAGAACTTTCGGGAGGCGAACAACAACGCGTGGCGATAGCAAGGGCTGTGGCTTGCGATCCTGATATATTATTATTTGATGAGCCTTTGGGATCTCTGGATCTGAAGTTGCGCAAACAAATGCAGACCGAACTCAAAAATTTGCATCGAGAACTTGGGAAAACATTTGTTTACGTGACCCATGACCAAGAAGAAGCACTGACTATGAGCGATCGCATTGCGGTGATGAATGGAGGTGTGCTAGAACAGTTAAGTACCAGCGAAGAACTGTACTATTATCCTCAAACGAAGTTTGTGGCCGACTTTATTGGAGAGACCAATATATTAGAAGGTAAGGCGATGAGTGCAGACTTGGCAGAAATACAGGGAGTGATTGTACCTGTTCCAGTAAACAATTATCCTGTTGGTTGTGATGTCCAACTGTTTATCAGGCCAGAACACATCTCAATCTCTCCAAAGGCTGGCAGACTGAAGGGTATTATCTCTGACATGATTTTTGTTGGGACTAATCGAAAGTATATAATAGAAATACCCTCTGGACAACGTATTATAGCAGCCGAAACAACCCTGCATATTCCAATATATGCGCTCGGACAAGAGGTTTGGATAGATTGGAATCCTGGAAAGGCTAGCCTTTTTTGGTAAATATTAGTGGCGCGTCCAGTTGGAGTAGGGGCAAAAAAAAACGCGACACTCATTTGCATCGCGCTCGGATTTCCCGTATATAATCTCATGAAAAGTTTCAAAATTATGGTGTCAATAACTACCGCTTCTTCTTCATTAACTACCGTTCGCTCTTATTGACGATACAAAAGTGCGGCGGTCACAGCCAATGTACAAGTACATGTTTTGAACTTTGTTGAATATTTTTTTGCATTTAAAAGACTATTCAGTGGCTTTATTTAGCATAATATGTTGTTTTTGAACTGATTACGGTTAAATGCTTTATTTGCATTTGATCATTTTTTGTTGTTTTGTTGAAAAATAACATTCAAAAAAAAGTTTATTTTTTTATTTTTTTATTTAAAAACCTGAAATTTAATAGTGATTGGCAAAATTTAATCGCTCATTTTAGTACTTTGCTAGTCTCGTAATTATCGTTATCTTATTCACCAAACACTTTCATACGTGCTTATACGAGAAGAAGTGTGAATGATGTAACTCTTATCCATAATTATGTAAGTCCCCCACCAATGGATTGACCGACCTTTGCTAAACAATTTAATTATCTTAATTTATGTCATTATTGAATGTTATACTCGTATTAGTCGTTGTAGGCGTAGTACTGTATTTGGTTAATACCTATATACCGATGGATGTTAAAATCAAAAACATCCTGAACGGGGTGGTTGTGATAGCCATGATATTATGGTTGTTGCGGGTTTTCGGACTATTGACTACTTTGACCAATATCCATATTTAGTAGCGATGAAAGACTAGCACATTTTATAAATTAATAACGCAATCAAAATTTATGAATTCAGGTAAAGTATTATTGGGTGCATTGGCAGGCGTAGCCGCTGGCGCACTATTGGGTATCTTGTTTGCCCCAAAAAAAGGATCAAAAACCCGCAAAAAAATAATCAAGAAAGGCACCGATTATGCCGATGGGTTAAAAGAAAAATTTGACGATTTTGTGGACACAGCGACTAAGAAATATGACAGTGCCCGCAATGAAGCCGAAACCTTGATCGCCAAATTCGGGGAGTGCAAAAAAGAGGTAAAACAGGAATAAAAGCAAAATTGAGAACCAAAAGGTGGGTAGAGATACCCACCTTTTTCAGTTTATTCCCTTTGAAAGCAAGATGCTTTCACATAGTGTTTTTATTTATTCAAAAAACAAAAAATGTCATTATCTTCAAAAAAATGGTCTTTTAGCCACGTAAATAACGTTATTGAATTCAATGTTCGGCATTTGATGATTTTCAATATCAAGGGCTCGTTTAAAATATTCGATGCAAGTATCTATACATCAGGTAAAGATTTTACTACCGCCGTTATTGATCTCTGGATTGATGTGACCTCCATTAACACAGGTGATGAAATCCGAGATAAATATTTACAAGGTGCCGATTTTTTTGATGCGCTATCCCACAAACAAATCAACTTTACGTCTAGTACGATCGGCCTAAAAGATGATAATGGCAATCATGAATTATGGGGCGAATTGACCATGAAAGGCAAAAAACGCAATGTGAAACTCTCGGTCATATTCAGAGAAACTTCAAAAGACTCATACGGAGTCGAAAAAACAGGCTTCACAGTGGAAGGTGTCATCAAACGCAGCGACTTCGGCTTGATTTGGAGCGGCACACTCGGAACTAGTGGGATGGTCTTGAGCGACGAAGTAACTATTTCCTGCGACATTGAACTTATCGAAGAAGTCACCCCAAATGAGTTGTTCATGACATTGGAATCTGACGACAAGCAGGTATAACGGAGTAGGCTTCATTGGGGGCTTCATCATGATTGCGATCTGCTTGCCATTGGTCAAAATTTATCAAAAAGAATTCAATTGACTGTAATACCTATGAATCATGTAACCATTTCCCAGAATTATGTAATATTCTCGGATTAGGCGAGGCCTACCTTTGTGGTGTGAAAATGATTTCACAAATAATAAATAAATTGATGATGAACAAGATAGTTTCCACCTTAATGATGTCCATAGTCCTCTTTGCAGGTTGCACCGTTGCACAAAAAACAAGCGCGCCCACTGGAACAACACCGAACAAAAAAAGCGACAACACCCTACTCACTGCAATAACTGATGAAGCTGTTGGCGGTGCATCGGGTGTTGTGATTAGTCAAAAAATGAATGTCCTAGCAAAGCAAATGGAAGCAGATTTGGGCAAAACTGTCCTCGTCGAACGAATCGGAGAAGGAATCAAACTAACCTTCAACACGCAATTATTGTTTGACGTTGGTCAAACCAATTTAAAAGAAACCAATAAGGCCGACCTCCTCAAATTTGCCAAGACATTGATAGAGCATCCACAAACAGATATGCTGATTGTGGGTCACACTGATGATGTTGGTGATGATGAATCTAATCGGATTTTATCCGAAAAACGGGCTAATGCCGTGGCCAATCACCTGATAGATGCGGGCGTAGATATCAAACGGATGTTAATACAGAGCTGGGGCGAAACGCAGCCAACGGTATTGAATAATTCGGAGGCGAACCGCTCGCAAAATCGTCGTGTCGAAATCGCCGTGTACGCCAATGATCAAATGAAACTAGAGGCAAAAAAAGAGGCAGGGCAATAAGTTTTGGCTCAATTATGATTTCAAGTTGCTATCAAAAGGGTGAGTAAACCAGTGAGCGCACTACCCCCTCTTTTTCTGATATTATGAAGGAATTCAAAAAATCCCAGATAAAAAGGCAATCGTTCTTGTGAAATGCCTCGGT
>JANMMZ010000120.1:0-20999 GCA_031373665.1 Saprospiraceae bacterium | reverse complement strand
CCTGAAAAAGAAGACGGAAATGGTTTTCGTATTGCCGCAGCCCAGTTCTATGGCAGGCGTGCTGTGTGTCCAAGTAACTGAGCCGCCGCAATTATCTTCAGCCACGGCTCCGCCAGCGGTGTTGAACCAGTTTTGGAGTTCCGTTTCGGTATTGGAGCCACACTCCACCGTAATATTGGCTGGAGGGGTGGTTATTACTGGCAAGATACCATCAAAGACCGTAATGATCTGGGTGCAAGTTGTTGGTTCAAAGCAATCGCCCGTGGCTTGGTAAGTGCGGGTAATCGTAAAGCGATTAGTACAAGTTTGGTTGCTGATCACATCATTCAGGTGTTCTATCTCAATACCGTCATCGCAGAAAATATCAATATTCAGGTCATCTGGATCTGGCAATGGAACTTCTGTGACACAATTCACCGTAATATCGTCAGGACAAGACAACGTGGCACTGGTATTGGAACATGAGGCTATAGCAGGGCCTTGTCCCTCCAGAAAGCAGTCCTCATCGGCCGTAAACCCAACAGTGAAAATAGTAACACTACCATTGGCAGATAATTTTACGTCTTGAAATACGTGTGTACCACCCACTAAATTAGCCGCAGCGAAACTTTGTTGTTCTAAGACATCACCTGAAGCAAATACTGATAGTTTACCAGTGGTAGGAGGGTTGTTAAAATGTACAGTAATATCAGTTGTAAAGAAATCATCGGTATCAATACTTGTATTATTATCATTGCAACCACTGGTATTATCAGTAGTTGCGGATGTAATATCACAAGGTACAATCGAGGAAGAGCATGTGCCTGGAGCCTGCATACTATCTTCTATACTACAATCTCCGCTATCATCTACTATTAAAATCCTGTACTCGCCATTGATACCGTTGGCAGTACCATTGGCAGTACGGAAAGTATTGAAACTACCGTAAGGTATATTTAATGCGATAGAACCATCCAAATTAGTGGGTGCAGGAAAGTCTGGCAGTGCGTCAAATTGATACCCAGAATTAAAGTTGAATCCTTGAGGATTAACCTGAAACTCAAGGTAATCATCACTTGGGTCACTAGGAGTTCCATTGTCATTACAGGTGGTGTTATCAAGGTCAGCGGTTGTAAACTCACAAGGGCCAGAGCAAACTCCAGTAGCCACAATATTTTGCAGTATTTGACAACTGTTGTCCTGTTCATCCGCGACAACGACAGAGCCGCTGATATTAGCAGTTCCATTGGGCGTACGGAAAAAAGCACTATTGTTATAACTTATGTTGATGGCTGGACTACCATTGAGCAACTGAATAGGTGATAGATTGGCATTGGATAACACCTTGTATGTCGCCCCAAGGTTTACGCCTACTGGGGAAAGACTAAAAACCATATAATCATCGCTTGGATTGGTAGGCGTGCCATTGTCGTTACACGCCAGATTATCAAAGCCAATACTCGTTAAGTCGCATGGCGGCAACTGAGTGGAGCAAACTCCAGTGGCCGTAATACTTTGATTGATGGTGCAAGTATTGAATGATGCATCTCGAATGACCAACGATCCATTGAAGTTGGCCGTACCATTGGGCGTACGAAAAGTAGTGGTAGAACCGTAAGGTAAAACCGAAAAAGAATTTCCGTTTTCCAATTGAAGTTGCTGGAATACCGCACTTTCAAGCACGTCATAGCCTGCGCCGAGGTTTGTACCCGTAGGATTCAATGAAAAAACCATATAGTCATCTACACTAGTGTTGGGTGTCCCATTGTTGTTGCATACTAGTCCCGAAAAGCCCGTAGCAGTCAGATCGCAAGGTGGCGGCGCATTGGTAGAGCAAGGGCCAGTTGCGGTAAAACTCTGGCTTAATGAACAATTGGTACTAATATCCCTCGCCGAAATAGTTCCGCTGATGGCAGCAGTGCCGTTTGGTGTACGAAAACTAGTAGCCAAGCCATAAGGCACATTAGAGGCACTACCGCCATCCAGCAGGGTGATAGGTGATAAATTAGACCCTACTAATACCGAATAACCCGTGCCGAGGTTAGTTCCTGTTGGGTTCAGGCTGAACGTCATATAATCATCGTTGGCATCATTAGCGGTGCCATTGTCGTTGCACTGGAGATTGAAATCAGAACCAAGGCTAGTGATCGTGCAATTTTGGGCATTTGCATCCTGGTGTGCCAATAAGAGCAGCAAGAGCAGTTTGAAGAAGAATTGTCTCATCTTTTTAATGTTAGAAAATTAAAGTAGTTGAAGTGTTTATTAAGATAATCTTCAGCATTGAAGAAAATCGCTGTTGGTGGCGCAAAGATGTAGGTACAAAAAGGAGAGAAATATGGCAACTCAATACTCGGCGTGAAAAGGCAGGCTTAATGCTTGATTGGGTTAATAATCGGGCATAAAAAAACTGCTACGTGAGACACGTAGCAGTTTTTAGAAATATTTCGGTAATAGATCGTTTAGGAATGGTGCTGGAATAAAGATCCAGGATTCAGGTTGGATAAAAAATCGGTTGCGGCCCTGGCACCACGTACAAAAAGATCCACTTTTCCTGCGTCGTCAATGCTGAAATCTAGCCAATTGTAGGCACCGCAATCAATGACTCCGATGTGTTGTTTGAGTTCAGGATGCTGGAGCAGGAATTCATTATCGTAAAAACTCATCATGGAGCCTAGCATAGCACCCGCGAAGGCTCCAAAATCTTCGCAGGCATTGTAGGTATCGCGGTCTTGCCCTATTTTGATGCCAAATAGGGGGGCATCGGTTTGTGCGCCATTAGGTCGTAGCAGCGACAATGGAAAATTGGACATGGAGCCTCCGTCCACAAAATAAGCAGATGGGGGGATAGGGCCGTGATAATTGGCCAATACTGCCCAGTTTTCAGATGCGGCATCATGGTGCGGGATGTTGGTGGCTTGAAATGGATAGAAAAATACGGGAACACTCATGCTGGCCCTCACAAAATCTGCGGGGTTGGCTTCTTCGGGGCTTTCCCAGTACAAGGCTGCTGAATCGGGCAAGGCTATTTTAGTGCCAGTAGTCAGTTCTGCGGTCACCACCGAAACCCGCTCCCAACGGGCGGGCGTACAATTGATACCTTCAGGTGCGGTAGCGCGCACTTGGCGCAAGGTTGCTACGGTAGCAGCACCACATTCGTGTAGCAGACCACTCATCCAGTCATGGAAATGCTGGCCGGGGTTGAGGCCATAATGGATTTTTAAATCATCGAGAACTTTGGTTGTTAGGTAAAGTTTTTTCCCTTTCCGGGCTTCTTTTCCAAGCATTATATCCACAAAATCGCGTATTTCTTCATCACCGTCCACAAAATCATAGAAGTCCTTTCCGGCTACTTTTTCAATGAGCCATGCTGTTTTACGATCTTGGATAGGGCCCGCTGCGGCCAATAACATGGCTACTATACTTCCAGCAGAGGTGCCGGCCACCTGTAAAAACCGAATATCCATTTGCTCTAAAACATAGAGGTAGCCCAACAAGGCAACTCCAAGTGTGCCGCCTCCTTCCATGACAAGATCAACATACTGAAATCCTGCCGAATCTCTGATGTTGGAGACTTGTAATCCACCAATTCGATTGGCCATTTCGATCCGCAATTCGGCGATCAACGCTCGAACCTCTGGGTGCTGTGTGTATGACTGGATATTCATCTTAACTATTTTTTTAGAAGTTTAACAGACATGCCGCCCGCTGTAAAGATATATACCCCCGCTGGTAAGGGCAATAGGATTTGATCCATGGTAGATTGATCAAAACGGCCTTCATAAAGACGTTGTCCAAGGGCATTGTGTAGTTTTACGAAAGCACCGGGCGACACTTTGGTAAACACCGGCAATCCATTATTGCTAAAAGGATTGGGATATGCCAAAGGCAATTGCTCACTCGCCACTATTTCAGGTGTGTCAAATCCGACACTGGTTTTGGGCGTAATGAACACCTTGAACATGCGTTTGTTGGCACTTGAAGGCGTTAGGTTTGGGATGTCGGCCTTGATACCGCCAAACAAATATCCCACAAAAGTGATACCGCTCATACTTCTAAGTTTGAGTACTTCATTGCCATAATGCGGCGCATCTTCGGCAGGTACATAAATCATATTAGTGCCGAGTAGTGCATCAAACTGAAATGGCATAACAAACTCCTGATTGGAGCCATCGGCTTTGCGTTTGAAGGTAGTAATATCCTTGATAAAAGGCACTTTTTCATCGTATTTAAGTTGATTTCCATCAAGGGTGTGGACGCTCAGTCCTCCAAAAAATATAGAATACATGGTTTGGTCAAGGGTATCGAAAATAGGAATAACCGGGCAAGTATATTGTGAAAACAACTGATTGTAGGCCGCATCCATTTCAAAAATATCGTTTTCGGCGATATAGATCGGGTTGTAAAATGGCAACTCTGAACCTTCTCGGAACACTCCGCCGTATAGGCAGAGTGCCTCCGAGCCATCGGGACGAATCACGGGTGCTAAAGAAAAATCGCGACGGTGTAGGTTCGCATCATCATGGTGGGTGCTATAATCCGAAATAGTAAGGCCGGATGTAGTATGCTGGATCTTAAATTTCCGGATTTCATTGGTGTAATTTTGTACGAATTGGGGTGGACCATTTTGATTGTAAAGCCCTGAAAAATCATGTCCTCCAACCAAATAAAAATAGTCGCCAATTTTATCCATTTCACCGCCACAAACCCTCATATTGGGCTGCTCTACTTGCCTGAATGCCGAGGAAGGATCTTCATTATTAACCATTTTGGGTATTAGCACTGACAGGTCTATGGCAGTCAGCACTGGAAATGTCAAAAATTTTGATTGGGCTTGGTCTTTTCCATAACCTCCTGCAAGGTACAACCACTGTCCATCCTGAGTGTATTGAGGATTGGTAGATTTTAAAGCATCCCTGTATGGAATACTGAGGTTTTCGACCGCAAATTGCCGCATTTCTCCCGATTCTGGATTGATCAATCGAATGAATACATTGGCTTTATCTTCCGGAAACCCAGTACTGATGAAAAAGCCGTGCAATCCATTGATCCGCCCGCCGACAATAACCCACCACTCCTCTCTTTTAGCAAATGCAAAGGAATGCAGGCCCGGAACTTCGTCTTGGGTGACTTCTTCCATAGAAAGCGTGAATGGTAATGTACTGGGGTCGCCTAGGTTTTGGGCACTGAGTGATTGGATACCAATGAGGATACAGATGAAGAAGATTACGGAGGTATCGTTCATAATTCAAAGGGTACAATGATTGCTTAATTTTGCACAAAGAAAAGGTGGCTTGACGCAGGCCTAAAAATAAAATCAACCAACGGTAGTATTGTATCAACCAATGGTCACAAAAATAATTTTTTCGGTTTGGGAACTTTCTTTTTTATCTCTTAGTTTACTCATGCGTCCCTATAGTACGGGCGGCAATTATTTACTTAATTATTATTCATTAAAAATCTATGCTACAAATTCCCATAGAGGTTTTTAGTCTCAAGGGTATGTACATTCAGTAGTTAAGGCTGCTGCGTTTTCATGCCGATGTTTCACCATTTCACATTCTCAGGCATGAGAGCGATCCGATTTGTTCCTTTCCACAAGGAACCACTATATCTTTTTTTAAAAGAATTTCCTGGGCATCGCCCCTGCAATGATGCTGGTGATCCAGTAAGTCCTCTTTGTGCTTGGATGATCGAAAAAACGGGGGTTTACAACCTCGGTACTCCATTGGTACGCACGCCAGAGACCTGGGTGATACCTCGAAAAATGGATTTTCCAACCTTGAAGCGTAGTTTCATTGACCACGTATTTGTGCGCTATCCCGTACCTGAATTTTTTTATCAGGTTTGGGAAAATGGCTCGAAACTGCACAAGCAATGGTTTGCCCACCTTGGGTCAGGCAAGAATATCCGTACTGCATTGGGTGTGCCTGAAGGTTTGTATGGGAAGATACCCCATTATTTTTTGTTGGCACCTCGGAGGATGACCCTTGCTCAAGCCTTAGTTTATGGACGGGTGAGGGGTATGGGCGGCCATGAAAAATTGGCCAAAGCATTTGCGCTCAGCCCCTTAGGTGATCAATTGGAAATGGATTCAAAGTTTGAGCGATTGATCTATCTTTTTATACGTGAGGAAGAACTTACTATCCCTTTGATTAAGCCTGCATTGGCATTTTTCAAGAAAAAATACATCATCGAACAAGCAGATGATTGCCCAGGAGGTGGGGATGTTTTTCTGGCTCGTATGAAAGAAGACCAATACCAAGAGGCTTTGAAAAAAGAATATGCTGAAAGCAATAAAACCGAGTTTAGGGCTCAAATATGCAAACAAGCAATAACCGAAATAGTGGTTGAAGGAACTATTTTTCAATTTACTCAGATCAGAAACGCTATGGGCTTGCGTATGGAAGGTATGTTGATGAAACATTGCGTGGGTAGTTACGTGAACAATTGTAAGCGTAATTTTTGCTCTATTTGGTCGGTTACTATACGTTATGAGAGTGCCAACCCTGATAAACGCCTGACCATAGAGGTACTCAGCGACAAAAGAATAGATCAAGTAAGGGGCCGCCATAATCGGGATGCTACACCACTGGAACTCAAGGCCGTATCTGCTTGGGCAACTCGGTTTAAATTGAAAAAGAGGTGATTGGGCTAAATCCCAAGTGCTTAAATGCTATTACCTTGCAGCGTTTTCGTATTCATTGGCATCTTGATAAAAAATATAATATTATGAAGAACCTACTTTTGTTTTCTCTGATCCTATGGGTCAAATGGACTTCCGCATTTGCACAAAACGTTGATTGTGACACCGTACCAGTGGTGGCATCAGCCAATGCTGGAAACCTGACCTGCGTAAACCCTTTCGCACCTTTGGTAGGTGTTTTAGATCCCACCGCGCTATCCTACCAATGGTCAGGGCCAGGTGGATTCACCTCCAGTAGCCGAGTGACTAATAACCATGTCCCAGGGGTATATACCTTGACGGTTACAGGATTATATGGGTGTACAGCGCAAACGAGTGTTCAGGTAGCAGACAACTGCTTGGGTTATCCCATGCCGATACCTGAATGTACAGGTTCAGTACCAATGGCTGATGAGTGTTGGGATGCTTGTGTTCAGTTGAGTTTAGACGGATATCAAGGGACTAATGTGGGATTTAGCGCAAGCAATAATGCTCAATATTCTAATTGTACATTTGTTGTGCACAATGATGGGTGGCTTGCTTTTGTAGCGGGGGCATCAAGCGTATCGTTGTCTATCATCTCATCTGGCTGTGAATATGGAGAAGGGTTACAAGCTGTTTTATTGGATGAGTGCACTGGAGATGACAATGCGTTGGCCATTGATTGCGGTACTGTTGGAGGAGCAGGAGTACCACTCATCCTTTCGGCTAATAATCTAATACCGGGTAAAGTATATTTTTTGAGGATAGATGGATTTAGCGGTGATGCATGTGATTTCATCATTGAAGAATTGATACCGGGTTGCACTGCTCCACCAGACTCAATTGGAATGCTTGATTCATTGGTGCTGGTGGGGGCTTCCAATACCTGTAGCAATGCGGACGAGATTTATACCCTTGTGGGTGGTACTGTAGCCAGTGCTTACTTATGGACAGGGCCGCCAGAATGCTTGATTAATGGACTGATGCCACCAGTGGCGATACAAACTATAGAAGGTAGAGAAGTAGTGGTGTCTTTCAATAGTGGTTCAAGTGTAAGTGGTTATGTTTGTGTAAGAGAGTTGTTTTATGGACATCCTCCGAGTGCACCACTTTGTAAAAAGGTGACATTAACAACTGGTATCTTGACCTTGTTACCAAATGTGCAAATTTGTTATGGCGAACACTATGTACTGCCTTGGGGAGAGGCTGCCTTTGAATCAGGTACCTACATATTTGGATATGATCTGCCCAACGGGTGTGATAGTGTAGTGCGGCAAAAAGTTGTCGTACTACCTCCAATAATAAATAATTTGGGCGTTTTTACACTGTGTCCAAGCGAATGCTTTGTTTATTCAGGGCAATCGTTTTGTCAGCCCGGAGTATATAATTTTTTCTTGCAATCTATTCAAGGCTGTGACAGCACGGTTACACTTACGATCCAGCATAAATTTGCTCCGGATCTGGCGATCTCAAATACTACCATAAATTGTATTACGCCCACGATCATGCCAGTCGCTAGTTCCAGTACTGCTGGCACTACCTTTGAGTGGTTACCCAATTACCCTACTGGGCCAGGGTCTTATCAAGTGATTGCGACTGCGCCCAATGGTTGTTCCACCGCACTCCAATTTAATATGGAAGTGGATACGGATATTCCAATCATTACTGCTCACGGCGGCACTCTAACTTGTGCAATGCCAGAAATTGAATTGACGGCCAACTTTAGCCCCACAGCGACAGTTGTTTGGTATGGCCCCGGTACCCAGTTTGCCGGCCCCTCTGTGCCCGTCAATGCCCCAGGTGTCTATACTGCGGTGGCTACTGGCACCAATGGCTGTACCAGTTCCATCAGCGTGATGGTGGTGGACAGTTGCATCGTATCAGTGCCGCAGGGCTTAGCATCTGATCTTAGACTAACGTTGTTCCCCAATCCTGCCAATACGGTTGTGCGATTAGAGGCCAATGAAGTATCTGCTTTTGATGTAATTTCCGTCTGGAGTCCAGATGGGCGATTGGTATTCACCCAAAAATTTTCGACACCACAGCAAAATTATAATTTGGATTTAAGTGCCTGGTATTCAGGTACTTATCGCTTATTGGTGCATAGTGGTGAGCGGTGGAGGGAGTTGTCGGTGGTGGTGGTGCGATGATGGTTGTTTCGTTGCGCGAAACCCTCCAGGTTTTAAAAATCTGAAAGGTTTACGTCCGAGAAACGGAATAAAATGTCGTGATCTGATTGCCCAAAAAAAAATTTGTTTCGCTCCAAAACTTCCCGAAAGTTCGAACTTTCGGGAAGTTGGTGAAACGAAGAACAAATTATCTTTAGCCTTTACAGGTATTTTTTTGACTTGAAATAAAGATTCTCGATGAATCAGGGGAGATTTGTGATTTTAACGACTAGTTACCTCAAAACCATCCACTTGCCCCGTCCAATAACCCGTCCTGAATCAGCCACCACTACTTGGTATAAGCCGTTGGGCAATAGTGGCGCATTGATCGTAGCCTTGCCTGCAAGGAGCGTCACATTGCTTTGATATGCCAAACGACCATCACTGCTAAAACACGAGACCTGTGTCAGGCCATTATACAAATTATCGGCCTGTATTTGCATAGTGTTTTCAGCCCCAGATGGGTTGGGCGCGATTTGCAGCAATGATTCCGTTTGTGAGGCTTCAGAAGTGCCAGTTGAGGCGACAGAGAGGCGAAACACCGAATCCCAATTAGAGATCCAAGGCGTATCCCATTCTAAAAACACCTTATGAAAGTTATACCACGTCATTACAAAATAGTCTTCTAGCCAAGTGATGCCAGCGTCCACAGACTTATCTAAGTGATAAACACCATCTGGTGGTGGAGTACCGTTGATATCCCCTCGAATCCGAAAGACCAAGGTATCATTAAGGTATAGCATATTCTCGTACCAAAGTCCTTTTCGGAGTTCTGGCCATTCAGAGCCTTGGCTCACGGGGGCTGTTTCAGCCCATGTATTGCCAAAGTCTGTCGTTTTATAGACATAATAGTCATCATCGCAGCCGCTGCCATGGTTATATAAGCAGCCTATGATGACCCCAGTTCCATCGGGTTTGAAATGGCAATCAGTCCTCCAACTTCTAATGGTGTCCTGTGTTTCCCAACTGATGCCACCATCATTGGTGGTTTTGATAAGGTCATCTGGGCCACTGCTCAAAATCATCACCCCTTTGTTGGGGTCAAAAAAGTGAATATGAAAAATGTGAACAGATTCGAGGAAGGGTAAATACGTCCAATTATTACCACCATCAGTGGTCTTGAATAGCACAAAGTTGTCAGTACCTCCAAGATAAGCACCACCGTTCACCGACCAATTAGCATAAAAGTATCCATTTTGTTCGTCCAAAAACTGGATGCCTTCTCCATACAACGGGTCACTGTCTTGCGAAACAGGCGCAGGAATAGACACCCAATTGATGCCGCCATTGTTAGTCTTGTACAACTGCATGGTACTGTCAATGGTCATTAATACAGCCGTTTGGTTGTCAATAACCGATAAATCAGAGACATGAGAGACATCAAGTATGCCTGGAGGAGTTACATTAACCCACTGTGCGTGAATCGTGTTCACACAAAGGCATAAAATCCCGATCAAGGATACAAGCAATTTTTTCATAGACTTAATTTTTAAAATGTAAAAGCCTGCCATAAAGAATTATTGATTCCTCAAAACCACCCATTTGCCCCGTCCAATAACCCGCCCTGAATCAGCCAACACCAATTGATATAATCCGTTGGGCAATAATGGCGCATTGATAGTAGCCTTGCCTGCAAGGAGCATCACATTGCCTTGATATGCCAAACGGCCATCGCTGCTAAAACAAGAGACCTGTGTCAGGCCATTATACAAATTATCGGCCTGTATTTGCATAGTGCTTTCAGACCCGGATGGATTGGGCGCGATTTGCAGCAATGATTCCGTTTGTGAAGCTTCAGAAGTGCCAATGGATGCCACAGAAAGGCGGAATACAGATTTCCAGGTAGTGACCCAAGGTGTGTCCCACTCTAAAAACAATTGATGAAATGGATACCAAGTATTTACAAAGTAGTCTTCTTGCCAGGTGATACCAGCATCCACAGACTTGTCCAGATGATAAACATCGTCTTCTGGTAAACTACCATTTACGTCCCGTCTAACCCGGAAAACCAAGTTGTCATCAACATAGAGCGTGCTTTCGTACCAAAGTCCTTTTCTTAGTTCAGGCCATTCAGTGCCTTGGCCTGCTGGGCCTACTTCCTCCCAGGTGTTACCAAAATCTGCGGTTTTATACGCGATGTTATCGCAGCCGCCTCCAGCAGTATGATGGTCATAAACGCAGGCCAGAATCACCCCTGTTCCATCAGGTCTGAAATGATAGTTATTACCCCAATCTCTGATGGTATCACGGGTTTGCCAAGTGATGCCACCATCATCGGTCGTTTTAATCAAGGAATAACTCAATCCAGTTACTAATGTAACCACCCCTTTATTGGCATCAAAAAAGTGGATATTGGTAATGAATACAAAACCAACACTGGGGACTGGCTGATCCAAATAAGTCCAATTGTTACCCCCATCGGTGGTTTTGAACACAGCAAAATTTTCAGTACCACCTGGGGCATAAACGCCGCCATTCACCAGCCAGGTACCGTAAACATATCCGATTTGTTCATCCAAAAACTGGGCTCCTTGCCAGAGTATAGGATCACTGTCTTGCCAAACAGGTGCGGGAATGGATTCCCAATTGACACCACCATTTTTGGTTTTATACAATTGGATGACACTGTCATGGGACATCAAAACAGCCGTTTTGTTGTCAATCACCGATAGATCAGCGGCATTGGATAGGTCGGGAGGCGTGATATTGACCCACTGCGCTTGCGCAGCATTCACACAGAGGCATAAAATCCCAATCAAGGGCAAAAGAAATTTTTTCATAGAATTAATTTTTAAAACATAAAAGTCTGGGACAAAGGTCTGCCTTTATTCCCCAATGTAGTTACCAATTATGACCAATCATTGGCCAATTTATACTTTTTGAGGGTCGTTCCAATTCGGATTATTATTTGATTACAAACTTCCGAACAGTTCCATTTATGATTAAAAAGTAGAGGCCGCTATTAAAGTTATGAGTGTCTAAGGTTTCATTGTCAGACCTAGCAATTTTATCACAAACTAACGCCCCCATCGTATTGAAGATTCTCATTTTTTCATGTAAAATATCACCGATTATTGAAATTTCCGAGGAGGCAGGATTGGGAAACACACTAAAATATTTTTCAATGTCTGCTTCTGTCGTACTTGTGCTGGTAGTCAAACTTATATTGTCCACCGTTAGATAAGAACACCAAGATCCACTTGAACATCCCCCCCCTCCAAGTGTTGGTCTTGTTGGCGTAATAACTATTTCTATACTGTCAGGAATAAGGTTCTGTTGAGTATAAAGAATAGGGCAATCAAATATTGTATAGTTGTTTGCGGATGCCAAATCAATTTTTCCACTACCTATTGTATCAATTGTTTGATTATTAGAATTTAGTTTGGTTAAATACACCGAGATTTGCGCTGTATCTGCTATGCCCGTGGATAGTATATTCTCTGTATATTTATAGAAACCACTTATGGAACTAGGGTTTATATTACATTTGTTTCTGAATTTTGCCATATCAAAAGTATAAAAATACCAACGAGAAAGTGTCAATGCAAATGAACCTGATTGAGCCGTGCTATCTTTGTAAGTGCCAAATAAACTCGTTATCGGATTTTGGATTTGTTCGCCATTTTCATAACAATGAATCCAATCATTTAACGACCATGGTTGAGAATTACTACTCACATTTGGAAGATACGTCCAACTTTCAAAAGAACCATTAAGTATTTGCCCAGTGCAAATATTATTCATTGTGAGAAAAAATAATAATATTATATTTTTCATAGAATCAATTTTTAAAACATAAAAGTCTGGGACAAAGGTCTGGTTATATCGCCCGCTTATTGTTACCAATTTTGACTAAACATTTACCATTTAATCCTTTTATGTTTTTGGTAACTTCCATTCCGAAGGCGATCTTCCTGTTTCGCGCTTCACAAACCTACTGAAATGAGCCAAATCATCAAACCCTAAATCATAGGCAATATCACTGACCGTGCGGCCAGAGTAGATCAATAAGCGTTTGGATTCAAGGGCGATCCGATCTTGAATCATGTCCATCGCCGATTTGCCGACAAATTTTTGCGTAGTGGCATTCAGTTGGCGGGGCGTTACAAAAAGCAAGGTGGTATAGTCCACCACTTGATGCCGATCGTGATAATGAAGTTCAACCTGGGTTTGAAATGCCTGAAAAAGATCAGCGGCTGGCGATTTATCCAATCCGTTGCCCTCATGCTCCTCCAGCCAATGTTGACATCGGTATAGAAATATGTGCAGGTACGATTGTAAGATGCGTTTTTTCTGGGAGTGTTGGCCATCAAACTCTCGAAGCATTGATTCTACATAGGTGAGTATATGCTCAAACTCGTCGGGAGGCAACACCAGCACAGGGCTGCCACGCTTGCTATAAAACAAGGGATAGTGGAATAAAAAATCGTGGCTGTCGGGCGTGACTCCGAAAAAATCGGTACTGAATAACAATACAAAACCGCTAGAATTTGTTGCCCGATCCAATTGGTGTACCTGTCCCGGTGTCACGAAATGGATGCTATTGGACTCAATAGGAATGTCCGTAAAATCAATTTGGTGTTTGCCGCCTCCTTCTGAAAATAAGAATATTTCAAAATAATCATGCCGATGGAAATGAGCCGGGTTGTAGCGATTGACATGGCTGATTCTTTCGATCCCGAATTGCATCGGGTCTAACTCTTGTAAGGGGTGGGTGGGAATTTGTTTTATTGCCATATGTTGTTTTTACTACGTAGAGGTTTTTTTTACCACAGAGAGAATCAGAGGAACAGAGATACCACGGAGCAGTAGGTTTGTTACTATTAAAGAACACGGAGGTGTAGAATACGCAGTGTATTAACTGCTTGATTTTAATGGTAAATTTTGTTTCTAAGTCGTTGATTTTCAATTACTTAATCAAGAAAATTAATATCTAAAATTATGTTTTTGGTACACTAGTATTCATAATTAATAATTAATAATTAATAATTATTAACCCTTATATCTCGCTCGTAGCATATCTTTCATATAAGTATTAATACTCCACTGATCGGCTACCGGTTGTTGGGTATATGGCAAAGTAGGCAGGTAATTGGGCGGGCCAAACTCAGTAAGAATGGTCAATGGTTGCCCTTTTTCGGCCTTCGTGGCTGCTATTTTATCCCACCAAGAGAGGTGCTGTTTTACAGTGGTTTCCCACTCTGGCGCACGTGGGTCATTGACCTGTGGGCCTTCGGCATGGCCGATGCGGGCGTGTATATGGTCGGTACGCCCTAGTGCTAGTGCTACGGTTTCTGCTTGATCGCCCAGTAGTGATTCGTGGACGGTACACCAATGTGAAATATCTAAAGTTAACCTCAAATCGGGTGTTTTCTCCAAGAATTCGCGGGTAATATGTGCCGCAAAAAGAATGCGCCCTCGGTGCGTTTCGTGATAAATAGGCACCTTCGTGGCTTGATGATACCTCGTAGTCATGGTCATAAATGCCTTACTTTGCTCGAAAGTAAAGTGATCGCGCCCAGAGTGACAATTGATATACAAAGGCTTTAGAGCCGTGGCCTTTTGGAGGGCAGTTTCAAACTGTGCGAGGTGCTTAGCATAGTCTTTATCGCTACCGCCGCACAAAAAACCAAAGGAGAGCCCATGTTTTGAGGTCGCTGCCAAAAAATCGTCGCGATCCTGCTCTTCTTGAGGTACCCATACTTCCACTCCATCATAACCATTCACTTTAACCCGTTCGCAAAAAGCATCCCAAGTACCTTCAAAGCCCCAATTAGTGGCCAAAACTTTTAAATCCAAAGCCTTGTTGAGCCGGAAATCGGCTTGTTGCTCAGTCCATGATGCCCAATCATTCCATAAGAATCCCGCAGACATAGCGGCTGTATTTGTTAAAAAATTGCGTCGTGTTGCCATTAAAATGATGAAATTTTAGATAAAAATAATACTGCCAAATGGCTCATTTGATTTTTATTCGATATGAAACTTGCAAATGCAGCAGATAGGTGTACCTTTATGCCTTCGGCAAAGATACTTCTATCTTTTTATTACCGAAGGCTATATCGCCATAAATAATCACTCATTAGCACATAATGTCAAAATAACATTCTGGTATTGACATTATTATCATTTAATCAACTTAATTTTATCAACTATTTTATGAAGAAAAACGCTTACACACTCATCGCTATATGTGGTATTTGCCTGAACGCCTTAGGCTTGCAGACCACCCTAGCACAGACTTTTGCCGCAGCGCAACCGCAGGCCAAAAGTGCCTCTATTATGTATGACCGCACCATCACTGGGCGGGTAGCCGATGCCAATGGTGAAGGTATCGTGGGTGCTACGGTAGCCGTTAAGGGCGGTACCCGTGGTACTACTACAGACGACAATGGCAATTTTACCTTGAGCGTACCCGACGATGCTACCACTTTGGTCATCACTTATCCGGGCTACAACACCCAAGAAGTAACTATTTCAGGATCTAATCTTGTGATCGCACTTGTCGAATCAGGCATTAGCCTCAACGACGTAGTAGTAATCGGTTCACGGAATCAAACCCGGACTAAAGTCGAGACTCCTGTGCCAGTGGACATTATCCCGATTCAGCAAGTGGTCAATGAAATAGGACAGGTGGACATCAACCAGATCTTGACCTACATGGCTCCTTCGTTCCAGTCTTCACGTCAGGCCATTTCTGATGGTACCGACCACGTTGACCCAGCACAGATGCGCGGCCTTGGGCCCGATCAGGTATTGGTACTTGTCAATGGTAAACGCCGCCACCAATCGGCTTTGGTCAATGTAAATGGTACTGTGAATAGAGGTACTGTTGGTACTGACCTAAATGCCATACCAGCCGCTGCCATCGAACGGATCGAAATACTGCGCGATGGTGCTTCTGCACAATACGGCTCTGATGCCATAGCAGGGGTTATCAACATTGTTTTAAAACAACAAGACGGGTTTATCGCCAATGTTTCTTATGGTATTAATAATACCAGTTATGCAAAATATTACGCTGCCAAAAGAGTATTACCTGCATACGCCACCCAAGACGAAAACACCAGCGTCACTGACGGCGGTACCTTGCAGGCAGGATTGAGTTATGGGATGAAAATAGGCAGTAAAGGCCATTTGAACGTCATGGGTGAATTCACCTCTCGCGACCGTACCAACCGCACAGGCTTATATACTGGCCAGATCTGGCCAAGTGTAAGCGGCAACAACCGTTCTGACTCTATCAATACTGCCAAAGGACTTACCCGCGACAACTTTGATATGTTGATCGGAAACTCCAAGGTGATTGGCGGTGGTGCTATGTACAACTTCACTTGGAAACTCAATCAGAAATTTGAACTCTACTCTTTTGGTGGATACAATAGAAAAGGTGGCAATGCGGCTGGTTTTTATCGGTACCCGAATGCTGTGCCCGGAGCAGTACGCTCCAACGTGCTGTCAGCATATCCAAATGGGTTCTTACCCGAAATCAATTCTGTGGTATCCGATCTATCTATAGGTGCAGGTATCCGTGGTAAATTGGCTGGCTGGAACACCGACTTGAGTTTAGTTTATGGTACCAATGTATTTGATTTTAATATCACCAATTCTGTCAACTATACACAGGCTCTAACCAGCAGTGATTTTCAAAAAGAATTTGACGCAGGAGGCACTGCTTTCCGCCAAGGTACTTTAAATGCAGATGTATCTAAAAAATACAATGTACTGTCTGGTTTGAACATTGCCTTTGGGGGTGAGTTCCGCCAAGATGGATTCGAAGTGCGGGCAGGCGAGGAGTCGTCTGGTAAAAACTATGACGTTACCTCAGGTTTAGCAGTAGGTTCGCAAGTATTCTCTGGATTTTTACCAAGGAATGCCATCAATGAAACCCGTACTGTAACAGGTGGTTATATTGATATTGAACAAGATTTTTCTGAGCGGTTTTTAGTTGCTGCCGCTGCTCGGTTTGAGAACTATTCTGATTTCGGAAGCACCTTGAATGGTAAATTGGCTGCCCGTTTCAAACTATTGGACAACCTTTCGGTGCGTGCTTCTGCCAGCACCGGATTCCGTGCACCATCGCAACAACAAAAATACTATGCTAAAGCAAATACCTTGTTTGTTACACAGGGTGGAAGTCAAGTACCCGTAGAAGCAGGTACGTTTACCAATTACTCTAAACCAGCGGAACTCCTCGGCATAAGTCCACTCAAGGAAGAAACTTCTATAAACTATGCGGCTGGTGTCACGGCTCGCCTCACAGAAGGGCTTGACCTGACCGTAGATTTTTATCGCATTGACATCAAAGACCGGATTATATTGACCAATAACTTCACTGGAGGGAATGATGTTGCTTTGGCGGAAGCATTGAAGGCTAATAATGCTTCAGAAGCTAATTTCTTTGCCAATGCTATTGATACCCGTTCACAAGGTATCGAAACGGTGTTGTCATATAGCAAGCGTTTTGATAAGAGTACGGAGTTCCGTGCTACTTTGGCCGCTACTTTTATTGATAATACTGTCATCAAAGATTCTAAAGGCAAGGCAGCCGTGAAAGCCTCTGAAACCTTGATCCGTACGGGTCAATTAGGTAAATATTTCAACCGCGAAGACCAGTCGCGGATAGAGGTAGCCAACCCTCGGTCGAAGGGCAATTTGATGCTCAACTATAAGGTGAAGTCATTCTCGGTGATGTTACGCAATACCTATTTTGGAGAAGTGACTTATCTGGATGCGACGGTTGACCCTGGGAAGCCTGATGCTTTCCCGGCCAATGCCTTTAACAATAACAAAAAGGAAACTTTGGATCAGGTATTCAGCCCAAAAGTGGTGACGGATTTAACCTTTGCGTATCAAATCACGAAGCAGATCAACTTTGCGATCGGTTGCAATAACCTATTGGATGTATATCAAGATAAGCATACCCATTCTTCTAATATGGGTTCTGGCCGTTTTGTGTATTCCCGCAGGGTACAACAAATGGGCTTCAATGGTCGCTACTTGTTTGCTCGTGCTTCTTGTAGCATTAAGTAATTAATTATTTTAATGTGTTAAAACATGAGTCATCCCGAATTTTTTGGGATGACTCATGTCATTTTATCTTATGGCAACAAGAGACGGATTCCCAGATTACTTTTTACAATAAATATCCGAAGATTCAACAGGATATTTTTCGTCAAGATCAATATTATTAAAACTTTTCCTAGTGCCCCACGAAAATATTTTTTCAAAAAAGGGTAAGCAATACGGATTAAATAACTTCCACCACTTTAGAGATAAAAGCAAGATAAAAGTAGCCCAAAAGACTTGGCTTTATCTAAATTCTACGACTCCGCTGCTCTTTAGGGAGCAAAAATTTGCGCATTTTCATAGTATTACACAGGATAGGACAGACGCGGCATTGAATCCACTCCCTCCCCTCGGTCTGTCATGTCGTAGAGAAACGGAGACAACTACACAAGCCAAACTAACTGGAAATCAAGTATTTATCTTGCGTTGTCAGTTGGGCATCTTGTGTGGATGTCTTCACTACGTTACGACATGACAGACCGAGGGAAAGGGGAGTTTAGTACGGTCTGTGAAACATAGCAATTAACCAAATTTTCGCGCCGCCGGAGTTTGCACGGACAATCGCGGTTTTTTTCGACAGCCAGGCCTTTTTTGGTTACTTTTTTCGGCGGAAAAAAGTGACAAAGCAGGATAAAGCGTATGGGTCATATTAAACTGGGTGAAGAAAACTAAGTAATCTCTTCATGCGGAAGTATTCACATACATTTCCGCTTTCATTTATTGAATGCCCACAAATATATCAACTTCTGCGTCCACTAGATTCTGCGCTTTTTCGCCATAGATTTCAAAATCGGCTATAAATGTTCTATCCAAATCTGAATTCCAAATTTTTGTCCACTTGCCAAAAACCATTCCTTCCATAATATTGCCTTTTGCAACGTGTTTTGCATAAGTTGCTTCTTCAAAAGTTTTGCCCACCATTCCGTCGGGAATTTCATCCAAGTTTTCAACTTTGCAACCCAAAATAGTGGTGTATGGCTTTGTGTGATCTTTTTCGTATTCGGTGTAAATACAATAAAGTGAAGGGTCCATTTTGTTCGGGATTTGTTCCGCAATTCCTTCTGTCATAAATTTATTCCATAATGCTGGAATGTCTTGCCCTGCTTGTCCATTTTCATTTGTGGTTCTTACTGAAATACCAATGACACTGAATTTTTGAATTTTTTGATGACTCATTTTTTTGAATTTTAATTATTGAGTCGCAAAAGTAAAATGCCCAGGTGACAATTCTATGTCATTAGGTTTTAAAAAATATTTTTTTGGTTGTTTTTAGTCGTCTCCCCAAAGGCAAGATTGGACATCTTTTTTTGTAAATTCTATGTTTTTGTTGTGAGTATTTAGAATGATCTCCTAATATTTGCAACCAAGAAGGTTCGAGTTGCGTCAATTAGTAAGTTGTCCGTCATGCTGCGGAGACACTCAATTTAAACAAAATAATAATTATGAATGGTAGATTTTTTACTTTTTGCACATTGATTTTGTGTTTTGCGCCTACAAAAGTTCAAAGCCAGACAAACACAAACAAGGACTTTAAACTTTATGCAGAAATACAAGATAGTTTAATGCGGGAAGCCTATGAGAAACGAGATATCAAAACCTATACAAAGGTTTTGGATGAGTTTGAAACTAAATATGATAAGATATCGAAGGAAGACAGGGCATATTTTAGAGGCAACTATATCAATGCAGTTTACAATTTGAGTTGTACTTATTCTTTGTTGAATGAGAAGGCCAAGGCGATAGAATATTTGGACAAATCAATTAAAACTGGGTATCGTAATTATGCCCATATAAAAGAGGATACCGACTTGGATAACATCCGCAATGAAGAAAGTTATAAAAAGATTCTTCAATCTCTGATAGAAAGGGAAAGAGAGACAAGCGATTATTTATACATCCTTAAAAAAGCAGGCCGATACAATAGCAATGAAAATATAGAATTTCCTAAATTTACTTACCAAACAGCAAGTAATCCTAACCTTGTAGCGCTACGAAAAGCGTTTAACTTAGATTCAATAGCAGGGCAAGGAAATGAAGTTTCAAAGATTTTGAGTTTGTTGCATTGGATACATAACTTAGTACCACATGATGGAAATCACGAAAATCCAACTGTAAAAAATGCAATGAGTATGATTTCAGTTTGTAAAAAAGATAAAAGAGGGTTGAATTGTAGAGGATTAGCAACCGTATTAAATGAGTGTTATTTATCAATGGGAATTAAATCACGGTTTGTTACTTGTTTGCCAAAAGACAGTTTGGGTATTGACAATGATTGCCACGTTATAAATATGGTTTACTCTACGCAATTAAAAAAATGGTTATGGATTGATCCTACGCATGATGCTTATGTAATGGACGAAAAAGGTGAATTGTTAAGTATTGAAGAAGTTCGAGAAAGATTAATCAACGATAAACCTTTAATCCTAAATCCCGATGCAAATTGGAATCACCTTAATTCAACTACAAAAAAAGACTACTTAGAAAATTACATGGCGAAAAATTTATATATTTTGGAGTGCCCATTAAACAGTGAATATGACTTAGAAACAAAGATTGAAAACAAAGAAATTAATTATTTGCAACTTATTCCGCTTGATTATTTTGAAAAATCACTTGAAAAAGTACTAACAACAGACGACAAGAATAAAACAAAAATTATAAAAAATAAAACAAATAACCCCAGTATATTTTGGCAAGCACCAGGACAATAGTATGAACGTAATGATGTGTTCGGGTTGCAACCTCTTCACGAGCGAGTTTCAGTTGTTGAAGAACTAATTTCAATGCTACTTGTTCACTTCTGATGATTATTGTTTGTCTTAGTAACGATAAAAAAATAACTTAACGATTTTACATACCTTTGGCCTCAAATTGAAAATAATGGAAATTGAAAATCTGGATATAAAGCAACAATTTTTAAAGAGCCTGAACGAACGA
Source organism: Saprospiraceae bacterium (assembly GCA_031373665.1). Taxonomy (GTDB): domain Bacteria; phylum Bacteroidota; class Bacteroidia; order Chitinophagales; family Saprospiraceae; genus M3007. The sequence continues at coordinate 185 of JANMMZ010000120.1, read as the reverse complement.
CAACGACGTCAGTATCTAGGTCAACTAGCCCTTGATCTTGGACGTGGCGGTATAAAAATAGTTTGTGAAACATTTTCTATCAATCCAGTAAGTATCCGAACTGGGATTAGAGAACTTCAGTCAAAAGAAGAATTACCCTCAGGTCAAGTTCGCAAATTAGGAGGTGGTAGAAAAAAAATTTGAGT
>JANMMZ010000104.1:0-26959 GCA_031373665.1 Saprospiraceae bacterium | reverse complement strand
TGATGGAAAGAAAAATTATACTTACTGGATATTTTTAGCGACGAATGCGAATCATGGGTTGATGCAATCCGTTGATTTTCAATGCTTAGTCATCTGATGACTCGGAGTCATCTGATGACTAAGCATTGAAAATCAACGGATTGCATCAACCCATGATTCGCATTCGTCGCTAAAAATATCCAGTAAGTATAATTTTTCTTTCCATCAAGCAACAGTTCCTTACTTTTGCTGAAATAATTATACATCAGCATGAGCAAACTTGGACTCATTGTCAGGCGCGAATACTTGACACGTGTTACTAAAAGATCCTTTATCATCAGTACGTTGCTTGCTCCATTGGGGCTATTGATCTACATGTTGGTCATAGTAGGTCTTACCAAATATGAAAGTGGCAGCGAACTCAAAGTCGCCATACTCGACGAAGCGGGTATCATGAGCCAATTGCCCGATGGGAAAGGCATTCGTTTTACCAATGCCAGCAACCAAACTTTAGAGCAACTCAAAGCAGAGGTAACCAAAGAAACCTACGATGGGATTTTGCGCATACCCGCCTTGGGGTCGCTGCAAAAAAAAGACCATACCCTATTCTATTATTCCGATAGTAAATTAGCCCCTGAGAAGAGCAAAATCATGGAAAAAAAGATAGAGGCTAAAATCAAAGATTTTAAAATAGACTCTTTGCACCTAAAACGTGCCGATTTGGAAGCCTTGGAAACAAATATTTCCATAGACCCGGAGGGCATCAATAAAAAAGGAGAAGACGAAAGCAAATATACCGCCGGAGTAGGTCTCGCCATTGGAGGCCTCATGGCATTTATCATGTTTTTCATGGTGATGATGTACGGCCAAATGGTCATGCGCTCGGTGATGGAAGAAAAAACCAACCGCATTGTAGAAGTAATGATGTCGAGTGTGCGCCCATTTGACCTCATGTTGGGCAAAATACTGGGCACTGGTGCCGTGGGCTTGACCCAAGTCCTCATTTGGATCATATTAAGCGCGGGGGTCATGTTTATTGTTCCTTTATTTGTAGGCGGGGTAGATCCGGCTCAATTACAATCATCCATGCCTGGGCCAGGCATGGAAATGCCTGATCCAGAGCAAATGCAAGGCGAAGGATTGCGAATCATGGCTGAACTCAGCAAGCAAAACTGGCCACTCATCATATTCTCGTTCATTATATTTTTCTTGGGAGGCTACTTCATTTATGCCTCTATGTTTGCGGCCATTGGCTCTGCTATGGGCGATGATCTTGGAGAAGGACAAGCCTTGGTATTCCCGATCATGCTCCCAATTATTCTGGCATTTTATATTGTCGCCTTCGTCGGAGTGCGCAACCCCGATAGTGGGCTCATGGTTTTTGCTTCCTTATTTCCATTATTTTCCCCCATCGCCATGCCATTCCGAATGGCCTTCAATCCACCTTGGTGGCAAGTAGCCCTTTCGCTCGTATTAGTCGTGGCGGCATCGTACTTCTTTGTGTGGTTGGCGGGTCGCATCTACCGCGTCGGTATTTTGCTATATGGGAAAAAAGTAACATTTAAAGAAATAGGTAAATGGATGTTTCATAAATAACGATGGCAAGTATCCTTTTCACACATTCCTACTTTTATCGGTTTGATGCCAAACAGTGGCAGACCCAACAGCCTTACCCGCCCTATGGCACTATCTATGCGGCTGCGGTAATGCGTGATTGTGGTTTCCAAGTTTCGTTATTTGATGTAGCATTGCGAGAAGGCCCGGAAGAGATACTACCCGTTTTAGCAGCGAAAACGCCTAAATACGTCGTTATTTACGACGATGGTTTCAATTACCTTACCAAAATGTGCCTCACGCGCATGCGCGAAGCAGCCTTTCAAATGGCCAAAATGGCCAAAGCCCAAGGCTCAAAAGTCATTGTATCCAGTAGCGATAGCACCGATCATTACGACCAATATCTAAAAGAAGGTGCCGATTTTGTAATATTGGGCGAAGGGGAAATAACCCTCCGCGAGTTGGTATTGGCACTGGAATCAGGCCAGACTGACTTTACAGATATTGGTGGGCTTGCCTACTTTGAAACCGAGGCATCCGAAAAGGTTTTCAAGACCGCACCGCGACCCGTACTCCAACAATTAGATGATTTGCCTGATCCTGCTTGGGATTTGATAGACATACCAGCCTACAAAGACATTTGGATTCGGGAAAACGGCTATTTTTCCCTAAACATGGCCACCACCCGTGGGTGTCCATACAAATGTAATTGGTGCGCAAAACCCATATACGGCAACCGGTACAATACCAGAAGCCCAGAGCGGGTGGCCAATGAAATAGCCATGCTGATCGAAAAACATGGGGTCACACATTTTTGGATGGCCGATGATATTTTCGGTCTTAAACCGGGTTGGGTTCAAGGGTTTAGGGATGTAGTACAGGCCAAAAACATACGATTTCAGTATAAAATACAGAGCCGAGTTGATCTTTTGCTCAAAGAAGATAGCATAGATGCGCTCGTAGGTTCGGGTCTGCGACAGGTATGGGTGGGCGCGGAAAGTGGATCGCAAAAAATATTGGATGCCATGGATAAAGGCACTAAAGTGGAAGAAATAGCCACTGCTACTCGAATTTTGAAACAAAAAGGCGTGGAAGTATGCTTTTTTCTCCAGTTTGGTTACCTCGGCGAAAACCGAGAAGACATAGAAGCCACCTTGCGAATGGTGGAACAATTGCAGCCCCACGATATTGGCGTTTCGGTATCGTACCCGTTGCCCGGTACCAAATTTTATGATAAAGTAAAAGATATGCTCGGGGCTAAACAAAACTGGGAAGTCTCCGATGATTTGGCGATGATGTACACGGCCACTTTTTCACAAGCATTCTATCGTCGCTTACACCGACTGACCCACAAAAGATTTAGGCTTCAGCAGGGAAAAACAGCCCTCCAATCCATCTTAAAAGGAAAAAAAGCCAATTGGAAACATGCCTTGCGAACGGTCTATTATGCCCCCGCCGCCCAAATTGACCAATGGAGGTTATCCAGATTGGAAGCATGAGTACTCTAGCCCCTTTTGATGCGGTCGCTATTGAATACGACGATACTTTTAGTTATACCGCTATCGGGAAATTGCAACGCGCCCGCGTTAGGCATTTTTTAAAAACCTTTTTAAGGGAAAAATCAGAGAAAATACTCGAAGTCAACTGTGGAACAGGGGAAGATGCCCTTTGGCTAACCCAACTAGGCCATACGGTGATAGCCACCGATATTTCGGCAGAAATGGTAGAAGTCACCACCCAAAAAATACAGAAATCAGGCCATCACCTTCAAGCAACAGGATCCACCTGCGATATCAACGCAATTGACACCTTGGGGCTGAGCGGCATAAACCTCGTATTCTCCAATTTTGGTGGATTGAACTGCATCGCCCCCGCTATGCTGCTACGGTTGAATCAAAATTTACAAAGTATTGTAGTGCCCAATGGGCTTTTTATTGCCGTAATCATGGGGCGAAATTGCTGGTGGGAAACCTTCTATTTTTTAATGAAAGGCCATTGGAAAAAGGCTTTTCGGCGATACCAAAAAACGGCCATTTCAGCAACTTTAGATGCACACACTACGGTGGATACTTGGTACTATAACCCAAAGGAATTTAGCCAATTTTTTCCGTCATTTCAGATAGTGGCCATCCATCCCATAGGTTTTTGGATACCCCCATCCTATCTAGAGCCTTTTTTCAAACGATGGCCGAGGCTCCTGAAAGCACTTGCCTTTTTGGAATCTTACACCCATACCTCCCTGTTGGCTGCTAGCGCCGACCACTACATGTTGGTATTGCGGAAGTCTGATTAGTACCTTTACCCATTATTTTTGTCTTCCACTTGGGTCAAGATGGATCCACCAAATTTAGAGCCTAAGTTCTTTAAAAATTCAATGCGTTCCTTGTCCGTCCCCTTAATGGTACTGCCAGCATTGAACACTGCAATGACTTTATCGCAGTAAGGCACTAACTCTTGAGTATCAGAGTATTGGTGCATGGATGCGGCTTCCATAAATATGTAATCGTAATGTTTACGGAGGTCAGCCAAAAAAGACTTGAAGGTTTCGGGCTCTAACAATTCGGAGGGCGAACGGTGTATCCCCGTATTTCCAAGTATATCCACCATATGTTCGGTAGCATCACTGCCCTGCGATTTCAATTGAAAGACTTCTGCCAATCCATGCTCGCGCAAAGCCTGATTGAGCATAGCGCGTTGGGGTGTTGGCTCATCAGCAAAGGCTTCTGGTATCGGATTTTTGAAATTGGTATCGAGCAGCAGAATTTTTTTATTATTAAAGCCCAAAGAGTGGGCCAGCGAAAGCATGTTGAAGGTTTTGCCTTCTTGGGGCTTGATGCTCACAAAAAGCCAAATGCGGTCTTGAGGCATACCTAGTATTTGGGTTCGTAATTTGCGCAAACTTTCTCTAAAAGCCGTATATTTTTCGTTTTTTGAAGTAAAAACAACGTTCAAATCCAAACCTTTAACTGGTATAGCACTCACCACACCCAACAATGGAAGCCCGTTGGAGTACCGTTTGAACAGATCAGGCGATTGGAGGGTGCTATCCATAAATGCCAATACGAAAATAGCAATAGTCGTCAAAGTACCGATTACAATAGCCGAAAAAACGCTGATGAGGGTTCTACGGTTGGGTTCAGGCCACTCTGGCAGCTGTGCATTTTCAACGATGGAAAGCGAATTTTCAGTGTTCTCCAACTCCAACTTAGCCTTAATCAATGCTTCATTAACGTTGTCAAACTCCAACTGGGCACGCACTTCATCGGCCCCCAATTTAGAGGCCACTTCATTATTCAGTGCCATAGGCGCTAATTTACTATTGAGTATCCGTATTTCGCTATTTAGTTTGCTGTAATCCTCTTCGGCATCAATTTTATCCAATTCCGTTGCTACCTTGTCTTTATACAATTCTTCGCGGGTGCGCTTTGATTCATCCGTCCGTAGTTTGCCTTGCACACGTGCCGAACTGCGTACCGCGGATTCCAGTTCCTCCTTGGCTTCTGCCAATTCAGCGGCTACCTCTATATCCTTTCCTTCACTTTCAAGGTACTTATTGTTGAGTTGGCGCACCCTTTCTGCTTGTTCAGCAGTAGAGTTTTTCTCTATAATACGCCCTTGTACCTCCCCTGCATCGCGGGTGGTTCGATCGTCAAAATGTTTGCCCAATTGTTCTACCGATTTTGCGGCGGCTTGTTTTCGTGAAGAAGCGCGCTGTCGCTCTATTTCTAATTTTGTGATCTGACCTACCAACTCTTCACCTTGTCTGCCCAATACTGGTAACCTATTTACTCTCAAGTATTCAAATCTGAGGTTAACGATAGAATCCACCACGGCCATTTTTTCATTGGCCAATTTCATGTAAGACTCTACATTTTTTCTTTTTTCAGATACTTTCAGATTATGATAAAATGTCATAAAACAATTGACATAAGCATCTGCCATATACTGCGATAATTTTGGATCTTCTGTGGTAATTTCGATTTCCAAATAATCAGTAGCGGCCTTACGCTTGACGGCGAGGCTGCGCAAAATAGCATCGTGGTCATAACCATAAGCCCGCGATACTTTATCCAATAGATAGTCCACCTGCGGACTAAAAGTAAGGGTGGTGATGCTATCTAAATTGATTTTGGTTATTTCAGCAAGCAATTGCTGCTTTTCCCCTTCGGTGTAGTCAATCAGTTTAATATTGGGCTTCCGAAAAGACTGCTGCGCTCCACTCCCCTCAGCACTAAGATCATGCTGGAGCATTTTTATGGTCAGAATCTTGATACTCGACCTTGATTGCCCAAAGGTAGTAAGGTTAGAAAACGCATTTTCGATCTGATATTGCTGCACAAATGCGTCTGAGTTATCAGAGTTGATCCCCTTATAATTCACGATACCGGTCGCTACAATCACGGATGATTTATAGCGTTCGGCGCGAAGCCCAATTAAAATAAAAGTAAGTACTGCCGCCGTTAGCATTGCACCCAAAATCAACCATTTGCGGCGCGCTAATAGGCGCAGGAGGTATCCAAAATCCATAATGTTGTAAATCGGTTATCAGAAACAATCTGAATATGACGTATAGAAGGCAAAGGTAGTGCCAAAATTAAATATTGACCCATTCAACCCACTTTCGACTGATCTTTTCATAGAAGTAACCAGCACTAAGGGCTAATATCAAATAAATAGGAACATATAGCAACTGGAACGATTGGTCAAACCATTTTTGGAGGCATAAAATAAAGACAGATAAGACTAAAATGTGGACTAAGTATAGCGAATAAGAGAACTCATTGACCCAAAGAAAAAAATACTTGATGACTCTAAAATACCTTCGACAACATTCATATACAAAAATACTCAACAAACCGTATCCCAACAAGGCTGGTATATCATTGAATATTTTACCAATAGCACCCCAACGGAGTACAGACCATGCCATCAAAGCCATAAAGACCAAGCCCATTGGTAAACTTACCCACCAATACCGCCCCATTTTTTCAAAAAATACCTTTCCTTTCTCTGTTTTCCAGTATTCGGCTATCATCATGCCAAATACAAATTCCCATAAAAACTGCATAAAACAACTGTTCCAACTGCGCTGATGCCCCCGATCACTGTAATAAACCCATATCCACCAAAGCATAGATCCAGCCAAGGCCATCATAAACAGGGGAAGGATGCCGCCCAAATACTTTTTACACAACAATAGGACAGGAAAAATCAAATATAGTTGAATAATGGCACTGATAAACCAAAAATGGCCTCCAAAACTTTCAATATACTCATCACTGAACATCTGATACAAGCCCACACCTGCCACCCAAGCATCAAACCGGTTGGGGAAAATATGGAGCGCGTAGGCCACTACGCAACTAATACTAAGGATCAATACATAGGGCAACCAGATTTTTGATAACCGCCGTTTATAAAATTGAATGGGTGATAATGCCACAGAGGACATCATCAAACCAAAACCTGACAACAAAAAAAACAAGTGCACCCCTGTACCTCCAAAAATAATGGCTTGTTTCATCATGCTGGGCAATGAAACTTGTTGCAATACATGGTAGCACATGATGCTAAAAATAGCATAGCCTTTGGCAAAATCAATGTATTCTATTTTTTGTTTCATTGGGGCAAAAATAGGAAATTTAGCGTATTCAAACCCGAATTTTCAAAATTAGGTTACTTTTACACCCACTTTCAATAAAACACCCACTTACGCTCATGTCCGATACCGTCCACCTCGAAAAAGCAAATCCCAGCCTTGTAGGCACCATCGCCTTAAATGGCTCCAAGAGCATCAGCAACCGCGCCCTGATTGCACTGGCACTGGCCGATGCCAACCCAGCGCAATGGTTGACCAATCTATCCACTTCCAAGGATACCATTACTTTAGAGGCTTTGCTAGCACAAACCGACCGCACCACCTTCGATGCTGGAGATGCAGGTACGACATTCCGGTTTATGACGGCGTATTTGGCTATCCAACCGGGCACTCAGGTACTGACTGGTTCTGCTCGCATGAAAGAACGTCCCATTGGGACATTGGTAGATGCCCTCACCACCTTGGGTGCAAATATCCGTTTTTTAGAAAAAGAAGGGTATCCGCCCTTGGAAATAGGTGAATGGAACAAGGAAAGTACCCAAACAATGCCCGAAGTAGCGATACATGCAGGTACCAGTAGTCAATTTCTTTCGGCATTGCTGCTCATTGCACCCTACTTACCCAAAGGCTTGCGTTTGATCCCTCAAGGCAATATGGTATCGCGGTCTTACCTTGATATGACCATCGCATTAATGCACTATTTTGGTGCTATCGTAACCCAGCACCAAGATTACATAGAAGTCGCGCCGGGCAATTATGCGCCGCGCAACCTAACCGTAGAGGCCGATTGGTCAGCAGCCTCTTACTGGTACAGTATGGCTGCCATATCAGATCGGGTTGACCTTAGGTTAACCGGACTTTTTGAGCATAGTTGGCAGGGCGATTCCGTACTCTCGCGTATGATGGAACGATTGGGCGTAGCAACTCATTTTGAAGAAGGCGGGGTTCGATTGCAGAAAAATGGGCAACCGCCAAGGCTATTTTTTGAATGGGATTTTATACAATGCCCCGATATTGCACAAACCCTCGCTGTTACTTGTGCCGCCTTGGGTGTTCAAGGATTGTTTACGGGTTTAGAAACCCTTTTTGTGAAAGAAACAGATAGAATAACCGCGCTGAAAAACGAATTGAAGAAAATAGGCGTTTCTTTCACGAAACTACCAGCACAATTCAGTAAAAAATCGCCCGATAAAACCTTTTATATGGTGAGTCAAAAAGCGGAATGGCCTCCTGAACAACCACCCCAATTTGTCACCTATGGCGACCATCGGATGGCCATGTCGTTTGCACCTTTGGCACTCTTACAGCCTATTATAATAGAAGACCCAGCAGTAGTGGGCAAATCATATCCCGATTTTTGGGAAAATCTAAAAACCGTTGGATTTCGTATAGAAACAAATACGAAATCTATCACTAAAACTCATACTTAAAGATGAAATATTTCCTACAAATATGCGCTCTATGCTTGATGACTGCTTGTGGCAGCGTCAAGCCCAAAGGAAATTTTGAAATAACCAAAGTGCCACCCACCCCCGATTATAGCAAATTGGAAACATGGGCGGCTCATCCAGACAAAAAAGACCCTGCCGACATGGTGCCTTCGGGACTACAGGATGAGCAAGCCTCCACCGAGGTGGATGTGCTGTTTTTTTATCCAACCACTTATACTGGCGGCAAAAAAAGCGAGCGCGAATGGAATGCTGACATCAATGATGCTGCCCTCAATAAAAAGACAGATAATGGTAGCATACAATTTCAAGCCTCTATTTTCAATAGTACTGGCCGGGTATATGCTCCACGATACCGACAAGCACACTTACACGTGTTTTATACCGAAAAAGACAGTGTCAATGCTAGAAAAGCCTTAGAAATTGCATATATGGACATTGAATCTGCATTTAATGAGTACCTAAAAAACTGGAACAAAGGCCGCCGATTTATATTAGCAGGCCATAGCCAAGGCGCACTTCACGCGATGAGTCTCTTGAAAAAAAGAATAGAAGGCACGCCTTTAGAAAAACAATTGATCGCAGCATACATCATTGGGTGGCCAGTCAAAAAAGATTATTTCGAGCAATTGCAACCCTGCAAAACCCCAGAACAAACCGACTGTTTTTGTACTTGGCGCACTTGGGAAAAGCAATATGGCCGTCGGAATGCCTTTGAAAAAAATATAGTCTGTACCAACCCCTTGATTTGGACCATAGAACCCGGACAGTACGCATCTGCTACCCTCAACAAAGGTGGGGTTGTCACTCCATTCGAGGTCATACGCCCTCAAATCGTGGATGCAGAGGTTTACAATGGTATCTTGCTCTCCAAGAAGCCCAAATTCCCAGGAAGTTTCTTTTTTAGGCGCAAAAACTACCATATTGGCGACATGAATTTGTACTACATGAATATCCGCGAAAACGCAAAATTACGAGCAAAATAATCATTGAGATTACCGCTATGCTACTATTCCACAACGGCCTCATACATACCCGCTGTTTCGGTCAATCGCGATACAGCGAGGCCCTGCTCATCCATGAGTATCAAGTGCTTGGGGTAGGCTCATTAGAAACCCTGAAATCAATAGCGGACAATACCGTACAATGGATTGATTTACAGGGAAAAACCTTAATGCCTGCTTTTACTGATGCCCATATTCACCTCTGGAAAGTCGGTGATTTATTGACTTATATGCTTGATTTGCGTGGGGTGCGCAGTAGGGAAGAAATGGTGGACAAATTGGCAGATTTTGCTAGAAAAAACCCTCAAAACCCTTGGATTTTGGCGCGAGGATTCAATGAAGCCCTTTTTGAAGACCGCCAAATACCGACAAGGTATGATTTGGATAAAGTGGGCGATCAAAGACCCGTACACGTGATCCGTACCTGCGCCCACATAGCAGTATTGAATAGTATTGCTATGGAAAAATGTCAAATCAATGCCCAGACTCTAGTACCCATCGGTGGCGAAATCAGGAAAGACACCCAAGGAATTCCCAACGGCATTTTAAGCGAAACCGCCTTAGGGCTGGCTAAAAAACACTTACCTGAGCCAAGCCCTGCCGCTTACCGCAATATGGTATTGGCTGCCCAAGATGCTTTGTTGAATGCTGGTATAGCGGTGGCTACTGATCCGGCAGTACATCCTGAATTATTGGAAGTATATAAACAAATGGATCGCGATGGCGAACTAAAAATCAGGCTCAATGCCGTTCCTATACGAGTGCCCGATGGCGCAGATGAAGCCTTGCCATTACCAGAATTGTACGAATCCGATTTTTTAAAAATAGATACCGTCAAATTCTTTTCTGACGGAGGACTCAGCGGAAAAACGGCCGCGCTTTCTAATTATTATAGAAACAGTACCGATCAGGGTGTGTTGCGGTTAGAACATGATTTTTTCCTTGCGTCCGCTTTGGAAGCGCAACAAGCAGGATTCAGGGTGGCTACCCACGCCATTGGCGGCCGAGCCATTGATATGGTACTATCGGTGTATGATACTTTGAATCATCAAAATGAGCGCGGATTAAAACACCGTATTGAACACCTTGGGCTACCTACCAGTGCGCATTTAGCGCAAATGCGCGACCAAGGTATTCACTGCGTAACACAGGCCATTTTTTTATATGAATTGGGGTCTAATTTTAGAATGTATTTGGACGATGATGACCTAGAAAGGGTTTATCCTTTCCGCAGCGTTTTGGAGGCTGGTATCAATCTAGCCTTTTCATCCGATGCCCCGGTGGTCAAGGATTTTAATCCATGGATGGGTATTCAAAATGCGGTTCTGCGCACAGATCGCGAAGGTATAGTCATTGGCGCAGAACAAACCATTGGTATTGACGAGGCGATAGCCGCATATACGACCGGAGCAGCAGCAGCCAATGGCGATAATGCCCTTTCTGGGACTTTATCGCCAGGCTACCGAGCCGACTTCATTATCCTGAATGCTTCGCCCTTTGAAGTGCCTCCACAAGATATTTCAAAAATCAAGGTCATTGAGACTTGGGTGAATGGAAAAAAGGTAACTACCTTTGGGTCTAAGTAACGGTAAAAAAATAACTAATATCAATCATCAGCATATATTTATCCTATGTCAGACGCACCTATTTCTTCCGCCGGAAAAACCATCCAATTGCTCGCTCCCATTCCAGGTCCTAAAAGTCAAGCGATGCTGGCACGAAGGGCGGCATCTATGCCCAATGGTGCTGCAAAATCAACGGAGGTAGTGGTATATGCTGCCAAAGGAGCCGTCGTATATGACGTAGATGGCAATACCTTACTTGATTTTGCCGGCGGCATCGGTATGATTAATGTAGGGCATTCGCCCGACAATGTTGTGGCTGCTGTCAAAGAACAACTTGACCGCTTTATCCATACCTGTCAGATCGTGACCACTTTTGAGGCTCCGATCGAATTGGCTGAAATGCTTAACAAACTGACACCGGGTGATTTTCCCAAAAAAACCCTTTTTGCCAATTCTGGATCTGAAGCCGTAGAGAATGCCGTGAATATTGCCAAATATTATACCCAGCGTCCGGGCGTGATCGTATTTGAAGGGGCTTATCATGGGCGCACCTTGTTGACCATGAGTCTGACGAGCAAATACGGCTTGTTCAAAAAAGGATATGGAAGTATGGTGAGTGATATTTATAGGCTGCCCCTGCCCAATATGTATCGAGTACCAGAGGGTATGAGTGCCGATCAATACCTGAATTACAGTATTGAGAAATTGGATGACGCGTTGATAAGCCAAATTGATCCAAGTGCGGTCGCGGCTATACTCATAGAGCCGATTTTGGGCGAAGGTGGTTTTGTACCAGTACCTGCCCCATTCTTAAAAAAACTACGCGATATAGCCGACAAACACGGAATTGTACTGATATTTGATGAAATCCAGTGCGGAATGGCTCGTACAGGCAAACTTTTCGCTTGTGAACATGCAGGCGTAGTACCTGATATGATTGCGATAGCCAAAAGCCTTGGCGCGGGTATGCCCATTGCGGCGGTGACTGGTCGCGCCGAAATCATGGATACGCCCCACTTGGGCGGAGTAGGTGGTACTTACAGCGGTTCTCCAGTGGCATGTGCTGCGGCTATCGAAGCACTCAAGACCCTCTCAGATCCTGCATTTTTAGAAAGAACCAACCAAGTAGGCCAAATCATGTGTGATACCATGCAAAAATGGGTTGAAAACTATGATTTTGTGGGCGATGTGCGCGGCGAAGGTGCTATGTTGATTGTAGAATTTGTGACGGATAAGCAAACAAAAAAACCTGATCCAGATCGCACCTTAAAGATCATTAAAGAAGCCGTTTCCAATGGCATTTTGTTGATTCGTGCTGGATTGTACTCCAACTGTATTCGTTTATTGCCACCGCTGGTCATCACCGACGATCAACTCCACGAAGGATTGGCGGTGCTAGGAGCCGCTATTGAAAAGCATAAATAACCTATACCTTTGGTTCAGTATCGTGGCGGAAGGGAGAACTGTGCAAGTGCTCCTGAATCAAAGGCGCACAAAGCACAAGGCATAGATACAAACATACAGAGGCCAATACGGATAACCAATTAGACCACTGTTGGAGGATCAATAGATCATAAGTGCCATGCAATACCACGGCAGCTAGCAATGCCTTTGCAAACAAGCGCATGCGTTGAGGTGGGTTAAATTTGGCCAATCCGACAAAATACCCGGTTACGATGGCGAATACAAGGTGGGCTGGAACAGCGGTGAATGCTCGGATTATAGCGGTTTCAGTACCCCAGCGGTTGACGTAAATAATATTTTCGGCAGTGGCAAAACCCATGCCTACCATTACACTATATACGATCCCATCCAAGGGTTCATTAAAGTGGCGAATGAAAAAAGCACCAGCCACCAAAGCAACCAGTTTAAAAAATTCTTCATTGACTGCTATGACTACATAGGCCAGAAAAAACGTCTGCGATACTTCATTGCAAGCATCCGAAAAGTCAGGATACGCCCATCGCTCCATTTCGATGGCTGGCAAGGTAGCCAGTACTCCCAAACCGAAACACCAAAGTAAGGGGAGCAATGGCTCTTTATCATACCTGTCAATCCGATAAACAATATAACTCATCAATACACCCGGAAGGCAAGCCAATACGATTAAGAAAGGAGATATAGTTGCCAATCCTTTGATATGATAATGAATGATTGATCTAAGAACAGTTTTTCAAAAGCCCCCCAAAGATAGCGAGCCAAATCAATCCTTTGATTAAAAAAAATAAAAATCCCCCGATACCAATTTTACGAAGCCAATCCTTTGTTTTATTATTTGTCATTTTTAGCCTATTATTTTACCGTTTCAGATCGGTTATTAAGTGAAACCATACAACCATATCGTATTTTTGCGCGTTTATTAAAAAAAAGACTCCTGACTGATATAAAGTTTTTTACTTTGCGGCCAGAATTGCGTCTAAAAAATATGGTTCTAAACAACCAACCTACTAAAAAGGTTGGAAAAATCACTTTTATACTCTTATGAATAAAATAACCTTTGGTTTCTGTGCACTATCTATATTGATTATCACCTTATTGGCTCCCGTGGGATGCTACTATGACAATGAAGTAGATCTTTATGGAGAAAATAATACACCTTGCGACACCGCAAATATCAGGTATAGTGTAGAAATAAAAAGCATTTTGGAGACAAAGTGTTACAAATGCCACCAAGGCGCCTCATCTTCGAGTGGTCTTCCTTTTGATAATTATGATGCCTTGAAAGACTATGCTTCCGATGGCAAGTTAGTAGAACGCACCACCAGTGCATCTGCCCCTATGCCTCCTTTGAGCGATGGCGGCCTGTTACCAAAGTGCGATCAAGAAAAAATAAAAGCCTGGGTAAAAGCAGGCGCACCTAACAATTAAAGTTACGACAACAATGAAAAAAGTATTGTATTTTCTATTGGCCGCTGGTTTGATCGGCGCAGCCATAGGTTACTCTATGTGGAACAAACCCCACAAAGATATGCAAAAAGCCGCTACAGACATAACGGTTGATGCTACTGCTATCTTCAACGAATACGAAATCGACGAAAATGCCGCCAATGCGAAGTACTTTGAAAAAGTAATCGCTATAAAAGGTGTCGTCAAAGAATCATCTACGAGCGAAGATGGGTCTGTGAAAGTTAGCCTTGATACTGGCAAAGATTTTGGGGTATTGTGTGTACTCAGCGAGACGGCTACCCATGCACGCAAATCTTTCACCACTGGCGAAACAGTCACCCTAAAAGGTAGTTGTGCCGGACTCAATTTTGATGTGCAATTTGTTGATTGTGTAGAAGTTAAATGATTTCCTAATCCAAAGGCTTCAATCTTTAAAGATAAGTAAAGGCTTATGTAAGACCGTACTATTAAGATGGTTGTTTCGTTTAAATACCTTCTAGTCTTATTCAAATATCCTCATACCATCACGTTCATTTTTAATACAACTAAATTCATTTATTATTATGCAAAAACCTATTGTTCTTGTCGCCCTTTTCATTTTGATGACCCAAGCGGCATTCTCCCAAAAGTTTTTTTCCCGCGATGCAGTACTTAGTTTCAGTTCTGATACGCCGATGGAAAAAATTGAAGGCACCAATAAAGCAGGTACCTGCGTATTGGATACTAAAACCGGCAAAATGGAGTGGAAAGTACTCGTGAAAGGTTTCAAATTTGAGAAAGCACTCATGGAGGAGCACTTTAATGAAAATTACATGGAATCCACTAAGTTTCCAAATGCCGTTTTCAAAGGTGAAATCACCAACCTTAGCGAGATCAATTTCTCACAAGATGGTAAATACACCGTGAAAACCAAAGGTACGATGACCATGCATGGCGTTTCCAAGGAAATCAATGTGACTGGCACTCTCAAGGTGAACAAAGGCCAGCTGGAAATCCTTTCTAACTTTTCGGTAACTTGTGCTGATTACAACATCTCGATCCCATCGGTGGTAAAAGACAACATCGCCAAAGAGATCAAGGTCACTGTTTCGGCCAAACTCAATGCAATGAAGTAATATTCACATAGGGGGGAGCGGCTTACAGCCGCCCCCCTCTTTTTACAATAAAAATTTTGTCTCAATGAAAAAAGCGATCTACACCCTTTCTTTTATATGTTGCTTGTTTGGCACTGTTTTACAGGCGCAAGACGAAGACCTGCTTTCGCTCCTTGGCGAAGAAAAAACAACCGATTATGCCACCGCTACCTTCAAAACCAACCGAATTGTAAATGGGCACTCGGTGGAGAACACAGCTCGTGGCGTGATGGATATGAAGATTTCACACCGTTTTTCTCCGGTCAGGTATGGTCTATATGATATCTTTGGCTTGGATGGGGCGAGTATCCGTATTGGCTTGGATTATGGAATCACCGACCGATTGATGGTTGGCTTTGGTCGGAGCAGCAATGAAAAAATCATAGATGGATTTGCCAAGTATAAAATATTGAGGCAAAGCAGTGGTAACCGTAATATGCCGATTACCCTATCCTACTTGATTGATGCTCAAATAAAAACTGTTAAGTTTTCAGACTCCGAGCGCAACAATAAGTTCAGTTCGCGGTTATATTACACGCACCAATTATTGATTGGTCGGAAAATAAACAGCGGTATTTCGCTGCAACTAATGCCAACGCTTGTTCATAGAAATTTAGTCGCCACTACAGCAGATAAAAACGATGTATTAGCTCTAGGTGTAGGCGGTCGTGTCAAAGTATCGAAACGCATAGCCCTCACCGCAGAGTACTACTATGTGCTGGATAAGCAAGTCACCCAGAACTTTGCCCCACCCCTTTCCATAGGTGTGGATATCGAAACGGGGGGACACGTTTTTCAACTGCATTTCACCAATTCTCAAGATATGACCTATAAAGGCTTTATCACCGAGACACCAGAAGATTGGTTTTACAAAAATGCTGATGGAAAAATGCTGAGCGGCATCCGGTTTGGATTCAATGTGTCGAGGGTATTTACCATCAGGAAACAGAAAATCTAGGTTTTACAAAACGTATATTTGTTTCAAAAGACTTGCTATTTCGATGATAATCGAATGGCAAGTCTTTTGTTGTTTAGATGTCATCATCACAACCAGTAATTAATCACCACATTTTACATGCGCCATATTTTATTATTCTCAGTTATTGCATTTTTAGGAGCCTGCAACCTATCAAAGGACATTGAAATAGAATTGCCTGCTTACGACCGACAGCCAGTAGTGGAATGCTATTTGGAACCAGGACGGCCATTTAGGTTATTATTGACCCAAAGTTATGCCTTTTTTGATCCTTTTGCCTTGGATTCTAGTTTTTTACAGCGCACTCTTCTGCAAAACGCCTTAGTGACCATCAGTTACGATGGCCGCACCGACACCCTGCCAAACCAATTGACTTTTGATCTCAGTCCGGCGAGGGTATTCAACTATACCGGAACCAATATCGTGCCTGCGACCATTGGACAGGTGTATCAATTGCGGATTGTGCTGTCCGATGGCGGCGGCGAAATAACAAGCAGTGCTACCATGTTGAGTCAAGTAAAAATTGATAGCGTTGTCGTAGAATTCAACCCCAGTATTGACACCTTAGGCCGTATGCTCACATATATTACTGACGATCAGAGCCAAGCAAATTTTTACCGCCGATTGCTCAACTATACTGCCTTGGATAGTTTCCCTGATCAAGATTTTTTAGTCACTGACCGCTTTTCGACTACGCCTTCCATCGCATTTGGTACTGGTTATGAGTTGGCCAAAGGCGATACCGTATTCAACAGTATCTATCACTTGAGTCCCGATTATTACGATTATTTGGAGAGTGTTCAATTGGCCATTTCAGGCAACCTCAACCCATTTGCGCAACCTTCCCCCATCAAGAGCAACGTAAGTGGAACGGCCAATCCATTGGGTATTTTTACTTGTTTGGTTTATGATCGGATTCGGACTATTGTAGAGTAGTTTGTCAAGTGTCGGGGTGTCATTTAGTCACCCCGACACTCACTTGAAAATCTATTCCGATCCATCATTTTTCCCTCGTACTACAGCATATCCACCTACTTTTTCACCCACACTTAAGCCGATTTCACAATCGAACCGATAGTGAATACAACCATAAATGCGCGATTCAGAGGCTTCATGAGCGAAGGCTTTTAACTCCGACTTTGACGCTGGAAATATATACGATAACACTTCAGCGGCAGCACCCGAAAAAGTAGAATGCCCAGAAGTATATGCCGGAAAGTTGGGAATGCCCGTACAAGTCTTGATTTCAGAATCTACCTCGGTAGGTCGCGGCAAAAGATAATAGTACTTGATATCCCAGCAACTAATACCTGCATCTTGAACGGCAGTATTCAGAAGAGCCATTGTACGCGCACTGCGCAATTCATTCATTTGAGCAGCATAGATCAGTTCAGCACCCTTGCGATCCCAGTGTCCCGGAGGAGTATAACTGTTGGTGCCATCGGCCCAAAATGAAGCAATTCGATATTGTTCACTGGTGCGTTTTTTCGAAATATCGCGCAATTCATCTAAGGCTTTGGTGAACTCAGCACTCTCAAAAGCAGGTGGTGCGGCAGGACGAAGGGCTACTTTTTCGGCAGCCGTAAAATTCCAAGTTTTGACATTGCCATAAAAAGGCAATAGTGGTGGCCTAGCCGGTTTTTCAAGGCTGGTCCACTGACGCGTAATGCCCCTAGCAGTAGCATCTGCTATAAGCAATGGGACATCTGCTTGTTTGTTGGCGGCACCCATCAAATCAGTTTTAGCATAAGCAATGATACGCTTGGCCACCGCTGCCCCTAGGGAGTCACCCGCGTCCAAATCACTCTGCACATTGGCACCTGCCCAAAGGCGGCTTTTCTTGTGTTCGGCAGATTTAGAGTCCAAGAGTGCTTTTTCTCCAGGAAATAAAAACTTCAACACCTCGCGAGAGGCCGCAGCAATTACGGCATCTTCTGATGGGTATGACGGAAGGTCATTACCCGGAATCAGGGGTATAATACTGAGATCATTGCGATAAGGCGCCAAGCGTTTATGCAGGAACTTATGATGCCAAGCCGTCACCAATGCATCGTAATGTGCTACACTCAACAATGCCAAAGCCCTTGCAGTATAAGGAGGATTGGCAAATGGAAATCGCGGATATACCGTTGGATTGGCAGGATCAGGTACTGGATAAGTACCGTCTGGATTGTTCTTAGGAGCATTATTGTATTGTGCCGCCAATTCGCGGGTGATCTCGTGCCAGCGCAGCACGCCATTGGCACCCCAGTGCCTTGACAGGTCTTGCTCTTCGGAGGTAGTGGCTGCCATAACTGCCTTTAGGCTGGTCAATTCTACCTGATAGGCCGCCGAGGTAGTGGCCTCCGGCACCGGTAGTGCCGTCTCGCTGCCATTGGCTACAATATAGGTTTTCCAAGTCCCTCCGGTAAGATCGAGGCTGGTTTCGGCGTAAGGTTCAAATACTGGTTGTTCGGGCGTTTTATCGCAACCAACCAAAGCGAAAAGCAGCGCGCTAACGACAATGCTGCCATATATATAGGTACTATGTTTCATTATTTTAAAATTGTACGGTGAATTGATTTATTCCTTTGTTTTTTTGTTGAAATCCACGATATAAAGTAAACCCGCAGAGATAGTGGTGTTTTTGCCCACATTGCGCCCGCTAAGTACGGTGCTGCCACCTACTTGAAATGCGATGGCTTTAATGCGGTATTTAGCAAAAACACCCACTGCACCCATTTCCATTTTATTACCAACAAAGGGTGCTTCATTGTATCGAATATCATCGCCAGTCAAACCAGTGCTGTAATCGTACCAACCTTCTACTTGTAGATTTTTATTGATATATCCGAGGCGAGCAGTGGCATCCACTACATTGGGCACCGGCACTTCATCCGTATAATAAAGGATATTATTGAGCAAGTAAGCGTCACGATGTAGGTGCGCGTGGCTGCGCCAAGCATGGCCGGCCTGTATGGTGGCGTAAGCACCGCTTTTATGGGTGTAATTCAATATAGCCCTCAGTGACACGGTCTTAGAGCCCAAGCCAATGCTAAAAGGTAAAAAATCATTTTGATACTTCGACACTGGAGTGGAAGCCCCGCCTGTGGTCTGTATTTTAAAATCGCCACCCGCTATTTTACGTTGCAAGATTTGATATTTTAGAAATATAGAGATATCTTGAAGCCCTTTTTGCCCTTGGAAATAGCCGTCATTAGTAGTCCAGATATATGGTAAAGCCGCCATGACGTTCAACCGATCGGTGATCCCATAATTGCTCATCAACATCAGTTGTTGGGTCCTGACAGTACCGAGATTATCATTTTTGCGAAGCAAAGTACCCTCCCAATATTCATTCCAACTACTGTGGCTATATTGGAGCAGGTTACAGATATTTTTTTTGGGCATCATCAACCCATCTGTGGGCGATTGTGCCTTGGCTGTGCCTAGGAGCAGCAGCAGGTATAATAGTGTAATATGTTTCATAAAATATAGAATGACGCGCCCTGTTTCGAGGGCATGATCTAAGGTGTGCGGATATACTTTTGACCTTGTCAAATACTAAGTACGTGACAAGTAATCCTCTTTAATTAGAAGATGCGTATCCGAAAATGAAATAGTAAAAAATGAGTTAGTACAGAAGTACTTAAAGAAGCCTATGCTTCGGGTGGAGGAGACCACAGATCCATATGGTGGTTAGCCATAAATGATGAATAATGCCAGTTAGGGCTGGGCGACGACGCATAAAAGAAGCATGCATATCTAACGATCTCAGGTCGGGCAGTGCCGATATAATTTTTCAAAAAATCGTTCAAAGAAACCTTGGGAGATTTATCTTGTTGTTGGCTGTCGTCTCGGTTACTAAGGTTATTGATGGCATCGCTCAAGGCATCAAAGCGTTCATGTGCATTGGCATTGAGTTGCACTTTGATGTATAAAGTATCGTTTTCAAAACGACGATTCACGGTATTATAAAACGCCCCATCCATTTGAAATACTTTGGTAATCAGTTCATCATTTTCCCAATTACTTGTATAAGGCAGGGGACAATAAAACTTCAACTCGCGCAATTGCTCGTCATCTGCTCGTTCCAAAGGCAATGCTTCTACCTGGGTAAAGCGATATGCCAACACCAAGGGTTCGGCCGCTTTGTAGAGCAGCGTCACAAGGAGCGATATGTAGAGTAGGTATTTCAAAAAATAATTTTGTCAAGCAAAGGTAGTAAACTTTGAGAAATAAGAGCCAACCAAATAAAAATTTATCCTTTTTATTTGGTTGGTTTTCACAAAAATGAACAGGTTACTACTATTTCTAAATGCATTTTTTGAGATGGATCTAAAATATCCGCTATTTAAACAAGGCCGATTCTTGCATTTGAATATCAAATAAAAGGCCAGCCGCAGGGTTTTTAATAAAGGCTTCCTCTTGGGGTGCAACAGGGAGTATCATGTAGCGACGGACGTGGCAAATGGCCATCTCATCAAGTATGTCCACCACGTTTTTATAACGGGAAACCTGCATAGGTTTTATCAATACACTCAACAAAGATCCTTGCTTGATCTCGTGGGTTTTAGGATCTTCATAGGTTTCTATACCGACCTGCTGCTCCAATTGCTCCATACAATCCAAGATTACTTTTTGAACACCTTCCGAGGCATAATCGGTAGAATCCAAGCGGGCATCCGACATACCTTTGTACCAATATATCTTGTCGTGATCGCCTAAGATTAGGGTCAGCACTTTTTTTTCAGCGATGATTGAGGGTTCTCGGACAGGTGTACGATCAGGCATTACCAAGGCCATAACATTGGGCTTATTTAAAGCCGTCGTGAGCATGAAAAAAGTGATGAGTAAAAATCCAAGATCAACCATGGGCGTAAGATCAACTTTGGTGCCGAGCCGAGTGCGACCTGTGGTGGAGGTGCTGGATATTGAAGTTATTTCAGACATAATTGATTATTTTATTGGTGATATTTACTATAGATGCAGGAATCTATTTTTTTGGTGTGTTGTACTATATCACTCATGAGGGTTTTCAATAAACTAATTTTGTGTAAGTGATTATTCCCTCCATTATTTCTAACTACCTTTGCTCTAAGCATCTAAATTTGACAAATCGCCCATGAGCAATATCCGAGATTTTTTCACAAGCGTCACGACCGATCAACCTGCTAATTTAAGCATAACCGACGAAGCCGAAGCCTGCGCAGCAGTACTATTCGCCTGCCAACGGGCAGATGAGATCAATGGAAAAAATGGGCAAGCAGCCTTCCGCAACACGCTCAAAAACCGAAATATATTTATTGGCACCGATCCAGAATTATTGATGGTATCAGTAGGGAAGTGTTTTGAAGCGGCTGGCAGTTCGGCTGCTTTGATTGATGCCGCTATAGGTGCCATTCGGGAACAAACCCGGCTTCCGCTGTTTTATCATTGCCTTGATGTAATATTGGCCGATGGATTGGTGACACCCCAAGAAGACAAGGTATTTAAATACCTGAAAAAAAAATTCAAAGTACACGACGAAATAGCGGATCGGGCATTGGAAGTACTAGTGGTAAAAAACCAGTTGTAGTAGATTAAGAAACATAGCCCATCCAATCAGGTTAATGATAAAGCATGAAATTACCACTTTTTATAGCCACTACCCTTTACACATTGGCGACTACCCTATTGGTGGCCCAGACCAATAGGATACACGATCCCAATAAACAAATATTGCCCATTGGAGGCAACGCTTGGGTTTCTGGGGGTGGCACTATTACGGATTTGGGTTTGGAGGATTGGTCTGATCCCAATAGCGTTTGTACCGCTTATTTCCGAGTTGCGCAAAAGGGAAAACTGAATATTTCCCTTGTTTTAGACACCAAAAACAAGGAAACTACCTTGAATGTGACGATTTTTGGAAAAACAATACCCATACCGGTAAAAAGCGAAAACCAAAACGAATACTTCGTTGGAGAATGGTCGGTGAACCAACCCGGCTACATTCCGATTAAAATACAAGGCATATCAAAATCAGGGCTAACTTTTGGGCATTTATCAGGAATTGGTATCAGCGGCACAACTATCAGTGGTGAGGTTTCATTTGTTAAAGATAACCAAGACAACTACTTTTATTGGGGTCGGCGGGGGCCTTCTGTCCACTTAAATTTCAATACCGCAGAAAAGAAAAACATCGAGTGGTTTTATTCTGAAATCACGGTTCCCCGTAAAAACGATGTGCTCGGCTCTTATTTTATGGCCAATGGCTTCAAACAAGGCTATTTTGGGATACAGGTTAACTCCGAAACAGAACGGCGCATCCTCTTTTCAGTCTGGAGCCCTTATGAGACCGACGACCCGACCACGATCCCTGATGGGTACAAAATCACAATGCTCAAAAAGGGCGAAAATGTATATACTGGTGAATTTGGCAATGAAGGTTCGGGCGGACAGAGCTATTTGAAATTTGATTGGAAGGCCGGAACGACCTATGGATTTTTATTGAAGGGAGAACCCGATGGAAAAGATGCGACCGTTTATACGGCTTGGTTTTTTGCCCCAGAAGAAAACAAATGGCGATTGATAGCCAGTTTTAAACGGCCTCATACGAGTTCATATTTGACCAATTTGCACTCTTTTTTAGAGAATTTTGAGCCTGAAACAGGAAACCAGTCCAGAATGGCCATCTATGGAAACCAATGGATAGCCGATCCCCGTGGGCAATGGTCGGAACTCAGTGACATGAGTTTTTCGGGCGATAATACGGCCAGAAAAAACTTTAGGAAAGACTACGCTGGTGGAGTTTACAAAAAACAATTTTACCTAAAAAATGGTGGTTTTTTTAATGAATATACGAAATTAGGCGAAAAATTCAAGCGAAACCCCCGTGGCAAAAAGCCCAAAATTGACTTTTCGAAACTGCCGTAAAGTGTTCTCTTTAGTAACGGTGAAAGAATAACCGTTACTTACTTCGCCCAAAAATCAACCACACAAACCTTATCAACGTAAGGTTCTGCAAATTTTTTCACAAATGCCTGATGTATTGGGTTGGGTATATAGGCATCCCGATCTTTTTCGGAGGCAAAAGTAACGACAAAACAGTGGGTGAGACCTTGGTCTAATTTTTCTGTGCTATTGTTGAGTCCCCATTCAAAGCCCTTGATGGTGGGTATTTCATTTTTCAAATTTTTAAAAGCCGCCTCAATCGCTCTAATTGTATCTGGCGAAACCCCATCTTTGAATTTAAAAAGTACGATGTGGCGTAGTACTTGCTCCTGGTTGGTGGTAGTAGAAGACGGCTGTTGTTGACAGCTCATGATGATTCCCACAAAGGTACCAAGTACCAAAAGGATAATTTTGATATTTTTCATGGTGCGAAAGTAAGTCATGGCTCGCAGTTTTTCGTTATAAGTAATACGAATTAAACAATTTTCTCTATTTTACTTGATTTTTACCTCTAAAATGGAGGAGGTTATTTAATTTTCTCGGTGATCCTCCCTACACAGATCTCTTTGTAGAAGTTGCCACTTGAATAAACACATCATGGATGTCTGTCTGGCCTGTTAAATGCTAATAAAATTATGATTCATTAATATACACCCATACAACAAGCGACGTAAATTTGTCGCTTCATGTTTTAAAATGTTTCCGTCGTGCGAACCAACTTTATATATTTTTCCATTGCCATCTTGTTGATTACAGGCATTTTGTCTTTGTTTTTCAATCCCAATTACGCTTGGTCGCTGGTACTCTGGTTGCCGCTGATTGGTTTGGGCAGTTATGACATGGTTCAGACCCATCGTGCTATTCCACGCAACTTCCCGATTTTGGGTCGTCTGCGTTATTTAGCAGAATGGATGCGCCCTAAAGTGATGCAATACTTTGTCGAATCTGACACCGAAGGCCGTCCCTTCAGCCGACTCAATAGAAATATCATCTACCAACGCGCCAAAAAACAAACCGACAGCACCCCATTTGGTACCCAGTTAGATGTGTATGAAGAAGGCTACGAGTGGATGTCGCACTCCATCTCTGCACTGGATCAAAAACTGGTCAACCATGATCCCCGCGTACGAGTAGGCGGAAAAGATTGCCTAAAACCCTACGATCTCAGTATTTTTAATGTCTCTGCCATGAGTTTTGGCTCTTTGAGCAAAAACGCCGTACGCGCCCTCAATGGTGCCGCCAAAATAGGCGGATTTGCACACAACACTGGTGAAGGCGGCATATCGCCTCACCATTTAGAGCCTGGCGGAGACCTTATTTATCAAGTCGGAACTGGTTATTTTGGTTGCCGTACCGCCGATGGCAATTTTGATCCTGATGTATTTGCCGAGACCGCCTCACCCGAATCGGTGCGTATGATAGAACTAAAACTCTCTCAAGGTGCCAAACCGGGGCATGGAGGTATATTGCCAGCGGCTAAAAACACCCCTGAAATAGCAGCCATCCGTAAAGTACCAGCGGGCATACAAGTGGATTCGCCTCCGTATCATAAAGCATTCAATACCCCTGTTGGGCTGCTGCAACTACTGGCTACCATGCGCGAGCGTTCGGGAGGCAAACCCGTCGGCTTCAAACTTTGTATAGGCAACAAACATGAATTTGTTTCCATCTGTAAAGCCATGATACAAACAGGTATTTTGCCCGATTTCATTACCGTGGACGGTGGTGAAGGCGGAACTGGAGCAGCGCCATTGGAGTTTTCTAACTTTGTCGGTATGCCCTTCCGCGAGGGCTTGTCTTTTGTACATGACACCTTGATTGGTTTTGACCTCCGCAAAGATATTCGGGTCTTGACTTCTGGTAAAATGGCCTCCGGTTTCGATCTTTTCCGCGCCCGCGCCTTGGGAGCCGATGCCTGCAACAGTGCTAGAGCCATGATGATGGCCTTGGGCTGCATACAAGCCTTAGAGTGCAACTCCAATACCTGCCCAACCGGTGTGGCTACCCAAAACCCAGAACTGGTAGCAGGCCTAGTCGTGGACGATAAAAAAGTACGGGTAGCCAATTATCAAAAAAATACTGTGCATAGTTTTGTCGAACTCATGGCCGCCGCAGGCGTGGCCACGCCCGACCAGATCAATCGCCGCATGATCCATAGGCGGATCTTTATGAACATGGTGAAGCGGTACGACGAAATATATCCAAACATGCCAGTGGGTGCATTGCTCAACCCAGATACCTATCCTGTTGAGTATGTGGATATTATGGGTATGGCTTCTGTTGATCGGTTCTAAAAGTTATTAGTTACCCGTTTCTACATTAAAAACCCCGCTTTCCAACACCACCACCTTAGGCCGATCCCCACCCTTAGGATTTTCCTCTTGGGTTACCATAAACTGAGAAACCCCCTCTTTGTAATCCATGATTTGCCAAGAGCCAATGGCTCTGACATCAATCATACCCATACTGATGGGGGCTTTATTCACGGTGGCCCATAGTTGCAAATACTTGCCAGCGTCAGGCATAGGCATCGTCAATATATCAAGGGCTATCTCTTTTCGGAAAGTATTGTAGTATAAAAAACAGGTGGTTTTCCCGTTGGTGAGTGGCACTGGGCGAGTATCCCGATCACGCAACAAGGCTACCTGCTTTTGTAGGATAGCATTTCGGTAATCCCTCGCCTTACAATTGTCTAAATCCTGCTGAATCAATTGATTATGCGCCACTGAAGACTTTAACCGTTCAGAAGTATAAGCCCCAAAAAGGATTGCTCCTAAAGCCGTCAGGCCAAAAATCCATTGGAGGCGAGTAGATTGGATACTAGTTTTTTTGTTCATTTATTTTGTAGTGGCCGCTCTAAAGAACGGCGCCGAAATAAGGGTGAATATTCCTGACAAAGATATGAGTGTTACCGATAATTCTCTTTTAAAATTTTTTGGGCTCTTTGACAATTTTTGTGGGAAAGTGACAAAGGAGGATAAAGTGTAAGGATCATATGCACTAGCTGCCGTGCGAGGGTCTTACAACCTACGGTATCCCCATAAATGTACCGTTGTTTGACCTACTGTTACCTCTAAGCACGAATCCCTGTGAAATTGCTCTGAATCGGACCAAACCATGAATCATTGTAATTGGCCCTGGGGGTCTTGCTATATTGTAAGGAGTCCATCCGCCTAATCGAGCGATGACCCACGCTGCAAATGCAATCGAACGGGCAGGATGCTGATTTTTTTGTTTTTCAGTTTTACCTTCTAAGGTTGGATTAAGATGTTCAAGGCACTCCACTTCCTGATTGGTAAATATTATTTGAGCATCTACCCAGGTATTACCCTCCCGGCCCATCACCAAAGTCATGACTTGTACAGCGGCCATAATACTAAGAACGGCAAGGTTTGCCAGCCCGTGAGTTGTTTCAGCCTCTGCTTTTTCAATATTCAACCCTTGAGTCTTGTCTGTGCGGTAAAGTTGCTCGATATTCCAGCGTCCACAATACCATTGGATGATTTGAATAGCATCTTCCACTGTTTCAACGGAGTGAGTGGTCAATAATACCCAATGAACTGGTTCTTCGCCTGATATTACAGTGGAAGAATCCTCTGTCAGTTCGATCACAAATACCGATACACTATCGGGCAAATCTTTATTGGTATTGGTACTGCTTCTGGCGATGGTCACTGGGGTATATTTGACATTCAAAAGAGCAGTATGAGCAGTACGTTCTTTAGTTGCTCCTACTTTAACCTTGTAAGAAAACGACACAGGTATTGTGGTTAAAAGTTGTCGTAACAACAGTTCGGTTCCATCTGTATTTATCACTCTTCGATTATCGGAGGCTCGGATAACCCAGTCCCATTCTTGTTTTTTGAATAGTGCAAATAGTTCATAGACATCTGCTTCCTGATC
>JANMMZ010000075.1:0-28384 GCA_031373665.1 Saprospiraceae bacterium | reverse complement strand
CTCATCGCTTCGCCCATTGCTTATTATTTCATGGACAAATGGCTCTCCGATTTTGCCTATCGCATTGATATACAGGCTTGGATGTTTGTAGCGGCGGGTTTGGTGGCCATGTTGATCGCGTTTTTGACAGTGGGGGTGCAGGCAGTGAAGGCGGCCTTGGTCAACCCGGTGAAGTCGCTGCGGAGCGAATAAGTTTTTAAAAAGTCTTACTCAGGCTACAACAAAATCATCTGTCAATGGGCGGTAAATGCAGTCAAAGCCTTTTGGTAGAAATCAATGGCAGACTCTTCATGGTGCTGTGCAAGATAGGCATAACCTAAGTTCATATTATCCAAGTCGAGGCCTCCATCACCAGACTTATCAGATAAACCACATTGTGCAACCAAGGGTATTGTTTTTTTACCTTTTAAAACTCATTATTTCACCGCTACTTAGAGCCTATCAAAAATTAATTTAATTGATAATATGAGCGCCTTTTTTTGCCATGCATCGCATCTTTTTTTCGCCGTAAATCGCCCATTACGTCTGCAAAAAGATACTTGCCTGCCTAAAAAAAATCACTTCATATTAAACAAAAAACTAAATTTTGATAGGCTCTTAAAGGTCATTGGCTAAAAAACGTTTCAGGCTTTGCTCAAACTGGTCCGCTTTCTTCACAGAAACGGGCAATTGCACCCCATTGGTCAAATAAATTATCCCGGAGCGACCTACTTTTTCAAAACGATCCACAAAAACAAGGTTTACAATAGATCCATGATGTATGCGGCAAAACTGCATTTCTGGCAATTGGCTTTGAATGTGTTTTAAAGACAGATAGGTATAAATTTTTTCCATTTTATTTTGCTTAAAATACGCAATTTCAACCACAGATTGGCCTGCTTGGCAATAAACAATCTCTTTAAGCCTCAAGATGATCTGCCCCTTTCTGGCATCGGAAACGACTATGCCTTTATGCTCGTCTTCGGGAATTGTAGTGCTTTCTAGGTTTTCCATTACCTTTTTATAAGCCGCGCGCACGGCCTCCATCAGGTCATCGGCACTAAATGGCTTGACCAAATAAGCCCAAGGCTGTGCAGCATTGATGGCTTTGATGGCATATTGTGCAAAAGCAGTGACAAAAATGACACCATACTGTATGTTTTTGGTGCGGTTTAATAAATCAAAACCACTTTCATAGGGAGACATTTGAATATCGAGAAACAGTAAATCGGGTTGGTGTTGTTCTACAAGCACAATAGCCTCGTTAATATTATTGGATGTTGCTACCACGGTTACTTGCGGGCAAAATTCCCCCAACATACCGATCAGCGTTTTTTGTGCTGCAATTTCATCGTCAACGATTATTACGCTAATTTTTTTCATCATGTATATTGAGTAATTGAGATTGGTTTTGCAGTGAGAAGGAAATCACGATCTTAGTGCCTGTTTGTACTGGGTTTTCGTGTTTTCGATCTTGAATGACTAAATGAATATCGTGGTGGTATAAAATATTGAGGGTTTGTATTTTTTTGAAAAGTAGTTCCATGCCTTTGG
This sequence comes from Saprospiraceae bacterium, assembly GCA_031373665.1. Classification (GTDB taxonomy): domain Bacteria; phylum Bacteroidota; class Bacteroidia; order Chitinophagales; family Saprospiraceae; genus M3007. Next base: position 26,851 of record JANMMZ010000075.1, on the reverse strand, counting down.
ATTTGTGGTGCGGATTCGGTGCAATTCTAGTTTGTTTTGCTTTTTCGATACCAATACCATTATCGGTAATTTGGCACCTTAACCAATTGCCAATCATATCGAATCTGACCTCAATTAACGACACGTCATCTTGATTCAATCCATGAATCGTGGCATTTTCGAGCAATGGTTGGAGGAGCATGGACGGAAAAAGTAGATCAGCGGAAATATTAGGTTCGCTTGAAACTGTATATTTGAATCGGTCTTCAAACCTTAATTGAACCATTTCTAGATAATCGGTTACATACGATACCTCTTCATGGAATGAAATAAAATGATGCTCTGAAAACTCCATGGTTTTCCGCAGTAGTCGTGTAAAAATAGCAATGTAACTACTTGCTTTGGCTGGATTGGGTGGATAAAAAACTGTTGAATGGCATTGATGCTGTTGCCAATAAAATGCGGATTAATCTGCGCCTGCAAGGCTTGTATTTTCAGCTCCGCCAACTGCATTTGTATTTTTCGATATTGGATTCTGGTGCGTATAATTCGATAGAGCGTAAAACCAAGCAGTAGCCAGCAAATAGACCAAAAGAGGGCAGTATTTTGCCAAGGTGTATCTTTTTCTAGTGTAAAATAATTGGGCTCGAATAAGGCATTGCTCCCTTTGCTACTCGTAGATGCACTAATGAGGTAACGTCCTGAAGGTAAATCCTGTCCCATCTGCAATACGCCATTCTCCGCGATCCTAGACTCCTGAGGTGCTTGCAATCCTGCTCTAATCCAGCCGACTAGATGATCAAAAGTGATATTGTACCAAGCAGGAAATTGCCTTGTTATGGTACAGGCAAAATTTTTGTTGTAATCGCTATTGTAGTCCTGCACCGAAAGACCCAAATTAATGGTATTCGCATGAGATGGGATGTATAAAACAGGCTCCTGAAGCAAGGTATCCAACAAAGTAATTCTAATATTTTTTTCGGCCAGCTGGTACTGTAGTGAAGCGAAAAATATAGGCGTAGTACTCACTTTTTTGATCGTCGAAAGCAGCCTACACGTAACACCAGCCACCGTTCCGATCCATAAGGTATCATTGGCCACTAAAACACAGTTTACGTCAAGATTGGCCAATCCATCCTGCAATCCGAAATATTGTGTTTTGTAATCTTTATCGAGCGTATATACTCCCTGATTGGTCGCAAGCCAAAGTTTGCCAGAGGCATCTTGAAAAAGAGACTGGATATTGCGGATACCGCCCTTAAAACAATAATCCATGAGTTCAAGTGACAATACATTCCCATTTGTAATATGAATTTGCATCAATCCATCTTGAGGCGTTACCGCCCAAAGTAGGCTTTGACCGCCATTTTCGAGGGCTAGTACCCGATTGCCCAATTCAGAGAATCGTTCTCCCCAATTGAATTGAAAGGCTTGTCTCTCGCATTTTAGGCCATTAGTCCCCCCTTTCCATAATATGCCTTCACTATCTTGGCATAAAGCCGTGGCTCGCTCGGCCTTGGTTCTAATCGCCTTTTTAGCATTGGGAGGGAGGAAATAAATAGACGTGGCCATACCTATCCAAAGTGTATCCTTTCGGTATTCTAATGCTTTTATGGCCGGTACCTCAAGCGGGTTCGTCATTTTCCCGTTTTGTAAATGATAGATTCCAAGGTCTGCTCCAATCCAATAATCATTGGGGCCAATATGTCTTATTTGCCTACATCTATTGTATTTTTCTACAGCAGGTAAGGGTATTTTTTCAACTCCACGCTTTGAGATATGGTGTAAAAACCCTTTATCGTCGCCAGCAATTACGCCGCCGTTTGTTGCCGTTGACAATGCTGTAATATTGGTAGGGGTATGATCAGGAGACAGGCTGTATATCCATGACCCATTGGGACCCAGGTGGAACAGCCCCTCCCCAATCGTCCCAAACCAAACCCCGCCTTGGTTATCCTCTATGATGGAGTTGACTCTTTTTCCAGGAATATAGGAAATATAGTTGGAAAGAGAATGGTAAGGAGGCACAAAACAAATAGCCCCTTTATTGGAGGTGCCCAGCCAACAGCGTCCTTGGCTGTCCACAAATAATTTACCAAACAGGTCTTTGTGTTCCTCTATAAACTGAAAACTGTCCCCTTTTCGCTGGTACATCATCAGGTGTGGCGACATGACTATTAATTTGTCACCAATCACGACTGCATTGATCAAAACTGTAAATGGGTTTTGAGTTGGTTGGTTCAATATGATATTTTGGAGTATATCGCCGTTGAATGACATACGATACAATCCATCCGTATGAATGGCAAATAAATCTCCATCCATTTCAAAAACGGAAAAAACATTGGTTGGACAGTCAATTCGAATGATAGTGTCTTGGTTTAAAATATATAGCGAGCGGTCTTTCCCGCAGATCCATTTTTGACCTAAGCGATCCTCATGGAAAGTAAAAATAGCGGATTTTAAAGAAATTTTTGCAAGAAGGTTGTCCGCAGCAGCAATTTGGATATGCCCATTTTTTCGGATGCTCAAATTTTTCTTAAAACAAGATATCCAAAGATCGCCATCTGTACTTGAAAACAGTTCCAATACTTCTGGATCAGGTAGCCCTTCTTTTACGCCAAAATGCTCGAATCTGGTACCATCAAATCTGGAAAGCCCCTGATTGGTACCAAACCATAAAAACCCTTTTTTGTCCTGTACGCCACAATATACCGTATTGCCCGAAAGGCCATCCTTAGTCGTATATTGATTATACGCTGGATTTTGAGTCTGCACTGTACTGGCTGTGATAAAAAGGGTTAACAGAAGGGCAAATTTCATGTGCATGTATTTGTTCGACAAAGGTAATAAATAGTAGGTATTGGGTCTATTCGATTTGCTAACTGTGTCGTTTTGAGCCTTAACTGTGCAAGTGTTGTACAGTTATCAGATGAAAGTACATGGTTATGGAATACGTTTGCCATTGTTTACTGTCAGGGAATATCTTTGTAAATGAAAACTTTTTTAAAGCCATGAAAACAGTTTTTCAATAAGACATTATTTTAACCGTATTATCAAACATAACTTTACCATGTTAAACAAACTCTTTTTCTCGCTACTGCTCTTTGCAGCAGTCTTTACACCCTCTTTTATCACCATCCAAGCGGTAGTTGACGGCAATTCGCTCACGATTACGCATTCAGATTCGGGTACTGCTGTGATGCATTGGACATTTAGCCAGCCAGCGGTCTCGTATTTTATCATTATTGATGATATGACTGGAAAACAGTCAATAAAAGCAGTTTCGACTACCAATAACACTTATACTATTACTGGACTCACTGCTGGGCATTATCGGTATAAAGTGACTAATGGAACGGAATTTATTATAGTTGATGATATCAATCCATAATGAGCAAATTTAATTTTTATCACTAAAAATATCCACAATATGTTCAGCAAACTCTTTTTCTCAGCCCTACTATTTGCAGCAGTCTTTACACCTTCTTTTACCACCATCCAAGCGGTGGAGCAGACCCAAGAGGTTGGCGGCGGCAACTCACTCACGGTCACGCACCCCGCTCCGGGTACTGCTGTGATGAATTAGTCCTTTAGTCAGCCGGCGGACTCGTATTTTATCATTATTGATGATATTGTGGCAGCTCGAACCGTAAAAACGGCTTCCACAACTCAAACCAACTTTACGGTAACGGGACTTCCTTCAGGGAGTTACCGGTTTAAGGTGAGTAATGGGACGGATTTTATTATAGGCAATGAGTATGAATTGTAACTAAAAAGGTGGTTCTATATGCGTAAACAGATTGAAAACAATCTGTTTACGCGTTCCCCTTCAACTGTTATCTGCGCTGGCAGGTAAGGGTGAGTTGGTATTGGTAGTTGACGAATTGTTGTTCACCATTAAAATTCAACAACATGAAATTGATTATAATTTTAGTATCTATTTTGGCTGGTTCTTCTTGTTTTAAAAAAGAAGGTAACAATGCTACCGAATGTGAGCAAAATTGTGCGACATGGCGAGAGGCCACCATTCTCAGAACAACAAAAATAACAATAAAATGAAAAAAATATTACTATTCTTGCTTCTTGCGGTAAATAATGTTTGCTCAGGACAACTACTTAATAATTCTTTTGAAAATTGGACTTTCACTCCAGAAATTGGTGATTTATGGGTATTAAATGATTGGATGCATTGCAATAAACCGGGGAGTGGGCCTGCTTCTTTCTTTGGTACTTATAAAGATACGATTGCACAATCAGGTTCATTTGCCTTGACGCTTTCACGATGGTACGCCAATGATTACGATATCGTAAAATTTAAAAATGAATGCACTACAAAACCTACATTCCTAAATGGTTTCTATAAATATTCAGACAACGCTTTAACCAGTGGTACAATGGACACTGCATTGATTTCAGTTTATTTAACTAAATACAACTCCATTAATCAGGTAGCTGATACCATAGGCGCTGGCAATATAGAATTGGTTACGGCAAATAATTTTACTTTGTTTCAATGTCCTATTGTTTATCCTCAATCCAACATTTCCCCTGACAGTATATTGATAATCATAAAACCTTCAAAATTTGGAACTGGAGTGGGTATTCCAATTTGTTTGAGTAGCTCTTATTGTTCATATTTAACGGTGGACAATATAAGTTTGACCAGCGGTACTAAAACAACGGAAGCCGAAAATGAAAAACCTTTTGTAGTCTTTCCAAATCCCACCTCCTCAAACATTTCAATTGTCGGTGATATTTTGAATCTAAGAATGGCAATCTACAATTCTTTGGGAGCATTAGTCTGGAATAAAATTGCTAATTCTGAAAAGGAGAACTTAGATACCAATAACTTTCACAGAGGAATTTACTTTTTAGTGATCAATGGGAAAGTAGATAAGTTTGTAATTGAATAGATTTTGAATTTTGATAGACTCCTTAGAGCCTACCCACGCAAAAACACCACCGACCGCTCAATATCTACACTTAAAATCCGATCCTCTTTCACGCGCAGCACCACTTGGCGGTATTGAGCGTATAAGGCTTCTGTCTGGGGCGAAGATCGTTGCGGCCTCCTAAAATCTAGGGCTTGCATCACAATCATTAACTCTATCGCCAACAAACGCTCCAAATTGAGTACCACCCGCATCGCTTTGGTGGCTGCATTGGCGGCCATGCTGACATGGTCTTCTTGACCATTGCAAACTCACAATGCTATCCGCCGAAGCGGGCATACAAAGCGTTTTGCTTTGGCTCACAATAGAGGCAGCCGTATATTGAGCGATCATCATACCAGAGTGCAACCCTGGGTTTTCAGTGAGAAACGGAGGCTCCCCCCACGTGCCGCTGATGAGTTGATACACCCGCCGCTCAGAGATACTGCCCAATTCGGACATAGCCAAAGCCATATAATCCAAGGGCGGTTAATCATCAATCATCCACGATCCGGTCAATAAATCCTCCTTGGTATCCAGATGTCTTTTGATAAACAATTCCCTACCTCCAAACAGGTCCATCACCGTCAAACGCGGTAATTTTGAAATCGAGTCGGACAAATAACTGCGATACGAAGTCCACGGGTAGGCTGTAAAATCCGTCGTGAAGCGGTGCTTGACTGGATTCAGGTGGTGATAAATCATGAGCCATGGCATATTTTCTGCTTCGACCAAACATCGTTTGAACGGTGTTTGCATCAACGTCCCCACCCTTTGTTGCTGCTTATTGAAAGCCATGGAGTAGGACTGAAAAAAACGTTGAAAATGATGCGCAATCAACGCATGCACATCCTCGTAACGCGGATTGTCTGGATAGTGGCTACTTCTAAAAGCATCTAACGCTTGTGCCGATCGGATCTTGATACCTAAGTGAAAATGATTGCCCATTAGCGCATACGAGTACGTCTCCACCAATGGCGACAGGTAGGTGTCGTATTGCTTCAAGAAAAAACGATAGTTCGCGTCAGACACAAACAGTGGCTTTTTATCCACAGATCGGTTATACACGTGGTAGTAGCATTCTGGAATAAATTGCTCGTAATAGTGTTCTGTTTTGGCCATATTATGTGATTGTTATAATTTGATTTGACAACTTTTTAAAAGTTGTCAAATCTTGTAACGCGTGTAACGCGATTTTTTAGTGCAAATTTACCCAATTTTTTTGAGATTTTCAAAAAAATAAACAACCCGCGCTAAGCCGCCGATTTCCAACTGCCTACCCTGTTATTTTTTAGATTTGACAACTGTTATTTTTTAGATTTGACAACTGTTATTTTTTAGATTTGACAACTTTTTAAAAGTTGTCAAATCTGTCAGTCATAAAAAGTTGCCAAATCTAAAAATCAGCCAAATCAGTATAACCCGAACATAGTTTGTCCGAATCCGAACGCCCCCCGTCCACCTTCGGACACTATTCGCAAAACAAATTTTGTCTAACAAATTGATTGTCAGTACATTAAAAATATGGCATCATCTCGGCAATATAATGAATACCTGATTTACCTCCAATCGAAAAAATCACAAATCAAAGTGTTATGATACAAAATTACCTAAAACTGGCCTTCCGAAACCTCTCGCGCAACCGCCTTTATACCCTGCTCAATGTCCTTGGACTTGGCGTGGGCATCACCTTGATGGTATGGGGCTATCAAACCTATCGCTTTTGTTTCAGTATAGATGATTTTCACACTGATAAGGAGCACCTTTTTCGCGCTGTCGTCACCCGTGAAGGCAGCGATGAACTCAAGGGTATTTGCCCGCTCCCGGTGGCACAGATGGCGCAACGCGACTTTGCAAGTATCACCGAATCGGTGCGCTGGGACAGCCGAGGTTGTGACATCAAAGGCGATCAAAGCGAGCCATTTTCAGAGGAAGTACATTTCACTGACCCTGCTTTTTTTTCGCTGTTTAATTTCCCTGTCGTAGCGGGAGATCACAATCTGTCTGATAAAAACGCAGTATTGATTACAGAGAAAATGGTGGAAAAATATTTCGGAAAATCCGACCCATTGGGCAAAACGCTGCTCCTGTATGCCAGCGACAAACACACACTCCCGCTCGTGGTAAAGGGTATATTAAAAGAAGTGCCTACAAACTCTTCTTTCCGTTTTGATATTTTGACCAATATCGAAAACCTAAAGACGAGCGATACTTCTTTCCTTCAACCTAACGATTGGAAATGGTTTCTAGGTGCTGTTATTTTCAAAATACCCAATGCTGCTGATGCAGCGCACTTGACCACTGATTTTAACCAGTACTTGCCCCAACAAAACGCTGCCCGTCAAGACTGGAAGGTCTCGGGTTTCCGCTTGTTGCCCATGTCCACGATCAATGATAAGGCGGAATCCATTGCCTCCAATAATTTGGTGGGCCGCCCCAACGATGCTGCTGCTTATGGTGGATTGATGATGGCCTGTTTGATCTTTCTCTCTGCCTGTCTCAATTTTGCTAACACCACTGTATCCCGCTCCACCCGCCGCCTGCGCGAAATGGGCGTGCGCAAGGTGATGGGCGGTACCCGCGCCCAACTGATGCGACAGATGTTGCTGGAATGCGCAGCAGTTGTGGTCATGGCGATGGGCGTTTCGATCCTGATGATTAATTGGTGGATCCCAACAGCAAATAGCATGTTCAATGGGTTGGAAGCAAACGTTGATTTTTTGAATGACCGAACGTTGCAGGTCTTTATGTTGGGGATGTTTGCCTTCACGACGCTTCTGGCCGGGACATATCCGGCATTTTATATCAGTAGTTTTAATCCGTCTCGGATATTCAGAGGGGCGGTGAAATTTGGCGGCAACAACCTCTTTTCGCGGGTTTTGCTGGGTTTGCAAGTAGTGGTGTCACTGATCACAGTGGTTGCGGGCGTTTCCTTTGCCCGCAATGCCACGTTCCAAAAAAACTTCGACTATGGCTACACTCGGAATGACCTAATCAGTGTTCCGGTATCCAACCGAGATGCCTATGATGCGCTCCGCAACGTGGTACAGCAACTACCGGGCGTAGAATCGGTGGCTGGTACGCGCCACCACATCGGCTTTGGTAACCGCTCCATCACCGCCGAAGCAGCGGGCGAAAAACGTGAGGTCAACTACCTCGAAGTGGGCGACAACTACACCCAGGTGATGAACCTTCATGCCTTGTCTGGCCGCCTTTTGGAAACGCAGCGGGAGTCGGATTATACCAATGCAGTGCTGATTTCTCAAAAAATGGCCAGCGAATTTGGGTGGACAAATGAAGAAGCCCTAGGTAAACAAATTCGATTGGACACAGCGACCTATTCAGTGATCGGTACGATGGGCGATATCCAAATGCACCTATTTGAGCCTCTTTCCCCTGCGGTGATGCGCCTTGTCAAGCCCGAAAAATACGGCAACTTGATCATCAAAGCACGGCCGGGCGAACTTATTGCGGTGAATGATCGAGTGAAAGCGCAGTGGGCACAATTGTATCCGCTCAAGCCCTTCCAAGGTTTTTACCAAGATGAGTTAGCGATGGAAGCCCTGAGTGTGACCCAGAGTATTGCTACCATTTTTACTTGGTTTTCGGTGATTGCCATCCTACTCACCGCGACAGGGCTATTTGCCTTGGTTTCGTTAACGATCATGAAAAAAATGAAAGAAATCGCCCTACGCAAGGTAGTGGGTGCCAGGCCAATACAAATCCTGCTCTTGGTAAGCAAGGGCTATGCTTGGATTTTTGTCATCGCGGCGGTCATTGGCTGTTGGGTAGGGTTTGCCTTTACCAAATTTTTGATGGATACTATTTTCAAGATCAATGTGGGCGTAGACCCCCTAACAATGGTGCCTGCAGTGTCCATTTTGGTGCTGATCGTGGTGGGAACCGTGGGTTTCAAGGTGCGGCAGGCCGTGCGAACAAACCCTGCGGACGTGTTGCGGGCGGATTAAAACAATACAAATATAATAAGTAAATTTAGGATTATGATACAAAATTATCTAAAAATCGCACTCCGAAACCTACGTAAACATCCCGGTTTCGCAGCCATTAATATTTTGGGTCTGACCATTGGTCTATCAGCCTGCCTGCTCATCGCGCTTTGGGTAGCGGATGAATTGAGTTTCGATCGTTTTCATGAAAAGTCGGCGCGTATTTTTCGCACCCAAGCCGATGTAAAATTCGGTGGTGCCGACATGAGCATCGCATGTGCTTCCGCACCTATGGCCGATGCCCTTAAAAATGACTACTCACAAATCGAGGCTATTTGCCGATTCCGTAGAAAAGGCGACTTGTCTGTACGCCGCGACGACAAGGTTTTTTCTGAAAAAAAGGTGCTTTTCGCCGACCCTTCGATTTTTGATATATTCACTTTCCCACTCAGCGAGGGTGATCCACACTCGGCACTGCGCGAGCCAAATACAGTCGTCATTTCTGAAAAAGTGGCCAAAAAATATTTTTTTGGCCGAAGCCCATTAGGTGAAACCCTAAAATTTGACAACGACTGGCAAGCCAAAATCACGGGTGTGATGCGCGATATTCCTGAAAACTCGCATATTACAGCCGACTTTTTTATCTCCATGCTCGGCTTGGACGAAGCCAAAAACGAAGAGTGGCTAAGTTTTAATTTCAATACCTATATCCTATTCAAAGAGCATGCCTCGCCTGAAGGTTTTGAGGCCGAATGGCCCAAAATTGTGTATCGCTATATTGGGAAAGAGGCCGAAAAGGTGATGAATCAAAAATGGGAAGACATGCAAAAAAACGGCACCAGCGTCGTATTGGGCATGACACCATTGACTGATATTCACCTCAGCGGCGGCACTCGCAACGGAGATCTTTCGCCTAATGGAAGCATGGCAATGGTACAGATTTTTGGTATCATAGCCTTGTTCATTTTGGTGTTGGCAGCGGTCAATTTTATGAACCTCTCCACGGCTCGCTCTGCACAACGATCTCGCGAAGTAGGTGTTCGGAAAGTATTAGGATCGGGAAAAAGTAGTTTAGTAGGCCAGTTTTTGACTGAATCCGTCCTTTTGAGTTTGTTTGCAGGACTGTTGACGTTGCCAATTGTTCGGTTGCTGATGCCTCAGTTCAATCGTTTTTCGGGTAAAGAACTTGGGTTTGATTTCTGGCAAGAGCCGCGTTTGATGCTTGGAGTCTTAGGCTTTATTCTGGTTACAGGCTTGTTAGCAGGCATATATCCTGCCTTTGTATTGTCTGGATTTCAGCCGATTAAAGTATTGAAAACCAATAATTTATACGCCAATGGACGCAGCGGAAAATGGCTGCGCAATTCCTTGGTGACCTTTCAATTTGCCACCTCACTGGTATTCATCATTGGGGCATTGGTCACTTGGAAACAGATGGATTTCATTAAAAATAAAAACCTTGGTTTCGACCGCTCTCAGGTTTTAGTAGTCAATGACGCACTGACCATTGGCCCAAAATCAAAGATATTCAAATCCGAGGTATTGGCCTTGCCAGAGGTTGAAAGCGGCACCATTTCTGGTTTTTTGCCCACCAATGGCCTTCACAGCGATCAGGTACTTTTTAAAGAAAGACCCTTCACGCCGGAAAGCGGTATTTCGCTCAATACCTGGTGGGTAGATGACGATTACCTGAAAACAATGAAAATCAAACTACTCGAAGGCCGCGATTTCGATCCGACTGCTCTGGCTGATACCAGTGCCATCTTGATAACCCGCAAAGCGGCCAAAGCGCTGGGCTACGAACAGGCTTTGGATCAGAAACTCTACATGGTTACCGATGCTGAAAAGAATACAGACGAAGCCTTTCATATCGTCGGAGTGATTGAAGACTTTCATTTTGAGAGCCTCCGTGATGAGATCAAACCGCTCGTCTTATTTCGTGGAAACTACCCAGCGAGTATCTCATTTCGCCTGAAAACCAATGATTTGCAATCCACGATTGCCGACATTAAGCAGATTTGGGAAAAAACCTCATCGGGTTTGCCCTTCAATTACGAGTTTATGGATGAGCAATTCGATCAAATTTATCGGAGCGAAACGCAGGCAGGATCCTTAGTTTTAGGGTTTGCCTTGTTGGCCATTATTATTGCCTGCCTTGGGTTGTTTGGCCTTGCAGCGTTCATGGCTCAGCGGCGCATCAAAGAAATTGGAGTCCGAAAAGTACTCGGTGCATCGGTCGCGGGTATCACTGGCCTTTTGGCCAAAGACTTCCTGAAACTGGTCGTGATCTCCATTGTCATTGCCTCGCCCATCGCCTACTTTTTTATGAATAAATGGCTGGCAGATTTTGCCTATCGCATTGAGATTTCTTGGTGGATGTTCGCCGCAGCGGGCGCAGCAGCGATGCTGATTGCGTTTTTGACGGTGGGCTTTCAGAGCGTGAAGGCGGCTTTGGCAAATCCTGTTGAGAGTTTGCGCAGCGAATAAAGTACGAAATCTCGGTTTTTTTCGGGATGAAGTCGCTGCGTTCAGATTGATGGAATCCCGATCCTGCATTTGAGTAAATTAAACAAAAAAATTGAATCACAAACTAAATTATAAAAAATTGAAAAAGTTAATTTTTGTATCGCTCATTTTCATTGCATTGACCACTGGTTGTCGTTCATTGACCTCTGTTACTACTATTGGACCAAACAATAGTTTTATATTAGGCAACAACGAACATGGATCCTATACAGTAAATTTAAAAAACATATCTTCGATAGATATTACTGTTCATCAGACGCCCATTAACGGTGGCGAACATTCTTCGCAGATCGTCAGACCACGTCAAAAAATCAAAGTAAACGTGGATAAAAATATGGTCTTAAAGATTGACAACAAATCAACAAAGTCTGTTGATGTTGCTTTGAAAGTTGTTGGGGACACCAATTTGTCAATGGGATATAAAAATTGATGTTCAATGAATTAATCGTACAATTATGCTACAGAATTATATCAAACTTGCCCTCCGAAACCTCACAAAAAACCGCCTTTTTTCAGTTATCAACATCCTCGGCCTAGGTTTGAGCATGGGCGTTTGCCTGTTTATTTTGCTGCTCGTCCGGAGTGCTTACAATTACGACAAATTTCACCCGGAAGGCGAGCGCGTTTTCCGAGTGAACACTAAGGCATTCCGAAAGGACGGCGGTGCCGAACCCTACGCCACCACGCCGTTCCCGCTCGGTGCGGCTTTGTCAGCGGGTTTTTCGAAGGTAGAAACCATGACACGACTGGCTTCGAGAGCCAACGGAGAGGTCAGCGGGGGCGGAAAAATCTTGCCCATCCAAGGAATGTTTGCCGAGCCCTCCTTTTTTGAGGTCTTCGGTTTTTCGCTTTTGGAAGGCAATGTGGCGACGGCTTTGGACGAACCCTTCACCATTGTTTTGAGCGCAAAGAGCGCCGAACGATTTTTTCCTCGCACAGAATCCGTTGGCAAAACATTGAAAATCAATGGAATGGGCGCGTTTCAGGTCACGGGCGTTTTGGCCGAACCGCCGGGAAAAACCCATCTTGAATTTGATGCGCTCGTGTCGGCGGCCAGCATTCCGACTTTGGAAAAAAGCGGTGTCCTCGGTCCCGAATTTTCCCAAAACTGGAACGACATCTACGGAACTTATACCTACATCCGCCTCCAAAAAGGGGCCACAGTCGCCCAAACGGAGGATGCTCTGACGGCCATCGCAAAGACCGAATTGCCCAACCTGACACTTGAAAGTCGCGACGCAGGCTACCAATATTACCTCCAACCACTCGACAACATCACGCCAGGGCCGATGCTTTCTAACAATTTAGGGCGCGGTTTGCCCTCAGTTTTGCTCTATTTTTTGCTAATTTTGGGCGGTGTGGTCATGCTTTCAGCCTGTTTCAACTACACCAACCTCACCCTCGCGCGAGCCTTGACTCGGGCGCGGGAAATCGGTGTCCGAAAGGTCATGGGCGCGACGCGCTGGCAGGTGGCTGGGCAATTGCTGGGTGAAGCCGTCGTCACGGCCATGCTCGCACTTGGCGTTGGTTGGCTTTTTATGAAAGGATTGCAGCCGGGGTTCAACAGTCTTTCGTTCACCCAGTTTTTGGATGTTTCCATCGAGGAAGACCGTTGGGCGATGGGCTGGTTTTTGGGCTTCGCGGTCGGTGTCGGTTTATTGGCAGGCGCGTTGCCTGCGCTGGCCATGTCGCGGATCAGCCCAGTTTCGGTGCTGCAAGGGCTGTTGAATTTGAAGTTTTTCAAACACCTCGGTTTGCGTAAAGTGCTGTTGATCAGTCAGTTCACCGTGTCGCTGGTGTTTATCATTCTGGTGACGACCGTTTCAAAACAAATCGGTTTCCTGATGACGATGGACTACGGTTTCAATTCCAGTCAAATCCTGAACGTTGAATTGCAAGGCCAGTCGCCCGAAAAAATCATCCCCATTTTGGAAGCCGTGCCGGGCGTGGAACGGATTTCGGCGATGTCGCACCCACTCGGAACAAACCGCGACCAAGCCGACGACGTGCGCGTTTCGTCGGAGGCAGAAAAAACGGCCGTCCGAAAATTTTCTGTGGACAGAAATTTCTCCGAAAACCTCAAATTGACCTTCGTTGCCGGAGAAAATTTTCCGAAGGAGGCTGCGACTGGGCGCAGGCACGAATCGTTTGCTGTCGTCAATGAAACGTTTTGTAATAAATTCCAGATTGGTACGCCTGCTGAAGCCCTCGGTAAGCAAATCATCGTCGGAGATTCGACTCGATTGACCGTTCGCGGCGTGGTCAAAGATTTTCTTTTCCGCCCCGCCGATTCCGAACTCGGCCCGCTTTTGCTCCGGAACAATGCCGAAAACTGGACTTTACTCAACTTAAAAATTGCTCCCGGCGACCCGACGGCGACCCTCGTGGCCCTCCAGCGCGCTTGGGCGCAAGCCGTACCGGAACGCCCAATGGAGTCCGAATTTTATGAAGAAACCATCCGAAACAACTACGTGGAAATGCGCGACGCGCTTTCCATCATTTCGGTTTTTGCCCTGTTGGCCATCGTCATTGCCGCGCTCGGTCTGCTCGGCATGGCAACCTACACCGTCGAAACACGCACCAAGGAGATCGGCCTTCGGAAGGTACTCGGAGCGTCGCCCCAGGAATTGGTGCTGCTGTTGTCCCGCAATTTCCTGATACTACTGGGCATCGCATCAGTGATAGCCATTCCGCTCGGCTGGTTCTTGGGCAGCCAATTCCTGAATGTTTTTGCTTACCGAATCTCAATGGGGCTGGGGATACTGATTCCGGGCATCCTGCTGCTGTTCGGCGTGGGAGGCGTCACGATTGGCTCGCAGGCGGTGCGGGCGGCTTTGGCTAATCCGGTTAGGGCGTTGCGGAGTGAGTAAGCTGTCAATTATTAGAACCGAAACATTAGAATTCCAAAAAAGGTCGAAAATTTTCTGAGTTAAGCACCGACCAAGTGGCATTGGGATAAGCAGATGCAAAAGGCGCAGGCATTTTGGCGTAACGTCCAGGGTTCCATTTGAACTCATAAGCGGAAATTTGTCCGCCTGCGTCCTCGACATAATCAATTTCCTGGCCTTGGTGCGTCCGCCAAAAAAAAGCATTGTGCAGGTGCTGCGCATAGAGATTCCGCTTTTTTCGCTCACTGACGAGGAAGTTTTCCCATAGGGCTCCCTTGTCCGTGCGCAATTCGAGTGGGTTGAAGTTATTGATGAGCATGTTTCGGATGCCATTGTCGTAGAAATAGACCTTGCGGGAAGTGACTATTTCAGTCCGCAGGTTACGGCTGAAAGGCCCAAGGCGAAAGATAATGAACGACTTTTCAAGCAAGTCAATATAATTTACGATGGTGTCTTTGCTGATTTTTAGTAAGCCTGACAACTCATTGTACGATACTTCGTTGCCCATTTGCAAGGCAAGGCATTGGAGTAATTTTTCGAGGAGTTCAGGCTTCCGCACATTACCAAAAGAAAGTATATCCTTGTAAAGATACCCGGCTGCAAGGCTAGATAACATTGCTGATTCATCGCCCGGATTGTTCAATACATCGGGGTATGAACCGTATAAAAGGCGTTGTTCAAGAGAGCGTTCCGCCTCTAAAAAGCCAGTGTGTTTTGCCCATTCTTGCCAAGAGATCGGTAGCAAATGGAAGGTGAACAAGCGCCCCGTCAAGGGTTCATTGATCGTATTGGCCAGATCGAGAGAGGAAGAGCCTGTGGCAAGCACCTGTTTTTCGGGCAATTGGTCAACGAGCAGTTTTAGCGTCAAGCCAATGTTCGGTACTCGCTGCGCCTCGTCAATCACCACAAATTCATTGGTACCAATCAACTGCCGTAGTTGGGTGGAAGAAGCATTGGTCAGGCGTTGGCGGTCAAAGGGTTCATCTGCATTCAAATAGAGGGCTTTACTTGAATATTCGGCCATGAAGGATTTAGCCAAAGTGGTCTTACCCGTTTGCCGAGGGCCTAGTAACAAAATGGCCTTTTTTCGTCCAAACCGCTGCCTAATTTGGTCGGTTAATAAGCGTTCAATCATATAAAGAAAATTTATAGGCACAAAGATAAGCATTTTTTAGACAGCGTACTGTCCAAATTTAAATAAATTTAGACAGTATATCCTCCAGATTTATATAAATTTGGACAGTACACTGTCTAAATTTGTGGTTCTAGGCGTTGATGAACCTGGTGAAGTCGTTTCGGAGTGAGTAGGAAAACCCTGATTTTTCTTGGGTATAAAGGCGTTTGTGGGGCGAGTGAGGTGATTCAAAAAATTCACACCTTAGATCTAGACAAAACGTTATACATTTGTTCTGCTATTTATTTGGCATAAAAAACGCTTACGGAACAAAGAAAAACATGACCAAAGATACACCCGCTCAAAAAAATATTGTTTACGGCACCATTCATGCCAATGGCGATGTCCATATAGGTGACAATATCACCTACAACATCGCCCGCGATTTCCAATCGGGCAGCATCCTCTTTTTGCGCTTAGACAAAGCGGAAGACAACACATACGAAGCCAACCTATCCGTCAAAAGCAAGCACAGTACCCAAGGGGCCTTGGCAACTTCGGGCGAAAAGTGGTGCGAAAACATAGCAGTAAATATCCCCCCGCAGTTGTTTGAATCGCTGCATACCCTTCAAACCTTTAGGCGCGGCAGTGAAGCACAGATGCGATTGGCTGGGTTCGAGCCAATGAACCCCTCCAGCGTCATCGCACTAGAGAATCATTTGTCACAATTGATTTTCAATACCTTTTTTGCGGGAGAGATCGGCAAAGCCTGCGCTGATTTCATTCAGTTGCTCGGAGAAAAACGCATAGAAGAGTTGCTCCTAGCCATTTCTACTGATGACGAAACCATCGTCAATCTGCCGTTTGAAATGGCCCTGCCGTTGTTGTTTCCGCCCAAATTGGCCGAACCCAAAAGAAGCCTCGCACTCAACAATTTTGGGTTGGTACGAACGAAAATAACCGCGCTCGATACCTTCAACATGCAAGGCGACCACGCCTCGGCGGCCCCTTTGAAAATGCTGTTTATCGCTGCTTTGCCCGAAAACTTGGACGAACGGGGCAAAATGCTGCAAATCGAAGAGGAACAAACCCGCCTCATTCGCGCCATTGGTGCTTTGGAAGCCACGGGCGATAAAAAGCCCAAAATCGTGATCGAGTTTTTGGAAAATGCCTCCCTCGATGAACTCGATAAAGCACTCCACGCACGACAACACGACATCGTCCACATCAGTGGACATGGAGCCTATCATGCGGCCCAACACAAAGGCGTATTGTATTTTGAAAATGAAGACGGCGACGAACTGCAAATCACGGGTGCAGCCTTGGGCGAGACCCTGCGTGGACACCAATGCGTCAAACTCCTGATCCTAAGTGCTTGCGAAACCGCCATTGCGGGCAGCGAAGGCGGCGTGACCGAACAAGCGGCTGCCTTTGGAGTGCCCAGCATCGTAGCCATGCGTTTTGCTGTCACCGACGAGGGCGCCAAGGTATTTACTACTGAATTATACACCCAATTGGCCAAAGGCTTATCGCTCACCCGCGCCCTGGCCTATGCACGCGATGCCATGTATGATGACATCGCGCAGCGTCGGGAACAATCCCCTCAAATTCCGCATATAGCAGAGTGGTTCACCCCTGTGGTGTATCAGAACCAATCGGTCGGTGCTTTGATTGATAACATGCGGCCTTACGATGATAACTTACTCAAGAATTTTTACCCAGCCAGCAGTTTTCTCAAAACCAAGCAATCCCGCCTGATTGGCGAAGGCTTTATTGGACGCAAAGGCTACCTGATCCAGATGCGCCAAGCGTTTCGGGCGGGGCGGCACGTGTGTTTGCATGGATTGGGCGGTCTGGGTAAAACGACCTTGGCGGAGGCATTTGCCCATAATTACGACAACCACAGCCACGCCACCATTATTTTTAGAAAAGACCACCAAATCAATGAAGCGCACATCCTCAATGCGCTCAACAAGCGTTTTGCCAAAATCAACCCCGATTTAGCAGAACAAATACAAGAGGCAATAGACGACCCAGAAAGGGACGTATTGAATAAACTCCAACTGCTGATAGATAACTACCTGAATGGCCGCAAAACGATTTTGATCTTCGACAATGCCGAAGACGTGCAAACAGATCAGGGCGGGGCTTACCAACACAGCATCGGGGTTGCGGGTTTGAGTGCGTTTTTAAGGCATTTGTGCGAAAATACACCCGAAAACTGCCATATCCTGTTCACCACCCGCTACAAAATCGAAGATTTGGCCGATGTGATTGAGCACCTCACTTTGGATAAAATGGGCTACGCCGAGCAATACCGACTGCTCAATTATTCCGAAACCCTGCGCGGAATCCCACTCCAAGATAGAAACGATGTCTATAAGCGCCTCGACGGACACCCACGCGGCTACGAGTATTTGGAGGCTTTGCTGAAAAAGGACAGGACTTTTAGTTGGGATCAAGTCCGCGCAGCGGAAGCCGATGTTTTTGAAAACCTGCTCTTAGCAAAAGTATATGAACGACTGACCGAGCGGGAAAAAGCCATTTTCCAAATGGTTTCGGTGTTTATTGCCCGCACCCCATTGGCCGCTTTGGCGGCTGTGAGCGGGGAGCAGGAAGTGGATCTACTCCTTGTCTTGCAAGCCTTGCAAGATTGGTCTTTGTGCTTTTTAGAAAAAGAGGGCCGCTTTGAGGTGCATCGCTTGACCCGAGAGTGGATGGGGCAAAATAGGTTGGATCAGGCCAATACAAAAGCCTGGGCTTTAAAAGCAGGGGAATACTTTGAAAACCAACCCACCTGGGACGATGATGATTTGGCACGGGAATACTATGAAATTGCCGAATCCTGGATCGATTTTGCCAGAATTTCGTTTCGTTTACAAAAGGAATATGAACGTATTGGCTTAAACCAACGGGTGATAGCACTCAATCAAGCCGTGTTAGCGAAAAATATTGATGATGAAACCAACAGTAGGGCACTTGGTAATATTGGATATTTGTTTCATAAAACAGGCGACTACGACACCGCTTTGCATTATTTGGAACAAAGTCTGGCCATTAATCAGCAAATCGGAGACCGTGAAGGGGAGGGTAGAAGCCTGAATAATATTGGTGAAATCTATCGTGCCAAAGGCGACTACGACACCGCCTTGCAGTATTTGGAACAAAGTCTGGCCATTCAGCAGCAAATCGGCGACCGTCAAGGAGAGGGCACAACGTTAAATAATATCAGCCTAATCTACTCAGTCAAAGGCGACTACAACACCGCCTTACGGTATTTAGAACAAAGTCTGGCCATTATTCAGCAAATCGGCGACCGTAAAGGCGAGGGCACGACCTTGAATAATATCAGCCAAATCCACAAAGTCAAAGGTGACTACGACACCGCCTTGCGGTATTTGGAACAAAGTCTGGCCATTCAGCAGCAAATCGGCGACCGTCAAGGCGAGGGCACGACTTTGAATAATCTAGCGGCAACTGCCCATGCCAAAGGCGACTACGACACCGCCTTGCGGTATTTGGAACAAAGTCTGGCCATAAGGCAGCAAATCGGCGACCGTCAAGGCGAGGGCACGACCTTGAATAATATCAGCCAAATCTACAAAGTCAAAGGCGACTCCGACTCCGCCTTGCGGTATTTAGAACAAAGTCTGGCCATAATGCAGCAAATCGGCGATATTGGTGGGCTAGCCACCACCTTGAATAACATGGGTGATATTTATTTGAATCAGCAAAATGATATAGAAAAGGCAACGCTTGCGTTTTTGCAATCTTATCAAATTTTTCAAAAAATAGGCTCGCCCAATTCAAGCGTACCTGAAAGTTATCTTGGGGCAATCAAGGAGCACATTGGCGAAGCAGCATTTCAAGCAATCATTGCCAAAATGGGCGAGTAGGGTTTTGTAAGTAGGATTTATGGGATTAAAAGGATTTAATAGGATTATACGGTGGGCTAAAGCCCTTTTAAATCTTTAGAAATTTTATAAATGCTATTTCTACATTCTAAAAACTCCTTAAATTGTTGCCAAAATAATCAGGTCTCGGCGTACTATTAAAAAACGATAATTACAATGGAAAAAGGCGATTTAACCTACCAAATCAATGGCTGCGCTATGAAAGTGCATCAAAAGTTAGGGCGTGGATTTATGGAATACGTCTATTGTCGGGCATTAGCCATTGAGTTGCGCCGCGCCGGGATTCCTTTTGAAAGAGAAGTCTGGCTGCCTATCTATTACGATCAATACAAGATCGCCGCTCGCCGCGTTGATTTTCTTTGCGATAATTTCGTAACGGTGGAAATGAAGGCCAAAACCGCCTTAGATGAAAAAGATTTTGCACAAGCCATCAATACCCTCGGACGACTCAATATCCCAAGTGGGTTGTTGCTCAATTTTGGGGCAAAAAGTTTAGAATACAAGCATTTATTCAACACCAGTTATGAGAAAGATAAATCGGTCGAGGAACTGACACCCGAAATGGTGGGCGAACCAAGCGATGACCTTTTTGAATTGCGAGACTACATCCCTGCTTGGGTGATTCATAAAATGCAGTTGGATAAAACAAAAAAGAAATGACTTTAATTAAAAATCCCATTAAATCCTTAAAATTTCATAAATCCTACTAAAAAAAAACATGTTAGAAACAGCAACAACCTACATCCTCAACCTCCTCACCGACAACGAGGAACTGAAAAAATTCCCCAAAGAATTCATCAATGAATCGGTACTATGGGTAAAATCATGGTTTTTGACCCCCGAAGATCCGAAAGCCAGTGCAAAACTGGAAGACCCCAACAAGTCGGTGGAGGTCAAAAAAGACATCATACAGGATAAGTTGGAAGACTTGAAAGACAATCCACAGTTCGTCAAGGAGTTGGAATCGAGGCTCGCTGCCTTTGAGCACCAACGCAGCCGCCTCAAAAACGTCATATCGGATTCAGATATTGACGTAGCAGGCAATTTCCATACTGGCGACAAAGGCGCAACCTCCGACGGGGACTACGATGAAAAGAACATCATCAAAGGCAGCACCATCAAAGCAGGTGGTGATTTTCGCCTCGGCGACGACATCGTGCAGGCGGGCGGCAACGTGCATGTCGGCGATATCCATTATCATGGTAGTGCCATCTCTGGAAAAAATGCTCCTCCTTCATTGGGGCAATCCCCTGTAACGAAAAAACTCCGCGCCCTCATTGCATCTGGCCGCACGAGCGAGGCCATCCCGCAATTGCTTGATCACGCCGAAGTCCACGCGGCCCACCTTTTGGACGATGCCTCCCAACTATCTGCCCGCTGGGAAATCCTCCAACGCAAAGAGCGCAATGGCATCCTTTCTAACGCTGAAGCCAATGTGGAACGGAATCAGGTGAGCGCGGCTTTGTTGGAGTTGATTGGTCAATTGAAGGGATAGTACTGCTTTGGTGGTCAATGTGGTTAGGTAAAGCACTGATCGCATCTATCGCTTAATTCTACTTTGTCACTTTATTGATGTTGAACCCCTACCATTTTAAAACTCAAGCCCAGCAAAATACCGAATTAAATCATGGTCTGCATCCAATGGTTTTTCATTGATGATCGCCGTTTGGGGCTTTGCTCCATACATCGCAAACTGTAGGACAGCATCCGTGATGGCTGCTGTACCGAGGTGATGCCCAGCATTTTCTGCTTCTAACAACAGGCTGTCTGGCCAGTAGGCATGGTAGCGAAGCGCATTGGAAAAAGGGGTAACAGTATCCTTTGGATCATGCACCAACAATGTTTCGACACGACCCAGTTGACTGCTCATACGCGCCATATCAAAGGTGTTGAGCGGCATACCAATTTTGCTTTCTAAGTGCCGAACCATCCCATAATAGACACTTTCCCAAAGTCCGATCGCGTGGCGGTATTCAGAAAAAAGCCTTGGCGCATTGCTAAAGGAAGCCATGATGACTGCCCGTTTAGGCTGTAACTGGACTGGGAGACTTTTGATGGTGTACACCGCGCAGGCACCACCAAAAGAGTGTCCAATTAGGATTTCCGCCTGCCCATATTTATGTATAAGCCCTTGTTGTATATTGCTATTAATCAACACATTGAGCATGTTTCCATGCTTGTTGCGTCCGTGTCCGGGCGGATCGTAAGCAAGGACGTGAAACCCAGCCTTCACTAAATCCGGAACGAAATGCCTCCAGCGTCCTGCATTGTAATTCCAGCCATAAGTCAATAAGACCAGCGGCCCATCGGCAGGGCCCCAATGATATTCGACGATCTGATGATCGGCAATGGTGCTGTTGATTTGGGTAGAACCGTCCAGAAATTCTTTTTCTTTGGTGCGAAAATTTGGTTTCGGAGGTTTTCCAAACAATTGATATGCTTTTCTGGCAGCAGCCTTGGGAGCCACCAATGACCAAAGGTTAAGGCCAAGCCCTACAAGTTTATAGATTAATTTCTTCATGATGTTTTTGTTTTTGATCCTGAATAGTTTGATACCCTTCCACCGCGCTCTTTACTATGTTTTCTAAGTGTTGGGTATCGCTGGTGAGTTTGTAAAAAATAACCGCGCCTTCATATTCAAGCAAGAGGCGATAGGCGGCCTTTTTCGCTTCATTTTCAGGGAGTTGCTCCATATAGATGGCACCAACGGCGGATTCCCATTCTGCAAATATTTTTACGAGAAAAGCATTAAATGGCCCATCACGACCTGTTTCGAGGGCAGTATTGGCAAAAAAACAGCCTTGGCGATCTATTTTTGCCAACCGATTTTGGCGACGCAAGAGTTTTTCTAGTCGTTGTTCCGGGGGTAAATCTTCGGTAGCAACGGATAGTACATAATCCCGAAATTTTTGGGAAGCAAACTCCAAAACAGCCTGCATGAGTTGCTCTTTAGAGCCAAAATGATACAATAGCCCCGGTTTTCCAAGTCCTGTCGCTTCAGCAAGCACACTGATGGATGCGGCGTGATAGCCGTCCCGATTCAAGACTTCCCAACATCGTTGTAGAATCTCTGATTTGTCTATTTTTTTTACTGGCATACAACTTACCGATCGTTCGGTCAGCAAAGGTATGGATGTTTTTTGGATTGAGCGAGTTTTTTTTGAAAAAACCCTAACTAATTTTTTTATTTTCCTCCAGCATCACCACTGCTTTAGCGATCCGATTGAACCGCGTTTCCGCTTTTTTGGCTTCTTCTATCCAGCGGATATATTCTTTTTTGTGAGAAGGTGCCAGTTTTTCAAAGTTTTGGGCAGCCGTGGGACTGGATTTCAATGCAAGCAATAAATCATCGGGAGCAGGCATGTATATTACTTTTTGAGCCCTGTCCATACCCACCTCAGTCATGGCAAAACTTCGGGTCATGGTTTTGATGAATTCAACTCGCCGAAACCGTAGAGCAGACCAATCGGCATCAATAGCGACTTGGCGTACCCCTTCAAAACCGGCTTTGCCCAACATGTCCCAGCCCGTATCGCGATTGAATTCACAGTGATAGCGTTTGGAACTTCCCTTAGGGTAGGCTATCCATAAAATGGCATCTCCTTGAGTATGTTGCTGAAAATCCAAGGCAAAAGCATCTACTTCGGCTTGTTTGGTAGCAAAAGCCAATATAAAATCAGTCCTTTCTGTGGGCACAAGGGTGGTTGCTACTCTGATATCAGCAGACATGGTAATCCATTCGATAAAGCCCACTGGGGCATTTAGGATGGTCACGGGAGTTTGGTCTTTGTAGTTTAATTTTTTGAATAGATCTGTCATGTTGTAGAGAGGCTAATTATTCCTTTTTTTGAGTATCCGTAGAGGGAGATGGCTTGGTCGGTAACCGCTCTTTGGTACTGGCGGCGGAGACTATCAAAAACACTAGTAATAGGGCATATTTATGCCACGAAAGAAATTGAAAACCGATGGTTTTTTCGATGAAACGAAGGGTTGGAACAAAGCAAATAATGCCGCTCAAAAGTATAAAAATGCCAAAAACATAATCGTGCCCAATGAAGGCTCCAAAGGTAATAATGAAAAACAAAATGCCGATGGCGTTTTTTAACCCATTTTTGAAATCATTGTTTTGCTGGGCATTTTTGTCGGAGCGGGTAGCGGGTTCAGATCCAGCCTTGGGCAATCCTGTCGTCAGTCGTTCGGCAAGGTGTTCATCGCCGCTTTGTATGAGTACTAACGATAATAATTTGGCCCTTGATATATTGTTTAAACGTACTTGGTCATCTACAGAGAGCAATCCACCTAGGGTTTGAGTACGCACGTCATTCCATTCGGCCTCAATCATGTCCAATTGTAATATAGAATCTTCTTGGCCTTTAGACTCCAGAAAAAGGCGAGTTTTAGACACCGCCTCCTCCATATTGGCTTCACTGATGAGGTTTCTTATTTCGGCAATTGCTTGTTCATCTTGCGTCATAATTTTTACTTTAGTAACGCAAAGATAGTTTTTTGTGTGAATAATTGATTTTCACTTCAAAAAGAAAAGTTCCTTACGGAGCCAACCAAAGGTTAGCAACAGTAAGAAACTTTAAAAATACTTATGCTTTAGATCACCCTTGCACCACAAATTTCAAACAAAACCTACCTTGAGCACACACCACCTGCAACAGGTACAAACTAGCAGGCAAATGGCCTTGAGAACCCAACAATAGTACCTGCCCATTCTTTTGGGCTATGTATAGGTTGCCATGATGGTCAAATACCATACCTATTGGGTTGAGACTATCCGCTAATTGGGCTTGTCCAAGTCCAGGTGGAAGCGGAATATCTTGACCCGCCAGTATAAAGGTAATATCTTGATGTTTTCCGAAGAAATATGGCATCACTAAGTTTACACTGAGCATAAACCCGAAATAAAGCAAAGTCAGTGGGAGGGTAAGTGTTGGAAATAGAATATCCAATTTTTCTGCCCAACTGATGTTTTTACAACGAATCAACTAACCCATTTTTTGTTTCAAAAATTCGGAAATTCCACGGATCCATTTCATGTGGCGGATTCGGAAAGAGCAAACCGAATCAGGGAAATCCTCCTAACAGGTTACATCCTCTAAAAAACGGCCACGGTATCCTAATTCGCGGGCATGGATGGCAAAACCTAAATTTTCGCTCACAATATCGGGGAGTCCTCCAGTTTCTTCTCACACATCACGACGCAGGAGCGCACCATGACCTAGAAACATCACAAGCCCAAAGTCATTGCGTAGGGGTTGATACCATTTCCAGTGAATTCAAGGTGTCTGAAATGGGATGATAACAGCCTGAACTAGCAAATTCGTGCACCCTAACCATTACTCAAAAACCAATATCAGTGTAGTACCGTATCTTTGTGACAAATGGTGCTGTTGCAATTTCGCTCACTCGCGACCATCGCAACAACACTACTAAACTACAACACATGATTCGAACTATTTTTACACCTTTTCTGGCATTAACGCTCTCATTTTCAGCCACTGCACAGTCAGATAAAGAGGTCACTCCCAAAACCGATACTACCTTTAGGGTATTTGGTTTGCCTGTCTTATTTTACACCCCCGATACCCGCCTTGGTTTTGGGGCAGGCGGCATTGCTACTTTTTACTCCAAAAATGCCCCTCAGCGCAACAATATTACTTTTGGAGTCACTTATACTCAAAACAAGCAATTTCTGGCTTGGCTACCCTACCAAATCTATTTTGGAAATGGAAAATGGCAGACTTACGGAGAGTTTGGTTGGTTCAACTATATCTTTCCTTTTTTCGGAGTTGGCAATACGATACCAAATGAGTACTCCGAAAAATACACCGCCAAGTATCCAAAATTTAAGACCACGGTCTTAAAAAACATCAAGGGTGCTCAGTTTCTAGGGCTTCGGTATGGGTTCGACCAATACAAAATAACCAAAACTGACTCATCTGGCCTGATTCAACAAGGAATATACACGGGATTCCAAGGCGGCACATCCTCTGGTCTAGGACTAGTATATTTGATAGACTCCCGCGACAATCGTTTTTATCCCTCCAAAGGGTGGTTGGTAGAAACATCACTCTATGCAGAAGATCAATGGACAGGTAGTGATTTTAGATTTCAGCGGGTTCAGGCCGATGGATCACGTTTTCATGCCTTAGGTAATAAAGATGTCATTGCCGTTCAAGGCTCGGTTATTTTGTCTTGGGGAAATCCTCCATTTTTCAACCTTGCTACCTTGGGTGGTACGAAGCGGCTTCGGGGTTATTTTGATGGAAAATACCGCGACAACAATGCCGCCTTATTGCAGGCCGAATGGCGTAGAGTCTGGTTTTGGCGGATCGGTACTGTAGTGTTTGGAGGTATTGGCAATGTGTGGGGTCGTGGCGATGAATCTACTATCCTCCGTTATAATTATGGCCTTGGCTTAAGGTTTCAGTTTGATAAAAAACAAAAACTTAATATCCGCGCTGATTATGGATTCGGCAAAGGAAACCAAGGCTTTTATTTGACGGTTGGGGAGGCTATCTAGGGATAGGTTTTACCTAATTCTACTTTGACACTTTAGAAAACTAGGGATACATTGGATCAATAATTTCTCCTATGACTTTTATTGGTAAAAGGCTGTTGCCATTTACCCTGCTTCAATGGCCTTATAGAAATTCCGACGGAGCACTCAAAAAAATGCGTGCCGTAGGCAAAACTTGGCTTTTTAAAAACTGTTTGAGCCATGAGTAGTTTCAGGGCGTAGCCCTCGTGCGGTCATGCGGCGAGTTTTTTTAAAAAGGTAAGTTTTAGCGTTTTTTTTGAGTAGCGCAGTCGTAGAATTTCTATACAGCCAAGTCTTTTGGGTTACTTTTTTGACGAAAAAAGTGACAAAAGCAAGAAAGCCTGTAGTGATCTTGGTCAACTGAAAATTAACCCCTGCCAAGACTGAAAAGCAGCAGAAATACTTGATTTTCAGTTAGTTTGGCTTGTGTAGTTGTCTCCGTTTCACTACGACATGACAAATCGAGGGGAAGGTATGGGTTCAACATAATTAAAGTGACAAAGTAGAATTAACTTAACGGCATTGGGACAGGGGAATGAACATGTCGCTAAAGCATCAAAGTAAACCTAAAATAAAACAGCCCAGCACTCTTGCGAGTACTGGGCTGTTTTATTTATTGTCTGAAGGATTCCGATTGATCCGATAATTTCGGCATAGCCTCAAGAATCAAATCAATCGTATCAATCTCTCCTCTCTCTGTTACTTCGTTAGAATCATCTTCTTAGTAGCACTATCCGTACCCGTTTCAACCGTGTAGTAAAGCACACCTACAGTGTTCAATACTGCCCGATCAACCGTGATTACGTTCGTACCCTTCGCAAACGATCCAGACTGTTCAAATACCACACGTCCTGTTTCGTCAAAGATCCTCAAGGTTGCATCCGCTGCCACTGGCAGGTTGAAGCCGATTTGAGTCTTATTCACAAATGGATTTGGTACGTTCTGGTACAATTCAAAGCCTACACCTGATACTGTAGATCCGTTGGCTCCGTTGAATCG
>JANMMZ010000071.1:0-25976 GCA_031373665.1 Saprospiraceae bacterium | reverse complement strand
CGGCTCTTTCAGGACTAAAAGTTTTACCTTCGCACCTGTTAGAGTAGTGGCATGCCCGGCACACCAAATATCAAGGTGCTACGCACCAAATTAACGTTAAAATCCAGATTTTGACTTCAAAATTCGGGATGACTCATGTTTTATACAACTCATATGCTGAACGCTATGCTATTTTTGGGATAAACGCTTTATAACATCTTGTACATATTCTTCTGTACACCTAAAGGTCTTTGCTATATCGGCATCAGTTAGTCCAAATTCTTTGTGGAGATTAAAAATGGCTGCTTCGCTAGCGACTACTGCTTCGCGGTCCGCTGCTTCACGAACCGCTGCTTCACGTGCAGCAGCTTCACGAGCCGCTGTTGCTTCACGAGCATCAGCCTCACGCTTTAGTTTAGCCATTTCTTTTTTAGGACTGAATCCATAGGCTTGCTGATACCAAACCTCGGCCATTTTTTTAGTGCCTTGTGAAATATGCATAATTTCTTCTTTTGTAGTAAATGGTTCGGATGCAATAATGAGGAATTCATTTTCTAATTTCGAAGGTAGATGAACGAAGTCCCGTGCAAAGATAAGTAGTTTTATCAATTTTTCACGATCAAATCCTTTGTCAGCAGCTACTTTAAAGAGTGTTTTCTTGTATTCAAGCCTTTTTACTGGATTATTTTCTGTTTTTGCAGCATATAAAGTTGCAAGAATACCAAGTGCGATTGGGTTTTCTGATTCTATTAAAGATGTTTCATCTTGTTCAGCCGCAATCAATGAAACAAATTGATAGTGTAATGTAGTTCCAAATGTTTCAGTTTGATACTTTAATTGAGATTTATCGGGCGGCAAGCCAGTGAAAAAAGCGATAGCAGTAAAGGCTTGAGAATCACTGCGCAAAAAATTTAAAATAAAATAGGTAAACATTCGCTTTCCAAAATCATCTTCAGGACGATGCTGAAATTCCATGTGAACCAATACATAATGGTCTTTCCCACTAAGTAACCTTAGCCGCGCCAACTTATCTGGATGTTTTCGTTTGCCCTTTATTTTGTATTTCCCCTTCATCATATTGATGAGTTCCTGCTCCAGAAACACAGGCTCAATAGTCCAATCTGTTGCTTCGTAAAGCGGAGGGATGGCAAATTCAATAAATGACTGAAAGAAGTTGGTAACTAGGTCTTTGGTCAGGGCATCATAGTCAACGGCAACTTCACGGGATTTGGCCATAGCATAGTAGATTTACATTTTAATGCCCAATGCGCGCAATAATGGTTTTATTGCCCTTCACCTGCTCATTCATTTTTACCTCAACTTTAGCATCTAAAGGCAGATACAAATCAACCCTAGAGCCAAATTTAATAAAGCCCATGTCTTTACCTTGCGATACTTCATCGCCTTCATTGACGTACCATTTGATTCGTTTGGCCAGTGCGCCTGCTATTTGTCTCATCAGTATTTCTACATCACCACTTTGGTACACGACCGTTGTACGCTCGTTTTCAGTGCTGCTTTTTGGATGCCAAGCCACTAAATACTTTCCTGGATGATACCGGAAATAATTAACGATTCCACTCACCGGGTTACGGTTCACGTGTACGTTGAATGGTGACATAAATATACTAACTTGTATCCTTTTTTCATTGAAATACTCGCCCTCATAAACTTCCTCAATGACACAAACCCGACCATCGGCCGGCGCGTATATCAGGTCATTGTCGGCAATGGCTATACTGCGAGATGGATTACGAAAAAACTGTAGTATAACCAAGAAAAAGACAACAGAAATGATCAGTACTGGCCAGAATGCAGCCGATAGAAAGTTCCAAGTAAGCCCATTTAACAATGCCAATGCCAAGATAGTAATGGCCAGCATGCTGTAACCTTCTTTGTGTATAGTAGTCATGTATAGTAGATGTATTATTGTCGCGTTCCTAAAAGGCACAAAAGTACGGAAAGACTCTCAATCCTGCAACAACAGACGTTGTTCATTCACTGTTTTCTTATAAAGACAGGTGTTAAGTAACCAAATTCACGTTTTTCTTAACAAGTTACCCTTAGTTGAAACCCATTTCCATGGGTAGAATTAACCTGTAAAAGGCCGCCAATGATAGCAACGCGATGTTCAATATTTTTAAGGCCAAGACCCTTTGACCGGGTATTTTCAAGATCGAAACCCATGCCATCATCCGTATATTGCAAACTGATTTTGTCCTCTTCTTTCGTCAATAAGATGTTGATTTCTTTGGCATTGGCGTACTTGAGGGTATTGGTTGTCAATTCTTGCACAATGCGAAACAGGTTCAACTCTAGGGTACTGTCAGTGAGGTCTTCTCGACCGATGTTGTAATTAAAATTGATTTCGACCGACCCGGTTTTACGAACACCATCGCAAAATTCGAGTAGTGCTTCTATTAGCCCGAAGTCTTCGAGGGTGGGCGGAAGCAATTCATGCGAAATACGGCGTGTTGTTTCTAAGGTATTGGCAATCAAAACATTGATTTCTTCGCAAAGCGGAGCATAATCATCGTTTTGTGCTTCGGTACGGCGCAGCCTGTGGAAAGTCAGGTGTAATACCCCCAATTTAGAGCCAATATCATCGTGTAGTTGCGCTGCAATGCGCTGCCGCTCCTCTTCTTGTACAATCAGGTTGCGCTGTAACAACTCTTGCTGATGCTGAAGTTGTAGTTCTTGGGTATTCATTTGCTGCTCTAGGATTCGCTTTTGAGCATGATTGCTGTATAGGACTACAATCAATGCTAACGCCACCATGATTAGGATGGCGATGCCGAAGAAGAGCAAGAGTTTGGATGTTTGAATATCACTGTCCATAAGGCGTATAATACAAGGATTTGAAATACGCTATTCAATATCACATTCATCATCAAGAGTGCCTTAAAAATCTCAGAACCAATAGCAAAACCAGACATAAAAATGAATAGACTGCCGCAATAATAAATCAAAATAGCAGCATTGACCAAGCGTAATAATTTATTTTCTTTGATTTTTTGAGGTGGTTGCTCTGCAAAGTGGAATGCAAAAGCCACAGCATACCAAATCACGAGCAATTGGACACAAGTTTTAGAGTAGGTATTAGAAGTCCAAATAGATTGAATAAGAGTCGAATTACCAACAATGACTAGGGTACCCAAACCTAAAATCCATCGAAAGTGCCGATGAGCAAAGGATGATTTTCCAAATATCTGCTGGTAGAAAAAACTCCAGATCCAAAACTCTCCAATTGTCAATAAGTGCATAAATGGCCTATTGTTGTGCCAAAGTTTACCTGATATAACAGCACTTACTTCAATAAAAAAACTGAACCAGAGAAACACCCCTACCCATTTAAAGGCTGTAGGGAGTCGCCTCCAATAAATGGCACACAATAAACATGATACATTTAGTAATATAATATTGGGAAAACCATACAGGTGCTTAATAATACCCATCAACTCAGATAACATTTTTCATCGTGATCGCTGTTTGTTAAAGCAAATCACAGGGGTAAATGTCCGAATATTTCTTTGTTTATTATTACTTTTTTTTGTTATTTTATATTGAATAAATAAAAAGATCGCCAAAAAAAACGTTGTTCCTCCAAATACTCATTATTTTATGTGTTACTACTTATCAGGGCAGTAGTCTGGACATGGATAAGTGAAATCATAATATTGAAATTTGGAGAACTGTGTCGTCGTATCTCCGGCTGGCTTCCCTTGGAATATCAAACCCAAATAAGGCTTTTTAGTATTCTTATCATATTGGATGGCCAATTTCCCCCATATTTGAGGGTTGGCGCCTAAGGAATCCAACATTGTTTTGAACTCTGCTGCAGGTATTTGAAACCCCTGTACCAATAGGTAATCATATGGGCTACCGGGGCTATACAATCCAGTAGCAGTGTTGATCCAGCGGTTGGTTTGGTTTCGTGCAGAATCCACAGAGATCTTTAATGGACTGGTGAGGGTTGTTTGCGCTTTGGAGGCCAAAGTGGTGGATGCTCCCGTAGGGGCTTGAGGCTGACAAGCCCAAATGAATAACATGGTTACTAAAGAGACAAACAAAATAAAATTGCGATTCATCTTATAAAAATTGATGTGTGAGTAAAATGAGGCCAATGGCCTCGAAAATTGATTATGGCTCAAATTTATGAGCAATCTTTCGATGACCAAGGTTTTTATTCACTTTTCTATAAAAATCAGGGGTTTCTACGTGGTTTTCAGCGTGATATTTTGCGTTTAGGCAAAAAATAAGCGGCCTGATGTCCCACACATCAAGGCCGCTATGTATAAGCAGAAATAGTACTTAGAAACACCCGCAAGGGATGTTGTGATTAATCTACGTTGTCGTGCAAGTAAGTATTAGACCCTACTTTGATTTCACCTTCTTCTTCCAGCGAGATAGTCCAATTGGACATTTCGGGCTGTTCAGCATCCGGTACGTTGTCTAAATTGATACTCTTACGTAGGTACGCTGGCTGGTTCTCCAGATCAATAATGGTCTGGGGAGAGGTCAGTTTTACGACATTGATTTGGCGTGTAAGTGCCTCCTGACGGCGGCGTTGAGCCTCTTCAATACGCTGACGGCGTTCCTCTGGCGAAATATCTTCTTCCGGCTCGCGGCGCACATACGGATCTGTATTGTGCGGGGTGGAGCGGCGTATTTTATCAACTGTTTCCCGGATATTATCGAACTCAAAAGCGAGTGTCGAAGCAGCGGCCTTCTCATCTACCGGGAGGTAGTGGTCATCAGACGTGATGGTAAAGAGAGAAGGCTGGATCTTTTTTCCAGCACCACGGTCGTCCTCGTCGTCTAAGTGTACGATCTGACGGTCATTGGTATTGGTCTGGCGATTTCCGACCTGAATCGTGCCTTTGCGCTCATTGACTTCAAAACCAGTAGCGATGATGGTTACAGAAATTTTATCGCCAAGGCGTTCGTCAAAACAGTTACCCCAAATTAGGTTGGCACCTTCGCCCGCCTTTTCTTGTACAAACTGAGTGATCTCAAAGATTTCATCCATCGTGGCTTCTTTGGCACCAGAAGTGATATTGACCAAGATGTTTTTGGCACCGAATATGTTGTTGTCTTCAAGCAGTGGCGAACGTAAGGCTTCATCAGCAGCGCGGAATGCGCGGTTTTCGCCGTCGAGCGAAGAAGTACCCATGATGGCTACACCCGAATTGCGCATAGTGGTATTAACATCTTCAAAGTCAACGTTGACATGACCAGCGACAGTGATGATCTCTGCAATGCCTTTAGCGGCGGTACAAAGGATGTTATCTGCCTGTGAAAACGCTTGAGAAATGGTTAAATTACCAAAAATATCGCGCAATTTGTCGTTGGAAATAATAACCAGACAATCCACGTTTTTGCGCAATTCTTCTAAGCCCTCCATGCCGTTTCCGACACGGGTTTTACCTTCAAAAGTAAATGGCAAGGTGACAATACCAACGGTCAAAATGCCTAGTTCCTGTGAAGTTTTGGCAATGATCGGTGCTGCACCAGTACCAGTACCACCGCCCATACCAGCTGTAATGAACACCATTTTGGTGCCATCATCAAGGAAATGCTTGATTTCTTCTAGACTTTCGATACAGGCTTGCTTGCCTACAGAAGGTTTGCTACCTGCGCCACGGCCTTCAGTGAGGGCTTGTCCGAGCGAAATTTTGGTAGGGACTTCACTTTGCTGCATGGCTTGGGCATCAGTGTTGCAAATAGCATAGTCAACGCCTACAATGCCTTGTTTGTACATATATGATACGGCATTGGAGCCTCCACCGCCCACGCCTATAATTTTTATGATTGAAGGTTCATCCTTCGGTAAGTCGAATAACATAATATTTAGTTATTTTGAATGAAAAGAAAGTTGTGTAAGGTAATAGGCTTCAAAATCGGAATGCCTAATTTCAGAACACATCATTATTTTTTAAAATCCATATCAGGTTCTGCTTCAAACCATTCCTTTGTTTTTTTGAAGACATTATCGAACCACTTTGGCCCTTTTTCTTCTGCGACATTGGATGGTTCTTTCTGTTCTTCAGAACCCGTAACAGGTGCCGTCTCCACTGGGGAAGCAGCCGGATTTACGTCATTGAGGCCGCGCAATAGCAGGCCAATGACCGTGCTAAATATGGGGCTGCTGACGTTTTCGTGGTATCCATGCGCCAATTGCTCGACTGGTACACCGATCCGGCAACTCATACCTGTATGGAATTCGGTCAATTTATCGGTATTGGCCAATAGTGAGCCACCACCAGTAAGCACGACTCCACCGATCAGGCGGCGTTCGTAGCCGCTGCGACGGATTTCCCAAAGGACATAATCCAATACTTCTTCCATACGTGCCTGAATGATGCGGGCAAGGTTCTTTTCACTAATTTCCTTGTGATCACGGCCTTTCAGACCCGGTATGGTGATGATACGATTGTCAAATACCTCATTGGTAAGTGCCGAACCAAATTTTACTTTCAATTTTTCTGCCTGCGGCTGCATGACCGTGCATCCTTCCTTAATATCTAAGGTGATGACGTTGCCTCCAAATGGGATGACCGCCGTGTGGCGAATAATACCTTCGTGGAAGATGGTAATATCGGTAGTGCCACCGCCAATATCAACCAAGGCCACACCGGCTTGCTTTTCTTCGTCGGAAAGGGTAGACTCCGAACTTGCAATGGGCTCTAAAGTCAAATCTGCAACCTTCAAGCCGATCTTTTCGATACAGCGGTATATGTTGTTGACGGCTGTAATCTGACCAGTGATGATATGGAAATTGGCCTCTAAGCGTACCCCGCACATCCCAATGGGATCTACGATGCCTTGCTCTGAATCCACGGTGAATTCTTGTGGAAACACATGAATGATCTTATCGCCCGGAGGCAAGACCAACTTAAACATATCATTGACCAAGCGATCAATATCGCGCTGCCCAATCTCGGTGTGGTCGCTTTCGCGGGTAAGGATACCTCGGTGTTGCAGGCTCTTGATGTGCTGTCCTGCGATACCGACATAAACGGAATGAAACTTCATCTTGGCCTGACGTTCCGCCATTTCGACAGCCTCACGTATGGCATTCACCGTTTTCTCGATATTGCTGACTACGCCCCTGAGCACTCCAATGCTCTCGACTTTGCCGATACCGACGATCTCTAGTTTACCATGCGTGTTTTTACGGCCTGCCAAACAGCAGACTTTTGTTGTACCAATATCAAGTGCTACAACAACATCATGGGGTTGTGGGATAAACTCCAACATAATGTAAGCAATTTTAGTTATGAGTTCCGATTTATTTGGTGATCCTTTACAGCGGCCCGAAACTCTTTTCCGTGGCAAAGGTATGTATTTTAAAATTAATTGTTTTATTTTTTTAATTATTTTCTAAAAAATAAAACAATTAATTTATTTTTATATTTTATTGAGACCCTGATTCAACCTTAATTATGAATAGGTTTCATCACAACTACCATTTGTTGACTCCCTATTAATGACTGTAAATGATAACCTGATTTCTCACATTTGATGCTCATTGAAGGGCAAGTAAAAATGCCTCCTGAAATACCTTTAATTTCAAACCTCCCTAAAGAATCAGAATAGACAAATTGCCTAATTTCGCCATTTACTATTTTCGACACTTTAACACCTTCTATTGGAGACTTGGTAGTTTCATTTATGATGATGCCGCTACTCAACTGAAGACAATCGCCACACCCAAGGGTTAAACTCATTGCCACTAATAGTACTATCCCCATTCTACTCATCTCTTACAAACAATCTGTCCATTATACTTCAAATTGATGGTTTCGTACTTGCGCCAGCCTTCGTATGGCATGGCTTGTTGGTAAAAAATCTTCAATCTGCTTAGTTTATCTTCCAGCCTTCTGGCACTACCTAGTATTATTTTTTGGTCTCCAACCAAAGGCACTAAAATGAACTCATTGGCATTGTTGACGTGTACTTGCTGTATGAAAGACTGCAAAAAGTCGTCGGCCAAAATGGCCTGAACCACGAGGTATAAGTCTTTCAAAGTACTGCGTTTCTTTTTGCGAAACTCTGGGGTATAAGGAGCGATATTTCCTGTCGCGACCAATACCCTAGCAGCAAAGTTTTTGGACGGGGGCATTTTATTGCCGTCTTTATCCAAGTAATAGTTGCCGCCATTATTGTCCAAAATACGGAGGATGGGTTCTCGCTGTTTGATATTGACTCGCATGATATTGTGCTGGTCAATATAAGTTTCAGCATCCAAGATAAAAGGATCGTCTTCTAGTACCCTTTCCAATCGCTCTACTTCCAAATTTTTTATTTCTGTACCCTCCAAAGTATTTCCGAACGATAACAACAGTGCCTGTTTCACGTCGCGTTCGCTGATCAACTTGTCGCCGCTTTCCAAGGGCGTTACCGATACTTCTACACCTTCGGCAAAGTTGTTTTGCTTGCGGCTACGTGCCATCAACCAAAGCATCACTACAATGAATAAAAACAAGATCCAAGTGATGCGATCATATCGAAGTTGCGGCACTTTTAGCATCAGGAAATCAAGGTTTTAATTGGCTCCATCAAGGTGTCTATATCTCCGGCTCCCATCGTCATCAGAACATCTAAGTTTCTGTCTTTCAGGCTATTCAACAATTCTGATTTACTAATTAGTTCCACATTTTTATTTTTCATCAAAGCGACAATCGTAGCGGAAGTAATACCCGGAATGGGCAATTCCCGCGCAGGATAAATATCAAGCAAAAGACACGTATCAAGTAGGTCTAAAGCCTCGGCAAAAGCCAGGGCAAAATCGCGGGTACGGCTGTACAAATGGGGCTGAAATATGCCCGTTATTTTACGATCAGGATACAACATTCTGGCTGCTGAAATTGCGGCTGTCAGTTCCGCAGGGTGGTGGGCATAGTCATCAATGTAGGTGACTTTTTCACTGCGTACAATGTACTGAAACCGCCTTTTCACGCCCTTGAAATCGGCCAATGCTGCCGGTATCAAATCAATATCAGCCCCCGCCGCCAAGGCTGCCGCTATGGCTGCCGCTGCATTTTCGACATTGTGTTTACCGGGATAATTGAGCCTCAAATCTTTCAGTGTGGTGTCCTTTATCGTTAGGTCAAAGCACATTTGCCCTTCCTCTACATGTAGGTTTTTGACTTCGTAATCTTTTGCACCTATGCCAAATCTTAGAGCCGTTGGTATGTTCATGTCCACTGCTTGGTGCAATAATAAGGTACCGCCTGGCTTCAATTGATTGGCGAATTGAGTATAACTCTCCCGCACCGCATCTTCAGACCCATAAATATCCAAATGATCGGCATCAATAGAATTGATGATGGATACATCGGGGTGAAGGTGCAGGAATGAACGGTCGTATTCATCTGCTTCTACGACGACCCAATCACTTTTACCTTCTATAAAATTGCTCCCCATGTTAAGGGAGATCCCGCCTACAAAGGCTGTAGCATCCACCCCACAAGCACGCAGCAAATGGGCTGTCATGGTAGAGGTGGTGGTTTTGCCATGGGTACCAGCCACGGCTACGCAGCGTTTGGCTTTGCTGATGATACCCAATACTTCAGCGCGTTTTTTGATGGGGTAACCCCGCTCTTGAAACCAATTCAACTCGCTGTGGTCGCTAGGAACAGCTGGGGTGAATACCACCAAATCAACATTTTCGGGGATATAGTTGATCTCATCTTCATAATGGATGTGCATACCTTCTTGCTCCAAATCCTTGGTGAGGTCAGTAGCCGTACGGTCGTACCCATGTACCTCCGCACCGTGTAGGTTAAAGTACCGAGCCAATGCCGACATACCAATGCCGCCAATGCCTATGAAGTAGATCTTTTTTATATCGTCGAAAAACATCGCAATTAGTTTAAGTCGTCTTGTTTATTCAGTTTCAGGATTTCTTTTTGTCCGCCTCGGTTCATTTCAAAATCGAGGCTGGTCGGCTCTATTTTGAGCAATTTCACCATGATTTCTTGTTTTCCACTTTCGGTGGTGTATAATTTATCTTTTTCGGTACGCCAAACCCCGGTTTGATTTTGATTTCCAAATTGAGCAGCATAACTGCCATCTTCATTGAATTCAAAATGTACTTTTGAGGCATCCATACCCGAAGGTTTATCCATAATAAGCCATTCGGCTCCTTGCCATTTGCCTAGCAAGGCGGGATTTTTATCGTTTACTTTCTGGCAGTTGGTCAACAAAAGGACGAGACCAAGGAACAAAATAAAATATTTCATATTTTTATTATTTTTTATTAGTTTCGGTTGCACTTCTCATGGCTTCTCGAGCAATAGACTCAGCAGCATCAGGCCGCCCCAATTGACGGATACTCTCGCTGAGGTTGAACGCCAAGGATTCACTGTTCAGGATCATCAAGGCTTCGGGTATCATTTTCTCTACTGCATCACCATCTCTGATGAGCCTAGCCGCTCCTTTTTCTACCAAAGCCAAGGCATTTTTGGTCTGGTGATCTTCTGATACATTGGGCGAAGGCACGAGTATAACCGGCTTCCCAATCAAACACAACTCACTGATACTCAAGGCTCCTGCACGTGAAACCACCACATCTGCCGCTGCATAAAGCAGATCCATGCGATCAATAAATGTCTTGATCTGTACATTGGGTAGTCGAGCGGTTTCGCAGGCTTCAAATTCGTACTCATAAAATTTGCCACATTGCCAAATTACTTGCACGTCGTTGTGCTCTTTAAGCAGATCTTCGGCATCACGCATGGCGATGTTGAGGGTTTTAGCCCCTAGACTACCACCTATGACGGCAATGGTCTTCTTTTTAGGATCTAATTTATAGTACTGTATGCCTTCATTTCTTTTTCCATCCAACTCTAGTATGTCTTGCCGTACGGGATTACCCGTGAACATGATTTTATCGGCAGGAAAAAACTTTTCCATGTTGTCGTATGCGACACAAATGCTGGTGGCTCTTTTGCCAAGCAATTTATTGGTAACCCCCGCATAAGAGTTCTGCTCTTGTATGATGTTACGGATACCCGCCCTTTGTGCGGCCTTCATAACAGGACCAGAAGCGTATCCACCTGTACCGATCACTACATCGGGCTTGAACCCACTGACGATACTCCGAGCCTTCCAAAGGCTGCTGAGCAACTTGAAGGGGAATGACAAATTTTTGAGGCTCATGCTGCGCTGAAAACCTGCTATATTCAATCCTACAATGGCATAACCTGCCTGTGGGACACGCTCCATTTCCATTTTACCATTGGCTCCAACAAATAGAAACTCTGTATCGGGACGCAGCCGCTTGATGGCATTGGCGATAGCAATGGCTGGGAAGATATGACCTCCAGTACCGCCACCTGTTACCATTACCCTAAGTGGCACATCTATGTGATTCATTTCCATCATAACTATTCTATACTTTCTATAAACTTACTCACGCTTAGTATCATACCAAGCGAAATACAGGTAAATAACATACTGGTACCACCCATCGAAATAAGCGGTAAGGTTAGTCCCGTTGCGGGGACTAGGTTTACATTGACCGCCATATTGGCCAAGGCTTGTACTGTGAGTAAAAGGCTCAATCCAATGGCCAGAAACGCCCCAAATGCTTTGGGGCTTTTGGTAACCAAGGTGACATTGCGCAAGAATAATAGTACATACAGAGCCAATACTATGGTCGCACCCACTAAGCCGTATTCCTCACAAACAATAGCATAAATAAAGTCAGCGTGGGCATAAGGCAAAAAATTGCGGATTATGGAATTACCGGGCCCTTCGCCAAGTAAACCGCCCCTTGCTATGGCTATTTTGGCTTGCTGGATCTGGTATCCCCCATCTTCGGAGTGTAAGAACACTTGAACCCTCGAAATCCAGGTATCAACCCTGATAATGCCTAAATCAGGATATAATTTGCCTACGGCTATCAATCCTGCAAAAACAACCACGCCCAATAATCCCAATAAAGATATGTACCTCCAACTGACACGCCCAATGAACATCAACAAGATGCAAGTCATGAACAAGATCAAGGAGGTGGACAGATTGGCTGGGGCGATGAGACCACAAATAATCAGTACTGGCACCAATAGGGGCATGAATGCATCCCTGAAACTATTGATGTACTCTTGCTTGCGGGTCAACTCGCGGGCGATGTAAATAATGAGCGCGATTTTAGCAAATTCAGAAGGCTGAAAACTTACCCCCATTACATTGAGCCATCGGTTGGCATCATTGATTTGTTGTCCTAAAAACAAGGTGAATGCCAATAACGGCACTGCAAACAGTACTAAAAACGGTGCTAATTGCTGATACCGCCGATAATGTACCAAATGGCAAACATAAATCAAGAACAAACCAAAGGCTAAGCGAACCACATGACTGATCAGCAGACCTGTGGTGTTGCCACCACGGGTGCGCCAAGCCTCCCACCCCGATGCCGAATACACGGCCAGGATACTGACTAGACTCAGTACTGCGATGATCATCCATATGGTACGATCACCTCTTAATTCTGCTGCTATGCGGTTGCCTAATGACATATTTTTTCAGTTATCAGTAAACAGTCATCACTTTTGCTGATCATTATTTACTGTTCATTGTACTGTTTACTGTTAATTGTTTACTGTTCACTGTTTATTGTTAATTGTTTACTGTGCACTGTTTACTGTTCACTGTCTGCTGTTCACTGTAAATACCGCTGAACGGAACTGCTCCCCCCTATCCTCATAATTTTTAAACAAATCAAAGCTAGCACAAGCAGGACTCAACAAAACGACATCGCCGCTATTGGCCAATCGAGTAGCCGTCTGCACTGCTTCCAATGCACTTTTGGTCTCGACTATGGGTTTCTTCAATGTTTTGAAGGCTTGTATAATCGGTTCATTATCAATACCCATGCAAACGATGGCCTTAACTTTTTTCTTCACCCAAGGCAACAATGGCTTATAATCATTGCCTTTATCTTGGCCGCCCACGATCCAAACGGTTGGTTTATCCATAGCCTGCAAGGCATAAAAAACCGAGTCCACATTGGTGGCTTTGGAGTCATTGATATAAGAAATACCGTTGACAACATCTACCAATTCTAACCGGTGCGGCGGCGGCATAAAACTGTTGATTCCATCTTGGATCTTTGCTGGATCGGCTTTCAAGATCAGTGCCGCTCTAATGGCACAAACAGCGTTGAACATGTTGTGAGGTCCACGTAACCGGCTTTTCTCCATGTCAAATGTTTGCGTTTTACCAATTTTAATCAGGCCGTTTTTATAAAACCCTTTCTTCACTGGGACGTATTTGGCACCGCTCTGGTGTGTTTTAGCAGCAATACCCTCCAATACAATAGGATCAAAGCCATTATACAAAAATAGATCGCCCCGTTGTTGATTCATCGTCACCCTAAACTTTGATTGCGCATACAAACTCAATTGATATTCGTAGCGATCCAAATGATCGGGTGTTACATTCAATAAAATGGCAATTTTGGGTCTAAACGCTTGTATATCATCCAATTGAAAACTGCTCAACTCTAGAACAAAAATCCGTTGTTTGTCTTTGGTGCGTTTGGCATTAAGGTCTGTGGCTACCATACGAGCGAACGAATTGCCTACATTGCCACCTTTGCGGACATCTAATCCAGCAGACTTCAAGAGGTGATACGTCAACTCGGTGGTTGTGGTTTTGCCATTAGAACCTGTGATGGCTACAATCTGGCATTTTCCAGCATATCGAGCAGCAAATTCTATTTCACCGATCACATTAATGCCTTTGGCACGAATGGCTTGAATCACCTCTGTTTTCTCTGGAATACCAGGGCTTTTAATGATTTCGTGAGCATTTAAGATTTTGTCAAGGCTGTGTTGGCCTTCTTCCCAGACAATATTAAGGTCATGTAATTCCTTTTTATATTGGTCTTTGAGGAGGCCCTTATCTGATACGAATACATCAAAGCCCTGCTGCTTGGCCAAGATGGCCGCGCCAGTGCCGGATTCGCCGGAGCCGAGTATGATGATACGTTTTTTCATATGCTGTTACTGATTTAAGTATTTTTGGGTTTGGTTTATCGAATTTTGAGCGTAATGATGGTCAGTACAACCAAGAGAATCTGAACAATCCAAAAGCGCACTGAAATAGTCACTTCGTGGTATCCTTGTTTTTGATAATGGTGGTGCAAAGGTGCCATTTTGAAAATACGACGGCCTTCGCCATATTTTCTTTTGGTATATTTAAAATAGGATACCTGCATTAAAACCGATAGGTTTTCTACTAAAAATATGCCGCACAACAGCGGAATCAGCAATTCTTTGCGGATAATAATCGCTAAAGAAGCAATGATTCCTCCCAGCATGAGGCTACCCGTATCGCCCATAAATACCCGTGCAGGGAATACATTATACCATAAAAAGCCAATACAACCACCCAACAAACAGGCGGAAAATACTACCAACTCACTACTATATGGTATGTATAATATATTGAGGAAGTCGGCCGCTACAGAGTTGCCACTCAAGTAAGTTAGGATACCCAAAGCCACAATCACCAAGGCTGAAACCCCAGCCGCCAGACCATCAAGACCATCAGTTAAATTGGCTCCATTGCTGACTGCTGTGATGACTAAAATGGCCATGATGACAAACATAATGGAACTCAGATCGCGGGCATTATCACCCAAAAACCATAGAAACCGAGAGTAATCCATCTCATTATCCTTCATAAATGGCACATTGGTAATGGGTGCTTTTACGTGCCACATTTCAACGCGTTCGCCAGTACCACGGTCTTCTACCATGACCTCTTTCATCTTTTCGTAGCCAAATTGCTGTGCCACAGCAGGTTCCATACGTACCACCACTTCATCATGGAGCAGCATGGTCACGCCCACAATCAAACCCAAACCCACCTGACCCATGATCTTAAACACGCCTTTAAGACCTTTTTTATCTTTTTTGAATACCTTAATATAATCATCAATAAACCCAATAGCAAACATCCAAACGGTAGCAAATAGCATCAAAAGGATATAGATATTGTCCAAACGAGCCAATAGCAAACATGGGATTAGGGTAGCCGCCACAATAATGATACCGCCCATAGTGGGGGTTCCAGCCTTAGATGTTTGGCCTTGGAGTCCTAAATCGCGGACGGTTTCACCAATTTGGAGGGCTCGTAACCAATCAATGATACGGCGACCAATCACCAACGAAATTAACAATGATAATATCATGGCCACCCCCGCACGAAACGAGATGAACTGAAACAGACCCGCTCCGGGTACGTCGTAGAACTTCTTCAAGTATTCAATAAGATGGTATAACATATATTTTTATTAAGTTGATCATTTCGAGTGTTAATTGGAGCGGAACGCTTTTCAGCGCCCGCATCCGACCAAAAAAATAATAGTCCCTCCACTATTATGTCTTATGCTGACCAAGGCTGACTGTTTAAACAAAACATGCTGCCAGTATAGCCTTGTCATCAAAGGGGTATTTTACACCCTGTATATCTTGATATTTTTCGTGGCCTTTACCAGCCACTAAAATCACATCGTGGATGCCTGCAAACCGCTCCGCCGTTTTGATCGCCTGAGCCCTATCTTGTATTGTTAGGGCTTTTTTGCGGTCGTCGTCCCCCAAACCAGCCTCCATATCGCTCAATATGTCTGCGGGATCTTCTGTTCGCGGATTATCATTGGTCAATATCAATTGATCGCTGAATTGTGCCGCTACTTTTGCCATTATCGGGCGTTTGGTTTTGTCACGGTCACCGCCACAGCCTACCACCGTAATCACTTTTGATGTCTTTTTCTTTAGTTTTTGTATGGTTTCTAATACTTTCTCCAAGGCATCGGGGGTGTGCGCGTAATCAATGATCCCAATACAACCTACTTTGGTAGGATGGGCGATATACTCAAACCGACCTTCCGCACCGCGCAAATCACTCAATGCCGTGAGTATTTCCATAGGATCTTGGCCAAGTAAGGCCGCCACACTATAAGCAGCCGTAAGGTTGCTGGCGTTGAACTCACCGATCATGCGGGCATGAATTGGCGTGCCATCTATTTGCAAATACAAGCCATTCAAAGTATTTTCAATGATTTTTGCCTTGAAATCTGCCGATTTCTTCAACCCATACGTATGTATTTTAGCCTTCGTATTCTGAACCATAAAGGCTCCATTTTTGTCATCCAAATTGGTCAATGCAAAGGCATTTTTATCTAAATCGTCAAACAAACGTTTTTTAGCATCCCTATAAGCGGCAAAGGTTTTATGATAATCTAAGTGGTCGTGGGTCAGGTTACTGAACACCGCTCCTTTGAATACCGCTCCTGCTATCCGCCGTTGATCTATGGCATGGCTGCTTACTTCCATAAATACATAGGTGCATTCGGCATCAGCCATCAACCGCAACAAGCCATGCAGCCGCAAGGAATCGGGGGTTGTGTGCGTACTGTGCAATACCGACTCCCCTACCCTATTCTCAACCGTGCCAATCAAACCACATTTGTACCCAAGCCGTGAAAACAACTGATGCAATAAGGTGACCGTGGTCGTTTTACCATTGGTACCTGTCACGCCTATCAGGTTGATCTGATGGCTTGGATACCCATAAAAATGAGCAGCCATCATGCCCAATGCCTCAGCGGAATCGGCTACCTCTACTACTGTCACTGCTACATGGTCGGGTACTTGCTCACAAACAATGGCAATAGCCCCTTTTTCGATGGCTTTTTCTATATAATCATGTCCATCCACTTGCACCCCGCGCACCGCAACAAATACATCGCCAGGCTGTACCGCCCGCGAATCGAAACACAGTTCCCTTACTTCCAAGGAAAGGTTGCCGCGAGTACTT
Organism: Saprospiraceae bacterium; assembly: GCA_031373665.1. Classification (GTDB taxonomy): domain Bacteria; phylum Bacteroidota; class Bacteroidia; order Chitinophagales; family Saprospiraceae; genus M3007. The sequence continues at coordinate 9,161 of JANMMZ010000071.1, read as the reverse complement.
TTCGCTTCAATGTCTTTGATGATGTCGCTTAATTTCATTGTTTATTCCATTCTTTTTGAAGGTGCTCGACGCTTTTTTTTCGTTTCTCCATTTAAAATACTGCGTATTTTTCGAATACTTTGTCCTAATAATACAGAGAAAAGAATGGCCACTCCCAATCCCAATAAACCCAAATAGGCCTCTCCAAAAGTAAAAAAAAAGAGACTTAGCGCGGAAAAAAAAACCATCCCAGCTATCCCTAATCCAGCCAATATGACGTATCCTGCTATCCTTCCATTTCTGGAAGACCGTTCTTTATCTGCCTCACCCTTAGCCAAAGCATCATCTGGCACTGTGTCTCTAGCAACGGTTAATGTAGTACTCAAGTCTACCGATGCTCGACACAAGACGACTTGCGTGGGCAACACAACCATAAAGGCTGCTATGAATAGGTAAATCTTCATTGTTTATATATTATTCTAAAAATAGTACACAAGTTCGTCCCCTATCTGCCCGAGTTCCAGGGGCTATGCTTTGTCGCCTAACCTTTCCTACCCCTTCTACCCGCACTTTGCATCCACGGTTTTCCAACAAGTAAATGGCATCTTTCAGACCCATACCCACCACCGATGGAATTACTTTATCAGGTACCGACCGCGACCTCAACATCAGGGAGTCGCCCCGTTCGGCTTCGATCATGGTCCAGTCGCCCAACTCATGCTCTGGCAAATACCCCAGATCCAACCACCGCAATGCTTTTTTCAGGTCATCTTTACTGCCAGCATCATAACTGGGCATCTTGGTAGTGACCAATTTATCGGCCTTTTTAGCATTAATAGGCTCATGTAAGGCTGCCTTCATCGCAAAACACTTATCTGAAATAGCCTTAAATACTGGTGCCGCCACCTCTGCCCCGTGGTATCCACCACGCTCTGGCTCACTGATCACCACGATACAAGAATAAATGGGGTTTTCCGCTGGAAAAAAGCCACAAAAACCTGCTTGATGTCGAATACCCTTACTGGTTTTAAATTTATGATAGTTCAATTGTGCCGTACCCGTTTTACCCGCTATATTATAATTGGCGCTTTTAATCCGCTCGGCGGTTCCGCTTTTCACCACTTCTACGAGTAGTTCTTTCGCCCGCTTGATGGTGGATGCCGAAGCAATATTGCGCTTCACCACCGTAGGCCGAAACTCTTTGATCACATCGCCATAGCGTTCTGTGCGCTGCACAATATATGGTTTCATCATGCGGCCATCATTGGCAACCGCATTGTAGAAAGTCAACAATTGAAGCGGAGTCAACAACAACTCATAGCCGATACTCATCCAAGGCAATGAAGTGCCTGACCAATCGCCCTTAGGATCCGCAGGATTTTTCAGGATCGGTGCTTCTTCGCCCCCCAACTCAATACCAGTGGCAAGATCGAGACCAAATTCGCGCATTTGATCTACAAAAGCCCCCGGTTTGGCTTTAAAAAACCGCTGTGTCAAGGTAGCAGTACCCACATTGGAAGAGCGGGCAAAAACCTGTTTAATGGTCATGGAATCCAATCCATGTGGTTCAGCATCCTGCAATTCTTCGTCATATATCTTTACTTTACCGCCATATACCGGTATTTTTTCTTCCAAATTAGCCAATTCTCCCGCTTCCATCATGGCCATAAACGAGGCCAATTTAAACATAGACCCCGGTTCCACTCGCTCCCCTACCCCATAGTTATAAGTTTCCCACCATCCTTCTGGAGTACGGCCTATATTAGCCATTGCAGCAATTTTTCCAGTTTTCACCTCCATCACTATGGCACATCCGTGGTCGGCATTGTGAACTTGACAAGCATTCAACAAGGCATTTTCAGCCACATCTTGAACGTTAATATCCAACGTAGTTACAATATCGTCGCCTGCCTCTGGCTCGATTTCGGCCAAATCATTCACTGGTATGTATAAATCACCCGGAACGTGAATCATCAATTGTTTGCCCTCTTTGCCTTCCAATATGTTATTAAAACTACCTTCCAAACCCACAGGCAAAGCCCCCTCTCGAGTATATCCAATGGTGCGTTGGGCCAATATTTTAAAAGGCCGTTCCCGCCTGTTTTTTTGCTCCATGATGAATCCACCTTTATACCGTCCTTCCCTAAAAATCGGGAAACTCTTAATTAAAATGGCTTTATTATAAGGCAAATCCTTGGCAATTGGCACATATCGGATGCCCCTCGTATTCTCATCGGCCGACCGCAGCGATAGCAACCAATCTCTATACGCGCCGGGGGTATATTGTTGGTCTATATACGTTGACAGCATCCAAGCCAAACTATCTACCGACTGCGGATTAAAAACCTCATCGGTTAGACCCTGTGATTTGGCATCAAAGTGAACATCAAAAAACGGCAAAGAAGTTGCCAAAAGGCTTCCATCTTCGGCTAAAATATTGCCTCTTTGCGAAGGCGCATCCACCCACTTCACATACAAACTATCGGATTTGGCCTCCCATTTTGCGGCCTGCACAATTGACAGTTGGTACAACCGTCCAAAAATCACAAACGAAATCATCACTACCATGGCGGCCACCAGGTAAACTCTGAGTAATACTTCGTTTTTGATATTTAACATCTGTGTGGTACTTGTTTTGTGCTATTCTATTTCAATGACTTTTGGGCCCCGATTCTCTAAATCAAGTCCTACTGGATCCAAACTTTCATCTATTTGACTCTGCATAGATTTATACATCGTCTCACTTTTTATAGAAGTATATTGCCATTTCAATTCCTTTATTTCTTTTTGCAACATCTGAATCCGCCGCACGCTTTTCTCGGCGAAATGGGCGTTTGCAATGTAAACAATGCCCAAAAAACCTAGAAAAATCAGATACGAAAAGTTCTGGAATACCAGATCTGTCGTATTTTGACTGACATTTAAAGCCTGTAAAAGTCTATTCTGAGCCATAATCTTAATTTTTTCGCGCTACCCGCAACCGTGAACTACGAGATCGTGGGTTAGCCTTCGTTTCTTGAGCCTGTGGTTCTATCGGCTTCTTGGTAATCACCTCCCAAGGGCGGGCAATATTGCCATAAAAGTCTTTTTCCAGTTCTCCTTCTATATTGCCTGATTTCATAAAATTTTTCACCATCCGATCTTCAATGGAGTGAAATGTAATCACCGACAATACCCCTCCTGGGCCAAGCATTTCGGCAGCATCCTTCAAAAATTCAGCCAATGCACCCAATTCATCATTCACTTCCATCCGCAATGCTTGAAACACCTGTGAGTAATAGCGCATCCGATCGCCCATCACATGCCTTTGGCAGAGTTCGAGCAAGTCGCCCGTTGTCTTAAACGGTTTTTGGTTTCTCGTTTGTAGAATGGCTTGAGCCAAAGTCTTTGCATTGCGTACTTCCCCCAATTCACTCAACATGGTTTGCAACCGCTCTGCATTGTACTTATTGAGTACATCTGCCGCTGTGTCGCCACCCTGCTGATCCATCCGCATATCAAGGTCGGCCTCAAACCGATAACTAAACCCCCGCTCGGCCGTATCTAACTGGTGACTACTGACCCCCAAATCGGCTAAAATACCGTTTATTTTTCCCGCCTTAACCCCTTCAGAGCGCAGGTTGCGCTTCAAAAATCTAAAATTAGACTTGACAAATGTAAACTGTCCCGCTCCTTTAAAAACATCTTGGTCTGCATTGATTCGAGCGTCTTCATCTTGGTCAAAAGCAAACAAATGTCCCTTGTCTCCAAGCCTTGCCAATATTTCCTTCGAGTGGCCTCCCCCTCCAAAAGTAGCATCCACATACTGACCTCCCGGCTTAATAGCCAGTGCATCTACTGATTCATTTAAAAGGACAGATACATGATACATTTCAAAATACTTTAAAATTATTTAGTCATTCATCATACCCAACTCATCATTCCCTCCCATCACTTCATTCGCCATGTCTGCAAAAGTATTGGAGTCCAAAGACAACAAATCCTGATGCTGTTCAGGTGACCATATTTCGATGCGATCATCCATCGCAACCAAAATCACCTCTTTCCCCAACCCCGCATAATCCATTAAAGGTTTCTGTAATAAAATCCGATCCGCGCTATCGGTTGTAATGTTATTGGCACCCAAATAAAAGGCACGAATAAAGGCGCGATTCCGGTCGTTGAAGCGATTGAGACGATTTATCTTGGCAGTTAGAACGTCCCAGACCGGTTTAGGGTACAAAGTTAAGCACTTCTCAAAACCCCTGTTTACTACAAACTCATAACCGTTACCCTCACCATCAGGTTTATCACCTAACTGGCGGAGCAGCGCACTCGGGATGCGCATACGACCCTTGTCATCAAGGGCGACTGGATATTCGCCTATGAGTTGCATAATTACTTAGTGTGGGACAAAATTTCTATTTTCTGCTGGCTCCTTGTATCTGCGGATTGTGGGTTGCACATACAAATTACCGCCACAAATGTAACTACTTTTCCCACTTTCTCCCACTTTGTTTTATCTTTTTTTGATTTTTTTTAAAAAAATAAATAATAAACATACATAATTAATTAAAAATCAAAGTATTAGTTAAAAATACTGAATAGTTAAATTATTTAGATTTTTTTGTGTTTTTATGAATTTTTAGCAAGAAAAGGTAAAAGCAATGAAAGTGAGCCTTAGAAAATGTATAAAAAAGAAGGAAAAATTTGCGAATATTCCAACATTTTTTAAAATAAATACCTAGTAATGAAGAAAAGGTAAACTTGTGGTAAAAAGTGGGGATACAAAACAGTACCTGAGAGCAACCCCAGAATCAGTTGCGCTAATATTATTTTTGCACCTAAAGCAGGCGTTTTTTTTTGTAAAAAGTGGAGGTTAAAAAAACTATCTTACCTTTGTGTAGTTGGCGCGAAAAGGATGCAAAGCAACCTCTTTGCGCCACCTCGTACCCCTTGCAACCTAAATCAAACCTCCTTTATGGCTTTAATCCTTGCCGGACTCTTGCTCAGTCTCATTGGCTCACTTCCGCCAGGACTTATCAGCCTATTGGTTGCCCGCGTTGCTATCCAAAAAGGGCAAAAAGCCGCGCTTTGGGTCGCTGTTGGAGCCAGCATAGTAGAGTTCTGGCAAGCATGGTTTGCAAGCACCGCGGCTTTATGGTTATTGGCACACCCGATGATTGAGTATTGGTTCCAATGGGGAGCCTTGGTGGTTTTTGGGACAATTGGCATCTATTTGCTAAGGTGGGCTCCCCGTCCTAAGCCACTTGACACGGGTGTAATGCAAGTATCTGCCTTACAGCATATCGGGCAAGGTGCCTTGGTCAGCCTATTCAATTTGTTGGCACTCCCATATTGGTTTGCCTATTGTGGGTGGTTGAAACTCAATGGATGGTGGGCCAAAGGAACTTTTTCTACTTGCTTGTTTTCCACGGGTGTAGGGCTTGGCACGATGTTGGCACTCTCGCTCTATGCTTGGGCAGGCCAAAAGATGATGGAGCGATCCGACTCGATTGGCCGTAGTGCCAACCGTTTGATCGGCATCTTATTTTTATTGCTGGCGGCCAAAATTTTGCTTAAAATGCTATGACATTCCTTGACTCTGATAGATTGGTGCGCTGAAAAAATCAACTCAAAAACCTGCCTACTTGTCTGCATTTGGACTTTTACTCCAGTATTTAGGCAACAATCAGTGCATTATTTGTTGAGAAAAGGCATCTTTGCACAAAAAATATGGATTATTCAAAAACAAAGCGATCTTGGGTACGCTGGACCACTTGGGAATACTGGCCAATGTGGTTGAGTAACCTCCCCGTTGCGGGGTTTTATCTTTGGTTTGCTGCAAAGGCAAGGCATCTTCTTTTTTTCAGTGCTGCCAACCCTGCCATCCAGTTGAGTGGTGCTATGGGCGAGTCCAAGTACGATATTCTGCAGCGTTTGCCTGCCGAGATTTTGCCCAAAATGGTATTTGCCCCTGCGGGTAGAGTATTTGACGATGTTTTGGCCGATTTAGCGAACACAGGGATTTCCTTTCCGCTCATCGCTAAGCCAGACATTGGGGAACGCGGTTTATTGGTTAAAAAAATTGGTTCCCGTACAGAACTTCAGGTATATTTGGCGCAATACCCCGTAGATTTCATTTTGCAGGCATTGATCACCTTGCCTTTGGAAGCCAGCGTTTTGTACGTACTGTTTCCGGGAGCGCAAGGCCGTTTTATGATCACATCGGTGTGCACAAAAGTATTTTTGAAGGTCAGCGGCGACGGCAAAAGCACTTTGCGCCAGCTGGTCGAAGCCAATCCGAGAGCCTCTTTCCAACTCGAACGCCTCAATACATCCCGCGCTGCTGATATGGGAACGATACCATCGGCAGGGCAAACCGTCGTCTTGGGCGAGATCGGAAACCATTGCCTTGGAACCAAATTCTTGAATAGCAACCACTTGATCAATCCGCGATTGGAACAGTCTTTCGCCCATATATGCCGACAGATCGAAGGCATACATTACGGGCGTTTCGACCTAAAATGCGCTGACGAGGAGGCACTCCAAAACGGCCAAATCCAAGTCATGGAACTCAATGGAGTCTTGGGCGAACCCGCGCATGTATATGACCCTTCCTTTGGGCCTTGGCGGGCATACCGCGATTTTCTACGACATTGGCGACTGATCTTTGAAGTCAGTCAATCCAACCGCAAACTGGGAGTCCCAGTCACCACTTTAAAGGAAGGCAGATCGCAGATCCAGCAGTATTTGGCGTATAAAAAACGGTGCTTAGATATCAAATGAGGAATGCAAACAGTTACACCCAATAGAAAAACCAAACCATGCTCGAACCAATAGCAACGGCCATTGAACCCGCCCTCCTTTGTCACGAAATCGCCTTGCTGCGCAAAGGTTGCCTTGTTTTTGCGCAAGCAGATTTTGAGGTTTTTGCCGCTGTCGCGCATCAAATTCCGGATGTGTTGCTAGAGATAGGTCGTTTGCGCGAAATTACTTTTCGCAGCGTCGGGGAAGGCACAGGTCGCAGCCGAGATATTGACGAATTTGACCAATATTACCGCCAACTCATCATCTGGGATAAGTGCGGCCAAAAAATTGTTGGGGGCTATCGCATCGGTTGTGGTGATGAAATATTCTGTCAGTATGGCGTGCAGGGGTTTTACACCTCGACTTTATTCAGCATTCGGGAAGACTTTTTTCCTATTTTGACTCAATCTGTGGAACTTGGTCGCTCCTACATTGTGGCTGATTATCAGCGAAAACCTTTGCCATTATTCCTACTATGGAAAGGAATATTGGCTTTTTTGCTCCAAAACAAACAATATTGCTACTTATTGGGACCCGTCAGCATCAGTCGTCAATTCTCTGATTTGTCACGGGGGCTAATGGTGGGTTTTCTAGAAAAATATTATTTTGACAAACAACTCGCGACACACTTGACCCCGCGTACCCCATTCAAGATAAAGGAAAATAAGAAATTTGACATCCAAATAATCATCAAATCCATTGGCAACGATCTTTCTAATTTGGACAGATTCATCGAAGGCACTGAAACCAAAGGAGCCAGAATGCCCGTATTATTACGCCAATACCTCCGCCAGAATGCACGATTCATTGGCTTCAACTTAGATCCCAATTTTTCGGATTGCCTAGATGGCTTTATGATCCTGCACTTGGATGACCTGCCCAAAACTACAATTGAAAACTTACAGCAAACCTAAACCAAGTTTCGTTTTCCGAGATGACCACACTTATATACAAAGCACGAGCAATATTCCGACTCCTTGGTATGGCTGCCATCATCGTAGCACACCTGATACCCGTCGTGGTAGGGGTTGCTTTTTTCAAAAAAGACGTGCTGTGGGCCATTCGGCGGAGGCAGTGCATCGCAAGGGCTTTAATCAGTTTTTTAAACATACGCATCGAACAAACGGGGTCTCCTCGCGATGGCAATTTTTTGTTTATTTCCAATCATCAAAGTTATATCGACCCCGTACCGACAGCTCAGGCGGTCGCCTTCTTGCCTGTTGCCAAAGCAGAAGTGGCCAAATGGCCACTGTTGGGCTTTGCTGCCAAAGTCACAGGTATCCTCTTCGTGACCCGTGAAAACAGCGAAAGCAGGGCCAACATCCGAGCCGCCGTCCGCAATGCTTTAGCCAAGGGGCAGCCCGTGCTGATCTATCCCGAAGGCACCACTTCCACTTCGCCCCAAATGCTCCCAATCCGACCCGGTACTTTCCAGATTGCGTCTGACTTGGGCATTGCGGTAGTACCAATAGCGATCCGTTATGACGATCCCTCTGACGCTTGGGTAGGAAATGACACATTTATTCCGCACTTTTTGCGCTGTTTTGCCAAGCCTGCTGTGCGTGTACGGCTACACTTCGAGGCACCGATTCTCGAAACCGATGCTGATGCCTTGATGGAAAAAACAACTGCAGCGATTAACCTAAAACTTTTGGAATGGGAGATGGCTTCCTGAACATCTATAAGTCAATTCAAATCAATTATAAACGTATTTAAATCAATTTTTATGTCTAAAAAATTTGCAACACTATCATGGGTACTGCGTATCATCGCAACAATCATTCTGGGTCAAACCCTATTTTTTAAGTTTTCAGGTGCAGCCGAAAGCCGCTATATTTTCAGTACTTTGGGCATTGAACCGTGGGGTCGCTATGCTTCTGGAGTCGCCGAATTGGTCGCTGTAGTGCTTCTATTGATCCCTCGTACTGCTGGCTTAGGAGGCCTGGTCGGGCTTGGTGTTATCAGCGGTGCCTTGGTATCGCACCTCACCCTATTAGGTATCGAAGTGCAAGGTGATGGCGGTTTATTGTTCTATTTAGCACTTGCGGTATTTTCGTGCTGTGCAGGTATCGTATGGCTGTATTGGGCCGATTTGATGGGTTTATTGAAAAAAATTACGAAATTTTAAGGTTTCTTGATGGGATCTTGTGCTACCGGGAGGCGTTACCACTTTGGAGTGGAGGAACAGCGAACAAGGGTACACGGGTCTATGTTTTTTACTATGGAAATTACGGAGTACATTCTTGCGTATCAAACATGAGTCATCCCGAATTTTGGGGTGGCTCATGTTCATTTTTAGTCATTACCCAGCGATTTTCCATTTAGATTGCCCCAATTTTGTTTTTTTTACCTCTTTTCGACTTTCCTTTCTTCTGTTAGCGTTGTTTTTGGGG
>JANMMZ010000138.1:0-103459 GCA_031373665.1 Saprospiraceae bacterium | reverse complement strand
ACTCAATGAAACGAATTTTTATAGGAAAGCCAAGTGCTGAGTCCACGGAAGGAAAGCCATTTCTAAATTTTTACTTACCTTTGTGCTTGTACAAGACTTTGGTTTTCGGAGCCTACGAGCCTTCACATAACGATTGATTCTTTCCATTGCATTCAAAACATACGACGACTTTACATGAATTTTTGGCAAAAACCCTTAGAAACTATTCAGTCTTTGCTGCGGCGAAAGGCTCCAAAACTGCGGCAATTGCGTCATTTTCCTTCAAATTCTTTAGATCGCGAAGTGGAAATAGATATTTATTTGCCTCCAGACTATAAATATAATGGATCAAAGGTATATCCTTTATTGTTGCTCAACGATGGGCAAGATTTGCCACGAATGCACTTTGATATCATTTTGGAGCGGCTGTATTTTGAGCATAAGATACCGCATATTATTGTTATTGGTATTCATGCGAATGCCGAGCGAATCAGGGAATATGGGACGGTTAAGCAGGCTGATTACAAGGGGCGGGGAGACAAAGCGTGGCAATATGGTAAGTTTGTTACAGAAGAACTAATTCCATACTTACAAAAGCAGTTTAAAGTGTCGGATACTCCTGAAAATATTGCTTTTGCTGGGTTCTCTTTAGGGGCACTTTCTGCATTTGACATTGCTTGGGCCAATCCTCAATTGTTTGGAAATATAGGGGTGTTTTCGGGTGCATTGTGGTGGCGTTCGGCAGCCGTGAATCCCTATAATCCCGATGCGGATCGCATCATGCATGATATAGTGCTCACAAGCCATCAGGTGCCAGAGGCTCAATATTATTGGTTTCAGTGCGGTACCAAAGATGAAGATGAAGACCGGAATCATAATGGGATCATTGACGCTATTGATGATACGCTCGATTTGATTCGCGCCTTGAAATACCGCAATATCAATGAAGTACAAATAAGGTATTTGGAAATAGAAGACGGGGAGCATGAACCCATTACTTGGGGGAAAGCCATGCCAGATTTCTTGGCTTGGGCATTTTCAAAATCACAAGGAGATTAATGATGAACTATATCAATCGAAAAATTCCGCCCTTCCTTAGAGGTGTTTATTTGTTTTTGAGATTCACTGCTTGGGTAAGTACAGGCGTGTTTTACCGTAGGCGAAGGATTATTAATCCTGAAAATGCGAAAGTTGATGGCCCTTGCATTGTTATTTCCAATCATCCGAGTACGTTGATGGATGTACTGAATATCGGCATTTTGATACGGCAAGAAATGTTTTTTTTGGCCAACTATGGGTTATTTAAGCATCCTGTGAGCAATTGGATTTTAACTCGCATGTTCTGCATACCTATAAAGCGGAAAGAAGATGTGGGCGATGGTGAAGCCCGCAACAATGATGAAGCCTTTGAACTTTCATACCAGCACTTAGATAAAAAAGGCCTGCTATTTATCGCTCCAGAAGGGGTGAGTTATATGAACCGCTTCGTGAGGACATTCAAGTCTGGTACTGCACGGATCGCGTTTGGCGCGGCGCGGCGCAATGATTGGGCATTGGATATTAAAATACTTCCCGTCGGCGTTTCATACGATGCCCCTAATTTATTCAGGAGTAATTTGGTAATCAACTACGGTAATATAATAAGTGTAAATGATTGGAAAGCAAGGGCAACCGCTGATTTGGAAGCTACTATTGATGCTTTTACCCTAGAATTGGAGCAAACTGTTCGCGGTTTGACCATTGATTGCGCTACAGAGCCAAACGAGATCCCACTGAGGCAAATGGAGGAATTGCTTCAAAATGAAGAAGGAAAGACATGGACGGATTTATTTGAAATGAACCAGATATTAGCACAAAAGTGCTTGACTGATAAAGACTTAGTGGCATCAAGTGGCCAGTATTTTGAAAATTTGCATGCTCTGGGACTGACGGATGAAGGGTTGGTCGGAGCAAGTCGCCGAGAAAGTATAATCCTTCCACTTTTAATATTGGTGCTGGGTTTTCCTTTTTTTCTATTGGGCCTCCTTTTTTGGTATATTCCCTGCTATATACCTTGGCGGCTTGCTAAAAAATTGAATCTGTACATAGGATATGATTCCAATATCAAAGTGGTGATAGGCTTAGTGACTGGAGGGCTGACTTTATGGAGTACTAACAAGGTGGTATCGGCCTACACGGGTAGTGGGTGGTTTGGCCTGATTGGTTTGATTGTACTGATAACTTGTGGGCTGTTTGCCGAGCAGTACGTGGATAGATTTAAGCAATGGAATACCGTCCGAAAGGCCAAAAGTATTCAAGTGGGAGAGCCACATGTTTTCGGGCAAATTATCCAGGAAAGGATAGGCCTGTTGATGCATCTGAACAATACCTTCAAGTAGTACTTATCAATGTAAAAAACAAAAAAGGACTTTCGACTTACGTCGAAAGTCCTCTGTTCAATTTTCCTACCGTGTTTGTTTGTTTGTTTTGTCACGCGCTTTTTCTCTAACGCTCTGCAAAGGAACAACAAGATAAAGGGTGTTTTTTTTATGATTGACGGGTTGGGTATAATACTTGATGAATGGGCAATTTGGAGGGACTAACTATTTTAGGGGCAGAATAATGCTTGCAATGGTACCTTTTTCTCCATTTTTTGAAAATCTAAGATCTCCCTTGTTCAGTTGTAGTATCCCTTTGGACAATGATATTCCCAGCCCACTGCCAGGTTCATTGGCAGTGCCTGCACGGGTATATCTTACGGAAGGATCTAATATCAAGTTTTCAGCATCTAAAGGAATCCCAACCCCTTCATCTTGGATATCAATTTGAACCATTTCGTGCGCTGTTTTTTTTGCACTAATGGTAATTTTGCCATGCTCATAACTGAATTTCAAGGCGTTAGATATAAGGTTCTGCAAAATCAATCGGAGATGAACAGGATCTACCATAGCATGAAGATCTTGGGGGACTTCATTGATGATTTGAATGTGTTTATGGGCTACCCATTCAGACATAATAGGGTATTGATCCAATATTATTTTTGAGACATCCGTAAGTTCAGGTGCTGCCGTCAACTCCTCTTGTTGATTCTGAGTCCAAATCAATAAATTATCAAGATTTTTATATAGATTATCAATGGTTTCTCGTGCCTGTATGGTTACCGTTCTTATATCTTCAGAACTAACAATTTGCTCCTCATAAAGGTGTAAAATGTTTTGCATGGCTTTTAAAGGGCTTCTGATATCATGAGAGATGATAGACAATAGTTTGTCTTTGGTTTGATTGTAGCGGGTAAGCAGTTCTTTTTGTTTTTGCTCGCGCTGCCTTACGCGGTAGAAGTAATAAGTAGTACCACTAAACAACAATATCAAAAAACCCAAAAGAATGCTTTGTCGAGTCTGATATTTAGACTTGGTTTGCATGAGTTCAAGGGCATGTTTGTTTTTATTAAGATCATACTCTGCATGCATTCGAGCAAGTTGGCTCCTAAAATCAGCACTTGTTCTGAGTGAATTAAGGCTATCATTAACTTCAAAACGACGTTTACTCACTTCATAAGCCAATAAATAATTCCCTTGTTTATAGTGTACATCTGACAATACTTCCAAAGCATCTACAAGATGCCAGTTTCCAGCACTAGGATTGACATTAGCCAATTCAATTAAAAAACTGGCCTCTCTCTTGGCTAATTCAAGGGAATCCACTCTTAGATAGGCTGTGGAGAGGATTGCTCTCATATATTGTTCATCCTCACATTCTTGGTAGCCGCGATCAGTTATATGGCTATACCAACCTCTTGATTTTGCATATTGCTTTTGGTCATGATAATAATCACCCAGATATTTCCATGTTTGGAAAAGAGTCAATACATTCTCTGGGTTTTTTTCAGCAGCATTTAAAGCATCTGTAAAATATTTATGTTTATCTGTGGCGTTACTACTGAAATTACCCAGCAAAATATTGGTCATAGCCACCATGTCGAAATCTTTTTTCTGTTTGCAGACGCTAACATTGTGGATCAAAGTATTTAATGCTGCAAGGGTATCGCCTTGTTCTACTTGTATAATGCCAATAGAATACAGTATTTCGCCTAAAAAACTGGAGTCTTTGTGATGTTCAGATAATTTTTGAGCCTTAATCAACCATTCTACGCCTTCTCTTGGCTTCGAAAAATTATACACATACAACATTCCCATTGTATATTCAGCCTGTATCTGATGATGGGCATTAGCCGTTTTCAGGGAAATTGCATGTGCTTTTTCAATATAAGAAAGCGCTGCATCTGCATCGGTTCGGTAGGTGCACTTGCCCATTTCTAGGTATATCTGGGTGCGGACACTATCTGTAGTTGCTAATTGCAATTTTTGAGATAATGTATCCATCAGGGTTTGCCCCTGTACAAAGGAACAATACAGTATGCTCAATACAAATATTTTGACAGAAATACGCATTTTACTGCCTTTTTAGTAGATTCTTGTAAATGAATTCATTCTTAAATTGGTCAGCATAGAGCCCTCCAAGTGGTATAGTATGGAGGTCAATCATAATAGCATCATTGGTAAATTGGTCTATTTTGCTTAGATTGACTAAATATGATCTGTGTACGCGCATAAACCCAACACCTAAACTATTTTCCACGCTCTGCAAGGAGGCCAAGGTCGTGTAGGTGTTGTTGGCCGTAACAAACTGCACATAGTTTTCCATACTTTTAACAAACAGGATTTCCTCGGGCTTTATTTTTAGGTAGCCTTGCTGGTCTTTTATGAAAAAGAAGTCTGATGATTTGTCTTCCTCAATGATCGCGTCTAAAGGAGCCAAGCCTTGCAACTCTAATCGGCGACGAACCTTATCAATAGACTTAATAAATCGATCTATTTGAACTGGTTTGACCAAGAAGTCAACGGCTTCTACTTCATAACTTTGGGCTGCGAAATTGGAATGGGTCGTTACAAAGACAATCAATGGAGGATTGTCTAAACTTTGGGCAAAAGCAAAGCCATTGATTTCTGCGAACTCAACATCCAACAGTAATAAATCAGGCTTGTTACCTATAATAGCAGGTAGGGCTTCTAGGGGAGATCCAAATACTCCCGCTAATTCTAGTAGTGGGTGAGATTCAACCATCCGTTGCAAAACCAGTTGCCAATGCAACTCATCTTCAAGGATCAGCGTGCGAATTGTATTCATTATTTATGTATAGAAAATCGAAACATTTAGTTCTGTGTTTGTTTTTTGTTTCTATTTCTATTTTTACTCTATTTTATTCATTTCAAACACCACTACGCTCCATACCTCCTGTGTTTCTTTGTCTGTATATACATGGAGCGTTTGGAATCCAACCCGCTCATGGGCTCTGATAGATCTGGTGTTGCGCGCTGCAATCTCCGTAATGATTAAATCAAAACTATTGGCATAATGACTGCTCAAATTCGCGTACAAACCATCAAAAATGCCTACTCCTCGATAGCCCTCTGCCACACAAATTTGCCCCATTGCAAACCAACGATACTCGTCTTTTAATCTTTTTCCTTGCCACGATAGGGTATCTAATAACTCGAACATGGGCACTAATACTGGTATCTGATCTCCAAAACTTCGAGGCATCATCAAGGCATAACCTACTACAGTGCCTCCATCTTTGGCTATTGCACTTGGATAAACTTGATTCATGCGATGCAACACCCCTGGATCATGTTTGACCGTTACAAAGCCTTGCTCTAGGATTTGAGCGGGCTGAAGGGCAGAATAATGATTCAATGCTTGCAGTGCTAAGATCTGCTCTACTTCTTCTGGAGCGGTAACTGTGCTGAATTCTATAGGCATTATTTGTTATTGAAATCCCAAAGGTAACAGCATTTTGTAAATTCTGTTTGGAAAACTCAAACTTTCATCGTATCTTTGCAGGAAATTTTGAGGAACTGTTTCAAAAATTAACAAATACAGTTCCAAAACTCAGGTAGTTTGACCGTGCAGTTGTGCTAGATTCCGATAACGCGCCATAGGGTATCACTTTTTCAGATACGCCCTCGCTTACCATTCCACACCTTACAACCAAGATTACCTGGCATCTTATTTATATATATGTCATTTCAATCATTAGGGCTAATTGAGCCCATTCAGAAGGCTCTCGATCAAGAGGGCTATTCTTTACCCACGCCTATACAGGCAAAATCTATACCACTTATTTTACAACAAAAAGATCTTTTGGGCTGCGCTCAAACGGGTACTGGTAAAACGGCCGCTTTCGCGATTCCGATTTTGCAGTTGTTGCATGAAAATAAGTCTAAGCAAACCCGTGCTGGCTGTATGCGTACGCTTATATTGACACCCACCCGCGAATTGGCCATTCAGATCAAAGAAAGTTTTGAGGCTTATGGCCGATTTACTGGTCTTCGATTCAATGTAATATTTGGCGGGGTATCTGATAAGCCACAGATTGCGGCTTCTCGTGCTGGTATTGATGTACTGATTGCCACTCCGGGTCGTTTGATTGACCTTATGGGTCAAGGCTACATACATTTCGATCAGGTGGAAATTTTCGTACTGGACGAAGCCGACCGTATGCTCGACATGGGCTTTATCCATGATGTAAAAAGGATCATTTCTAAATTGCCAGCAAAACGCCAATCTTTGTTTTTCTCGGCCACTATGCCGCCCAATATTGTAGAATTGGCTTCTACTATTCTGAATAACCCATCCAAAGTAGAAGTAGCACCCGTTTCTTCTACAGCCGATACCATTCAGCAATATGTTTATTATGTAGGCAAAGGCAATAAAAAGAACTTGCTTTTAGAGATCTTGAAGGATAAGGAAGTTGTCTCTGTACTGATCTTTACCCGCACCAAGTCAGGTGCCAACCGCGTGGTGAAAGAACTCGATAAAGCGGGTGTGCCAGCAGAAGCCATACACGGTAACAAATCGCAAAATGCTCGTCAGCGGGCTTTGAGCGACTTTAAAACAAAGAAATTACGGATTTTGGTCGCTACGGATATTGCCGCACGCGGTATTGACGTAGATGATCTTTCGCATGTAATCAATTATGAGATCCCAAATATCTCTGAAACCTATGTACACCGAATCGGCCGTACTGGCCGTGCTGGCGCAGAAGGTATCGCTTTCTCTTTTGTGGACTCTGAAGAGCGTGCTTATTTGCGCGATATTCAAAAACTGATTGGAAAAACCATTCCTGTGGTCTCTAATCATCCTTTCCCATTGACGGATGAAGACATCAGGGCAGAAGCAGAAGCACCCAAGCAACAGCAAGGTGGTGGCCGTGGTCGCCAACAGCAAGGCGGTGGTTCTAACCGTGGCAACAGCAACAAAGGCCAGCGTGAGGAAAGCCCAATGAAAAGGGGACATCATACTTCGGTGGCCAGCAGCGAACGTGCCGTTGGTAATAATGACTCAAAAACAGAGCGCAGCAAAGAAGAACGGAATGCTATAGCCCGCAATAACCCACCGGCAGTTAGGGAAGATCGCCCACCAGTGAGGCGCGATGACCGCAGCAGTGGTGGCCAACGCAATGGAATACCTTCATTCAGAGAAGATAAGCCACAAACTGGCCGCGACGACCGCAGCCGCGATAATAATCAGCGCAGCGGAGATCGCAACTTTGGCAATCGGAACCAATCAACAACTGGTCGCGATGAACGTGGCCGTGACGACCGCAACTTCGGTAACCGCAACCAACCAGCCAGCCGTGATGAACGTGGCCGTGATGACCGCAGTCGCGACAATAACCAGCGCAGTGGAGGTGGAGATCGTAACTTCGGTAACCGCAACCAACCAACTGGCCGCGACGAACGCAAAGGCGGTGCTGACTCGACAAATAATGGTAGGAACAGGGCAAAGAGTGCTGAACCAGCCAAAAAGCCGTTTCAGGCCAACACGCCTAATCCGAGAAGCAAGTATAAGTTGTTAGATGCTTCTGATTTTAGTTTCTAAATAATCAGCTGCTTTAAGCAGCCTTGATCCATACCACGAATACATTTCGCCGTCAACAAGCATGATTTTTGCCTTAGGGCAATGCGCTTGTATGACGGCGAAGTGTTTTTCAGAAAAAGGATAAGGTTCTGAGGATAAAAAAATGTAGTCTGGCTCTAATGCTGTGAGTTGGGTCAAATCTACCTCGGGGTAACGAGTAAGATGCCCGAAGGCATTTTCAAATCCCGCCATACCGAGCATTTCGTGGATAAAAGTGCCGTTTCCAGCCACCATCCAAGGCTTTTGCCATATAAAATAGGCGACACTTGGTCGCCGTTTTAAGGGATTTGCAAGGGGAAGCCTTGAAAAAGCCGCCGTTATTTGCGCATTTAATGTATTAGCCCGTTCTGAAACACCCAAGACCTCCCCCAACATCTGGATCATCGTAAGGGCATCGGCGAAAGTAATGATATCACTCATCCATATGGGATACTGGGTAGCCAAATCGGTGATTTGGCTCATTTCATTTTCCTCTTTATTGCCGATAATTAAATCGGGACGTAACGCTGATATTTTTTCAAAGTTGAGGGTTTTCGTGCCACCTACTCGTGGTTTTGATTGAAACCAAACGGGCGGATGTACACAAAATTTGGTGATGCCCACCACTCGGTCGCCAAGACCAAGGTCGTACAGCAACTCCGTCTGCGATGGAACCAAGGATATAATCCGACGCGGTGGCTCATTTGGCAATGTTATTTGCTGGTGCATTTGATCTGTAAAGTGTGGCATTGGTAAATATTTTGAGCAGCAAAGATAAACCCAAATCCAACCACATATTAACCCATCAAGACCAATAATAGCCGAAACAATGTTAATTATTAAAGTTGATGGGCTAGATAGCCCCGTTATACCTACATTTGCTTCGTGCACGATCAAATACACATCCGTTTAGGCCATTATATATTAGTATTGCTTGGTTATTGCTTGCCATCTATGGTTGGTATGGCGCAGCCGTATAGCAATCTGAAATTTCGTAGTTATGACCTTCGCGATGGCCTTCCCCACAATGAAATGTCTGATTTGGGGCATGATGCCGAAGGCTATGTCTGGGTGTCCACCTTGGGCGGGGTTTGTCGTTTTGATGGGGTTCAGTTTGAGTATTTTAAGGTAGATGGCTCGGAAGGGCTGCGGCAATCGGGTAATTTATCATTTGCAACCGATCAACTAAAGCGTTTTTGGTTGGGCAATGAGGGTGGACTTGCTTGGTTTGATCCCGGTGCTTATCGGTTTGTGTATCCCCAATTTGGGACATTGGGCGATTCCATGGAAGTCAATAAGATTTGGTTTGATGGCCGTGAAACTTTGTGGGTCATGGCCAATGATCGGCTTTGGAAACTACATACCCCTACGATGCAACTAGACTCAACCGATGTACACCTGCGTGGTTGCATGGCAATGTTTGGTGACTCAAAAGGGCGGATTTGGTTTACGGGGATTGGTCAGCAGGTATTGCGATACGAACCCAAAACGGGTACAGCAACCAAATGGAAGGTTGGTTTTGAAGCATTGTCTGGATATGAAGACAAACAAGGTACGATATGGTTTACGGGGTCGGGTCTGTTTGGGTGGAATACTTTGACTGATACTTATCAAGAGTATAGGCCACCTCAGGTATCAAAAGATGAATTATTTTTTCCTAGATATCTAAGTGTTTTTCCTGAATTAACGGGCGACTCGGTGCTTTGGATCTCCACCGTACACCACGGATTGGCTTTATTTGATTTGCGAAAACAAACTTTCTTTCCGCGCTTTATTCAGCGTGATCCATTCTCTCCATCAAGTCTGCCGGTCAATCGAACCTCCAAACTGATGCACTACAACGGAGTGCTTTGGATTTCAACATTTACGGGTGGGTTGGTCAAACTGGACGAGCAAGATCAAGAGTTTGGAAGTATGCTTTTCCCTTTTCTTGAAGGTGCCAATGCCCCTGATGTCAATGTGGTGTGTGCAGATCCCCTGCGCGATGATGTCTGGTGGATCGGCAATCGAGGCTCAGGGGGATTGGTGGAGTATAATCATGCCGAAAAAAAAGTATTGCGGCGTTTTTTTCAATCACCTGATAAGTCGCTTGCGACTACGGAAGTAAGAGATCTATTGGTAACTTCAGATCAAACTATATGGGTTGGGACGAAAAATGGCTTATTTTCTATCAAGGAAGGTCGTTTGAGGAGAAATCCGAGCAACGATTTATCTAACATTGTACGTTTGGCCAAGGGCAATGATGCTCATTTTTGGGTGGTTTCAGATCAAGGTATCGGTCAAATAGAGACTGCTACTGGGTATGTGAAATTTTTTCCATCTCCGGAGGCGTTTAAGAGTGAGTTTACTAAACCATTGTTGGATGTATCAGAAGATCGGGAAGGGAATGTGTGGGTAGCCACCATTAAAGGCTTGGCCCAAGTGGATATAGTCACCGCCCAATGGCGGAGTATAGAGACGGTGGAGGGGAATGGGCACAATATGAGTAACTGGATGAATGATGTAGCATACGATGAAAAGGGAAACCTTTGGTTGGGTACTTTGGATGGGTTACTTTATTACGATACGCACCAGCACCAAACCAAGGTGTTTTCTGAAAAGGAGGGTGTTCCGCCCGGAACAGTGTATCAATTGATGTTTGACCCCAGTGGGAAACTATGGGTTTTTTCTCAATATGGTGTTTTCTTTTCTGAAAAAAATAGCCACACTTTTCAAAAACTAAGGATACCCAATGGGTTTTCTAATGATGATATACGAGGTATAAGGAGGACAGTACATTGGGTGAATGGTAATTTTTTCTATAGTAGAGAAAATTTTAACCTGTTTTTTAATCCTTTGAGGGTCAATCGGAATGGAGCACCTGCGCATCCACTCATTCGGCGGTTGTTGGTCAAAAATCAAATCTATCCTTTTGAAAAACTGGAAGTTGGCCAGAAACCGTTGGTGCTGAATCATGACCAAAATTTCATTTTGTTCGATTTTACGGCTATTAATTACACGCAAAGTGAACGAATTAAGTTTCGTTATATATTAGAAGGGTTTGACCCTGACACTACTTTCTCTGACAATCGTCGTACGGCCAATTATACGAATTTGCCGGCAGGTGATTATGTTTTTAAGGTTTGGGCTGCCAATAGTGCTGGCGTTTGGAATACTCAGGCAGCTGTATTTCACTTGCAGATATTGAACCCTTGGTGGCGTACCCTATGGTTTCAAGTATTTGCGGTATTGACTCTTTTGGGTTTGATCTGGAAAGCCATTCATTGGCAATGGCAGCGATCACAAGTACGCGCCAAAGGGCGGGAACGAGAGGCGCATTTTAAACAACGGGAGGCTGAACTTAGGCATGAAGTGAGCGAAGTAAAGTTGTCGGCACTAAGAGCGCAAATGAGTCCCCATTTTGTGTTCAATTGCTTGAATTCGATCAATAATTACATTGTTATCAATGACCCTGACAATGCATCTCATTATTTGGGGATGTTTTCAAAATTGATCCGCCGCGTGCTGGATGCTTCGCGAACAGAGCAAGTAAGCCTATCTGAGGAGTTGGATACGCTACGATTGTATATAGAATTGGAACGTATGCGTTTTGGTCAACGTTTTGATTATACCATCAATATACAATCTGGATTGGATGTCTCTAGGGTAGCATTGCCGCCGATGCTAATTCAGCCTTATGTGGAAAATGCCATTTGGCATGGCCTCATGCACAAAGAAACTGGGCGAGGGGTATTGACGATTGAGGCGCGGCAGGAAGGAGCGGAGATTTTGATTCAAATAGAAGATAATGGGGTTGGACGGAAAAAGGCTGCGGCTTTAAAATCGAAAACGGTCAACCAACATAAATCGCATGGTATGGCCGTGACGCATGAACGTTTGGGTATTATCAATGACTTATATCAGTTGGATGCTAGGGTACGAATAACCGATATAGTAACCAATGGTATTGATATGGGGACTAGGGTGGTGCTGCGCATGAAAGCGGGATATTAAACCATTGCCTCCAAAACATTGTTTTTTTCATGTATTCGTTAAAAATACCGTTTTTGAAAGCATGAAATCGTGCATCTTTACGTATTAATAACTTAATTGAAGATGTTCAAACGTTTATACCTGATTTGGCTCAAAATACTTAAACATATAAAAGTAAAAAGTATGAATGCTCCGTTGAAAACAATTTTGCTCGATGATGAGCCCAATAGCCTCAATCTATTGAGTCATTTACTTCAGAAACACTGTAGTGCTGAGGTGGAAGTAATAGGTGGTTATGAAGATCCTGTGATCGGGCTCCAAGCCATTCTGGACTATCAGCCGGATCTGGTTATCTTAGATATAGAAATGCCCAAACTCAATGGTTTTGAAGTATTGGAGCGTTGCCAACCGGTTCCATTTAAGGTCATATTCACTACTGCATACAATCAGTATGCAGTGAGGGCCTTTAAATTTAGTGCCTTAGATTACCTTTTGAAACCACTTATCGTAGCAGACTTGGTTGCCGCCGTTCAAAAGGCAGCAAGTAACAATCAGTTGATAGAGCCACAGCAGATGGATGTATTACAGCAATTTGACCCTATACGTGCAGGGTTGCCCAATAAAATGGTGATCAGCACTACGGAAGGTTTACAGTTTGTCAATATCACTGATATTGTTCATTGCGACAGCGATGGCCCTTATACTCATGTTTATATGACCGATGGCGAGAAAGCATTAATGTCGAAGACCCTCCGCGATGTAGAAGAAATGCTTGATTATGACTTCTTCTTTAGGATTCATCATTCTCATCTTATCAATCTGCAACATATTAAAAAATTTATTCGTTCTGAAGATGAGGTTTTGATGTCAAATGGGAAAAATATACCGGTTGCTCGGAGTCGAAAATCGGAGTTTTTGGAGTTGGTTACTGGGTAGAGTAGGGGATGTGTCGTTGTATTTTTGGTGCTTTTTAGTCTGGGGTAAGGTTTTTTACTCTTTAAATATAAAATAATTCAGCCCCCTGCGCCTAATGGGCAGGGGGCTGAATTTAAAC
This sequence comes from Saprospiraceae bacterium, assembly GCA_031373665.1. Classification (GTDB taxonomy): domain Bacteria; phylum Bacteroidota; class Bacteroidia; order Chitinophagales; family Saprospiraceae; genus M3007. Next base: position 90,513 of record JANMMZ010000138.1, on the reverse strand, counting down.
GTCAAAGGATTATTGATTTCCTAGATTGACGATCTGATTAGTCTATTAGACTTCCTTACTCGGCTTTTACTAATTTCACCGTTTTTCCAACCCTTCCAGATTGTTCCAAACGGGCAAAATAAATGCCCGGATGGAGGGCTTGGCCGACGGCTTCCATCCCGCTATTTCCTTGCAAATCTACCGTTTCGACAATTCTACCAAGCATATCTGTGATTTGTAGGCGATAGGTATCGCCTGCTGGTGCTTCATAAGCCACTACAGCCTGCCCTTTGAAAGGGTTGGGGTGAACCATCAGTTGTGCGGCACTTAATGGATCGTTGGTTGCAGAAGGTGCAGCATCTGTGATCCGGAAGTAATCGAACGACGCTTCATACGAATCTTGGTCTGTGTAGATCGGATCATCAAAGCATTCTATGCGAATGCGCATGGTGTTGGTAATCGGAATGACGGATTTAATATTTTTATTGAGCGGTCTCCAGTTAAAAGTAGTACCGGGCAAATCATACAACAAAGCCTCTTCTGTTCCATTTTCGACATAAATTCGGATAGAATCCAAGGATAATTGGGTAAAAGTGATGCTGGTGAAGAACAAAAAGCCTTTCAACTCCGGTTGATTATAAGAGGTAAGATCCATCACCGGAGAACGCAAAATTTGGGTTCCTCCCTCCACATCATTTTCACCGATGACGGCACTATTACCCGTGACATAGCAAGTATTGCCAATATCGGCAGAAAGATCAGTTTCAGGAACTAACAGAAACCCTCCTCCAGGGTTGATCCCAATCGGTTCGGCTATTTCCCAATCTCCGTTTTCTGAAGTGCCACTTTTTTCCCACCCGTAATCAAAAACAAAATCATCGCGGTAGCCTTTTGGCAATACGAAATTGAAGGTCTGATTGGTATTCAGGGTTTGATTGTTGAAGGTTTTGTAGCCATAGCCCCAAGCACCTGCAATCACCTGGTAAGTACCTATATATATACCGGGCAAAGTAAACTGCCCATTAGCATCAGCAATGGTATTAAAATTGCTAATCCCAACCACTCCAATATGAGCAAAAGGAATAGGCAAGTTGGTGACCGCACTCACGACTGTACCTGTGAGCGAAATAACTTGTTCATCCACCAATTGGAAATTTAGATTCAGGGTTTCACCTGATACTAAAGTCACGGTCTGGGTCTGGGTCACGTAGCCCACTTTACTCACCTTTACCTCAAAACTACCAGCAGTAGCCTGTCCAAAAGAGAAACCACCATTGGCCAAAGAAAACTCAATAGTTCCGGGGTCTCCGCTCACGATTTCTATTTTGGCATTGTTGATGGGATTTCCAGTAGATGCAGATTTTACCGATCCTTGTAAGTATGCTGCTTGCTTGTAAGTGGGGGTGAGTACCCACAGTTCACCTTTGGGGGTTTGATCGTTTGAAAAATAAGTAGCGATCAAATTGCCTGATGGAAGGTATGGATATACGCCCCAGCAACCTTGTTGCCCACCACCAGCGACGGTTGGGTCGTTGTCATAGTTGCCTACCTGCACCATATTAGTCGGATCACTGACATCTACAATGGTAACGCCATCGTGATACCACGAGGTCACGGCGTAATTGCCGATAATATGGGTATTGTGTCCTACGGAATTGGATCCGGGATTTGACTGGACTTTATCCAAAAATTTCACGTCATCGGGATCAGAAATATCATAAGCCGCCAAGAATGAATCATCGGTTTCATCGGTTGTGAAAATGGTTTTTCGGTCAACAGACATCCACGTATTGTGCGTGAAAAAATTGGGAGTAGGTTGGGTGGCCAGCACCTGTGGATTGACTTTGTTGGCCATATTGACAATTGAGAAGAACCCACCGCTGATATGGGCTGCATAAAGGGTGTCATTGTCCACCCATCCATCATGGACATAGCCATTTGCATCGTATTTGCCCGCATAAGTGGGATTCCAAGGATCATTATTGAGATCAAAGACCACAGATCCGCCTCCAAATAGACTGGTACCATGCGCATATAAAAAGCCTTTGGTCGTGTCTATGTGTAGCGAGTGGATGCTACTGAGTTGGTTAAGTATCGCACCGTCACCAGTGTAACTGTGGTAAGTGGCCACGGGCAAGGTACTCATATCCACGATCTGTAATCCACCGCCGCCTTCGGTGGTGATGTAAGCGTAATGTTTATAAGTTTTGATTTCTTTCCAGAGGCTGGTAGGGCCGGGTATTTTTACGATTTTTACTAAGGCATCGGGGTTGGTTACATCCACTATTTCAATACCAGTAGAGCCACCACAAATGGCGTATTCTTTTCCATCAGCGGCATAGCCGCAAATATTAGCCATGGTCTGGCCGGGAAAATTCATTTTTGACCGAAACTGGATATTTAAGTTTTGGGCGGTTAAACTCGTGGAAAAGACTCCTATTAAACATAATAATAGGAGCGTCAGGCGATTAGTTTGTGTCATGTATAAGTAGTTGTGTAAATTTTTCTTCATTGATATGACAAAGAAAGGATCAATAGGCTGCATTGACCAGACAATTTTCGACGAAGTCAGGGAAAAAAAAGATGAGGCAGGTTTTTTGGGGATCACTGTATCCTTTTTCTTAAACCCGCATCTTCGTTAGCACCAATTCGGCGGCACGCCTGCCTGTTTCAGCAGCACCGTTCATAAAGCCCCAAAAACTAGTGCTACAATGCTCCCCGGCAAAGTACAAGCGGCGGACTGGCTCAAATGCTGCGCCTTCAAACATGGGGGTTTGTCCAGGTCGTGGGCAAGCATAGCTCCCTTTGATGAAGGGATTGGCCGCCCAGTGTGCAGTCTCCATTTTTCCAGTGAATTGGGCTTGAATACTGGGGAAAGCAGCGTCTAAAATTGGTAAAGAAGCCTTTAATAATTCATTTTCGCTGCCTTTTGCTGCGTCTTTCCCTCGTTTTCCACCAAAATAACAAGTATAAGTACCAAAGCCCTCGTTGTTGAGTTGCATTTGGCTGCTGTCCCATCCATTGTGAATATAATCATTGAACAAGAACCCACGGTAACCAGCAGTACGCCAAGCGCGGGTTTGGGTTTCTATGATAAATTTGGCATTGGTGCCATATCCCATCTCATGGATGCATTGTTTTTTGAACGCTGGTAAATCCATTTGAACGTCAATATGGCGTAAAATACTGAATGGTAAAGCCATGATGACGAGGTCAAAGGTTTCCTCGCTGGGGCTTCCGTTTTCTGAAAAAATAAGGGTTATGGTCTTGTTTTTATTTTCGCGGATGGCTTGCAATTGATGCTCATAACGGATTTGTCCATTCAAGATCTCGGCAATACCTTGAGGGATTTGTTCATTGCCACCCAATATCTTAAACCGCTCGTCGCTGCTGCCAAATGGATAGTATTTTTCGTCGCGTATTTCCAAGACACTCAATAAGTTAGCCGCACTTTGCTCGGCGGTTTCTAGCCCGTTTTCACCGATAAAAGAAGCCGTTAATAGTTTTTTGAGCCAGTTGCTGACTGGGATGGACTCTATGTATTCCGCCATAGAAAGTTGATCTAAGGTAGCAGCATTGGCACCTTCCAATATTGATTGGTCAGCCAAAATTTTGGGATAGGCTGACTTGAATTCCGACAATACATCTTTGACGGTATAATGATGGTTGTCTATAAAAAAAGCATCGCGGAGACCAAAGGTGTCCATCTCTACGTCCAATATTTTTTCCTCCAATTTCAGTACTTTTACAAACCACAACATTTCTTGGTGGAGGGTATCTATAAATTCCGCTCCGATTTCAGTGTGTAAGGTGCTATTTCCATAATGGTGAGCACTTTTGATTCGGCCTCCTACCCGTTTGTCTCCTTCAAATATAGTGGCTTTTACCCCTTTTCGTCGTAGAAAATAGCCCGCACTCAAGCCCGCCATGCCGGCTCCTACTATGGCTACTTTGTATTTTTTCTTGACCCCATCTAGGATCATGTTTTCAATGGCATAACCTCCGCCCGTACCCAAAATCAGGCTGGTTTTGGAGGCTGTTTTTAGAAATTGTCGCCTTGATTCACCATAAGATTGGTGTTCATTCAGTAGGTCATCCAATGATTTGTCCGGTTGGTTTGATCCTATCTGTGCCAATCGGAACAGGGTTTTTAGTTGTGCTAATATGTTGGTTTTCATAAATATATATTGTTTATATCAAATAGTAAGTCTTATATGATGAGCATTGATGCCTCCTCCTATGACCCTGCTCATGGTGGGGTCTAATTAAATTATCTATCTTTGCGCCATGAAAATAACAACACAATCAGCCTTTGCTGCCCTTCAAAATACGGACAGCCCATTCGTCGAGTTGTTTAGGCATGGTAGTCTTGCAGTGGAACTGTATCAGCCTAAAAAAATAGACTTACAAACGCCACACGACCGCGATGAGATATACGTGATCGTTGCAGGAAGCGGTACTTTTGAATTGGATGGTCAGGTAACTGATTTTGGTACAGGCGACTTTCTATTTGTTCCTGCGCATGTACCGCATCGGTTCGTCACATTTTCCGACGATTTTGCTACTTGGGTCTTTTTTTATGGCCCAGTTGGGGGTGAACGTTTTTCCCTTGAGTTTTGTTGTTTTTAAAACATTCATCATTATTTTAAATGTCATGAAATTATTTTTTATATTAAGTTTTTCTATTGCTATTCTCTTTGAAGCCGATGCCCAAACATTCAGGGGAAATCTCAAAAACGCTGATAATGGAGGAGCCATTGGAGGGGCAGCACTGACCCTGCGTGGTGCGAATGGGGTGGTTTTTCAAGCAAAAAGTGATGAAAATGGCGAGTTTTTAATGGAATCGGTATCCACAGGTTGGTACGACTGTCAGGTGGAGGTAACGGGTTTTGAACCATTGACCCTTAAAGAAATATACGTAGCCTCCGGAAAAGAAGAGTGGCTAGAAATAGTGCTACATCCACTCGCCAATGCCCTGCCAGAAGTATCCATCATGGCCAATCAGGCTGGTAGGCGTAGTCTACAGCCCATTGGGGAGATTGCCCTCACCCGCGATCAAACGGTTCGGTTTCCGGCTATGGCTTTTGATCCCGGCCGATTGGCCGCCGCTTATGCAGGGGTGGTGCAACAAGATGATGGAGCCAATGGAATCAGCATCAGGGGGAATAGTCCTAGTACAGTGGGTTGGCGTTTGGAAGGTACTGATATCCTTAACCCCAACCATTTGTCCAATGCTGGTACTTTCAGCGACCAGCCCGCTGGAGCGAGCGGGGGCGTACTGATGTTTTCGGGGCAATTGCTTGACAATGCCTCTTTGCTGACGGGTAGTCTCCCTGTCGGTTATAGCAATGCGGGGGGCGGGGTCATGGATATGAACCTCCGAGCGGGCAACGATCAAACCCACGAATTTACTACCCACGTCAGCCTGATCGGCCTTGACGTGGCCGCCGAAGGGCCGTTGAACAGGGCTAAACAAAGCAGTTATATTGCCAATTACCGGTATTCTACGGTGGGACTATTGGGCCAAATGGGGGTATCTTTTGGAAATGAGCAAATCAATTTTCAAGATTTTGCCTTCAAACTGCGGTTTCCAACGGCGCATCGGGGTACATTTTCTGTATTCGGAATGGGCGGCCTATCTGAAAATATCTACAAACACACTGATTCTGTCCAAAACATCACTGATTTTAAGAATTTTCTTGATATCCAGTTCCGATCAAAAACTGCGATCATCGGAGCCTCTCATTTATTATCCCTTCGGTCTAAAGGTTGGCTCAAAACCACCGTGACCAGTTCTTGGCAAAAAAATGACTATTTAACCTATTCTTACAATGCGTTGTTCCCCCAAAATACGGTTTCCAATACAGAAGAGACCAAGGTTTCTTGGCATACCCAACTATCACAACGGATCGGTAACCGACAGAAAATAACGGCAGGCTTGCTGATCAATGTCCACCAATTTGATGGACAAAGCACTCATGGTGGATGGTACTATTTGTATGCTACAGGGCGCAGGGTATCCATTCAGCCTTGGGCCAATTGGCATTTGGAGCATCGCAATGGCCGCACCACCGCACAACTAGGCTTGCACAGCAACATTACAAGCCCTTATGCTACTTTAGAGCCTCGGTTGGTGGGATCTCACCGGTTGTCGCAACAAGATAAAATAAGCCTAAGCGCAGGCCTACAAACCATGACTCAACCGATATGGATGGGTGTGGGCAGTTTTGCATTGAACCTTACGCCCAATGAACCTACGCCTACGCTATTGATTAGCCCTACCAATCGGAACCTAAGCCCTACCAAAATCTGGCAAATTTCTACCCAATATAGCCATACGTTTAAATCGGGATCAGTGGTGCAATGGGCATTTTTTTACCAAGATCTTCGATCTGTGCCTACTTACATTACTGATAAGGCTTCTGCTTTTTCTTTATTGAATGGTGTGGAGCAAATGTTTTCTAATTATCCGCTCGGTGAAAATGGGAAAGGGCGAAACTATGGCGCTGAAATCCAGTACCAGCGTTATTTTGGTCAGGGTTGGTTTATGCTCGCCAATGCGACCTTGTTGCGCTCCGAATTTGGTAATCGGGGCGGCGATTGGCAGCGCAGCAAATGGGATGTGGGACAAGTACTTAACCTGACCACGGGTAGGGAGTGGGCTAAGGTTAAGCCAAGCAACAAGATTCGTACCCTTGGGTTTAGTCTGAGGACGGTATATAGTGGGGGCTTGCGTGACCTATCCAATACGCCATTCCGAAATCCTTTCAATCCAGATATTAGACCTTATTTGGAGGCTACTTATAGCCAAAAACTACCCGATTATTTCAGGGCGGACTTGCGCCTATACTGGAAACGCAACCTTGGCAATAAGCGTAACAGTATCTTGGCCTTGGATTTACAAAATGTGAGCAACCAACAGAATGTGGCTTATTATTACTATGATAATTTTAGAAATAGTACCCAAACTAAGTACCAACTTGGGCTGATCCCTAACTTGGGGTGGAAGTTGGAGTTTTGATTGGGGGTAATGCACTTGTGATATGATGGTCAAACGGATCGAATGGATTTAACCATAGCCTTCATTTATTTATCGCAAGTGAAATGATGAATGAAGTATCTACCTTTGCTATCCAAATGTGGTATAAAATTTTACTCATACTTTCTTTTTTAGGCATATCCTGTTTTGGATATACCCAAGAGCCTTATTTTAAAAACTATAGGGACATCAATGGGCTACAGACCAACTGTATTTTTTCAGTTTTTCAGGATAGCAAAGGCTACATTTGGTTAATCTCGGACATAGGTGTCAGTCGTTTTGATGGACAGACGTATATTCATTATAATACCTCTCATGGGTTGCCTGATAATGAGATTTATTCCATGTATGAGGACCATGCTGGACGTATTTGGTTTGCTACGGCAAATGGCAAAACAGGTTTTTATCTCGATGGGAAATTATACAATGAAACGAACTTGCCGATCTTGAAAAAAAGTACCATCAAAGGTAGTATATATAAAATATTTCAACAAGATGATAATAGGATAGTTTGCGCTGGCGGGTTGAAAACAATTTTGATTGATATGGAGCGTCAGGAGGTGGAAGAACGCGTCACGAATGAGCGAGTGGCGATGGTGTGGAAAAACCCGGGCAACAAAATAGGCGGTGTGCATAGTACTATTGGAGAGGTAACATCAGAGGGATTCAAACCCATTTCCCGTCCTTTAAGCCTTCTTCCTAATGTATTAGTCGTTGTACAGGGAGATACGCTAATGATTACCTCAGGCCAAGATATTCTTGTTTTTGGGCGATACACAGGCAAGTTACTACACAAAACTAAGGTCTTAGAGGAGGAGGGTAGTCGGTTTAATTCCATCACACTTTTGAATAATAAATTATGGGCAGGTACGGATCATGGTGTTGTGGTCTTGGATTATCCATCTTTTAAAAAAGAGCAGCGTTTCTTGAAAAACGTAGCGATCACTTTTATTACTCACGATAGAGCAGGTGGACTCTGGGTTTCCTCCGTTAATCAAGGCTTTTTCTATACCGCCGACCCTAATATAGTATATTATACTATACCAAATGTTGTGTTACCGTATGGAGCAGTCTTAAGTTTGCAGAAAGATTATAAGGATCGCGTTTGGATGACTCTTGCGGGCAAGGGATATGCTATTTTTGAGCATGATACGATCCGATCAAAGTTGGATAAACTCAAAGACCATTTTGATAGAGGAATCAGATTTATTAGGCATTTGCCAGATGGAACTACCCTCGTCATGGGACTTGCAGGTACGCTTATGATCCGAGCGGGAAACATACAAGTATTATTGCAAAGGGCTTCTGATGTTAACGTGGATCAAAATGGAACCTATTGGACAGGGATGAATGGGCTTTTTAAGATAAACAAAGATACGGTTCGATACAAAACAATACCACTACCATCTTTTGGAGATCCGAAGCATGACAAATTATATGGTTTTAGCAGAGCAACCAGACTTATGGGGCTTCGAATCAAAAGAATTGAGTTTGATAATCAAAAAACAGTTTGGGTAGCAACGCCAAACGGGTTGTTCCCTATTGATATCAATGGAAAAGAAACCTGCCCACTGCCATATAAAATAAAAGACTTGGATTATGATTCCATTTCGCAAACCCTTTGGGCATTAACAGAAGACAAGGGGCTATATGCTATTAGAAATGGGCATAAAATAGATAGTATCATGATTCGTAATCGGGATGGGGCTGTACTTTGTCGAGATATGTTTCGAGAAAGCCCTAATATCCTTTGGATTGCTTCAATTTCTGGGTTATTTCAAGTAAACTCTACTATTGGAGCACTTAAACTCACTAGTTTTACGGGCGCGATGGGAATCGGTTCTGACAATATTGATGCCATAACAATGGTCGGCGACAAAATTATGGTGAATAAGGGTGCAGGTTTTTTGATGTTTCCAAAAAGTACGTTGATGAATCCGATTGCTCCTCCATCAGTGATGATAAAATCAGTAAAGGCTAACAATGTCTTGGTACCACCTGATCAGTATCATCAGATCCAAATGAAGTACCAAGAGGGTGCTATAAAAATCGAATTTGAGGCACTTTCTTACCAAGAGGCACCCTATATCAGGTATCAGTATCGGCTGATTGGCCTAGATTCTTGTTGGTATGAAACCGCCAATGAAGCAATGGAGTACTCCAGTTTGAGACCAGGGTCATACACATTTGAGGTGCGCGCCCTCAATGGACTTGGGGATGCCAGTAATGACATCATGCGCATCCAATTGAAGGTAAAGCGTCCTTTTTGGATGCAAATTTGGTTTTACTTATTGATGGGTGGTTTGTTGGCAGCCATGATCGTTAGTTATGTGCGATGGAGAGAGCGCAAATTGCGTTATAGATACGAAGTGGAACGTCAATTGGTGGAAGCCAGCCGGGAAAAGTCAGAACTTCAAAAGAAGAATACTGAATTAAAAATGTTAGCACTTCGCCTGCAAATGAACCCGCACTTTATTTTTAATGCGCTCAATACAATTAAAGGGTATTATGGACAGGGTAAAAAGTTGGAAGCTAATTCTTTTATTAGCAAATTTGCTCGATTGTTGCGGCTCAACCTAGACTATTCCAATGAATTGATCCCCCTTGACCAAGAGATAGAATTGCTCAAAATCTACCTTCAACTTTCCCAAATCCGATACCCCGATAAGGTGAATTTTCAAATAGAGGTTGATTCCAAAATCAACCCAATCGAAATATTGATTCCGTCTATGCTGTTGCAACCATTTGTAGAAAATGCCGTGATTCACGGGTTAGTTTCCCAAAAAGAGCAGGGTGACGTTTTTGTAAATTTCCAACTTTGCGATGATGAATTGAAGGTTACTATCCACGATACTGGCGTGGGCAGGGTTGTTTCATCCAGGAAAAACCTACGGGATACACATAAACCATTGGCTACTCAGATTACCATTGACCGATTGCAACTCTTCCGCCAAAAATCCGATCCCAAGCCTTTAATTTTCCATGATTTATACGATGATCATGGACAGTCAAAGGGAACCAAAGTAGTCTTACATATCCCCTTTCAGAAAAAAAATTAATATGATTAATGCTATTATTATTGACGATGAGCCAGCAGCACGCTCCACACTGACTCAGGAAATCGAATTACATTGCCCACAAATCAAGATCATTGCAGAAGCCGGATCAGTGGTAGAAGGCATTAATGTAGTACAAGCCAATCCACACGCACAACTGTTGTTCTTAGATATTCAATTGACCGATGGTTCTGGATTTGACCTTTTGCAAAATATTGATTATCAAAAACTTAGCATCATATTTACGACGGCTTACAGTGAATATGCCTTGCGTGCGATCAAATTTTCACCAATGGATTATTTGCTCAAACCCATTGATGCAGAAGAGTTGAAGACTGCCGTTGATAAAGTTATTCAGTCAAAACAATCAGATGTCCATGAGCAAATTCGTTTATTCATGCAACAAATGAATACCAGTGCCATTCCTCCACGGATTGCGTTGGCTACTTCAGATGGGATTCATTTTTATTTTGTGAAAAATATTGTTCGGTGTGCCTCTGATGGGAATTACTCAACTGTTTACTTCGATGACAAAAGCAAATTGCTGATAGCCAAAACGCTGAAAGACCTTGAATTGCTATTGTTGCCCTTCCAATTTGAGCGTGTCCATAAATCGCATCTGATCAACATAGAACATTTGCGCCGTTACTACAATCGGTTTTCTGGAGAGTTAGAAATGAGTGATGGAGCCATTATTCCTGTGGCGCAGCGAAAAAAGACTCAACTTTTAGACCTATTATCTAAGAAACTGTTTTAATTTAATCAAACTCATTGCGCATTCTACATAAGTGAAGAACATTAAATAACATCCATCATTTTACTTGCTTTCTACCTCTAAAGTGGAGGAAGTTATTTAATCCGTATTACTTATTGTAGCCTCTTTAAAATTCAATTTGTATCTTTGCCCATGAATAATTTTATATCATTCTTGCTATAAATTATGGGTAACTTCTCCACTTCCATACTTTCCACGCTTGAAAGTATTACTGGCAACGGCTCTTTCCATACCAGTGGCGTACAACCTTTTTTGCTTCCAGGTTTGTGCATACAAGGCTTTGGCGAGATGGCCTTTCCTTTGTCAGCCTACCAAGCCAATGATGCCATCCAATTTGCCCGAAAAGCACCTTATGGCAAAGGTAGCAAAACTATTACCGATCCCCATGTGCGCGATGCTTGGGAAATAGATGCGACACAGATTGTTTTCGGTAACCCTCAGTGGCCCAAATACATGGAGCTCATCATGGACGAAGTCAAGGAAGGGCTGGGCATTGAGAGCCCCAAAGTGCGAGCATCCTTATATAAACTGCTCATATATGAAAAGGGGCACTTTTTCTTGCCACATAAAGACTCCGAAAAAGAAAAGGGCATGTTTGGCACTTTGGTGGTTGGGCTACCCTCCCAACATACGGGCGGTGCCCTGCATATCCGTTTTGATGGGCGCGAGGAAATTGCCGATTTCTCACTTACCGACCGTTTTTCCATCCCATATACGGCATTTTATGCCGATTGCGAACATGAAATAAAGCCCATCACGGATGGTTATCGCGTGGCTTTGGTCTATAACCTTATTCAAGAAGGCAAGACTAAGGCGCAGGTACGTGCGCCTCGTTTTAGCGAACAAGTAGCGCAGATAAGCAATTTATTGGAAACAGAGGCCGCTACTCCATTTGAAGAGCCTATTGCGATATTACTGGAGCACCAACATACACCCGCCAATTTTGGACGCAGTAGCCTCAAATTGCACGACCTACCACGTGCAGAAGCACTGATACTAGCCGCCGAAAATGCTGGATACTTTGCTGCTTTAGGCCTTGTGAGCCACCATTTGCAGGGTGAAATGATTGGATCACATCGCTCTTCCCGCTATAGCAGTTGGCGCAGGAGATATGATGATGAATATGACGACGACTTTGAAAACGCTGAAATGGGCGAGGTTTATGAGGAGGATACATGTGTAGAACATTGGGCAACAGATGGTGTACCTGGGCTGGGCAATATTGACTTTGACGTAGATAAAATCATTGGTGGGGGTAAGATTGGCGAGGACGATCCCTTGGAAAAAGACGGCGAAGGTTACACAGGCAACGCTGGTATGACCCTCGGCTATTGGTACCACTATGGAGCAGTTATTCTTTGGCCTCAAAAGCAGCACAACGATATTCTGGCTTCCCAGAATATAGAAGTACAGTTAGAATGGTTGCAGTTTTTTCTCCAAAACTGGACATCATCCACCTTTGCAGCACCTGACCTCGCTGCTGAAAGCCTTGAGGGCGTGGTGGAAAATATTATCGCAGCGGAGCGATTACCCAAAGCGGATTTTAGTCCATTGCTCCGCACCATGATTCATTTCCCTCAAAACGAAGCATTGCTCCAGCAAATAAGCTCTAGCCTCCCAATGTTTTTTGAAAAAATCAAGGCAAAGGAGTGGGTCAAATTTGCAGAAGTCATGGGTTGTGAGATGTTGGATACGGTGCTGGATACGGCCGCTGCTCGCGGGAAAATAGTGGTGACTAAAAAAATCACCAAGGCAATAGCCACCCTACTAAATCAGGACGACCCAACACTAAAACAACTGGGACAAGCACAACTACAAAAACTGCCCGCCCACATCATGCTGGTTGACCTGCCTAACGAAATAGAAAAACAAACTGCCTATTGGGCCGCACAGTATGATGATAATACCGAGGACAGCCAGAAACTATTAAAGAATATACTTGGAATCTGCCAATCCTTGGAAGGCAATGCTGAATGGGTAAATGCTGCCTTTGAGGCCATTGTACGTACGATGCCCCGAAAATATATTCACAAAACCCTGTCACCCATCCTCTTAGAAGAAAGTACGCCCCAATCGGCACTTAGGATTGCGCTTATTGGTGATTGCATGGCACATTTGAAGGTATGAACGGCGGATAAACCCATGCCGCCAGAAACTTGGTCGAGGGAAGTACCAAAATATAAAGGCGACCCAGATATTTGGGCTTTGTTGAGGCCGTTTTTGGAATCGCCAGTAGAATCTGTGTTTGATTACCGGCAGCGGGAATCGCTCCGCCGTAGCATGGAAAGTGCCATAAAGTACAACAGTGTAGATCTTAGTATGGAAACCATCACCAAAGGCTCGCCCCATACCTTACGACTCACTAAAACGCAGGCCTCTTACGAAAAAAAGTTGAGCCATTGGGAAAAGGATATGTTGTTGTTGGGGCGGTTGGAGGGGGGATAAAAGAATATATTACTTTTTTAAATATTATAACCACAACCTTATGCTCAACACAGCCCAAAAGCATCTCCTTGAACATCCAGAAATAATTACGAGCAGAAGAACGTTAAGCAAAATCAGGTGAGTGCTACTCTGATCGAATTAATTGAAAAACTACCTAGATAGTGAATATGGAAAACAAAGATGCCTCTAAGAAGAAACTAGTTGAAAACTCGTCTGCCAATGCAGACAGGAATGACAACATCACCCACGTTACACAGGTACAGGGTGCGCAAGCGCAAAAGCATAAAACGGCTATTGTTCGCACCGTCTTGATTGCTGCGCTTAGCATTTTTGCCTTTGTTGGCGTTCCCGCCAACAACCAGCGGAGTGAATGTTTATGTTCAGCAAAATCCCATTGATTGAGTAATTTTACTCAGTATTTCGCTCCGTTGTTTGCTGTTGGCGGGGACGACAACAGCAGCAAAAGCACAGTAAAATCCCATTGATTGAGTAGTTTTACCCAGCATTTTGCTCCGAGAAACTGCTCCCGCTCTTTGTCCAGTACCAATCATTGCTAAAAACAGTGACCTTTGGCGGAGAAAAACACAGGGTTATGTATTGGTTTGATCAAAATACTACTCCTGGTGCGCACTGGGATGATGCTATCAAATGGAAACTGAACTCGGCTGATGTAATGGTCTTCTTTGTCACACCTAATTTTGGGGAATTGCCAGATTTAAATTTTAACCACAATCAAGGTATAACCTTATCTTTGCATAGAATAAACAAGATAGCAGGAGGTTTTCAAGCATTTTATTTTCACAAAACTTCTTTTACAATATGGAATTGAGTAACAAAATCGTCCTTTTTCAAGAAAAGCAAATCCGTCGCACTTGGCACGATGAAAAGTGGTGGTTTGTGATAGAAGACGTCGTAGCCATACTCACCAACAGCCGGGATCCTAAACAATACATCAAAAAAATGAAAAAACGCGATCCCGAACTCGCAAAAGGGTGGGTACAATTTGTACCCACCCTTTTGGTTGAAACTGAAGGCGGCAAACAGCGTATGAATTGTGCTTCTACGCAGGGAATATTTCGTATCGTACAATCCATTCCTTCGCCCAAGGCGGAACCCTTCAAACTTTGGCTCGCACAAGTTGGTGCTGACCGCATAGACGAAATCGAAAACCCCGAACTTGCCGCCGACCGCGCCCGTGAACTGTACCGTGCCAAGGGCTATCCTGACGATTGGATAGAGATGCGACTAAAAAGTATTGAGGTGCGGCAGCACCTGACCGATGAATGGAAAAACCGGGCGGTACAAGAAGGTATGGAATACAGTATCCTGACCGCCGAAATAGCAAAAGCCACTTTTGATGTCACACCCGCAGAACACAAAGAAATAAAAGGACTGCAGCGCGAAAACCTGCGCGACCACATGACCAACCTCGAATTAATCTTTACGATGCTGGGAGAAGAATCCACACGGCAAATAGCTATCAACCAAGACGCTGTTGGCTTTGAAAAAAACAAGGCGGTTGCACAAAAAGGTGGCACAGTTGCAGGCAATGCACGCAAAGAATTAGAGGCCGAAACAGGTAAAAAAGTGGTCAGCGACCAGAATTTCAAGCAATTGCGCGGTGCGAGTAAAAAGCAAAACCTGCCAGATGATTCGATGCCTGAATTGCCTTTGTGATTTGATTACTTTTATCAAAACATTTCGCTCCGATATTTGCTGTTGGCGGGACGCCAACAACGGCAAAAAAAATAAAAAAAAAGACCAGTAGTATGACAATTCACACTACTGATCTATATATATCGTTAGAATTTATTCCTAAAGTTGTACGCTCTTAAAATCCCAGTTATTTAAGAATCCAGTATGGAAATTCCCTTTTCTGAAATCTTCATTGCGCATGAGGCGCTGATGGAATGGTACTGTTGTTTTGATTCCTTCTACCACAAATTCATCCAAGGCACGCTCCATCTTCAAAATAGCCTCCTCGCGGGTACGCGCTCGCACGATCAATTTTGCGATCATGGAGTCATAGTACTGCGGAATGGTGTATCCTGAATAAACGTGGGTGTCCACCCTTACGCCATGCCCTTTAGAGGAGTGAAAAGAGGTGATTTTACCCGGACTTGGGCGGAAATCATTGAATGGATCTTCGGCATTGATGCGGCACTCAATGGCGTGCATCTCCGGGAAGTAATTTTTGCCCGAAATAGGATGGCCTGCAGCAATCTTAATTTGCTCTTTTATCAGGTCAAAATCAATGACTTCCTCCGTCACAGTATGCTCCACCTGAATACGGGTGTTCATTTCCATGAAATAGAAATTGCGGTGCTTATCTACCAAAAACTCAATGGTACCAACGCCTTCATAACCGATGGCAGTACAGGCTTTGATGGCGGCTTCACCCATTTTTTCGCGCAATTCGGGTGTCATGAAAGGAGAGGGAGATTCTTCCACCAATTTTTGGTGACGACGCTGAATTGAGCAATCACGCTCAGATAAATGGCAGGCCCTACCAAATTGGTCGCCCGCTACTTGTATTTCGATGTGGCGTGGTTCTTCAATGTATTTCTCCATGTAGATGCCATCATTGGAAAAGGAAGCCTTGGCTTCCCGACGGGCAGCATCCCATTGATCTTCAAACTCTTCTGGTTTCCAAACGATGCGCATACCCTTACCACCACCGCCTGCGGTGGCCTTCAAGATGACTGGATAACCAATGCCTACAGCCAATTTCAGGCCGGTTTTCACGTCAGGCAACAAGCCTTCGGAGCCCGGAACACAAGGTACACCTGCTTTGAGCATGGTTTCTTTGGCCGTTATTTTATCGCCCATTGTCCTGATGTGCTCTGGAAGTGGGCCAATAAATTTGATTCCATAAGAGGCACAAACTTCGGCAAAACTGGCATTTTCAGATAAAAACCCATAACCTGGATGCACCGCATCGGCATCGGTGATTTCTACGGCAGCCATCAACCTTGGCACATTCAGATAACTTTCAGCAGAGGGCGGTGGGCCAATACAAACGGCCTCATCGGCAAAACGAACGTGTAGGCTGTCGCGATCGGCAGTAGAATAGACTGCGACCGTCTTAATACCCATTTCTTTACACGTACGAATCACGCGAAGGGCAATTTCTCCACGATTCGCAATAAGTATTTTTCTAAACATAGTATTTGTTTGATTAAGACGGATCTACCAAGAATAATGGCTGGTCGTATTCGACAGGAGTAGAATCTTCTACCAATACCTTTACGATTTTGCCTTTTATTTCAGATTCGATATCGTTGAAGAGTTTCATTGCTTCAATGACGCAAACCTTTGTACCTGAATCAACAGTATCGCCAATTTTAACCAATGGTGGTTTGTCAGGCGAACTACTGCGATAGAAAGTACCCACCATAGGCGACTTGATGGCGACATATTTCGCATCGTCGTTGGCTGGTTTAGGTGGTTCGGGAGGAGCAAATGCTTCCGCGATGGGAGCCACAGGTGCTTGAGTAGCAGACAATGCCGGCATAGCCATCATAGGCTGTTGCATGGGCATTACCATTGGCACACCAGTATTTTCATTCCCAGTATTATTGCGAATTTCCAATTTGAATTCGCCATCTTTAAGGATGAACTCTGAAATTTTGTGCTTACTCACCATTCTGATGAGTTCTTGTATTTGATTGAAATCCATAATTTTGACCGTTTTGCAGGTGCAAATAAAGAAAGAAGGGGAGTAAAAGAAAGACTTTTCTGCCGAAAAATTTTTCTTTTCTCCCCATACCGTTATATTTTGTTAAAAAACAGGCCCAAAAGGCCAAATTTTACTTTTTTACACGTTCTATGTAAGCACCGGTAACGGTGTCAATTTTGATAAGATCGCCTTCTTCGCAAAATAATGGCACCCTTACTTCGGCTCCAGTTTCTACGGTTGCCATCTTCAAAGTGTTGGTAGCCGTGTCGCCACGAAGCCCTGGCTCGGTGTAGGTAATGGCCAGCACCACTGTTTGAGGCAATTCGATGGAGATCAACATTTCCTTCTGTGCATGGAAAAGTGCATCTACGATATCGCCTTCTTTCAGAAATTTTCCATTCTCGATCATATCATTTTCTACTGTGATTTGATCGTAGGTGTCTTGATTCATCAACATGTAACCATCGCCATCAGGGTATAGGTATTGAAATTTTCTTCTCTCCACCCTTACTTCCGTAATATTGTGTCCACTTTGAAAGGTATGTTCTAGTACTTTGCCACTGGTGGCGCTTTTCAATTTTGTCCAAACTTTGCCACTACCACGCCCTACCTGAAATTTCTGAAAGTCAATAACCCTCATAATATCATTGTTGAGTTCTATGCAAAAGCCGTTTCGGATATCTGACGTCGTTGCCATTCTCTTATTATATTTTTTATGATAAATATGCCTTTTAAAAGCGGCGCAAAGATATGTTATATTATTGTAAGCACCAACACAAAATTAGTTTAAACAAAACAATAAGAAAACACTAAAACACTAAGGATGCTCAACTCAAATTTTTAAAGCCTGTCAAAATTTAGGTTTATTAATTAATATAAAAAAATCACGCGCCGTTGCTACCAAGATATGCTACCTAGTTGCGACCTTTGCGGATGGAATCTAAGTTTACTACTGCCGCAGAGTCGAAGTTTATCGGCTTATCTCTTACATTTGACGATGTGCTGCTCGTCCCGGCCCACAGCGAAGTTTTACCCCGTGAGGTAGATATTTCTTCGCAAGTTACCCGCAATATTCGAATAAATGTCCCTGTAGTGTCCGCTGCAATGGATACAGTGACTGATAAAAATCTGGCTATTGCCATTGCACGCCAAGGCGGGATCGGGATCATCCACAAAAACATGAGTATTGCCGATCAAGCCGATCAAGTACGATTGGTGAAACGCTCGGAAGCCGGTATGATCATTGATCCTGTCACGTTGCGCCCCGAAGTAACCATTGGCGAAGCCTTGGATTTGATGAAGCGATACAGTATCGGAGGCATACCAATCACCGATAAGAAAGGTAAATTGGTTGGTATTTTGACCAATAGAGACCTGCGGTTTGAAACGGATCGTAGTCGAAAAGTGCGGGACTTGATGACCCGAAAAAATCTAGTGACCGCCCCTGCCGGTACTACGTTGGATCAAGCCCGACAGATTTTGCAACAACGAAAGATCGAAAAACTGCCTGTGGTGGATGACCAGTTCAATTTGGTCGGATTGATTACCTATAAAGATATATTAAAAGGGGTTAATTTTCCCAATGCCTGCAAAGACTCCTTCGGTCGCTTAGTAGTAGGTGCTGCCGTGGGTATCACCCACGATACCGACGAACGGGTAGCGGCATTGGTGCAAATGGGTGCTGATGTGATCTGTATTGATACTGCTCATGGACATTCTAAAGGCGTTTTGGAGGCGATCAAGCAAATCAAATTAAAATATCAACATGTTGAAATAATAGGTGGCAATGTCGCCACAGGTGCAGGCGCGAAAGCCTTGGTAGATGTTGGAGTGGATGGTGTGAAAGTAGGCGTAGGCCCAGGTAGTATCTGTACCACGCGTATTGTAGCCGGTGTAGGTGTGGCCCAACTATCGGCTATTTATAATGCTGCCCAAGCGATCAAAGGATCGGGTGTACCTATCATTGGTGATGGCGGCATTCGTTTTACGGGTGATATTGTGAAGGCATTGGCCGCAGGCGCGAGCACGATTATGGCAGGTTCTTTATTTGCGGGCGTAGAAGAGGCTCCTGGTGAAACCATCATTTTTGATGGCCGTAAATTCAAGTCATATCGCGGTATGGGTAGTTTGGGTGCCATGCAATTGGGCTCAAAAGACCGATATTTTCAAGATGTGGAGGATGATCTAAAGAAATTAGTACCAGAAGGTATAGAAGGGCGTGTGCCTTATAAGGGTACGTTGCAAGAAGTGATGGTACAATATATAGGTGGACTTAGGGCTGGTATGGGTTACTGTGGCGCTCAAAATGTGGAAGTGCTACAAGAGACCGCCCAGTTTGTCCAGATCACCAATGCTGGTATGACTGAAAGCCATCCGCACAATATTATTATCACCAGGGAATCGCCCAATTACTCCAGGGGATAATGTTTACCACTTACTTGGACTCTCCCTTGGGCATCCTAGAAATAGGTGGCACTGATACAACTTTACACAAGGTATTGTTTTCTGGTGCAGCACATAAACCCGCGCCTGGCCATGAACCAACTGAAGGTGATATGCCTTTGATGGTAGCACAAACACTGGTGCAATTGGGGGAATATTTCAAAGGAGAAAGAAAAGTATTTGACCTGCCATTATCGCCCGAAGGAACCGAATTCCAAGGCAAAATATGGACTTTGCTCTCCGATATTCCTTATGGCGAAACCATTTCTTACATGGAATTATCCAAAAGATACGGCAATGCCAAGGCGATCAGGGCAGTGGGTACTGCCAATGGATCCAACCCGATCTGTATCATCATACCTTGTCATCGGGTAATTGGGAGCGATGGTAGTTTGGTGGGTTATGGGGGTGATCTTTGGCGGAAAGCATGGTTGCTGAAACATGAGATGGCGTTTAGTCCTGTTGGTGCCGGGCGGTTATTCTGATTAGTAAACACGAATTAATAAACAATGAACATTCTCCATACCGAATCCGAAGAAAAATACTGGAGCCAACGCTACAACCAACAGCAAACGGGCTGGGATATTGGCCATCCTTCTACACCCTTGAAGGCATATATTGACCAATTGACGGATAAGAATATGCGCATCTTGATACCGGGCGCAGGAAATGCCTATGAGGCAGAATACCTGTATGCTCTAGGTTTTCATAATGTATTTGTCCTTGATATATCGGAGGCTCCACTCTTGGCTTTTGCGGAGCGAATGCCCGAATTTCCAAAGGATCAATTGTTGCACCAAAACTTCTTTGAGCACCAGGCATCTTATGACTTGATATTGGAACAAACTTTTTTTTGTTCGTTTGTTCCAACTCCTGAGAATAGGCAACAATATGCTCAAAAAATGATGGAATTATTGAACCCCCAAGGCAAATTGGTAGGGGTTTGGTTTGACATTGCTTTGACTGGAGACATGGAAAAGCGTCCCTTTGGCGGCACCAAAGCGGAATACTTGACGTACTTGACTCCCTATTTTGAAGTGGAAGTATTTGAGACTTGCTATAACTCCATTAAGCCGCGATCCGGTACGGAGTTATTCGGAATTTTTAGAAACTCAGCAACTCTACATCAAAAGCAATTACTTCATTGGCTGGAATAGAGCCGCTGCCCTGAGGGCCATACGCCAAACCTGATGGAATAAAAAAGGTGGCCTTTCCACCCTTTTTCATGAGTGGAATCCCTTCTTGCCAGCCTTCTATTACATTAGACAGTGGAAATGTGGCTCCAGCTGCGCTTTCGTCAAACACTTCACCATCCAAAAAATATCCTTTATAAATGGCTTTCACAGTGGAATTGATGGTTGGGTTGGAGCCAGTGCCAACTTTCGTCATCACATAATGCAACCCCGAGGTGGTTTCAATAACATTGGTAATGCCTTTTTCTGCCAAATGCTCTTTGATGATATCAATATCTTTGGCCAAACGCTCTTGATAGGTTAACTTCTCTTTGCAACCAACATTCAAGATCAAGATAGAGAGCAGAATAAATAGTGTATTTTTCATAATTCGAGTATGAAACGGATAATTAATTTAATGTTATTTGTTTATTTCCAAAGCCTCAAAAACAACACTTCTAAGGCTAAGAATAGGAGCGCGAAAATAACGCACCACCGCCATAAAACGATGCCACGGTCTTGCTCATTTACGATTTGAGTAAAATTGGCTTCGGCATTTTCAGCCAGCAACTTCACATTCGGTGACAGCCCATCCAACAAAGTTTCTGTGTTTCGGTAGCGCAGATCGCTTTCTTTTCTATCAAAATTATAGGCAAACTCCGCCAAAGTGCTATCGCCTTGCAACGTTAGTTTGTACCACCCAGCATCTTGCAATTGAGTGCCCGGTGTTAAGAGTACTTTGGATGCAATAATCCTTTGTTCTGGGATAAATTCGTTGTTGGCTACCTGCTTCGAAGCATCGGTACTGATATTGCCTTTGGTTGACTTCAATTTGTAAATGGTTTCACCTTTGGTAGAAGGTTGATGCCGTGACTCCAAAACTTCGTCTTTACCAATGGTGTAGGCTATTTGCCTACTTTTAGTGCCTGCAATGGCCATTTTGAAGAGCATGGGTACAAATATTTCGCCATTGCGCACCAAATCGCTCACTTGCTCATTGAGCGGAGCGGCATAGCAATAGAGTGCGCCTTCGCCTTGAGGATATTTGGACAGCAAGGCACTGCCATCGCGGTACGACAAAAGTGCTTCGCCTCGGCCGGGGGCAAGCCTAAAATTGCCTTGGGTGGTGGGCAATCGGAGGTTGGAGTTTTTATTGATATACACATCTTTAAAAACGTATTCATCCGTATTGATGAGGCTGGCTTGGCGCGGTGCTGATTCGTAAGAACCGAGGTTGCCGCCATCAAAATTGGCGAGTAGCCCATTGTATGAATTCAGGTCGGCAGTTTGGGCAGGAAACACCAAAACATTACCGCCATTTTGAGCAAACACTTTTAGTTCTTGAGCCAATCCGGAGGTTACAATCGATAGTTCATTGAGCACAATCAATTGGTAATCCGCAAATTTTGAATAATTGAGTGATCTTGCATCCGAGTTATCTAACTGGAAATACTTAGCCCCTAAAAAAGCATTATTGATATATTTATTGGTTTGCAACCCATTGATACTAAGCACATTGATGCGTTGGGCTACGTGGAAGGCCACAAAAATATCGTCGTCGAACTGTACTGGAAAATCAGTGATAGAAAGTTTGGCTTCATGCCATCCGGCGTGTAGAATATTAAAACTGACGGTGTCTATCACCGAAGATCTGCCCTCCAGAGAAACGGAGCCTACGGGCTTCACCTGCCCATCGTGTTGCATACTCAAACGAACTTCGTCGGCTTTGTCATCGCTGCGATTACTGATTTTTACCAACAGATTGCTGGGCTGGTTGAGTACTTGCACTGGGCTTTCAAACCAAACACTGTCAATAGAAATATTGCGCTCTTGGATGGACCTAATCGGCACTAGACTGACTTCGATCAGGCTGTCTTTGAAGTTTTTGACATCTGATATGTTTTCTTGAAAATCACTGATCACAAAGGCTGATTTATTCTCTTGCTTGCCCGTATTAAGGCATTGCTGTTGGCGGGTCAATACTTTTGATATGACTTTAGAGGCTGGGCTGATCCTGATTTCTTCGATGCGGCTCAAGGCATCTTCTTTGCTAATCAGGCGTTGGTCTCGGCCTTCAAAATCGTTGGTGATGACCTGAAAACGGTCTTCCACACCATAGGCACTCACGATGTCGCGGGCGCGTTTTTTAGCCAATTCAAGCAGGGGGGCATCTTTCGATAAAGCCCCCATACTAAAGGAGTTATCTATGAAAACTGATACTGCCCGCTCTCCTTTTTTTACATTGGATGACAAAGGGATGAATGGTTGTGCAAACGCCAATACCATAGCAGCCACGGCCAGACAGCGCATGAGCAAGACTAACAGGTTACGAAGTTTTTGCCGATTACTGGTTTCCTCCTTTACCTCTTTCAGAAATCGCACATTGGTAAAATAAACCCGTTTGAAGCGTCTAAAATAGAATAAATGAATGATGATCGGTATGGCTATGGCCGTCAAAGCGGCTAAAAATGCGGGGAACAAAAATTGCATTTACTGGTTGCTTTTATATCATCCTACGCGAATGTGCGCTAAATTTTTGCAAAGGTAATTGTTTTTTGGATTTTTGAGGCTTTGGATTATTGTTTCCTCGTTCCTTTGTAACGAATTTCGGATTCATCCTTTTAACTTTGCGCAAATTTTAACCACTCCACATGCAGGTATATCACGATTTATTAAGGCATATATTAGATAAAGGCGTTTTCAAAAGCGATCGCACGGGTACGGGCACTCAATCGGTGTTTGGATATCAAATGCGATTTAACCTACAAGACGGTTTCCCGTTGGTCACCACTAAGAAAGTGCATTTAAAAAGCATTATTATCGAATTGCTTTGGTTTTTGAAAGGTGATACCAACATCGCATATTTGAAAGAACATGGGGTGAGCATTTGGAATGAGTGGGCCGATGCCAATGGTGACTTGGGGCCAGTGTATGGAAAACAGTGGCGGTCTTGGACAGGAGCAGATGGTAAAACAATAGACCAAATCGTTGACTTGATCCAAACCTTGAAAAAAAATCCCGACAGCCGCCGAATGGTGGTATCGGCTTGGAATGTACCCGAATTGCCGGATATGGCTTTGGCTCCTTGCCATTGCTTATTCCAGTTTTATGTAGCAGATGGGAAACTCTCTTGCCAACTTTATCAGCGCAGTGCCGATGTGTTCTTAGGCGTACCTTTCAATATAGCCTCCTATGCCTTATTGACGATGATGATCGCTCAAGCTTGTGATCTTGAGTATGGCGATTTCGTCTGGACTGGCGGCGATACCCATTTGTATGTCAATCATTTTGAGCAAGTTGACCTTCAACTTTCGCGAGATCTGCGGCCCTTGCCAACCATGCGTATCAACCCAGCGGTAAAGGATATTTTTGCCTTTGAATACGGCGATTTTACTTTGGAAAATTATGATCCTTGGCCGGGGATTAAGGCTCCGGTGGCGGTGTAGGGTAGGGTTGAAGAGATTATTTTGAAATATTTTGAGCAACTATTCTAAAAACCCCTTACTTTTGTTGAAACTTTCATACATGGATATTCAAATTTCGGAATTAATAGACTCAACGGCGCGGTTAGCACCGAAGGATTTTGAGATGTTTATTCAGGGCGTTTATCTCAAACGAGCCAGTCAACGCTCCCCTGCCTTATTGGTAGAGGAACTGGCTTTATTGAACAAAATCTATATAAAATTCCCTGCTGAGAGCCAAAAACGCTTGGTGCAATTGAAGAACAAATTGTCGGAGCACACACTGACAGAGGCAGAGCACAGCGAATACATGGGTTTGATTGAGTTGAAAGAAAACCACAATGCAGCGTGTGTTGAAAATATAGTAGCGCTCGCTCAATCGAGAGGTGTTCCCCCTAAAGAATTGATGAAACAGTTGGGCATTTTTCCATTGAGTAAGTAGAAATGGCTATTCCTGCCGCTACAAAACGTTTGGTATTTGCTAGAGCGAATGGGTATTGTGAGTATTGTAGGCTGCACTTGGATTACTCTTCTTCGCCGTATTGCATGGAGCACATTCATCCCCGCCAAAAATCAGGCACCGATGATCCCGACAATTTGGCCTGCGCCTGCTTAGGCTGCAATGGTATCAAGCACACAAAAACGACCGCTGTTGACTTTGAGACAGATACGAATGTCCTTATTTTCAATCCAAGGACAGAACAATGGAGCGAGCACTTCGCTTGGGATCCTTCTTTTTTGTATATCATTGGTTTGACACCTATTGGCAGGGCGACGGTCGTAGCACTCCACCTCAATCGCACTGCGTTGGTGAATATCAGGCGCGCTTTGATACTTTGCGGGGAGCATCCTAAATAATGCCATCCTCCATCCGAAAAAGTTGCATTTGTCACTTGAATCTGGCTAGAAACAACTATGAATTTTTTAATACTTTTACGTTGGAAAATTATGATCCTTGGCCGGGGATTAAGGCTCCGGTGGCGGTGTAGGGCTTGTTAATAATCAAACTTCACACTCAATCTCAAAATCGCTTGAGCACAAATACTAATACTACAAAACCTTCATTTATAAATAGTACAATTTGAATTTACTAAATACCTATTTGTCAAAAAAACCGGGAGGGTCTCCAAAATTAGATATACAATTACTAGAATCATTACAACCTTTAGCTAATAAGGAATGGCTGAAAGAGGTTTTGGTTGTTTGAATGAGGTTTTATTATAAAAAACTACAATCGATACAAAGTAAGTGGAAATTTATTTTAGTAAATTTCTATAATTCTGTGATATATATTTTGTAATTAGTAGTATTTTTGCAAAAATTAATTTTAGGATACTACATCTTGACACCATACCTCGCCCAATACTACGCCTACGAACTCACCAAACAGTCCAATGGCAAAAACCCTGGAAAACTTGCCAGCGCACTACTCGGTGCCCAAGTAGAGCTCAATCCGCACCAAGTGGAGGCAGCATTATTTGCTTTCCAGTCTCCTTTGTCTCAAGGTGTTATTCTGGCCGACGAAGTAGGCCTAGGCAAAACCATTGAAGCGGGCTTGGTCATCGCTCAGAAATGGGCTGAAAGGCGCAAAAAAATACTCATCATAGTACCAGCCAACTTGCGCAAACAATGGAGTCAAGAATTGCAAGACAAGTTTTTTTTGCCCTCCGTCATTTTAGAAAAAAAACAATTTGACACCGAACTTGGCCCTCAAAATCACAATCCTTTTGAGCGCAAAGAGGAGGTGGTGATTTGTTCCTATCAATTTGCTCGCACTAAAGATAAATGGGTAGCAGATGTGGATTGGGATTTAGTGGTCTTGGATGAAGCGCATAAACTGCGCAATGTATATCGAAAAGACAGCAAAATAGCCAATGCCATCAAAAATGCACTCCATGAAAAACCCAAAATCCTGCTTACCGCCACCCCGCTCCAAAACTCCCTGCTCGAACTTTATGGCCTCGTCAGCATCATTGATGATTATGTGTTTGGTGACCTAAAAAGTTTCAAATTGCAGTTTGCCCGTATCAGCAGCGACGAACAATACAACGACCTGCGTGAACGCATACTGCCCCTGTGTAAGCGCACGCTACGTAGCGATGTGCAGCAATACGTAAAATACACGCAACGCAAAGCATTGGTACAAAAATATGAGCCAACGCCCAAAGAACAAGACTTGTACGAATTTGTGACGGAATACCTCCGCAAAGACAAACTATATGCCCTGCCAGCGAGCCAACGCCAATTGGTCATGCTCATCATGCGCCGCTTACTGGCATCTTCTACTTTTGCTATAAAAGGCACGTTTGAGGTGCTATCCAAAAAATTGCAGGCCATCCTAGAGGCACATGAAAAGCAGCAACAAGTGGCAACTGACTTGGACGCGCTGATCGAAGCGGATTTGGCTGCTGCTTACGACGACTATGACAATGCCCGCGACGAATTTGCTGAAACAGAGGAAGATGAAGAACAAGAGGCAAAGTTGGAAAAGACTTATTCGGATATTGAAATTGAAGCAATAAAGGCTGAAAAAGCCGAATTAGATCATTTCTTTCAATTGGCTGGCGAGATTGATGAAAATGCAAAAGGCACACACCTGATGCAGGCACTTATGCTTGGTTTCAATGCGTTGAAAGAAAAAAATGCCCCTGAAAAAGCCCTTATTTTTACAGAAAGCACTAGGACACAAGCGTATATTTACGAAGAACTCCAAAAATTACCCGAGTTCAAAGACCGTATTGTGCTGTTCAACGGCACCAACAACGATGCCCTTTCCAAACGCATTTATCAAGATTGGAAGATCGAAAATGAGGGCAGCGGTAAAATGACCAAATCAGACTCCGCCAACAAACGAGCCGCCCTCGTAGATTTTTTCAAAAAGCGTGATACCAAGATCATGATCGCCACCGAAGCAGGCGCGGAGGGCATTAATTTGCAGTTTTGCGCCTTTATTCTCAACTACGACTTGCCCTGGAATCCCCAGCGCATAGAGCAGCGTATCGGGCGTTGCCACCGCTACGGTCAGCAACACGACGTGGTAGTGGTTAATTTCCTTAACGAAAAAAACGCTGCCGACAAAAAAGTCTATGAAATACTCGATACCAAGTTCAAACTTTTTTCGGGCGTATTCGGAGCCTCCGACGAAGTGCTGGGAGCCATAGAAAGTGGCGTGGACTTCGAGCGGCGTGTGTTTGAGATATTCAAAACCTGCCGCGAGGCAGACCAAATCACTCAAGCCTTTGAGCAACTCCAGACAGAACTATCCGTGCCAATCCGAGAAGAAATGACCCGAACAAGACAAGAAATTTTTCGCAATTTTGACGTGGAAGTAGTCGAAAAACTCAAAATGACCGACAGCCAAACCAACGAGACCCTCGATAAATATCACCATTGGCTTTGGGACTTTACCAGCTTCGCATTGGCCGAATATGCGCAATTTCCGGTGGGCAACAAACACAAATTCACCCTGCACAAAAACCCCTACCCGTACCAAAGCGATATACCTATTGGCAATTACCAACTGATTCCGTTGCCTGAGCGCAATACCCCCGAACAACCCGCAGGGTCTTATCTCGATAAATTAGCCGCTTTCCTCACTAAGCCAGCCCCCCACCAGTACCGTGCAGGACACCCATTGGCCACCGCGCTGCTCGACGACTGGAAACAACGAACCCTACCCGAAGCGCACCTTACTTTCGAGTACAGTGGCAATCGCGCTGCTATCCAAAACCTGATCGGACAATCGGGCTGGATGAGTGTCGCTCAACTCGCCCTAACTTTCGATGCCGACAAAAACAAAGAAGAATATCTGCTCTTAACGGGCATAACGGATGGTGGCGAGCAAATGGAAGCCAAACAGTGTCAGCGGATGCTCGAATTGGTGGCCACAACCGATGCCCTCCACCATACCGCCCCGCCCAACGATCTTACCACACTCTTGGATCGCGAAGAAGCCGAATATATGACCGAAAGCCGCAAATGGCTCGATCAATTCTTTGAACAAGAAAATACCAAAATAGAACGCTGGGCTAGTGATCGTATCAAATCAATACAAACGGAAATCCAATATCTGAAAACGGAAATCAAACAAATACGTACTGAAGCACGTCGCATGATCCAGTTGGAGGCCAAAATAGAAGCCCAACGCAACATCAAAGACAAAGAAAAAAAACTCTCTGATCTGGTCTTTCACCAGCACGAAACAGAAACTGTTATCTTGCACGAAAAAGAAACCTTTTTGGACAATATGGAACAACGTATCCGACAAGCACCCAACCGTAAACCGCTGTTCACCATTCGGTGGACATTGAAACAGGTTTAACTATATATGATATGGAACAGCAACTGCTTATCGAAAAATTGAACCGACTCCGCAAACTCGACTTTGAAAATGAGATTGTGGAGTTCAAAGAAGCCAAAAACGATTTTGATTTTGGTAAATTAGGCCGGTATTTCTCCGCTCTTTCCAATGAGGCCAATCTCAAACGGGTGAAGGAGGCATGGCTCATATTAGGCATTGAGGATAAACATCATAGAATTGTAGGTTCTGCTTTTAAAAATGGGCCAGGCGCACTCGACAAGTTAAAAGGAGATGTAGGGAACAAAACGACCAACCGAATTACATTTATTGAGACGTATTCTGTGATACTACCGGAGGGCAGGGTGGTCATGTTGCAGATTCCTCCTGCGCCAAAGGGTTTCCCAATTGCATGGGAGGGTCATTATTATGGCCGTGACGGAGAGGAGTTGGGCCCGCTCAATCTGGAAGAATTTGAACGAATACGCAAACAGAATATCCAAGAAGACTGGAGTGCGGGTATCTGCCCAGATGCCACTATCGAAGACCTCGATCCTTTGGCCTTGCAACAGGCCCGCCGCAATTACAAGGTGAAAAATCCTTTGTTGATCGCCGAAATTGATACTTGGGATGATGCCACATTTCTAAACAAAGCAAAAATTACCCTGAAAGGTCAAATTACCCGAACAGCTATTATTCTATTAGGCCGACCCGAATCGGAGCATTTCGTAACACCTGCCGAATGTAAAATACGATGGATACTACGCAACTCACGCAAAGAAGATGTTGACTACTTGCTCGTTTCATGCCCACTCTTACTCGGTGTTGACAAAATCTATGCAAAAATAAGAAACCCCATTTATCGCTACCTCAAAGGTACTTCTTTGTTTCCTGATGAAGTATTGCGTTATGATCCGTTTCTGCTGCGGGAAGCCATCAACAACTGCATAGCGCACCAAGATTTCCCGTTGAGCGGTCGTATCAACGTGGTGGAATTTGAAGACCAACTCGTTTTTAGCAACAAAGGCTCGTTTTTGCCAGAATCCGTCGAGCGGGTAGTACTCGACAATGCACCAGAAGAAACCTATCGCAACCATTTCCTGATCACGGCCATGTTCCACCTCGGCATGGTCGATACCATCGGAGGGGGTATTCGGAAAATGTTTTTATCCCAATCAAAGCGTTTTTTCCCGCTCCCAGAATACAAATTGTCTCCCGAAAGGGTAGAAATGACTGTCATTGGGCAAGTGCTTGACCTCAATTTCGGCAATCTCCTAACTCGAAATAAAGAACTTGGCCTCCAAGACATTATCCTATTAGATAAGATACAAAAACGAAAAAAAATAAGCCAAGATGAAATTGGATACCTGCGTTCAATGAGATTTATTGAAGGTAAAAAGCCCAATTTCTATATTGCTGCTGCGGTTATTGAACCCACAGAAAACATGGAGTTACGTGCCAATTATATTAAACAACGCGGTTTTGATGATGACCATTATAAAAAAATGATCTTGGAGTATATTCAAAAATTTGGCTCAGCTACTAAAAAAGATATTGTGTTCTTATTACTCGATAAATTGCCCAATGTACTTGGTGATAGACAAAAAAAATATAAAATAAATAACCTGATATCAAGCCTAAGAATGAACGGTGAGATCGTTAACGCAGGAACAGATCGCATACCTAAGTGGATACTATTCAAACCCTAACAAAAAGTATTTAAGAGTATTTAAGAGCGTTTAAGAGTATTTAAGAGAACATAATTTTTTGATAATCAATACTTTATAAAAAATAAACAATTTTAACTAAAAAATACATTTTTTTGTTTTAATTAAAAAAAAAGACTATGCAACGCCTCGAACTTATCTGGATCGGCAAAAACACAGAGCCTCAACTCGAACCCCGCATCTTGCTCGAACAACCCGAGCACCGATGCGGACACCCCGGCCCCGATGGCCAATGGCAGGGCATGCTCATACACGGCGATAACCTGCTCGCGCTCAAAGCCCTCGAACAACAATACGCCGGAAAGGTGAAGTGCATTTATATTGATCCGCCTTATAACACGGGTTCGGCCTTTGAACACTACGATGACGGCCTCGAGCATTCCCTATGGCTATCCCTCATCCGCGACCGGCTCCGAATACTCCGAAACCTACTCTCCGACGACGGCTCTATCTGGATTTCTATTGACGATAATGAATGCCACTATTTGAAGGTGTTGTGCGATGAGATTTTTGGGAGGGGAAATTTTGTGGCAAATGTGGTGTGGCAAAAAAGAACTTCCGCCGATTTTAGGGCCACAATAGGAGCTGGACATGATCATATTCTTGTGTTTTCCAAAAGTATTGAACGATTTAGTCAAGTACTTAATAAATTGCCAAAAACAGATGACCAAATTTCAAAATACAAAAACTCTGATAATGACCCAAGAGGTGTTTGGGTTTCATCAGACTATTCAGCGCAAGGTTTTCGCCCCAATCAAATGTATAAAATTTTATCTCCAAGTGGAAAAGAGTTTTATCCACCTAAAGGTTCATGCTGGAAAAACATTGAGCAGGTTTTTTTGAGTTTAAAAGAGGATAATAGAATTTGGTTCGGTAAAGAGGGCAATGGAGTACCACGTCGTAAAACTTTTCTATCTGAGCAGGATGGGCAAGTTGCTTGGTCATGGTGGACGCATAGTGAAGTTGGTCACACTCAGGAGGCAAAGAAAGAAATAATCGCTTTATTTGGGGTAGAAAATGTCTTCTCCACCCCCAAACCCGAACGCCTCATCGAGCGCATTTTTACCTTGGCCACCTCCCCCAACGACCTCGTGCTCGATTCCTTCCTCGGTTCTGGCACCACCGCTGCCGTGGCCCACAAAATGGGCCGCCGCTGGATCGGCATCGAGCTCGGGCAGCACGCCTACACCCACTGCCTGCCCCGCCTCCAAAAAGTAGTGCGCGGCCAAGACCCTGGCGGCATCACCAAGGCTGTCGGCTGGGCGGGCGGCGGCGGGTTCCGCACCTTCGCGCTCGCCCCCACCCTCTTGCGCGAAGACCGGTTTGGCCAACTCGTCATCAACCCCGACTACGATGCCCAAATGCTGGCCGCCGCCCTCTGCAAGCACGAAGGCTACCGCTACCGGCCCGACCCCGACTACTGGTGGAAACAAGGGCAGGGCAGCGGGCGTGATTACCTGCTCACCACCACCCAACACGTCACGCGGGCACTCTTGGACAGCATCCACGACGAAATGCAGGCGGGCGATACGTTGCTCATCTGTTGCAAAAGTTTTGATGCGGCCTGCCGCACGGCCTATCCCGACATCACGCTCAAAAAAATACCGTCCATGCTCTTGGATCGGTGCGAGTTTGGCCGTGATGATTATTCTTTGCACATCGTACCGCAGCCCGGAGAGCCAGGACAATCGGAAGAAGTGCCAGAGGAGTGGCCATTGGCATCAGGCCCACCCCTGCCGCCCAAAAAGCGCGGCCCAGAGTTTCAACAAGGGAGTTTGTTCTAACCCCCCCTTTCCCTCCAAATACATACATAAAATATACATGTTTTTTTAAGCATATAGCATAATGTCCTTAATCGCCACCGAAATAAGCAACCGCCTCAGCCTTCGTGCGCCCCTGCGCGAGAGCCTCGAATTGCTGCACCAACTGATAGCAGCCCAAGCCCTGCCTCTCCAAAAATTAGACACCGACACGGCTGCCGAACAATTGGCCGCCGCCGCCGCGCAAGTGCGGCAAATAGCACCAACGTTCAAGGAGTTTGGGCGCGGTTTCCCCAGTCTTGCTTTCAATATCGCCACTGGCGTGGGCAAAACACGGCTTATGGGAGCATTTATCACCTATTTGTACCGCACACAAGGCATTCGCAATTTTTTCATCCTGGCGCCCAACCTCACCATTTACAACAAACTCATCCAAGATTTTGGCGATACAGGACATCCGAAGTACGTGTTTCAGGGCATCAGCGAGTTTGTGACCCATCGGCCGGTAGTGATCACGGGCGACAACTATGCACAGCAGGGCGGTTTGTTTCGACAAAACGAAGTGCGGATCAATGTGTTCAACATCGCCAAATTCAACTCCGATACCAAGACCAGCAAAAAAGACGGCAAAAGCATGGCCCCGCGCCTCAAGCGCATTTCGGAATACCTTGGCCAGTCGTATTGGGAATACCTGAGTCAGTTGGACGATCTGGTCATCCTGATGGACGAAGCGCACCGCTATCACGCCGAT
The DNA here is from genome assembly GCA_031373665.1 of Saprospiraceae bacterium. Taxonomy (GTDB): domain Bacteria; phylum Bacteroidota; class Bacteroidia; order Chitinophagales; family Saprospiraceae; genus M3007. The sequence continues at coordinate 57,930 of JANMMZ010000138.1, read as the reverse complement.
GCCAGCAAAAACGCCATTGAGGAGTTGCGCCCCGTGCTGGGTCTCGAACTCACCGCCACGCCGATAGACGAGAAAGGTAATATTTTTAAAAATATAGTATATGAATATACCTTGGGACGCGCCTTAGAAGACGGCAAATACATCAAAATACCTGCAGTAGCCACGCGACGCAACTACAATTTTGACCACTTGGCTCAAGAAGAAATAGACCGCCTCAAACTCGAAGACGGGATCAGCCTCCATGAAGACACCAAACAAGCCCTGCTCTTGTACGCCCGCGAGACCGGACAGCGCGAGGTAAAACCATTTATGCTCGTGGCCTGCCAAACCATGGCACATGCCGAGCAGGTGGAACAGTACTGCCGTTCCAACGATTTTTACGAAGGCCGCTACCGCGAAAAAGTGCTGCGCATAGACAGTAGCAACAAAAGCGACGAAGCCATAGAGCAGCAGTTTTTGACCCTCGAATCGGCAGACAACCAAATAGAGGTCGTCATACATGTCAGTATGCTCAAAGAAGGCTGGGATGTCACCAACCTATACACCATCGTGCCGCTCCGGGCCAGCAATGCGGCAGTATTGATCGAGCAAACCATTGGGCGCGGATTGCGCTTGCCCTTTGGCGGTGAGCGCACGGGCGTGGAAAAAGTAGATATGCTGACGGTGGTGGCGCACGATAATTTTCAAAAAATCATCGAAGCGGCGCGCAGCGAGGGCAGTTTGTTCCGCAAAATGCGGATGGTGGAATTGGACGACGCGGCATTTGGGCAGCAAACGGAATTGGTGCAATCAAAAACGGTGACGGATGCCCGAATAGAACAGAAACGAGGAGTCGCCACCGCCATCAAAGACGAACAGGAACGGCAACACGCCCTTGCCGTATGCGAGGGCGACCAGTTATTGGTCAACCTATTGCCCACGCTGAACAAGGAAGTAAGTGTCATGCAATATGATGATTTGCTCAAGCCCGAAGTAAAAGAAAAGGCCATGTACCTATTGGAAACAGCCCTGAACAAAGGCCAGTTGAATGTATTCAGCAGCATGGTCATGGAAGATGTACAAGCACGGTACGAGACCATCGTAAAAGACTTGAAAGCCAATATCATCGAGATTCCGCGCATAGTAGTGCGCCCCAAAGAGAGCCGCCCCATTTTTAATGATTTTGACCTTGACCCAACAGAATTTCGCTATCAGGCTCTTGAAATGGAGATACAACGGGTTCAGATATTAGAACTGACCCAGTCGGATACCGTGAAAGTGGTGCGCAACCAGCACTATCCAGCACCGGAGAAAACCATCATGGCGGAGTTGCTCAATTACCCCGAAATTGACCATGAAGCCATAGGCGATTTGCTCTACAAATTGGCCATTCAGGCAGTACAGGCATTATTGGACAATGGCGTGGGCACAGAAAAAATCAGGACAACGGTATTTGACTTTCGGCAACCCATTGGCAAGCGCATTTATGAGCAAATGATGCAACATTTTGAGGTGGAGGAATTGGTGTTTGAAAATGCGGCGGTCTATCCGTTCATGCGCATCGAGGCGTGGAATTTTTCTTTGTTCAAAAACTATGGGCGCAAGTTGCTCACCGATGATATTCGCCCGGTCAGCGATATTCCCAAGTATTTGTTTCAGGGGTTTACGCGGGCCTGTCACCTCGAATACAAGTTTCAATCAAAGGCAGAGCGCGATTTCGCTATTATTTTAGAGCAAGACAAAGACAAGGTATTGAAGTGGATGCGGCCTGCCAAAACACAATTGTCCCTGTACTGGAACAGAGAGGGCAGCCAGTATGTACCCGACTTTCTGGTAGAAACAGCAGATCGGATTTGGATAGCAGAACCAAAATCATCGGCAGAAGTGGATGCGGAAGACGTAAAATTGAAAACAAAAGCCGCCCTTAGGTACATAGATCAGGCGACGGCCTATAACCTGCAAAATGGCGGTAAAGCCTGGGGGTATCTATTGATCCCACACCAAGAAATCGTGTTGGGGAGGGATATTCATTATTTTATCAGTGCATTCCAAAAAAAGGCTTAAACATTTATGATTATAGGATACTATACCGTTGAAGACCGCAATAACCCTGACATCATCGAGACGGAAGGGCCATTCAAGTGTACTCGACCCGATGCTTGGCTGGGGCATGGTTATTATTTTTGGGATACGCGCATTCAATTAGCGCATGACTGGGGGCGAAACTTTTCACGTCGTGGTTATGTTATATGTAGCGGGGAAATTGCAGATGACCCTACCCTGCTTTGGAATTTAGATGGCATCATCGCTCATCAAGAAGAGTTTGAAGCCGCTGTGGATATGATGGTGGAGGCAAATATAATTAAAAATCATGATAATACCACAGTAGGTAAAGTAATCACCTTTTTGAAAGAGAGAAATATACTTCAATACAAGGCAATAAGGGCTGCTGATGAAAACAAGGATACTTATTTTCTGAAATTCAACTCAGCAAAGCAAGAAAAAATGAGACTCCGTCAACGGGTACAAATTTGTTTATTAGAAAAAACATCTGTACTTTTGCGTGATTTTAAAATTGTATATCCTGACAAATATTGCTAATATGAATACTCCAATGCTTGAAAAATTGCGCGAATACCTGTCAAGTACCACACTTGAGCAACAAATGAAAGATTGGGATGCCGTGGCAAATAGCTCTGATACTGGTGTTTCAGTATGGGACTTCATGGCCTCTTTTAAACATACTCCTGCATTTCAACGCGCATCTATGGTTGTTATTTCTGAAACTCAGTCAATGGAAGCAAGTTTTGCCGATACTATATCAGGTCATCAACTTTCAATGGCAGCATGAGCAAATTACAAAATTCAACATTCCGATTTACGGGATTCCATATTAGGGAAAGCCATATTTTATTCAATGGTAATGAGGCAGAAATACAGATGGAGATCAAAATTATACCTACAGGAATAATTTATCAGAGTTTAAATCAATTTGAATTGCTGTTGGATGTTTATATAAAATCAAAAAGTGGCCTCTTTGAAGCAACCATAAAAAGCAACTCTTTCTTTGATTTTGATAGCGATACAAGTCAGGAGTTATCGCCTGACAATAAATTCCTTACCCAAAATGCTCCTGCAATTGTATTCCCATATATTAGGGCTTATATTGGCACATTAACAGCGCAATCAGGTGTTGGTGTCGTCTTATTGCCTGCTATGAATCTAAGTTCATTAGCTGATGAATTGCAAAGAAATATTAGGATAGAATAATTATCCATTTTTACGCCTTTGTCAGTGGCGTATTCATCAAGCATAGGCTTTATTTCAGCAGGGAAAAAATTCATATCCGCCCTGTATTCTTCTGCTAGGTACTTGAATGTTAATATAATATTGATAATTAATTAGTTATATATAAAATATTAAACAAGCACAACTACTTATGTTCCAAGGTGAATTGTATTTTTGTGCTAAACGGGGGTGATTTCACCTTAGAAAATTATGCTCTGTGGCTCGGAATCAAGGCTTTTTAGTGTTAGAATCCAACACCTCACTTCCCCATCAAATAACCCTTCACCACCGCACGAGCCTCTTTCGCAGCTTGTTCATTGTACCGAGGACTGCTTGGATTGGCAAAGGCATGATCTGTATCATAATGGTGTACAGAGGTTCGTTTTCCAGCCTTTTTCATGTTTGCCTCAAAGTCAGATACGACTTCTTTAGAAATCCATTTGTCTTGGTCTGGATGGATAAATAGGACATCGGATTGAAGGGTTTTTAGTTTTTCTATGTCCTGTTCAGGCATCCCATAATAGATGACACAGGCTTTGGTACGTGCCTGCAATTGGAGGGCAGCACGGAGCGACCAACCACCACCAAAACACCAACCCATGGTCCGAAAATCGGCAGATGGCCCAATAAATTTCTCCGCACCAGCGATAATGGCTGCGCTTCGCAACGGGTCGTTGGCTTGCATTAATTTACCTGCTTCGTCGGCGACATTAGTCACTTTCCCATCGTAAAGATCTATGGCCAATACATTGATATCCAATTCATTGCGCCAAAAATCGGCTTCTTTTTTAATGTAATCATTGAGTCCCCACCACTCATGGAAAAGCAACAAATATTTGGTGTTGGTAGGGGCGGCACTCACCAAATAACCATTCCCTTTTTCGCCCGATTCGGTATCGAACGCTACCATTTTACCTTGAAATGTGGTGTCACTCATCGTTTCAGGGCTTGGGTGGGCATTTCTAAATGCAGCATCATCGCTCAATGATGCAAAAACAGCAGTAGCATCGCTAGCATTGGGTGCTTGGCAGCAACTGCGGCTATTCTTTTGTCCGCAGGACAACGCCAAAAAGGCAACAGCGAGAAATAGTGATAAATATTTCATAATCAGCGTTTAATATATTAAAATAAATAATTTAAGTAATTCGATATGGCTTCAATATGCTCTTAGCCAAAGCGGTTTTATGCACTTCATCGGGGCCATCGGCTATACGGGCTGCCCGCTCGTGGCGGTAGTAATAATTCAGGATTAGGTCGTCGGTCATACCCAATGCTCCATGTATTTGAATGGCTCTGTCCACTGTGGTCATCAAGACATCGGCACAGAGGAATTTTATTTGGGAGATTTGATTGCGCGTAGCCGCCGCGCCTTGGCGATCAATGGCGGCTGCGCAATGCAGTACCATCAATCGTGCTGCATCAATAGCCGTGCGCTGCTCGGCCAACCAGATTTGTATTATTTGTTTATCAGCCAGCATGACACCGCCACCCATGTCGCGGGAGGCCGCACGGCGACACATCATATCAAAAATACGATTGCAAGCCCCCATCCATCGCATACAGTGGTGGATGCGCCCAGGGCCGAGCCGCTCTTGAGCCAATATAAACCCACTACCTTCTGCTCCAATCAGGTGGGTAGCCGGTACCCTGACCTCGTGAAAACGCAACTCGGAATGGCTTCCCCAATGATCGCCAGCCTCTCCCATGATAGAAATATTTCGTACGATCTCGAAACCCTTGGTATCGGTTGGTACTATGATTTGACTGGCTCTATGGTGGGGCGCAGCATCAGGATTGGTCACGGCCATCACGACTGCAAAAGCAGCCCCATCGGCAGCAGTGGTGAACCATTTGTGTCCATTGATGATGTATTCATCGCCTTGTCTGACCGCTGTAGTGCCCATGTTTACTGGGTTAGAGCCGGCAAATTCTGGCTCAGTCATTGCAAAACAAGAGCGTATTTCTCCGCGCATCAATGGCTCTAAATACTTGTCTTTCAGGTCGTTAGAGGCAAATTTATGAATCAATTCCATATTGCCAATATCGGGTGCTTGACAGTTGAAGGTGTAATGCCCAAACGGTGAATGACCTAATGCTTCGGATACTTGGCCAAATTCGCAAAGCGTCAACCCTAGCCCTCCTTGTTGTTCGGAAAGTTGTAAGCCCCAAAGTCCTGCTTTTTTGACCAATTCTCGTTTTTGATCTAGTATTTTGGCTACTTTTGAAAAGTTTCCGGTGATGTATTCCGTGATTTCTAGTGGGTATAATTCTTCTGTTACGAAGGCTTTTATTTGGGGGAGTAATTGGCGTACTTTTTCTGTTTCAAACATGATGATACTAAGATTTTTTCTCGGGTTCGGTTGTATCGTCACTGTTTGTGTCGGTGCTGTGTATATTATCGTTTGCGACATCATTGGTTGGTGTATCGCTGACGGGCGGCGGAGGGGCTGGTTCGTCAGCCACATACACGTCTTCCTCTTCTTTTCTTCTACGGCCACTTATCCACTTCCAAATACCTGCGCCACCAGCGAACAATACAAGGAGGATAGGCTTTATGAACTTGAGAATGATAACAAAAAAACCTGCTTTGGCTAGTACTTTTCCCGCTACAAGTCCACCGATGGTCCAAGCGGCTACATTGTCAACTTTGGAGTCGAAATCGCCATATTTTTGGCCTTCTGCAAAGGAAACATTGGACACAATGGCTGGAATTCCTGATTTTGCATCGTTTAGGCGGGTCATATTTCCAATGGCATTCATGGAAAGGACACCTTTGCGACCCAAGACCCGTACATCGTAGTTGAGGGTATTGCCGCCTACTCCATCGCCAAATTGAATTTCTTTTGCCCAGTGCAATATTTTTTTCTCTTTATCATAGTAGGGCGAGGAGGCCCAACCAATCAATTTGACTGCATCGTAGCCCATTTCTACCCGCTGTTTGCTGCCTTCTTCGGCATCTTTTTGCAAATCTTTCAAGAGGTCATTGTAGTTGATATCGTCGGCATCATCGTCTTTTACAAAGCCCATTTCATCGAATGAAATATCGAAGGCCAACACATTGGAATCCAATGGGCTGACGTTACTCGGGAACAACATTCCCATGGTCTCTACGCCTGGGTTACCCCAAAGGTCTTCCAGTACAAATTTGCTCTGGTCTGCGGGTAAATACCGCCACCCAGTGGGTACATTGATGTTGGCTAAGTTGTCGCCCAATGCGACGGAGCCGGTTTTCCATTGCCAAGATTTATCCAACGAATCTAAAAGCCGGGCAACTTCGGGGTCGGGCTGGTCTTGGGCTTGTAAGTGAAGTGCGCTCATAAGGCAGCACAGTAATAGAAGGTTGATTTTAGTAAGTGGTTTCATGTAAAAATGAAATTAATAAGTAAATAAAGATCGTAAGATACATACTTTTTGCGAACTGGTGTACCTTTACGCGCTATTTTTAAAAAAAAAATATGAAAATCGTTACGCTCACGCTCAATCCGGCACTTGATAAAAGCACCCTCACGGATCGGTTGATACCTGAACAAAAATTACGCTGTGCGCCCATGCAAACGGACGCTGGCGGAGGAGGCATCAATGTATCCAAAGGGATTAAAAAATTGAATGGCACTAGTACTGCCGTATTTCCAATTGGGGGTAACAATGGCCAAATATTGAAGTCGCTGTTGGAACAAGCCCAGATCTCAACAGCGGTGACTGTACTGTCCGGCGAAACCCGGGAGAACTTCTCAGTAACAGAGAAAACCACCAATATCCAGTACCGTTTTACGCTTGCTGGGCTTGAGATCAATGAATCTCAAGCCAATGAATGCCTAAAAATAGTGGAACAACTCCAACCAGATTTATTGATTGCCAGCGGTAGCCTACCGCCCGGATTGCCCGTTACGTATTATGAAAATGTGGCTGCTTTCGCGAAAAAAATTGGGGCAAAACTAATTTTAGATACCTCTGGCCCAGCCTTACAAGCGGCTGCTGATGAGGGTTTGTTTTTACTGAAACCCAACCTAGCCGAACTAAGCGCTCTGAATGGAGTGGAGCACCTCGAAATGAACCAAATAGACGATGCCGCTCTACATATTATTAATCAAGGCATGTGTGAAGTGGTGGTGGTCTCTTTGGGGCCACAAGGTGCATTATTGGTGACTCGTGAAGGATTTGAGCATATACCAGCGCCGATGGTTCAAAAAATCAGCACGGTGGGGGCTGGCGACAGTATGGTTTCAGGCATGGCTTGGGCACTGAGCCAAGGTCAAAGTTACCGTCAAATGGCTCAACTGGGGGTGGCTTGTGGCTCTGCGGCTACTATGAATAGTGGGACTCAGTTGTTCAACAGTCAAGATGCCTTTAAGTTGTTGGAATGGATACAAGTGTATGGTGAGCGTTATCAGATCAAGGATTTTTGAGTTTGTCCAATTGCTTTTTGACATCCAAATAGTCATAAGTCTCTATATTTTTACGGTATTCCAAGGTTTCTTTCAACTGAAATATCGAAGAAAGTCCCAATACAACCCCTGTGATGGATGGCTCCAACAATGCGTAGATCAATCCAATATGGTTCATGGTTTTGACGGGTGGCCTCACGAAAGCGAGGTTCCATTGGGGTAATTTTGCTTGGATGGATTGTACGATTGAATGGGCATTTTCAGGATTGCCGCCCCGATTCAAAAAGGTACTGGTTTCTGAATATTGTTCATCTAGTTTGATACCTCCAGCATTGATTCCGTAAGCCCAAATACGATGTTTTTCGCCTTGAAAGGCCATATAACGATCCAAATCAGTCTGTAAAATATTGTGTTTTAATTGAATATCAAATTCCAATCCAAGGGTTTGATTGGCAGCGGCATATACCTCCGGAAAAGCGATCCCCGATAGACCGGGACGGATACCAAACTCCGAATTCAAGGACTTTAATGCTGAGAGGGAAGCCATGATTTCGGATTGGTCTTGGCGGTTGTCCCAATGAAACATGATGACCTTTAGTGGAGCCTGAAAAATGCGCAGGTATTCTTCGCCCATCATTTGGATAAATGATGGAGAAAGATTTATATCTGGGGTGCGGAGATTGTTGAGACTTCCGATTTTTACGGTAATGTCCAAATCTTTTTCCACCCCATGCGCCTTGATGAACTCTGTCAGTATTTGTTCGGCGGCTCTAAAATCATTCGGGTTTTTATTGATCGGATAGTTCGTTGCCACATCCACGGCGCGTTCTCCAGCAGCCATCCAAGCCTCCAACAATTCAAATGCCTTTGGTTTCGTGATAGTCCACCCCCATTGAGCGGTGCCGAGCATTAGTTTTTTGGACATGGTTAGAGGATGCCTTGTTGTTTGAGAAGGTCAATAAAAACCGTGCTTCCAGCCTTGTTGATGTGTAAAAAATCGCCAAAAAGCGAAGGATCTTGGATACTTTTACTGAAATCATGGACGGTCATTTGAGTGGCCGTTTCAATGTTGGATTTAAAAATTTCCAAATTTTTAACCTCAAAATTGGGATAATAAGGACTGACAACCAAAAACACTTGTATGTCTTTTGCTTTTGCCAAGGCCGTCAAATCTGCCAATTCTTGGAGATACCAAGGATCCGTTGGCAACTCATAATTTTGGTTGGCCACATTTGCTTGGATACCCTCTGTGATTTGGCGATCCAAGAGCCAATCTTCATCATTGCGATTTCTATAATACAAAATACGTTGAAAAATCTCGTTGTTATAGCGCATCAAGGCAGAAACCTGAGTTCCCCACCAATGATCCGGAATTTGGTTGCGAATAATGGCATTGAGCCGTGGTGATACCTCCAAAAAATTGCTAAAACCAGTCGTCAATTCTTTGTTTTCCCGATCGCAGAGGGTCACATCAATGATTAATTTTTTCGGCATTGGATACTGCTCAAAATAATCCATGACCATAGCCGCACCCACGTGCATAGGCAAGCCATTATAACTAAAATTGAAAGTAGATTGCCCTGTTTTTTCCTCAATGGTAGGTTGATAAAAACCCAAACCCCTAGAGTTGCCCAAGAGTAATATTTCTGCTTCTGCCCGTTGTGCATAAAGTCGGCTGTACCTGAATTGGCTGTTTTTTACTTGAGTCTTCAGTACATAACCGCCTACCCTGTCTCCAAGAAATACGACTAAAAAAAAGCCTCCAAACCATAAAAAGTGTTTCATATTGCTAAGGGTTGATGGTCGTTTGTGTGGTCATATATACGGGTACGATTGATCCCAGCATACATCATTTGCCGAACTTGTATCCTTACAAAAACGAAGACTTGCTGGAGTAAGAACAATAACAATAATAAAAAGGCGGAGTGGGGTACAATAGAATGCTCCAATCGAGAATATAAATAAACTAATATTATTTGTGCCAATGCAAACAAGCCTAACAAGCCCAATATCAAGGCTTTATACCTCCATATAGAGCGTCGGGCATAGCCCAGACATTGCCACATGGTTGAATCGGTATTGATCCGATGGAATCGGCTCAACACTGACCAGACAAACAAAAAAGCCAAGCCTAAAAGATACACCCCCAAAAGTAGGAGTGCCAACCAAACGGCATAGGCTTCAGAGGTGAAAGTGGTGAGCATGGGCTCAAATGCCAATCCGAATGGAATCCACAACAATGCAGTCCACAAAAGAGCCAAAACGATGCAAAACAATGATATTTTCAAAAAAGAGAAGTAGTACTTAGCACCTCCATAAAAAAAGGCTTGCCCATGATTGCGGTCTGGTGCATTGACACAATAAATGAGGCCAGCATCCAAAAATACAGAAAAAAGTAGCCATGCTAATAGTAGCCACCTCAATTGGCCTATGAGTGGTGTGATAGAAGCCCCATGTACTTTCAGAAAATCAGTGATGACGGTATGGTCATACGCATTCAATAACTTATTGATTTCTAAGGAATTACCAATAGATGACTTCAATACATTGTGTACCTCCAGCCCCAAAGTCAGGGCCAAACAAAGTTGGCAAAAATAGACGATGGCCGCAATGCGCCAATGCCTGATTCCAACGCCAAAACTATATCTTATTATATCGAGCATATCTATGATTGAGGGCTGTTTTTATATTTGCTGTGAGACTTTGAGTCATTGCGTAAATATGAAAGCCCAGAGGGATTTATGTTAAAAAACTAAGTATTTGAAACAAATTTTGTACCCAAAACACGGTTTTAGCCGTGTATTTCCACAATGGTTCCGTTTGAGGGGCTAAGGTTAGGCTATTGTTGTTTAGGTCTATATCAAGGCTCAATTTTTGGTATGGATCCAACTGAGCCGATACTATTTTGGAGTCTCCCGTAAACTCAAACACTTTTGAGCCCTCTACACCCGACCAATAGACCATCTGTGAACTACCATTTTCAAAAATCACCTGTATTTCTACCGGAAATATCCAGTCTCCTTTGCGCTGTACTTCCACGGTTGAAAGCGTGGGTTGCTTGCCTCCACGTCCATCCGAATATGTAAAACCGGCTGCCTCTGTGCCAAATACGCCCTGTGGTGCCAATAATACTTCGTTGGAAATGCGATTCACTGCATAATCTAGGACAGCAGTGCCATAAATGCTTTTTTCAAACAAATCATACACTTGGGTGGCCAATGTGGTGTCTTTGATGGCCTCCAAACTCGTTTTGAAACACGCCATAAAATCATGTCCACGGGGGTGCTTGAATTTCCACTGTTCAAAATAATTCTTAATCACCCCATCCATCGCTTCCGTACCGATCAAGGCTTCTACCGTGCGCAACGAAGTGGCGGTCTTGCTATAAATCAGGGATTTAAAATTGGATTCTGAAAACTCCCAACCCGGCCGTGCTATTTTCCCCTCGCGGGGATTGGCCATTGTGGTATATTCGAGTCGGCTCAGTTCTTTATTGTCAAAACGATAGCCCCATATGTCCACCAAGGCTTGTTTTTTGCCATAGGCGGCATCAATAATTCGGTCTTCAAAATAGGTAACAAAACCTTCATCCAACCAAGGCTCTTCTTTTTCATTGGAAGCGACCATACCCATAAAGTACTGATGCACAAACTCATGCACCACCAATGACTCTGGCAATCGCACGTTTTTGGGCATTTGATAAAAAGTACCCACCGTCACCAAGGTTGGGTACTCCATGAGGCCAGAACGCAGGCCATGAAAAGGCGGATCTATCACCGTAATACTCGGATAAGGATATTTGCCGACGTGTTGATCTAAATACTCCAAAGCAAATTTGAGGGCGTGCAGGTATCGGGGGGCCAAATTGGCGTGTTCGGGCGCAATCAAGAGCCGAATATCAACTTCTTTCCATCGGTCTTCCTGAACCGTAAACCTTGGATAAATAGACCAAGCGAAATCAATCACATCCTCCACGTGGTAATGGCGGGTGATGCTGCCATTGCTGTTGTCTTTTTCGGAGACAAGACACCCCGAAGCCCCCATCACAAACTTAGCATCTGTAGTGATGCGCACGTCGTAATTGCCGAAATCGGCGTAAAATTCATTATTTCTGTTAAATTGGTGGCAGTTCCAACCCCATTTGCCCGACAGATCTTTTTCAAATACGCCCAATTGAGGAAACCAATGGCAAAACAAATAAAAATCTTTACTATACCCTGCGCGGGCAATGGTTTTGGGTACTTTGGCTCGCCATTTCAAATGAAATGTGGCGGTTTCACCGGGCTTTATTGGCTGATCGAGGGGTACTACTAGTACGGTCTGATCGCTAGTGTTTCCACCGTCAGGATGCCCAAAAAACATAGTTTTGGTAAGGTCTGATCCTCCTGCGCGTACTATGGTTTCTATATCTACCCATCCCCATTCATCTTGGGTTCTATTGATAAAACTTTGCCCAAAAATATTATTGGCACCTTTCAAAAAAGTAGATTCTGTATTCTTAAAGGCATTGAAATATAAATAAAACCGGAGTTCTTTGATCGGCTCGGGTGTTTGATTGGTGTATTGTACTTGCTGTACCACATCAATAATTTTGGTGCGGTCATCCAATGTCAGGTTTATATCATAATTGGCGACACGGGGACTGAATGGGCGTTCAAAAAACGGGTTACACTGGGTAAAACCTTTTTTTAAGCCACTAAAAAGTATAAAAACAAGTAAAATTTGAAAAAAACGAGGGTACATCGCGGTGATTATTAGCCACAAAGAACGCGAGAATATTGGGATTGTTTAGTATTTTGTTTGTTAAAAGTGGTAAGGTATGATGGGAGCACGGATGAAACGGATGCAGGCAAACCATCAAAGGCGTGGCAAAGCGAGGATATAACGGACTTTTTGTAATGTACGCCATGACGTGAAAAAAATCCGTTCAATCCGCGTTCTCATCCCTCGCCAAGGCATAATCTAAACCTCCAATCTCCGAAAATACGCCAATATTTGTTCTCCAACCGCTTCTTGAGTTTGATAAGAAGTATCAATAACAAGGTCAAAATTGTCTAAATTGGTGCAATCTGCTCCATATTTTAGTAAAAAACGCTCGTTTTCACTTTTTTTACGCGCCAATATTTTCTGGATAGCCTCTTCTTTGCTGATGTATTGTTCACTGTTGCGGGTAGGGTCTTTCATGATCCGCTCTACCGATATTTGCACTTCCGTTTTTAGGTAAATTTTCACCGACTTTGGCAGAAAAAACCAAGCCATGCGGCTATCAATGATATACCCTTTGGGATCGTGGCCCAAGGCGACAAAAATCCCATCAATCCGTTCATCAATACTGGGGTCAGTATCAGCCAGTAGGTTCATTTCAAGGGTATCAATCCCCATATCTTGAGCCAATTGACGCTGTATGCGCCCTGTGGATATGTACTCAAAACCAGTATAGGCGCATAAAATGCGCGAAACCGCACTTTTGCCGCTACCAAGGTCGCCTGTAAGCGTAATTTTTGTTCCAGCCGGAATATTCATCATGTATGCTGCTGTAAAAAGGGTGCAAAAGTACATTGAATCATTGTATCTTTGCACATCAATTTTAGATTTGTTCAAGCATTTTTTATGACAAAGAGTACAAAAGTCGCTTTATTCGTACTGAGTTTCCTGTTTTTTCAGGTTTACGCTTACGCTCAACTCGATCCTTTCCCATATACACATACTAAGGAACTCACGGAAGATAGCGTGATGGTCGTGTCAGCACATCCATTGGCGACCAAAGTGGGTGTGGATATACTTCGTCAAGGTGGCAACGCGATTGACGCGGCAGTAGCCGTCCAATTTGCCTTGGCAGTTGTATATCCTCAAGCGGGAAATATAGGCGGTGGAGGATTTTTGGTGTACAGAGATGCCAAAGGAGTGAGTTCTTGTTTGGATTACCGAGAAAAAGCACCTGCTGCGGCCACTGAAAAAATGTATTTGGATAGTTTGGGGCGCGTGATACCGGGCAAAAGCCAGTTGGGAATCTTTGCTGCTGGGGTTCCCGGTAGCGTGGATGGGATGTGGGAGGCCCATAAAAAATATGGAAAATTAAAATGGGTAGAACTGGTCAATCCTGCTATTGATTTGGCCGAAAAAGGATTTAGAATCACAGAACAGGAGGCCAATAACCTGAATGCGGAACGCTTCACTTTTGTCAAACACAATACCCTAACCCCTGCATTTGTAAAATTTAGCAAATGGGAAACAGGGGATTGGTTGATCCAGAAGGATCTGGGATTGGTGTTTCGGTATATTGCCAGCAATGGCCGCGAAGGATTTTATGCTGGGCCAGTAGCCCTGATGATCCAAATGCAGATGGAACAAAGTGGAGGCCTCATCACCCCCGAAGACTTAAAAAATTACCACAGTGCATGGCGTACACCCTTGGAATACGACTATAAAAACCTACACATCATCACGATGCCTCCGCCAAGCAGTGGCGGCATCATTATGAAGCAAGTGTTTCAGATGATGGCCGATAAACCCTTGAAAGATTATGGTTTTCACAGCGTGAAAGCCGTACATCTGATGGCAGAAGCCGAGCGTAGGGCCTTTGCCGATCGTTCAGAACACATGGGGGACCCCGATTTCTACAAAATGCCAGTCAAAATGCTCATGGATGAGGCTTATTTAAAAGGGCGAATGGCCGATTTTAAGCCTGATTCTGCTTCGAAAAGTATCAATATCAAGCCGGGATCCATCAAAGAGAGCGAAGAAACCACGCATTATTCCATTATAGACTTTCAGGGCAATGCAGTATCGGTCACCACAACCCTCAATGACAGTTATGGTAGCCGAACAGTAGTGGCTGGAGCAGGATTCATCCTGAACAACGAAATGGACGACTTTAGTGTAAAACCCGGTACTGCCAATATTTACGGTGCCATCGGTGGCAAAGCCAATGCCATCGTACCCAATAAGCGACCACTCAGTAGTATGACCCCAACTATTGTTACCAAAGATAAAAAACTCTGGATGGTGGTAGGCACTCCGGGCGGCACTACGATACCGACCAGTGTCATACAAGTAATCTTGAATGTGGCCGAATTTGGGATGTCGCTCAGTGAAGCCGTTCAGGCCAAGCGGTTTCACCACCAATGGTCGCCTGATCTAATTCTTATCGAAGAGGGCACTTTTAGCGAAGAAGTGCAGCAGATTTTGGAGAAAATGGGACACGTCATTACCGACCGCGAGCGGGCTATTGGTAGGGTAGAGGCCATATTAAGGACTTCCGATGGAAAACTACAAGGCGTAGCAGATGGCCGTGGCGACGATGCTGCTGGTGGATATTGATTAGATTTTCACTGTTTGGCATTAATTTTGTTATAAATATCCTAGTAAAACAAACGAGACAAGAACCAACGGCCAAGCACTATTTATTTTTTTAATCCCTGAGCATATTGTCTAATTTCCTGACACCGATTTTTACTAGGTACGCTTTGCGCTACCTACTGCTTTTCTTTGGTTTTTTGAGGCTTCACTCTGCTGTTTACAGCCAATGTACCCTCTCTTGTAGCCAAAACCTCAACGTCTCTTTGGATCCGTTTGGGGAGGCTTACATTGCACCATTGATGATCGCGCCCAACGCCGCCAACACCTGTCCGGGTAATTTGGAGGTTCAACTTTTTAGTCAAGTTGGCCAGCCTTTAGAAAATCCACTGACCTGTTCCCATCTAGGGGTGACTATCACAGCACGGGTAAAGCACACCGCCAGCGGAAATTTTTGCAATGGCACACTCAAAGTATTTGATGGCCTTGCCCCTGTGATGACCTGTCCTCAGAAATTCATTTTCTGCTCCCAAGATCCCTCACCTGCCAATGTGGGGATGCCTACGATGGCCGATAATTGTACGGATTCTAGTGCTTTAGACTATTACCACATAGACAATGGGTTTACATACCCTTGCGGTACTATGATAAACGGCGTGCCAGTGCTCCGCAGGATAGACCGCACTTGGACGGCTACCGATAATAGCAACAACACTGCTACTTGTCTTCAAAAGATATACCTCAAGCATATCACGATGGCGGATATTGTGTTTCCTCCAAGCCGTGATGGGATCGTGCAGCCCTCGCTGTCTTGTGGTCAAAGCCCTTATGATTTAGCACTTACTGGTCAACCAACGATCCAAGGTCTGCCTGTGGGAGCCTCCCCGCTTTGTGAATTTGCGGTGACACATGCCGATCAAGTGATCCAAATTTGCCCGCCTGCGGGCTTCAGTGTGTTGCGTACTTGGACGGCTATTGATTTTTGTACCAACGCAATCATGACAAAGGTGCAAATCATAAAAGTGGAAGATAAAATAGCACCAGTATTGACTCCATTAGCCGATATAACGGTCGGTACTACTGGGTTTAACTGTAGTGCTGTCGTGACTTTACCTACTCCTTTGGTTACTGATAATTGCTCTGCCGTATCCACTACTGCTTCTTGGCAGTTCGGAATTGGGCTGGGGCCATTTGTCAATGTGCCCACTGGCGATCATGTGGTGACTTACACGGCTACTGATGCTTGTAGCAATACCAGCATCGCTACTACAATGGTTACGGTAGCGGATTTTACCGCTCCTCAAGCCATTTGTGGAGGCAATATTCAGATTTCAGTAGGTACCAATGGTCTTGGATACATCAATGCGAATACCATTGATGGCGGTAGTTTTGACGATTGTGGCCCTGTATTTTTATCCATCAGCCGCAATGGCACCGATTTTTACCCGCAGGCGCAGGTCTCTTGTGCTGACATAAACACGCCCGTATTGCTGACGCTCAGGGTATTGGATGCCTCCGAATTGGACAATTACTGCGATGTAGTCGTCACGGTTCGAGATTTTATGAAACCCAACCTCACCTGCCCTACAAACCTTAACCTTACCTGTCTTCAAAACCATGAGGACCTCGTGCTCACTGGTCAAGCGACGGCTACCGATAATTGCGCTATGCAGGGTTTGACATTTAGCGACAACGTCAGTCTGAATGGGTGTCAGGTAGGTGTAGTGAACCGTACTTGGTTGGCCCGCGATTCGTCGGGCAATACCAAATCTTGTGTTCAACAGATCAATAAAACGGTTTTGAGTACCTTGTCGGTGGTTTTTCCGACCCCTTATAATGTGTTGCTCTGTACGAGCAATGCCTCTACCTTGCCGTCAAATACTGGTAGCCCAACCGTCACAGGAGTCTCTTGTTTTCAGCCAAATATCACTTATATCGATGAAATATTTATTACCAGCCTGCCTCCTACTTACTGTTACCGAATATTACGACATTGGAAAGTAATAGATTTTTGCGTATATGATGTCAATGGTGGCACTGCTGGTATTTGGGAATATACACAGACTATCAATGTGGCTGATAATGAAGTTCCGATCATTGATATACAAGCGTCAGTGACCGTGGAAGCCACTTTACCCAATTGTATGGCCAGTGTGGTATTGCCCAATGCCACGGCTATTGATTGCACCGACGTTATCTTGAGTCATAATAGCACCTATGCTACCCAATCGGGCAATAATGCTTCTGGAAATTATCCAATGGGGATTCATCAAGTGGTGTTTACTGCCACTGATGATTGTGGAAATGTTTCACAGAAAACATTGACTATCAATGTTATAGATCAATTAAAGCCGGTTTTGTCTTGTCCAAATATAGACACCGTCTCCTTGAGTGCAGAGGGGAGCGTGACGATGAGTCTTGCCCTGTTTTCGATCTCGGCTACCGACAACTGTAGCCCCGCATCGTTGCTACAATATACGATGGCTCCCACGGTTTTTACCTGTACGGATCTTGGATATAATATTATTTCGGCCACAGTGACCGATGAAGCAGGTAATACCGATAATTGTTCAATTTCGGTATTGATTACGGACAATCTAAACGCTTGTTTTGTCAATGTTACGCATGTAATTTCTGGCGATATAAAGAATGAATTAGGGGTCGGTTTGAGTCATATTCCCGTAAGGCTGACGGGTATTGATTTCAGTGCGGAAACCAATTGTGATACCTTTGGTACGTATCGTTTTGAGGACATTCCCGGAGGGTTGGTTTACTCCATAAGGCCCTATAACAACAATAATTGGCTTAATGGGGTGACTACTTTTGATTTGGTTTTGATGAGCAAACACATCCTAGGCATTGACACCATTGATAGTCCTTACCGCTTGATTGCGGCCGATGCAAACCACTCGGGCTCTGTCACTACCTTCGATATTGTGACCATCAGAAAGGTTATCTTAGGCATCAATGACACTTTTGCCAACAACACTGCTTGGCGATTTATTGATCAGGATTTTGTGTTTCCAGATCCCCTCAATCCGTTTGGCACTACCTTTCCAGAACAAGTCACTTTGCCTGTTTTGAATGCTGACCAACCGGGACACAACTTCGTAGGTGTCAAAATTGGAGATATTAATTTGAGCCATAACCCAGCCGAGGCGCGGTCATATATGGATACGATGGCTATGCTGATGCCCGATACTTTTTTGAAAGCCGGACAAGTGTATGATATACCTTTGAAAATAGAAAATTGGTCAAATTTGGAGGGTTTACAATTTGAATTGACCTGCGCGCAGGATCAAATTCACCTGAACGGGATCAGGAGCGAAAGCCCTGAACTAATCAACAATGGGCATTATGCCTTGCATAACAATCAATTGACTGTCAGTTGGAACCGCAGCAATACGACTGACGATACTACCTCCAAAAGCGATGTACTTTTGATCTTATCCTTCAAGGCAAATCAAGATGGGCGGTTGCAAGATATGATTGCTTTAAATCCTTATCGGCTTGAGCCAGAAGCCTATAGTTCCAAAGCAGAGCAACAAATTTTGAAATTATATTTTGGTAAAAAGCCATTGATTAATAGTCAACAACATAAAATACTGTCTTGTGCACCCAATCCTTTTTCGGCACAGACCGATCTACTCTTTCAAACAGCAGTGGATCAGGCAGTAACGCTGACCGTCCGCAATATGTCAGGATCAGTGGTATTGGAGCAAACGGCTCATTATGAAGCAGGTCGGCATCGGCTCACCATAGATGGGGCTTTATTGCCTGTTTCGGGTATGTATTGCTATACTGTTTGTGGTGCGGTTGGGGTGATTGGCTTGGGGCGGGTGGTGTTGCAAAAGTGAGGTGTAAATTATTTGTGATGCGATAATTGAGATATAAAGCGGAAATAATCATAGTGATGTGCTAAATTTCCCTTGTTTTTGCATTAAATATTTCCAGAATGGCAAAAAAATTAATTCGTTTCGACTAGGCGATGAAAAAAATGCTTTGCCACAAAGCAAATGTTATTGTCGTAATTCTAAAAGTCACCTCACGTTTTTAGGCTGGTCTGGGGGGCAGTTTGAGATAAATCTATAGCAATCAACGAATCCAAGAAAATACGGCTCAAGAGTAATCCCGACGAAAACATTATAGTTACCGTTGTATATGATGTCAATTCACGCAACACTCGTACGATTAAGACAAATAAGGACGATTTATTTTCCCTTGATATTGATATTACGCAATGATAAACATCAGGGTTTTATAATGCACCTCCAAGACCCAGACAGTTAAATACATCAAAATAAGGCTGGCCAACAAACATGTTGACCAGCCTATTCTTTGTAACTGTGAAACAATCACTTAATCTAGCACTTCTTTTCAGCCGTAAACTGTACAGAAATAGCACCGTAGCCATTACCTCCGCCCGTAAAGTGAATATCAAAACAAACGATAGGCATGGATGTGCAACAGCAATCAAGGGTCATGCTGCCATATCCAGTACCATATTCATCGCGTAGAGCCAGCATGTTTTCCATGATGGTATCTTCTACCTCCACGGCATCTACACAGATTTTCAATGTTTTAGGACTGCTTTTGGTAACATCTACCGTGCCAATGCGTTGGTTTATTTGAGTCCATACGCCAGGTTGACTGACCAACTTGTGCAACGTCAATACGGAGAACATGTTTGGAATGACGGCTCCTATCCCATTGATAGAAGCAAACATACGCACTTCGATGTTATCAATATTACTGTCCTGTGGCTCCATTTGCATGTGTAAAACCCGTGCATGGGTCATAATAATATCAAATGAACAGCAGGATTCTGATACACAGGAACACGGTTGTGGACATTGATGATCGTCCGCCGTTTTGCATGATTTAGCGGTTTGTGGAGCAGGGTGCGATGCAGCGGTATGCTGGGCCATAGCCAAGGCCGCAGATTTTACTTCATCGGCTACTTTTTGCAATTGAGTGCGCTGGGACTGTTGGTTTTGCAAATGCTTCACGGCATCTATTAAGGAGGCTGTCACCTCTCGCAGTTGATCTAAGTCTTCTGCGTTTTGTTCGCTTAATAGTGTTTCATGGGTGAAGCCTTTGACGGCATTTTGGTTTTCTAGTTCCTTGTTTTGGTTTTTGGAACTTACAAATCTTCTTGACATTTTGGATGTAGTTATGTGGTTAATTGTTGGCACACTTGACGTCTCATGTGTGGTAATATGTGGATCACTTAGGTATATCGTAAATCATACAAATACCTTACCTCGGAGTAAATGTTACTTGTAAGTTTCTTTTACAAAAGTAAAAAATAATTTTCATAATGTAAAATAAACTTTACATTATGTCGTTTATATAGTACATTTATTACCTCATTTGACTTTTCTAAAAGTCAAATACAAAAGCAAGACTTGACGTATGACAGATTCTTTGTTGATTTCGCACCGCTGGAAAACTTTAGGTTGGATCTTGAGTATTCCTGCCTTGATTGCTGGTATGTACCTATTAAGTACCGACAATGCTGATTTTATTCCAGTGACAATTCCTGTCTGGGCTGAAAAATTCTTTTGGATAGATACAATATTTGCAAATAAATCTGTCCCCAAAGTAATTTATTTGTTTGATGAACTGGTCGCAATGACCTTATTTACAGGTTTGTTATTGCTGGCCTTCAGCAAAGAAAAAGAAGAAGATGAGTGGATTCAAAGCCAGCGTTTAAGTGCGCTTCAATGGGCGGTGCTGTTCAATACCATTGTATTGATGTTATTTACTATATTTGTGCATGGTTTACCGTTTTTGCAAGTGATGGTGTATAATATGTTCACCCCATTATTGATATTTGTCGCACGATTTTACTATATAGTTTATCTGAAACCACGTTTTCAAACAGCACTTCATGAAAAATAACATTCGAGTTGAACGGGCTATTCTGGATATTTCGCAGGCAGAACTGGCGGATCGAGTCCAAGTGTCTCGACAAACGATAAACGCCATCGAAGGTGGGAAATATGTACCCTCTACAACGCTGGCAATCAAGATAGCACGCGTATTTGGGAAAAAAGTGGAGGATGTCTTTGAGTTGGAGGAAGGAGATTAGTGCGCTGTGGTAGGATGGGCAAACGGATGAAACGGATCCCACGCCTTGGCGTGCTCAAAGCCTCAATCCTCCACCGGCCAAACCACCGCCGTATCCGCCGGAGGCGAAAGCGGTACCTCACGCCGAAACTCAGGCTGGTACGGATTAGCAGATTGAATATGGCGATATGGATCTAATTTTCGGATGGCATCATCGGCATGAAAAGCCTTCAATGCACCAATAAAAATGAAGGCAATAATACTCCAGCCCAACCATGTAGGAGGACTAAAAGCCGTTGGGAGTTCAAATTCGACCGAGCCAGGATCTTCACCAAGATCTGGGCGCGGTGCCAACAGTTCTTGATCATTGGTGAGCGTATCAGGTTCTACTGCCCTATATTTGTAGTGTTTTACTTCATGTAGGATGGGCTGAATAAATTTGATGTGTTGCGCTATTTCATGAATGACCCGAGGCCACGGATTTTCCGTTTTTTTATGCTCTGCCAGCGGCTTCATATCCACCAAAGGAGGATAAGCCCCAAGGGGCGTTGACCTCCAGTCGCAAGATCGAATCACCAACGGAAAAATACGAGGACTGCGCCAGTCGCCTTCCACGCGGCGATCTATGGTATGGTTCAGTTCTTGCCAATTGTCTTTCTGCAATAAGGAGGCAGGCGAAGTCAAATGAATATAAATATGCGCCCTTTCCATTTGATAATGAAGCACTTGTGCATAACGATTTTGCCAAGCGGGCGGACGATACCAGAAAAGCAACATCCGCCAAGGCAGCGACAATCCGGGCCCTTCGGTCGGGTAATCCCTATACCAGATGTTCACTTCATCGCGCATCGGGTATAACCATTTCAATAGCAGATCCAAGGATTTTCGATCCTTATCAGCATAGGAGATGTAAATATTGACTTTGATGTTTTCCATTCAATGGCAAAATTACTATTTTTCCCTACCTTTGCATCTGCAAAAATAAAAGATGATTAAAATAGGAATAATTAGGGAGGGCAAAGTACCCCCAGATGCAAGGGTAGCGCTCACCCCGGAACAGTGTGCAGAGGCACAGGTAGAATTGCCAGTTAGGATTGTGGTGCAGCCATCGCCCATTCGCTCATTCAAGGATTCGGAGTTTACAGAGCATGGTATCAAGTTGCAAGAAGACCTCAGTGATTGTGATGTATTGTTGGGTGTGAAAGAAGTACCACTCACCCAGTTGATGGCCGACAAGACCTACTTTTTTTTCTCTCATACCATCAAAAAACAGCCTTATAATAAGGTGTTGCTCCAAACTATTTTACAAAAAAATATACGACTCATTGATTATGAAGCCCTTACCGATGCCAAGGGCGAGCGGTTAATCGCATTTGGATTTTATGCAGGCATTGTTGGGGCACACAACGCGGTTTGGACTTATGCACAACGCACAAGACTATTTTCTTTGCCAAGGCTTTGCCAAAGCCACGATTATGCAGAGGTATTAGCCTTATATGATGTATTGAAATTGCCACCCATTAAGATCGTACTGACTGGCCGTGGTCGGGTAGCGTCAGGTGCCGCCAAAAACCTCAAGGATATGAATATCCGACAGGTAAGTGCGATAGAGTTTTTGACTCAAGAGTATGAAGAGCCTGTTTTTTGTCAGTTGCAAGCGGCCGATTATGCCC
This sequence comes from Saprospiraceae bacterium, assembly GCA_031373665.1. GTDB lineage: Bacteria > Bacteroidota > Bacteroidia > Chitinophagales > Saprospiraceae > M3007. The sequence goes on along the minus strand of JANMMZ010000138.1, from coordinate 35,237 downwards.
GTCATCGGGGTGCTTCGCCCAGCGATGATTTTGACAAGGCGCATTTTTATAAACACAGTGCGGAGTATGTCAGTACTTTTGCTCCATATCAGCGGAAGGCCGATATTTTTATCAATGGTATATTTTATGATAAAAAAGCCCCTATGTTTTTTACAGCGGAAGAAATGGCGGCTCCAGATTTCAGGATCAAAGTGATTGCGGATATTACTTGCGATATAATGCCTGATTCTTCAGTGCCTAGCACCATCCGTGCTAGCCTAATAGCCGACCCAGTATATGGATACAATCCACACACCAAAGCCGAATGCAAACCTTATATACCTGAAAGTATTGATATGATGGCCATTGACAACCTTCCTTCAGAGTTGCCAAGGGATGCTTCCGCCTTCTTTGGGCGGCAGTTGTTGGAGCGGATTTTGCCAGAGTTGTTGAAAGGCCGTGCAAGTGAGGCCATCAGCAGGGGTGTGATCACTGAAAATGGCCAACTTACACAGCCTTTCGAATATCTAAGCGATTACGCAGGAGTCACCGTTGTATAGGCTTCCATAGGCGGACAAGTACAAATAAGGTTTCGATCTCCAAATGCTTGATCTATGCGACCCACGGTTGCCCAAAACTTGAATCCTTCGCGCAAGTAAGGCAGCGGAAACGCCGCCTTTTCGCGGCTGTACGGATGATTCCACGTTGTTGCAGTCGTTTCATTGCAAGTATGCGGTGCATTGTGCAATACATTGTCCTCTAAAGTATAATCGCCATTGGCAATCTCATCTATTTCTTTTCTAACAGCCAACAAGGCATCGCAGAACCGATCCAATTCAGCCTTGCTCTCACTTTCTGTTGGCTCGATCATAATCGTACCAGCCACCGGAAATGATAGGGTAGGGGCGTGGAATCCATAATCCATGAGACGCTTGGCAATATCTTCGGCACTGCATATACTTTTGAAAGAGCGCAGGTCAATAATCAATTCGTGTGCGGAGCGGCCATTTTCGCCTACATACAAAACATCATACGTACTTTCTATTCGCGATTTGATGTAGTTGGCATTTAAAATGGCATATTTTGTAGCATTGGTAACCCCCACTGCGCCCAACATACGGATATAAGCATATGAAATCAATAAAATACTAGCACTACCCCAAGGCGCGGCTGAAATGGCCGAAGTGCCTTTTTCGCCCCCAGTTTCAATTAAAACGTGCTTAGGCAAATATGGTGCTAGGCTTTGATTACAACAGATAGGGCCTACACCTGGGCCGCCGCCGCCATGCGGTATAGCGAAGGTCTTGTGCAAATTGAGGTGACAAACGTCGGCACCAATGGTAGCAGGGCTGGTGAGTCCCACTTGTGCATTCATATTTGCACCGTCCATATATACCTTTCCGCCAAATTGATGGATTATTTCACACATATCAATGATCGAAGTCTCAAACACACCGTGGGTACTTGGGTAAGTCACCATCAGGCACGAAAGGTTATCGGCATGTTGGGTTACTTTGGCTTTGAGGTCGGCTACATCAATGTTGCCGCGCTCGTCGCAAGCCACTACCACCACTTCCATACCGGCCATCACAGCACTGGCAGGGTTGGTACCGTGGGCAGACGATGGTATGATGGATATATTGCGGTGGTGATCGCCCCGCGCTTCATGGTAGGCACGGATGGCCATCAACCCAGCGTATTCGCCTTGTGCTCCAGAGTTAGGCTGCAAAGAGCAGGCATCAAATCCAGTGATTTCGCAAAGGTAAGTACTCAAAGAAGCAATCATTTTCTGATAGCCTTGTACTTGCTCTACGGGCATAAATGGGTGCATGTTTGACCAATTTTCCCAAGTCACTGGGATCATTTCGGTGGCCGCATTGAGTTTCATCGTGCATGATCCTAAAGAGATCATGGAGTGCATGAGTGATAGGTCACGATTTTCGAGCCGCTTGATGTAGCGCATCATATCGCTTTCAGTATGGTAAGTATTAAATACCTCATGGGTCAAATACTTGGATTCGCGCTCCAAACCATTCGGAAACCGCAAATCGCTTACCTCCTGCAAAGGTTCGGACACCCCAAATACCTTTAACACATCTTTGAGGTCTTTGACCGTCACCGTTTCATCTATACTGATCTGAACACTTCCATCGGCATACATAAAATTAATGTTGTGTTGCTCCGATTTGGTGCGGATATCTTGGGTCTGTGTTTCCGATACTTTGACGCTCAACGTATCAAAATACTGACTATTCACCAATTGGAAACCCCCACTTTGTAGCGCAGATCCCAAGGATGCTGCCATCGCATGGGCGCGGCGAGCAATGCCCTTGATCCCTTCTGGGCCGTGATAAACGGCGTACATGGCAGCCATATTGGCCAATAAGGCTTGAGCCGTACAGATGTTGGAGGTTGCTTTTTCGCGGCGGATATGCTGCTCCCTTGTTTGCAGGGCCATGCGCAGGGCTCGGTGTCCATGCTTATCTATCGAAACACCGATGATGCGGCCAGGGATTTGACGCTTGAACTCGTCAGAGCAGGCGAAGAATGCCGCGTGTGGGCCACCATAGCCCAGTGGCACGCCAAAGCGTTGAGAATTGCCAACGGCGCAGTCTGCGCCCCATTCGCCGGGTGCTTTCAGTAAGGCCAATGCAAGCAGGTCGGTCGCGACACAGACAAAGGCTGACTTGGCTTTTGCATGCTCTACGAAAGAGCGATAATCTTCAACAGCCCCAGTTTTATCGGGGTATTGTAGCAATACACCAAAGGTTTTGTCCGAAAATTCGTATTTTTTCCAGTCGCCTATCACCAATTGGATACCGTGCGGAAGCGCGCGCGTTCTTAAAATATCAATGGTTTGGGGCATTACATTTTCTGAAACAAAAAACTCATTCGCTTCTTCCCCTTTTTTGGCGCGTTTGTTTTTTTCATTGTAAAACATATTCATCGCCTCCGCAGCCGCAGTACCTTCATCCAGAAGGCTACCATTGGCTATGGGCAACCCCGTCAAATCGCTCACCATAGTCTGGAAATTCAGTAAACTTTCCAACCGTCCCTGTGCGATTTCCGCTTGATAAGGCGTATATTGGGTGTACCAGCCTGGGTTTTGAAATACATTTCTTAAAATAACAGCCGGCGTGATCGTACCATAGTATCCTAAACCAATGTAATTGCGCATGACTCGGTTCTGAATGGCCAGCCCTTTAAGTTCTTGAAGGTAATCAAATTCGGATTGTGCATCTGGCAAGTGCAGTCCTTTTTTCAAACGAATTGCCTTGGGCACAGTTTGCTCAATTAATTCATCTAAACTATTGACATTCAAGGATTTGAGCATGGATGCAGTGTCTGCTTCTCCTGGGCCAATATGCCGACGCTCAAAGCGATCGGGGTGAGTGAATAAACTCATATAATTTGTATAAAATGATTTGTATATGGTATAGTAAATACAACAGAAATATAGCAACAAAGCCATGACTTGTACCCTGTGCTTCCAAACGCTGCAAATGTACAAAGTGTTTAGTATTCTGTATGGATTGTTTCACTAAATCAAACTTTGTTATATTAAGATGATATTTTTTTCGTTCCCTAGACAATTATTCGTATTTTTTTATCAATTTTGCCCCTCTTATGGATATTTATACTCGCAAATCGTATTGGAAATGGTATCTCGGTGCTTTTGGGATAGTGATCATCCTGATTTCGCTGTTTTATACTAAGTATTTGGCAGACGAACTTACCATTCGGGAAGATCAACAGGCAAAACTATATGCCGAGGCGCAGCGTACCCTCAATAAGGTATCTACCGATACCTCTTTATTCTTCAACTGCGACCTGACCTTGCCTGCTAGGGTCATAGAACTCAACAATACTATACCGGTAGTACTGATCGGGGCTGATGGGCGCATCGAAGATGCCCTGAATATGGCGGGAACAGAGGGGCTTAAAGTGGATACAATGATGGTTAGAGAAGAACTGGATCGGATGCGCGAACGCGGTTTGGACTCGGTGGATGCCTCTATTTTGCCCGACATCAACAAAAAGGTGTATTATTCGAGGTCTAAACTCATCAATCGCTTGTATTGGTATCCTTTGGTGCAGTTAGGCTTGATTGCTGCTTTTATTGCTTTTGGCTATTTTACCTTTAGTTCGGCTCGCAAAGCGGAGCAAAATAAAGTCTGGTTAGGTATGGCTAAAGAAACTGCCCACCAATTGGGAACGCCCATCACGGCCATCATGGGTTGGGTAGAAACCTTAAAATCAGTCAATGAAGATCGCCCAGACAACCAAGAAATGCTCATGGAATTGGGCAAAGACGTGACTCGTTTGGAGTTGGTCGCCGACCGATTTTCTAAGATCGGGGCTTCGCCCGAACTCACTATAGCAAACCTTTATGAAGAGTTGGATCAATGTCGAGCCTATATGCAACGCCGAGCGCCGCGCAAAGTCACCTTCGATTTTCCAAAACCAGAAGACAATGAACCTATTTTGGTAGCCATCAATGCCCACTTGTTTGATTGGGTGATCGAAAATCTCCTCCGCAATGCCATAGATGCGATGGAAGATGGGAGTGGCCACATTGATGCTGTTATATATGAGGAAGGCAGTTATATCTGTGCTGATATTTCAGATACGGGGAAAGGTATTCCTGCTGGAAAATTCAGGACTGTATTCAAGCCGGGTTATAGCACCAAAAAACGGGGCTGGGGTCTCGGTCTATCTCTTTCAAAGCGAATCATTGTAGAGTACCACAGAGGGAAAATATTTGTCAAAAAATCAGAGGCGGGCAAGCGCACTACTTTTACGGTTAAGTTGCCCAAGCCTCGCCCAAGTAAAGCCTAAGGAATTCTGGTACTTTGCCAATTGATCAGTCGCCATTTCAATGACTTCCTTCTATATGTAGCGGAGTATTGCAAGCGAACCTCAAACGGTGTTCCATTGAGGATTCCGCGAACGTTTATAATGCCATTCGTGATGGCAAATTTTCCACGTTTGCGAAGGGTCACTTCTTTGCGATCCATGTGCTGATACACCAATTTTCCCTTGGAAATAGCCCCAATATGCTCATTTTTAGTCTCAATTAAGGCATTAGAATGCACATAAACGAGATCATCAGCCAGCAAGGAACGCAAAGCAATAGTATCTTTTCGGATCATGCAGTCAAACCGATAAAGTTCAGTTCGGAGCACCTTTGACCGCGATTCCGGTTGTGAAAACAAGACAGTTTTTTGCCCAAAAATCAAGCAAATTAAAATAATATATCGAAATTTCATGCCGCAAATATGCGACAAAACTGACATTTTTATGTTTAAAATACTCTTTTTGCTGTTTTTCCCAATAGTGCTTATGGCGCAAGCCGATATTGAAAAGCAGATCCAAACCCAATTTATCATGGCCGAAAATGGATCGGTGATCGAATTGCCCGAAGGAAAAATTACCTTAGATAATACCCTTTGGTTGGATGATAAAAAGAATATCACGATCAGAGGAAAAGGGCAAAATAAAACGATCCTATCGTTTAAAAACCAGAAACAAGGTGCTGAAGGCATCAAAATTACCAATGCGGAGAACATCACTTTGGAGCGATTCACGATTGAAGATTCCAAGGGCGATTTGATTAAAACCCAAATGGTCAATAAACTCCAATTCTATGATATTACTGCCCAATGGAGTGGAAAACCCAAGGCAAGTAATGGTGCATACGCTTTGTATCCGGTTCAGTGTCAAGAGGTTCGCATAGAGCGTTGCACGGCCATCGGTGCTTCAGATGCAGGTATCTATGTTGGCCAATCGGATCGGGTCTGGGTGACAGAGTGCGTCGCTAAAAGCAATGTAGCCGGTATCGAAATAGAAAACACCACCCATGCCGAAGTTTGGAAAAATCAAGCATTTGACAATACAGGTGGTATTTTGATCTTTGATCTTCCAGATTTGCCCAAGAAAAAAGGGGGCATGGTGCATGTGCATGATAACTTAGTGGCGCGTAATAACTTTAAAAACTTCGCCCCTAAGGGCAATATCGTAGGAAAAGTGCCGCCCGGTACCGGAATAATGATATTGGCCACCAATGGGGTAGAGGTGAACAACAACAAAATTTGGGACAATAAGACGGCCTCCACGGCCATTGTCAGTTATTTTATAGCCGAAACCCCTATCAAAGATAGCCTCTACAATCCTTACCCTTCCGATATTTATATCCATGATAATCTCTATTCCGATGGCAAGCGGATGCCTACTTGGAAGAATAAACTAGGTTTTATCTTTTGGATGAAATTTGGCCGAAAAGTGCCGCATATCATATATGATGGGATTCAAAATCCAGCGTTTGTGGATACCAACGGCAAACTAAAAGACCCATATCGAATTTGTATCCGTGACAATTCTAATGAGACTTTCGCCAATATCAGAGCCGATAAAATTGGACTCTTTAAAGGCGATATTAGCTGCGATTTACAACCTTATAATTGCGTTAGGACTTATGAAAAATAGGATTGGTACAGTGGCCATCATCGGCAGCATTGCTTTTTATGCTTTGACTGCTTTTTCGATTGAAAAAAATAATGATTTTTACTCAGGTGTAAAAAATTCACTCTCAGCTTATAATTTCTTTGAAGGGAATTTATCAGATCTACAACCAAACCAAGGCGTATTCCCTTATGATGTGAATGCGCCCCTTTTCAGCGATTACGCTGAAAAAGCCCGATTTGTGTATTTACCACAAGAGAAATCCATGGTTTTTCGCGATTTTACCGCTTTTGAGTTCCCTGAAGGTGCAGTGATTATTAAAAATTTCTATTATCCATTGGATATGGCTGCGCCCGAATCAGGCCGTAAAATCATAGAAACACGGTTGCTACTGAAAACAGAATCTGGATGGAAAGCCTTGGAATATATTTGGAATGAAGCCCAAACCGATGCTTTTTTGGAAGTAGCAGGCGGCACACAGGCCGTGGCCTGGAAAGATAAACAAGGAAAAAAAACAAGCCTTGAGTACATGATCCCCAACCTCAATCAATGTAAGGGCTGCCACTCCTACGATGGTCAATTTGTGCCGATTGGTATCACCGCCCGCCAACTGAACCGCAACAATCTAACTGGACAAAACCAATTGGCTTTATGGACAGAACGGGGATGGATTCAAGGGTTTGATACCACCAAATTGGCCGCTACTCCAGCCCTGACGGATTATCGGCTCAGTGAGGCCGATTTTAAGCGGCATTACCCAAGTGAATTGCACGAAAAAAACGCCCGCGCCCGCGCCTACTTGGACTCCAACTGTGCCCATTGCCACCATGCACATGGCCCTGCCAATACCAGTGGCTTGCTCTTAGATATTACTCAGACCGAACCCGAAAAACTGGGCGTAAACAAATCGCCCGTAGCCGCAGGAAGGGGAAGCGGCAGTCGAAAATACAGCATTGTACCAGGCAAACCAAGCGAAAGTATCTTGTTATTCAGGATGGAGAACGATGACCCCGGTATCCGGATGCCCGAAATAGGCCGACAGTTGGCACACAGAGAAGGTATTGAAATTATTAAGAACTGGATTCGGGATATGAAGTAAGGGTGCAATTTGCACCTTTTTTTACCTCCCCCTATTGACAAATAAAAACAATACCCTTGACATATTGCTGTGTCAAGGGTATTGTTTATACTCTGGTAGTCTCAACGGGGATCGAACCCATATCTAAAGTTTAGGAAACTTCTATTCTATCCATTGAACTATGAGACCGCGCCGCAAAATTACACCATTTTTTCTTTTCCCAATACAATTCCTCTATTTCCGAGTTCAATAATTTGAAATTCGCTGATCACTGCTGATTGAATCGTGAATCTGACCAAGGTTTTGACCTTGTGCCAGCCCTCATTGCCACAAGCACCTGGGTTTATGTGCAGAAAATTAAGGCGCTTATCGGGCATTACTTTTAAGATATGCGAGTGTCCGCTGATGAATATACCGTTGACAGGAGGATCCTGTTCCAATAGTGTTTTTACCCGAGGCTCATAGCGACCTGGGAAACCACCTATATGCGTCATAAAAATAGGAATGCCTTCGCACTCAAAGCGTAAATCCAAAGGCATTTCTGCCTGTATTTTCCCATTGTCAATATTACCATATACGCCACGGAGTGGCTTGAATGCCCTTAATGTATCTATGAGATCCAAGGTACCAAAGTCTCCAGCGTGCCAAATTTCGTCGCAGTCCTCAAAATACTGAAATACCTTGTCATCCAAGTACGAGTGCGTATCTGACATCAGTCCTATCCTCATCTTTCAGGCAGCCATGAGCGGTGATAATCGGGCAGTTCTATGCCCATGGCATGCTCAGTCATCAGCAATGGCCTAAACGTATCTACCATCACTGCCAATTCGTGGGTTTCTTTGGCACCGATACTTTTTTCGGCCATACCCAAGTGTGGGCCGTGCGGAATACCGCCTGGATGGAGGGTAATCATACCTCGCTCTACGTGCCTTCGGCTCATAAAATCACCGTCCACATAATACAGTACCTCATCAGAGTCAATATTGGAGTGATTGTATGGTGCTGGTATGGCTTGCGGATGATAGTCAAACAAACGCGGCACAAAGGAACAGATTACAAAATTGTGGCCATCGAAAGTCTGATGAACTGGTGGGGGCTGATGCACCCTTCCGGTGATGGGCTCAAAATTGTGAATACTGAAAGCATATGGATACACGTATCCATCCCAGCCGATCACATCAAAGGGATGATTCAGATAATGATAGGGATATATGTTATCTTGTTTTTTTATATAAAAAAGAAAATCGCCCTTTTGATCTATGGTTTTGAGGTCTTGGGGTTTTCTAATATCGCGCTCACAAAAAGGGGAGTGTTCCATCAATTGCCCAAACTCGTTGCGATAACGCTTGGGTGTAGTGATGGGGCCATAACTTTCTACGATCAAGAGGCGGTTGTCGGCGGTATCAAACTCCAACTGATACACGGTGCCACGCGGTACAACCACGTAGTCGCCATATCCAAAAGGCAATGATCCGTACATGGATAACAACCTTCCACTGCCTTCATGGATGAAAATAACTTCATCAGCATCGGCATTTTTGAAAAAATAATCATCCATGCTTTTGCGGGGAGCGGCCAATATTACTTTACAGTCGCTATTGACCAAAACGGCCTTTCGTGATTGGAGGTAATCATCTTCGGGCGTGATCGAAAACCCTTGTAAGCACCGATGTTTCAATTGTTTGTCATGTACCGTCTTAGGAGCCACACTATAAGGGTCACCCACCTGTACGATCTGTGTGGGTGGGTTGCTATGGTAAAGCAACGAATAATTGTTGCTGAAACCTTCGGTGCTGAAGAGTTCTTCTGCATATAATGTGCCATCGGGCTTCCTATATTGAGTGTGCCTTTTGGCTGGGATCTCCCCCAGTGAATAATAATGCATAACGTTGTTGTCTTTGGTGCAAAGTTACGTGGTTTTACTAATTTTTTTAGGAACAAGATTGATTTGGTAGAAATAATTATCCTTTCCGCATGAAATATCAGGTGGTTTCCTATATTTGCACAAAAATATATCATTAGAAATGAAAGGGAAAAGATACCTTCTTATTGGCTTGGTTTTCGGAATTATGATTGGGTGGGCATTGGGGTTTCTTCGCTTGCCATACATAGAAAAGAATTTCTCATTTCTGTTGGGTTTTATAGCAGCACTGGTACTGGTTTCACTCTTGCTTGTGCTATTGAATGTATGGAATCAGAACCTACTCTTTGATCTGACTCGTAAAAGATTGGTGACTGGTGATCCTCAAAAAACACGTATGCGTCCCTTCATTCGGATCATGCTGGTGGGTATTCTTGCGGTGGGTGGCATCGTGGGTGGTTTGATTGTTTATCGCCAAAATGAGTCTTTTAAACTTCAAATTCAAAACCAAGATAAGAAGGTGCAAGAAATGGCGGCGTTGGTGGAATATGTGAAGGAAAACGACCTAGAGCCGTTGATGCTCAGTATTCTGGATGATGTGAAAGAGGAATTAAAGCGGAACCCTCGCAGGACACTTAGTGATACTATGATCACCAGAATAGCGGCTTTGAGTTTTGCTTTCAAGTCTTACAAGTATATAGAACATGATACTTTGTCGAACCAAGAGAGCAGCCCAGATCGTGGACAACTATTGCAGGCATTGATACTGATGAATATTGATTCTAGTTCTTTTGCCAAGATAAAAAAGAATGCTGTCTTTGCCAGAGCCGATTTACGAGGAGCAAATTTGAAAGGGGGCGATATGAGTGGTATCAACCTCAAAGGAGCAAATCTGAGGGGTGCTGACTTGAGCGGCGCGAACTTGAAAGGTGCTAATCTGGAAGGAGCAAACCTTTGGGAGGTAAATTTGAATCAGGCAAATCTGAGCGGTACGAATTTAAAAAAAACGGATTTGAGATGGGCGCACCTGAACAAGGCAATCCTAACGCTGTCAAACCTGAATGGAGCAAATCTCCAAAACGCCCAACTAATAAAGGCAGATTTTAATACTGCTATGTTTCAGTGGGCACAATTAGATGGTGCATTGTTTAACGAGGCAAATCTGTCCAGTGTTGATTTCACAGGTACTAATTTTACAAAAGTAAATTTGAGTAAGGCTAATTTAAGTCGTGCCGACTTGAGAAAGGTAAATTTGAGCGAGGCTGATCTTGGTGGAGCGCAATTTTTTAAAGCCGTAGTAGATAAAAATTGGCTTGAAGATTTACAGAAATGGCAGCCAACAGGACTAAAAGAACTACTGGAAAATTATACCATTGTAAACGATACTGCGAACAAATTTCAAACACCTATGTATCGTTTGTACAAAAACTGAAAAAGCATTTGGCTTCAAATACCAAAACTCATACCACTATTCATGACTGCATTCAACTTTTTTGTAAATATGATCACTGATTCGTCTTCAGGCTTGTAGGGATTAAACCCAATCTGAAATGCCCAACTATAATAACCCTGTAAGTCATTCAGATAATTGGCAAGCAATATGGGAGTCCAAGTGGTTTCGCTGGTAATCCCATACTTTTCCGTCAGTTGTTTGCCTAATTCTTGTCCCCATTCATTATTCACAAGATCTACATAATTATCAACGGGCCCTTCCTCCAAATCAGCAATCTGTGCTTCCGTAAAATTTCCAGTAATCAACTCCGGATGGCGATAAATTTCATGTGCATCGGCAATGAAATCAGCCAGATCCTCCGAAAAACAAGACGTAATGAATGCCTGTGCCGTGATGTGGTTAAATGAATTGAGGTAGCCTTTTTCAGTGCTATCTCTGACATTTCTAAACGCCAGATCGGGGGTATTGATATTTTTTACCATTGATCTTGCAATTTCAAAAAACGCCAAATCACCTGCTCCAAACCATTCTGGCCGCAATCGCGAAAGTGCGTAAATTTTCTCCATGTCTTTTCTATGCATCACAGCATAAGGGCAACCAAAAAGCAAGGCGAAACGCCCCCAAATAGCACCTTCAGACTTTGCCTTTAATATATCACCTTGACTGGTACCTTTCTCTAATATACTGATTACTTCTCTGCCGTTGCTACAGTGACGCACACTGACCGAGTGGTTTTCAGAACCAGTACTATCAGAGGAGATAGCCTCATTTTTATATTCAATCTGTACTACTGTTTTTAATTCATCAAGAGAGGTGAACCTTGTTCCGAGTAAGGCTCCCCGCACTGTTTTATAGATTACTGCGCCTGTGGTGTCATCGCTTACCACTGAAGTACAGGTACATTTATCGGAACTGTTCTGATCAATAGATTGATTACAGCCAATCAATAAAATGGATAAGAAGGTGAGGCTTCGGAATGTATTCATTGAATGAGTACTTTAAAATAGTATTTGTAACTCCGCTTGATCAGTAAAGCTGGCTCTAAATACATATCTTGAATAAAATAAGGCTCTGTTTCAAACGCACAGTAACCATAAATAAATTCGTTTTTTCGGAATTGGTCGCTACTCAAAATAAATTTGCTTTGTTTGATTGGGACAAAAATTTCTTTGGAAAATGGGTCTTCCTTTTTCAGTTTTACAATTTTATCGTCTTTGTAGTACTCTTGAAAATAAGTTTGAGCACTCCCAGACTTAACTTCATGGCCTATAAATTGATTCCCAAATGGGAAACCAAATTCAATACTCAGACCACTAGTGGTTAGTTTTGCATTACCCAAAAAAAAGTCAAAACAATTGGGATCTATCTCGTCTTTTTCAATGTCAAATCCTGGGTATTCTAACTCATCGAGGTTCAATGTATCCACTTTATACAACAAGCAAACTGCAAATCCAAACATGGAGCCATTCAGAATATTGAGATTTATCTCCTTGAAAAAATCCTTAAATTCAACACAAATTGCCGTTTCAATTTGATCTAACTGCATATGGAGTGAGGAATCAAATTGAATTTGTATCGGACTGGCGTTTAAGAATGGACTTATGGGTTTGGCCAGATTTTGGGCGAATAAAATTTGACCAAAAGCCAAAATTAACACAGTAGAGACAAACAATTTTTTCATTTTTTGAGCAATTTAATCTTTTATAAATTGTAAGAACCCGAGTGACTATAACTCGCGTTTATAACTTGATATTTTGAAGCCTTATCCTTTTTAATTGATTTCTTCTAACCCTATCCTGCCCATCTTTTCGCTTAAATAGCACCCCGCCACGGCGGCGTCCAAAGATAGTTGTTTGGTCAAAACCAATCTACCTAAAAAGAACAGTTACTATTTCGCAATCACAATTTTTTTAGTGGTAGTGAATAACCCCGTTTCAAATTCAATCAAGTAAACCCCTGAGCCTAGATTTTGGGTGTCGAGTGCTAAAGTGTGGTGTCCGGTTTCTCGAATTCCTTTATTTGAGGCTAATACTTCCATTCCTAACGCATTAAATATACGAATCGTTACTATTTGAGGGCTTGACAGCACATAATCAATTATCAAATAGTCATTTGCTGGGTTGGGATAGCAACGGAAGGCATCCGATGTACTCGCTTCTTGTACACTTGATGTAACACAAAGCCCGGGCATATTTGCATCAAGCCATTGTAATCTAATGCCAATCCAATGCTTTAGAGAGTCAAGTTCTGCGGAGTAGGTAGTGGCAACGATTCCAAAATCAGGAGCAGACCCGCCTAGACCAAGTATGGGCCATTTTTTAAAATGCCGAGCCTGTGCATCTTGAACCAAGGTTTCCATACTGTCAATGTAAGCGAAAAGACGCACCGTATCCAGAATGTTTTGCCGATAATCTTCGTAAGTACACCGGAGTTCATTGTTAAATGTACTGTCTTGCAACAAACGAACATACCAGCCAGTGGAATAATTATCAGTGAAGCAATCATTGTTGAGATGCGCCCATCCGGCACCATCATAACCTTCATAGATCGAGCAAATACCGCCTATGTTTTTCCATGCCCAATCGAAGTCCCAAACCGGTCCTGCTTTCAGTTTGCCGCCATTGGAGTATTTATCTTTATTAAAAAAAACACTCTTTTTAAATCCATCTGCGTTTCTGGCTACCTCGTTGACGAGGAAGTAGTCAATAAACGATTTTACATCCATATACTTCCGGTATCCTGTGGTCGGATCAGAAAAATTGGGACTGTAAAGTGCCGTTTCCAGACTGTCCACGTAAGATGCAATGTAGGTTTTCTGAATCGGAAGCATCTCCGTATAATCAGGATACTCATACACAAAGTGCACATCAAATCCGGGATGATCTATAGGTGAATAATTCGATTGAAAACTATTTTCTGCATTCCAGTAGTTTTGTTGAAGGATATAGCCTCCCGTTAGGTCATTTCCAAGGGAATCAGCGGTGGTCAATTTTGCAATATCAACCCGATTTTTATCCCGTTTTATTTTTTCACCGATCACATAAATACCTTTGTAGGAACTATCAATCAGTACTTCGCACAGTTGTGCCCGTACGCTGTAATTGCCCATTTCTCCAAAAAGTTTGTAGCCCATCAGGTTTTTGAGGAGCGAGCGGTCATTGAAATTGGATAACAATACCCAATCATTCTCTTCAGGCATTCCCAAAATGGAAACATCGTTGTTGGCATCTTTGGAGTCACGGGTTTCAAAACCGTAAGGCAATTGCGGATAACTTGTGGAGGATGCCCCCCTAATTTCAATTCCGATATTACCACTGTAAACATTGGCACTATCAGATACATAGGTAATATTGCCGGATCCGTTGTATTTAATATCCATGAGGCAATTTATTTTTGTATCTTGGTCAATGACCTGACCTAAGGTGTTAATCATAACAATAGGCAGTGCCGAACTATCAAAAACGACCGTTCCTAAATCATTGATACAAATTTCAAATGTTCCATTTCCACCGCCCCATTTCCATGCTTGTATATAAATCGTCGCCCCCGGAGTCAGGTCATACAAAAGCAGGAAAGACAAGTATCCAGTCCCGCCATCATCATCACAACCTAAAAACCGAAGATTGGTGCAGGTCGTATCTGTCCAGACTGCCACGCCAGTATCATCTATGCTGCCTGCTAAGGTTTCAATACTCAAATTGCCAGATTCAGGCACCTTCATAGTAAGCCAAAGATCACCATCCACAAAGTTGGCGCAATTGGGGTTTATGCCAGAGGCAGGAAGGCCAGTGTTGTCAACCAAAATACATTGACCCGTATCTATTGGTATGGCAGTGCAGGGATAACTGCCCGGCACTAGTGGGGTATTGCAGTCTCCCAAAGAGGAAAATACTTGGCCTGTCTGCGGATTTGGGCCATCTTGAAAAACCAGATTCCATGAAGCGTCTTGCAGTTCATAAGCATTCTCATTTTCATAGTCGCCGCCGGTATATATTAAATTCAAACTATCGCCAGTACAGATAGATATAGTAACCGTGCTGTCAAAATCGCTTGGGCTGAATATTCCAATCGAAAGGTTATTAATCAATACTTCAAGTTTTCCACCATTCCAGCCATCGCCATAAGTGTCGTGCATAGACAGTAAATAATCACAACATTGTGCCTTTGAGTAGTTACTTTGAAAGCACACGACGATGCTGAATATAATCCTTAGAATTTGTTTAGTAAGCATGTAATTTATTTATGATACTGAAAACCGATTTAAAATTTCCATTGCTTTTTCAGCATCCCTTTGGGCAACAAAAATATGGTCGTGATAGTAAGCCGCGACAATATTACAACTTATTCTATTATCTGAAAGTGCTTTTGAAAATGTGGCGGTTAATCCAATTGCTTTCAAAGAAAAATGTTCGGGTTGCAGCATAGTGAATCAGCGTAAAACCTACCGTATCAACGTAATATCTCCCCTTATTTTACTTGATATATTATCGGTAAACAGCACTTCTGCCATCCATACATAAACGCCCTCGGGTGCTTGTTTACCGGTAGCAATAGTACCGTCCCAACGCAGGTTATTACTATCGGGCAATGTATTTTCGCGTAGGAAGACAAGGCTGCCCCATCGGTCATATATAGCAATTTTTCGCACTAAAACAGCACTTTTGCTTGTAAAAAGCGTAAAAAACGCATTTTCTCCATCGCTATCAGGCGCAAACACATTGGGTGCATATAAGTCCAAACGGGGTGATACGTCCACGAACACGGAATCGGAGGTGTAGCAGCCCAATTCATCTACAATCAGTACCGTAACGCTCGTATCGCGCATGGGCATCATCATGGGATTGGAGCAATTATTGCAGTTCAACAGGGCTGCTGGTTGCCAACTATAAATCAATGTAGATTTATTGGATACTGCTTGAAACCCAATGGTATCACAAGCCAGTACTTTTCGATTAGGGCCAATATCAACAGTAAGTGGAGGTGGGCTAGGAATTGTAAACGGCATTTTGACGGTACACCCCAAAGAGTCTTTCACTTGGGCTAAATGCGCACCAGCTCCAATACCCTCAAAGTCAGTCACGGTGCCAAAAGTGCTGGCATCCAAGGCATATACCAGTCCCCCAGTACCTCCTTGTAGGTAAATGATTGATGCTGTTGCAGTGCTATCTCCAAAGCAGATTGGTGCGGTAAAATCGGTGGTAGCGGACAAATCTACCCGATACACCAAGAGGCTATCACTGGCCGTACAATTTTCTTTTGTCGTGACCGTCACGGCATACCAACCGGGCGTGGGTGCGGCTATTTGTGCTGTATTTTCGCCAGTAGACCAGGCATAATCCATAAATTTGCCTGCCATCAGGATAGCCGGTGCGCCATTGCACACAATAGTATCGGTACCTCCAATAGCATATTGGGACAAATCCTCTAAATACACCCTTGTTGGCGTGGATAATGCTCGGCAATATGGCAAATCAAGGTTAAGTGTGCTATTGGCCGACAACAATCGGTACAAATCATTTTGTTGAGGTGCGTTGACTGACAAGTCAGCGCTGTTGGCGTTGGGTATATCGCTCCAAGTGAGGCCACCATCTTGGCTGGTTTGCCATTGGTATGCAGGGGTATTGTATGGAGAATTTTGAATATCTGCGGAGATATTTAGAGGTGCGCCAGCACAAAACCATGAAGTATCCCTGATATCAAGCAATGGCCCGCAGGCGCGAAACGATATATTATCAATGGCCAAGTCATTTCCATAACCGCCAGGAGCATTGTTTCTAAAGGCCAGATTCACCGATGTGGTACTCGAACTAGAGGTAAATGAAAAGCGGTAAGTATGCCAATTTCTATCGTGCGGTATATCCCCGGAAGCACATACGTCCACGCCATCAATCAAGAAAGCCACATTAGATTTGATGCTACTACTTGCTACGGATAGTTCCAGCAATGAAATAACATCCACCGACATTTCATACAGGGTATTGGCACAAACATCTACTTTTTGTTCGTAAAATAGGCTTGGTGTATATGCGGCATTGACGACCATCATATAGCCATTTGGGTTGTTGCTATTATCCTTTATATTAATCCAGTTACTGGTAGCCCAACTCCCCCAAGGCGTAGTATTGTTTGTAATAACATAACTTCCATCACTGGGTGGCACAGTGGTAACGTAGTTGTAACCAGGTGCAATATTGGGATTTGTGGCAAGTATATTGGGTACACCGGCACCAAAATCGCCGTTGACAAAAATATTTTCACCCAAATTGCCCTTACAAGTAGTAGCACAATTGTTTTGAGCCACCATTGGGCAAGAAAAAACGATGTATAATAGGAACGGAGAAAGTGCTTTATACATGATTTTTATTTTATTTGAAAAGTAGAATATTATTTTGGAACCGTTCCTTAGAGCAAAAATACTACAAAAAATACAGTTTGAATATTAAATTTTGTAAGGATAAATTGGGCGTAAAGTCACGCCTAAGACGGTGCTTTGAACTCCATTGTAGCCCGCGCCCTGTCACTTTACAAAAACGGTCTATTTTAGACCCCAACCCTTCGCTCTGGAAATAGCCCCAATATCCCTTCCTCATTTGCTGCACAAACACCGCGCTCCGTCAACAACGCAGTCACCAAACGCGCCGGCGTTACATCAAAACCGAAGTTCAGGGCGGGACTATCCTTTGGCGTGAGCAGTACTTGCCGGATTTGGGTACCATCCCAACCGCTGATATAGCGCACTTCATCGGGGCTGCGCTCTTCAATGGGTATTTCTTGAAGTCCGTCGCGCAAATTCCAGTCAATGGTGGTAGAAGGCAGCGCCACATAAAATGGAATATTGTTATCGAAGGCAGCCAATGCCTTTAGATAGGTGCCGATTTTGTTGGCCACGTCGCCTGTGCGCGTAGTGCGGTCGGTACCCACTAGCACCATATCAACCATGCCGTGTTGCATGAGGTGGCCACCTGCATTGTCAACAATAACAGTATGGGGCACACCCGCTTGTCCGAGTTCCCAGGCGGTGAGGCTGCCTTGGTTGCGGGGGCGTGTTTCATCCACCCAAACATGTATATCTATCCCTTTTTGATGCGCCTGATAAATTGGCGAACTGATGGTGCCCCATTCAATACAACCCAGACGACCTGCGTTGCAATGCGTAAGGATTTGCACTGGTGCGCCGTTTTTCGCCTGACTTATTTTTTCAATAATTGGCAAACCATACACACCAATCATGCGGCACAACTCTACATCTTCTTCTACAATTTGATGCGCAGTAGTCAATGCGATGTCGGCTTTTTTGGGGAAATCGTCGGTTGCTGCAATGGCTTCCTGCATACGCGCAAGGGCCCAAAACAAGTTCACCGCTGTGGGCCGCGATTGACGCAGCAGATCAAAAGAATCCGATAAATATGCTGGAGGATCAGATGCTTGAGCGGCCTCTATGCAAGCAAAATAAACACCGTAAGCAGCGGTAGCCCCAATGAGCGGAGCACCTCGTACCACCATTGATCTAATGGCCCACACCACTTCCTCTACCGTGGCGAGGGTTTGCGCCTTGATTTCGTGGGGCAAACTGCGTTGGTCCAATACCTGTATGGTACCGATGCCTTCGGGGTGGATCCAGATCGTGCGGCGGGTCATATTCTTGTCCATAATTACTTGATATTCAGGTTGATTTGAGTAAAATCGGAAGCCGTATCATGCTTTTCAGAAGCCGTAGTACCGGGACGTACTATTTGAACGGTTTGCATACCTGCTGCTTTGGCGGCATCCAGTTCGGCTTCCACATCGGATAAAAACAGGGCTTCATCGGCAGGCCAATGAATGGCTTTTTGGATGGCGCGATAGGAAGCCTCCTCGCGTTTATTTCCGACACTAGTATCAAAATAGTGCGAAAAAAACGACGTTAAATCGCCGAAATCAGAATGTCCAAAGAGCAGATGTTGTGCCTCTACTGAACCCGACGAATACACACCCATTTGGATACCCACCATCTTCCAATATGCCAAAGCAGGCGGTACATCTGGGTAGATATGCCCGCTTATTTCGTTGTTCAGGTAAGCACCCCGCCATAAAATACCCTGAATCGCTTTCAAAGCAGGGTGTTTGCGGTCAGCGTCGGTCCAGATAACAAGTTGGTGGGCCATTTCCTCGGTTGACAGTATAACATCACCTTCTTCCGATACTGTTTGTTGAACGGCCTGCAAATATTGTTCTATACCTGGCAACAAGGCGGGAGCAGATAAAAACGCTGCGATATGCCGTTTAAAATATGGGAATAGCGTTTCATACACAAACGACGTGGAAGTGGTAGTGCCTTCAATATCAGTGAGGATGTATCGAATCATTTTAATTGGGTCAAGCCGGATTGTAGTTTTTATCAATGCCAGATTCCGTGTAGTGCGGTACCCAACCGGATTGGTCTATAAACATCCGAATGGCTTTTACCGATGGATTTTCCTTGCCCGCGTCAAACCAGTGCCTTGTATTGGCAGGTACCGAAATGAGGTCACCAGCCTGACATAAAACGTTGAAAATCGGGTCTTTACCGTTGTCTAAATTAAACCAGAAGGCTCCCTGTCCAAATACAAAAAAGCGCACTTCATCCTCCGTGTGTTGGTGTTCGCTCAGGAATTTGTTGCGCACTACTTCGTAATTTGGCGTACCGGCATTGATGTTGATCACATCTGCAGTTTGATAGCCGTTTTGTTGCATAAACGGTTCTAAAACATGCTCATAAGCGCGCAGCACGGTATCTTGGTCGGCATCTATAGCCAGTGGTTCGGAGGCTTCCCATTGGGTAAACCAAATACCACGTTCAGATAAAAATGTACGAATTTCTTCTGGATTGGAGTTGCTGATCGCTTGATCGGGGATGTTTAATACTGCCATATACACCTTGTTTTAACCGACAAATTTACTCGCTTTTTAAACAGCAGTACTTACTGCGATGTTAAGTCTATTTTAAGAATAACACCCGAATTACCGCGCTTCCAGTTGATTCAAACAATCTAGCAAAAATTCAAACACCTCGATATGTCGTTTGGCCTCCGCAATACTGCTGCCCCAGGCATACAAACCGTGACCTGACAGCAGAAATCCGGGTATCTCAGGGTAATTTCGCAAAGACTCCCGGATGTGCCCGCTCAAATACGCTATGTCCTGCGAATTTTCATAGATGGGCAGTTGGATGGTCGTTTCATGGGTGCTCACTCCAGCAACACCTTTCAATAACTCAAATCCTGAAATGCGCACGCAGTCCTCTGCGCGATGTTTCCAGGAAAAAACAGTGTTGACTACAGAATGGGTATGCAATACCGCCTGAACATCGGCTTGTTCGTATAACATGGTGTGTATCAAAGTTTCAGCCGAAGATTTGATGTCTCGAAATGCTTCCAAAGCTTGCCCGGTTGCGTCAATCTCCATAAAATCCTCGATCTTAAACTGACCTTTGTCAATACCGGAACGAGAAATGGTAAAGGTATTTTGATCTGGTGCTGGGTTGCGAAAAGAGTAATTGGCACTGGTTGCTGGTGCCCATCCTTTGGCATGAAACCATTGGATCACAGAAAGTAATTCCAGTTGGAGTGCTTGTTTCGACATATACTTTTTGTGGCAAAGATAAGATGGAAATTTGCATATAACCCATTCAAATGTCTCACATTGTTGGTCAAACAAGCCGTGATTAGCAATGCGCGTAAAAAACAGCGTTTTTTTTGTTTTAAAATAAAAAATAGGATTCACTCACTCTTGTTTCATCAATTTCAGCACCTGATTTCCGACCCTCAAGAAATACATTCCATTTCCGAATCCTGATAGGTCAATTTGGGTTGCTTCTTCAGCGTTAACAGAGCCAGTGACGATGGTTTTTCCTGGTAAATCTATGACCGAAAATGCGCTTTGCGTTTCAGATTTCAAAGTATAAATGCCATTGCTGGGGTTGGGGTAAAGGCTCATATAGGGTAGGGTAGAGGGTGCTTGGGTGGACACATTATCCGGGTTTAGTTTTTGAATAAAGAAGTCAAAATTACCAATCGCTGTTAAGTTTGATACGCCCTCTCCAGGGTCAAAATCAACAGGATTCTGAAAAATTCCAGAGGTATAGATGTTGCCTGCTGAATCAGTTTCAATAGAAAACCCTCTATCAACATTAGATGATCCTACCAGACCTGTCCACTTAAAATTGCCCAAAGCATCTAATTTCATTGTCAATACGTCATAATCGCTCGAACTAACATTGCAAAGAGTTCCAATGGTATATAGATTTCCATTATTATCGCTTTCAAGATCAGCAACATAGTCATCGCAAGGGCCTCCAATAGTGGTTGACCACACATAGTTACCTTCTGAATCTAAGGTTACTACAAAAATATCAGAGAATCCTGCCACACCAACCATAAATTGTTCTATTCCGGGGTCAAAGTCGGTCTGCCCACTAAAACGTCCAGAAACTACAATATTTCCATTGAGATCTATAATTATTTTTGACCCAATATCGTCACTAATAGAACCCAAACTCCTAGCCCAGACAAATAAGCCATTGGAATCAACTTTCGAGATAAATACGTCCTTGTTATTATAGTTACTACCGACGATATTCGATAGATTGTAGGCTTCTTGGCTAGGATCAAAATCACATGTTTCATTAAAAGTGCCAGTAGTATATACATTTCCAAATTTGTCAATTGTAAGAGACATGCCTTCGTCATCATAGGTTCCTCCCATTGACTTGGCCCATACTAAAACCCCTTGTGGGTTTAATTTTAGTATATATATATCATATTGATTAACTGAATTTAATATGTATAATGAGCTACTAGGATCGAAGTCGGTTGTTAAATAGTATTTACCTGTTATATAAATATTACCCAAGTTATCAATAGTAATATCATTGCTAAATTCTGCATATATGCCTCCAATTTGCTTGACCCATATAAAATCTCCATTTGGGCTCAATTTAAGTACAAATACATCCAGATCACCAAAGCAATAAAGTTTATAATTACCAATTCCAGGATCAAAGTCCACCTCTGGTGAATTGAAATGCCCCGTGAGGTAGAGATTGCCTTGTGCATCTATATCCAAGGCTGGCGCATATTCAGTATTGTTGCCAGCAATTCTTTTTACCCAAAGGAAATTTCCATTGGGATCTAATTTTAAAATAAAAATATCGGTGGAGCCATTTAATGAGGTCATAATGTTAACTCCTGCCCCTGGATTAAAATCCAAGGTGCCGACAAATGAACCCACTGAATAAATGTTGCCCGAAGCATCAATTTTAGAATAGATACTTTGCCCTTCAGCACCGACTCCGCCTATTCCCTTAACCCATTCAAATGTCTGAGCAATGGTGGTCAAACAAGCAGTGGCTAGCAATACGAGTAAAAAATAATGTTTTTTCATGTTCATGCGTTGTGTTATTTGTAGTAAACGGGAGCATGGTTGTCACACCGCGACGTTTAGGAAGCGGTTGTCAACCATGCAAAGTTCGATGAAATTAACTCTTCTATTATTGAATCTTTAATGCATCTTTGATCTCGCCCTGAATCTGAATTTTAGATTCCTTAGTAAATAGCAACTCAGATTTTTCAATATCAATAACTTTTATCCATATCTTAAGATATTCTCCGATAATTTGGTATTTACCTGTAATTACCGCTTCTACTCCAATTATTTTGCCTAACTCACTAACTGTCCGAGAATCCAATAAACCAGCGGCATTAAGATTTTGTTCTTCAAGGAGCAAGTTTAATCTTGATCTTTCAATAGTCTTAAAAGAATTCGATCTTCTTGAAAATAATGCTGAAAAATCCTCAGATAAATATCTTCCAAATTTATCTTGATTATTGTCAAGATTGAAATAATCTGCAATTAGTATTGTTTTTATATTTCTATTTGATAATATATTGACTATGTCGCCCCAAATCTCGCTTTTTGTTTTATCATATGAATCATCAGAGGCAGTTATTTCTGTTTTTGTATTTTTAGAGCCAAAAAAAGTCGCTTTTATACCCCAAATTAAGAGCAAAGAAATTGCAATGCCCATTATTGTAGTAAGCCACTTTGAGCCATCGTTATTATTGCGGCCATAACTAGGGCCGTTTGGTGAGTTAAAATTAGTTGGAACACTCATGTGTTATTTTGATGTAAAATGATGTAATAATAATTGGCCTGACTGGAAGTAGTTAATGTTAAGGATATTGTCATAATATAAATTATTTCCACCGAGGATTTAACTTTGAGGCATCCTTTAGTTCTCCTTCAATTGGAATTTTTGCTTCTTTAGTCAAGATCAATTCTGATTTCTCAATATCAATGACTTTTATCTATAGTTTTAGAAAGTCACCTACTACTTGATATTTTCCCGTGATAACCGCTTCAACACCAATTATTTTACCCAACTCACTAACAGTTTTTTGATCTAAAAGTCCTGCCGAGTTTAATTTTTGCTCTTGCAGAAGCAAGTTTAGTCTTGACCTTTCAATGACTCTGAATGAATTAGAACTTTTGCTAAAAAATGCAGAAAAATCTTCCGCCAAGTAACTTCCGAATTTATCTTGTTCACTATCTAAATTTAGATAGTCAGCGACCAGAATAGTATTAATTGATCTTCTTGAAAGGGCTTGACCAATTGCATTTTTTATTTCATCCTTTGTATTATCATAGTTACTAATTGCTTTGGATACTTCACCTTTGGGTTCTGCTTTTTGAGGGCTACACATGGCATATCGTACTATTAAATGACCACCGCCAAGCATCGATAATACAATTAAAAGCCTAGAAAATGATGTCAATCTTGCCATTGTTATATGTTTCTGAAAATTGAAGTGATTAAATTGTTTATGATTTCTTTTTTTTCAGTTCCAGCCAAATTTAAAAAGATTTGACAATCTGAAATCCTATTTTTTGCTGAACCTTGGGAGAGATTAAAGTCGCCACTTGAACTACCTGTTATTAAATTATGCTGCCCGATTTCAGGTGCAATTTCGTTTGTTGATTTGAAGGTTATATTAAAATCGCCAATCAAATAATAATATCGTTTTTTATTTATTTTTGACTTATCGTTTCTAAATAAACTGAAGGTAATTGATTTATTAGGCATAAACTTGACTATTTTTGTTTCTAACTCCTGTTTCAATTTATTTGTAAAACTCTCAGAATATTTGCTCTCCAACTTAACGCACAACTCAACCTCACTACTATCTTCTACGCCTTTGAGCAACTCAAATGTACAACTTTGATTGTTATCTTCATTAGGCTTGTATTGAGATTTGTCTTCATCTATTTGCTTAGTTAGAGTAGTGGTTTGGGGATTTGATTCATCTGGTTTAATTTGAACTTGATAGTCCGTCACATCTCTAAACAATGCGAGTGCGCCAATAATTACACTTATTACTGTTGCGATAAATCCCCATTTTGCTATTTTATCCATTTAATTTATTTTTACATTTTTTCTTTTTGTTTCATCGAACGGTTGCATCTGTGCTGTTTGCGGCTGCGTTGGCTTTTGCGGGTTGGGGTTGCCGCAAATAGGTGCAGATGCTTTGTTCTCGGATTTATTTCAGTGCTGTGTCCGGTACTCACTCGGCGAAATCCCTGTTTTCAGTTTAAAAAATCGGCTGAAATGCTGCGGATATTTAAAGCCCAATTCGTAGGCAACATCATTCACGCTTTTGTGGATATCGAAGATTTTGTTTTTCGCCGCATCAATTATTTTGTCTTGAATGTATTCCTGCGCCGATTTTCCGGTTTCTTTTTTGATTAGATCGCCAAAATAATTGACCGACAAATTCAATTCGTTGGCACAAAAAGCAACGGTTGGCAGTCCGATTTCCTGCGGTTTTTCCGAAGAAAAATATTGGTTCAACAGCGTTTCAAATTTTTCGATGATGCTTTTGTTGACATTTTCGCGGGTGATAAATTGACGGTTGTAAAATCGCTCGCAGTAATTGAGGAACAACTCAATATTCGAAGCAATCAGTTTTTTGCTGTATCTGTCCACAGGTTGATGCAATTCAAAGGCAATTTTTGAAAAACAATCTAAAACGATTTGCCGCTCGCGCTCCGACAGATGCAGGGCTTCGCTGGTTTTGTACCCAAAAAATTGATAATTGGCTAGGCTTCCGGCAAGCGAAGTGCCGCGAATCAATTCGGGATGAAATGCCAGTGCATGTCCCAGTGGTTGATATTGTTCGCCGCTGTTTTCCACTTCTACCACCTGCCCTGGCGAAATGAACACGAGCGTATCTTCCTGATAATCATAATGATGACGACCGTATTTCAAATCGCCGCATTTTACTTCTTTCAAAACGATGCAATAAATGCCAAAAGTCATCTTCGATTGGTAGCGAGGATGCGCTTTTGAATAATCCAGCACACTCACCAAAGGGTGCAGCGTTTCGTGATTATTGAAAACATTGTATTGATTGATGGAATCAAAAACGTGCGATGGCTTCATTTTTTATCATTTTTTATACAAAGTTGAACCAATAATTTTGATTTTGACCGCCTAAATATCGCAATCGGTGAAAATGGTAGCAAAACCTGTAATCTGTGTAGGTGTTTGTACATCCCACGCCACGACCTTTGTGGCACAATTTCTTCCCAAAAATTGGACAAAAAAAATTGGACAAAATGATGTTGAACAAATCTGAAATGCTAAGCCACGGGATGTTTTTTTCCCTGTTTTCAATGTTGGTTTTGGCGGTGTTTGCTGCCTGTTCTGCCTCAAAAAAAAGTTCGGCGACCGCATCGCTCATTATTCAGGAACAGGGCAGTTTTGCGGTGGGCGGCTCGGTCATCACAAATCTCGGTGAGTTTGATGCGTACAAACCCTCGCCCGCCGGGCAAACTTTTCACGGCGACCACGCCTATGTTTTTTATCAAATTCCTGCAAAATCGAGGAAATATCCGTTGGTGATGTGGCATGGCATCGGTCAGTTTTCCAAAACTTGGGAAACCACGCCCGACGGTCGGGAAGGTTTTCAGAATATTTTTTTACGAAAAAAATTTCCGGTTTATCTGATTGACCAGCCGCGACGGGGCAACGCCGCACGGGGTACGGTGGAAGGCTCCATCAGCCCAACGCCCGACGAGCAAGGCTGGTTTGGCACTTTTCGCGTAGGGATATGGCCCAACTATTTCGAGGGCGTTCAGTTTGCCCGCGATTCCGCGACGCTGAACCAATATTTCCGCCAAATGGTACCCAATGTCGGTCCGATTGACATCAATGTGAACGTGGAAGCGGTGTCGGCACTTTTCCACAAAATTGGCGATGGCATCTTGGTGACGCATTCGCATTCGGGCGGCATGGGTTGGCGCACGGCGGTCAAAAATCCGCGCGTGAAAGCCATAGTTTCCTACGAACCGGGCAGCGGGTTTTTGTTTCCAGCGGGTGAAGTGCCAGCCGCGATGCCCAGTTCGGGCGGAACTTTGGAGGCCGTGGGCATCCCGATGGCGGATTTTCAAAAACTTACCAAAATCCCCATCGTCATTTATTACGGCGATTTTATTGCAAAAGAACCCACCAATGCCCCGGGCCCCGACGGCTGGCGGGTGCGTTTGGCGATGGCAAAACTGTGGCGCGATTGCGCGAACCGACACGGAGGCGACGTGACGGTGGTGCATCTACCCGAAATTGGGATGAAAGGAAATACCCACTTCCCTTTTTCAGATTTGAACAATCTGGAAATCGCCGAACTCATGTCAAAATGGTTAAAAGAAAAAAAATTGGATCAATGAAGAAGACCATCATAAATTATTTAATGACCGCTATGCTTATTTCAACGAGCATCACTGCCCAAAGCCAAACCGCTGCGAGCAATCCGTTTGGCTTGGTCTATGGCGATGCCATTGCTGTCAATGTTTCGGGCAAAGTGAACATCCAACCCGTAAAATACAAATTGAACGGCATTGAAATCGCCGCCAACGTGTACACGCCAGCCCATTTTGACACGTCCAAATCGTACCCAGCCGTGGTGGTTGCCCATCCGAACGGCGGGGTGAAAGAACAGGTGGCAGGTTTGTACGCCCAGCGATTGGCTGAATCGGGTTTTGTTGCCATCGCCGCCGACGCCGCGTACCAAGGCGCGAGCGGCGGCACGCCCCGAAATGTGGACAAACCCGCCAACAGAATCGAGGATATTCGCGGAATGGCCGATTTTATCACCCATTTTAAAGGTGTAAATCCAGACAGCCTTGGCTTGTTGGGCATTTGCGGCGGCGGCGGCTATGCTTTGAAAGCGGCGCAAACAGACAAACGGTTCAAGGCAGTGGCAACATTGAGCATGTTCAATTCCGGATTGGTCAGGCGAAATGGTTTTATGAATTCCGGGCTTGCCACCATTCAACAGCGGCTAAAACAAGCATCCGATGCGCGGGCGCAAGAGGCGGCTGGCGGCGCGGTGATTTATGCCGCCGATGCAAAAACAACCGATGAACAGGCTGACAAAATGCCTTTTGACCTCTATCAGGAAGGGCATTATTATTACAATCGAACGCACGCGCACCCTAATTCCACGTTTCGATACACGATGAGCAGTTTGCTCGATTTGATGGAATTTGATGCGGCCTCGAACATGGATTTAATCAATCAGCCGCTTTTGATGATGGCTGGCAGCAAATCTGACACTTATTACATGACGGACAGCGCATTTGCGCTTGCCACTGGCACCACAGAAAAGGAAATGTTCTTGATTCCGAATGCTACTCATATTCAAACCTATTATGTGCCTGAATATGTGGCGCAGGCGATGAACAAATTGAATGTTTTTTTTCAAAAACATCTGTAAATCAAATCCTATCGTTCGATAAATCATTCTCCTTTTATGAAAAATTCAATTTTGGGCTTTTTGCTTGTTTTACTGTTTGTCAACTGTAATTCGACAAAAAATCTTCACTCCAACCAATATGTCCTCCAACTTTCAAAAGACAAATGGCAGTGGATGGCGGATAAAGATTTGGCGAAACTCGAACCCCTGTTTCACGCTGATTCTCGCTTTGTACACATGAGCGGCACTTGGGGCAAAGCCAAAGAATTAGAAATCATCAAATCCGGTAGCATTTGGTATAAAAAAGCCGATGTCCACGATACGGTCGTGAAGCAATTTGGCAATGGCACTTATATCGTTTGGAACAAGATCACACTTTTGGCAAACGTCGGAGGCAATGATGTCACTACCCAATTTACTGTGACAGAAATCTATCAAAGCCAGGGCAAAAACTTGCAATTGTTGGATTTGACTTTCAGTAGTGTCCGCGATACGCATACACTTGAACACTAAACTCAAAAGGTGTCATTTAAAATGAAAAATTTAGTCGGTTTACTCTCATTTTTAATACTCTACTGCACTTCAGAAGCGCAACCAACATCCAGCGCGGGTGTCCAGCCAATCGTCGAGACCCAATCGGGCAAACTTCGCGGCGCGAATCAGGATGACATTGACGTTTTCAAAGGAATACCCTACGCCGCGCCGCCCGTCGGGGCATTGCGCTGGCGAGCGCCGCAGCCCGCAAAAAAGTGGGAAGGCGTGCGCGATGCCGTCAATTTTGGGGCAAACTGTGCGCAGGCAGGTTGGCAGGCCGAGCCCGGAGCCATTGCCGACGGCTCAGCGGAAGATGGGCTTTACCTCAATATTTGGCGACCTGCGGGCGCTACCGCCGATAAAAAACTGCCCGTGATGGTTTGGATTCACGGCGGGGCGTTTGTGTTTGGCAGCGGTGCGTCGCCTGAATCATTTGGCGAGGCATTCGCCCGGCAGGGTGTCATTTTGGTCACATTCAATTACCGCCTCGGTCGCCTCGGTTTTTTTGCGTTTCCTGCGCTCAACGACGAATTTCCCGATGAGCCAAAAGGTAATTACGGCTACATGGACCAGATAGCCACGCTGCAATGGGTGCGGCAAAACATCGCGGCGTTCGGCGGCGACCCCGGCAATGTGACCATTTTTGGAGAGTCGGCAGGTGGTGTTTCGGTACATTCCATGCTCACCATTCCTGCGGCGCGGGGGCTTTTTCACAAAGCCATTTTGCAGTCTTCGGGTGGTCGGGACGGCATTTTGAGCGGAAGACCGTTGAAAAAAGACAATGCGGACTCATTTTACCCCGTTTCGGCACAAACCTGTGCGCTAAATTTTGCCCGTCGGCATAAAATTGAGGGCAGCGACGCGGCAGCATTGGCAAAATTGCGCGCGCTCCCCGTCGAGGAAATCGTGGATGGCGGCGCGGAAAACGACGGCGAAGGCGGTCCGCGCATTTATTCGGGACCGATTCTCGATGGAAAATTGGTGGTGGAAAGGTTCCAATCGGCATACGATGCGGGTAGATTGCCCAAAATCCCAATCATCATCGGCTCGAACAGCGCGGAAATGCAGGGTGCTTTTGTGGTGCGCGCCAATTCAAAAGATGAATTGTTGTCCATGTTCGGCGACCTGAATAACGAGGCAGCAGCCGCCTACGACCCCAATGGAAAAAAAGAACTGACCGAAATGCTTTCCATGGTCAACACCGATAAAGTTTGGGCAGAACCCGCCCGTTTCACGGTAAATGCTTTTCTCAAAAAAGGCGCGCCCGCCTATATTTATGTGTTTTCGTACGTCCCTGATTCGCTGCGAAAAATGATGCCTTATGGGGCTTCGCATGGTTCCGAAATTCCGTATGTTTTTAATACTTTGGAAACCCGCCGAGGAGTCAAAGTCGCCTCGCCCACTGACCAAAAAGTTGCCAAAACGATGAATGCTTATTGGGCAAATTTTGCAAAAACAGGCAATCCAAACGGAAAAGGCTTGGCAAAATGGGCTGTTTTTCATCGAAAAAAGCAAACAATCATGGACATTCAACCTGATGGCAACGCCGTCAGCAAACCTGACCCGAAGAAAAAAAGGTTGGATGTGATTGAAAAAGAAGTCAAATCGGGCAAACTCCAAAAAAACGGCGTTTAAAATGAAAAAAATAATTTTAGCTTTTTTCTCGGCTTTGTTGGCATTTAATTTTTCAACAAAAGCGCAACAAGTAACCATGCCACAGGCATTGAGCAAACAACAGGAAAGCATCGTCCCCATCGCTGCCTACACCGCAAAAGGCGACCAAAAACTGCTAAAAACTGCCCTCGACGAAGGCTTGGATGCCGGTTTGAGTATCCATGAAATCAAGGAAATTTTGGTGCATCTCTATGCCTACACCGGTTTTCCGCGCAGCCTCAACGCCATCAGCACTTTTGAAAACGTGCTGACCGAGCGCATGCAAAAAGGCATTGCTGATTTGGTCGGCAAGGAAGCCTCGCCCGAACCTTTCGCGGAGGGAAAATTTGCCTACGGAAAAAATGTGCAAACCGCTTTGACGGGCACGACAGCCATCGGTGCGCCCCAAAAATTTGTCCCAGTGATTGATACTTTTTTGAAAGAGCATTTGTTCGCCGACATTTTTGGCAGGGATGTTTTGGATTTTCAAAAGCGAGAAATTGCTACGATTTCGGCGTTGGCAAGCATGGAAGGTTGCGAAAATCAGTTGCGTTCGCATTTGAAAGTGGGCAAAAACGTCGGACTCAGCGAACAACAATTGCGCGGCATTGCCACCCTGATTTCTACCAAAATTGGCGGCAAGGACCGCAACACGGTCAATCAGTTTTTGGATGAAATTTTTGGCACAAGCAGCCCAAAAATTGCCGAAACGATCACCAATTCGGAAGGTTTGGTTTTTCCAAAAGGCGATAAAATCAACAACCAAAACTTCACTGGGACGGCATGGCTTCAACAATTGGTGTTGAGCGACAGCCTGAATGCTGCCCAAGTCGGGAGCGTCACTTTCGAGCCGGGCGCGCGCACGAAATGGCATTATCACCCCGGCGGACAGATTTTATTGGTCATAAACGGCATCGGTTTTTATCAGGAAAAAGGCAGTCCGAAAAAAATCCTCCGCAAAGGCGATGTGGTCAAATGTCCGCCGAACGTGCCACACTGGCACGGCGCAAGCCCCGACGTTGCATTTATCCAAGTTGCCATCACGAATGCGTTGAAAGGGACGACGGCTGTTTGGTTGGAAGCGGTGACGGAGGAGGAGTATTTGCGGTAACAGACTTTCGTTTTGGTATTGGTTGAGTATTTTGTTTTTTATTTTTTCCGAGAACGGTTGCATCCCCGCCGTGCCGCCCTGCGTTGGCTTTTGCGGGTGGGCTTTGGGCGGCATGGTCGGGGATGCGTTGTTATCCCCTTTTTTGTACTCGTTTAGTTTATTCATTTTCAACGATTTATACTGAGGGGGTGTATTCAAAGTTGTTTTTTATCAAGGTTAAAGCCGCTTCCTCGTTTTCTTCTATCGCTATTTCTACGGCGGTTTTTGCTAAGGCTATGAGGCGTTTGCCCTCCAAATATTTCAATCTGCTTTCAATCACTTTTTCCTCAATCTTAGTTTGATATTCTTCTTTTATAAACGGAATATAAAACCTATCAATATCCTTTGGATAAAGTTCTTGTTGCGCTGAACCTGCGCTTAGTTTTTCAGTTTGATATTGACCAACTATTGAGTTTATTACAAAAGCGACATAAACAGAGTTTTCATTTTCTATTCTTAGAATATTTACATGGTTGCTTGCTAATGCGGGTTCATTGCTCAAATATGTGTGCGTCCTACCAATATTTGCACCTGTCGTATATGTCAAAATATCTCCGTAATTCACTCTTGCAATTGCACGGCTTTTCCAATTCAAGTATTCTGTTTTTTCAAAATTACCGTAATCTAAAATACTTGCTAAAATGTGCTTACTGTTTATTACATCTAATTTTCCATTTTCAGAATAATCAGGCTGTAATCCTCGTCTGTTGAAAGTTCTAAATTCTACTATCCGTTTTGTATATTTTGCATTTTTTTTACAAACTACTTCCATTTCATCATATTTCTGCTGATAATATTCCGCATCTAATCGCCACGAATTGAAAAAACTATCTTGTATTGTCCGAACTGATGTATTCACTTCGGTAGGCTTGAAATCTTGTAAGCATAATTCAGTTAATAAAATTGTTTCGGCTGCTCTGTATATGCTTTTACTTGTTTCTGATATTTCATGTGCTTTGAGGATTACTTTTTCAATCTCATTTTGAAAATCAATTGAAACAATTGGAATTTTGAATGTTCCTAATTCGGTTAAATTCATATTATATTGCCCTGTTGGTCTGGCAATTTTACGAACTTGAATGTTTGCGAATTTTGATGTAAAGAAAGCAAACAGGTAAAATGGCTTAAAGTCCATGTCAATTAGCCTGCAAAAAGCCATTGCTTGTGTGATATTCGCCTTCGGAAATTCGTTTGGAACGATTGAACAACGACCTATAACATCGGTAGTTGCTCCAACAATATTGACAAGCACATCATTTGCCTTCAATTCTGTTGATTTCATTCTTTGATTGGTTTTGCGGTCAATATAGAAATAATCAGAATGAACTGGCAAAATGTTGTTTCTAATATCATTTGTCTTTAACAAAATGACACCGTGTTTTAATTCTTCATCCCTATCACTTGGTGTTGTTCCGCTTTTAATTTCACATATTTCTGAAAGGTATCTAAATGGCATACTTTCCTCAAATATGCTCAAAAATTCCTTTTGGAAAAATTGGTTGTCAAGGCGAAACGAATAGTTCGCAATTTTTGCATCTTCTAAACTCAATTCTGTGATTTCCAGCCCGTCTAACAAAGCCCGATATTTGGCTTCATCAAACGGGCTACTCAAAAAAAACTTAATCGCTCTTTTTTGGCAAACTCAATAAATGCTTCCGCAATTCCTTCATCGGTCGCTGTTCCATTGGATAGTTGAGTGCTAAACAAATCATGTTCAACTACGGTATGACCATATTTATCCGTCATTACCTTATTGTAGGCAAAGGCGTATTGAATATTGATGTATTTTTTCTGTTGTTGCTTTGATAAATTGGCATATTCGTTTCCGTCAATAACTTTACCCGAATTGCCCAAACGGTATTTGTTGTAATCTTTGGGATTTCCGAATTGCGTTTGAAAAACATCAATTGGGTATTCCTTTACGCCTGTTTTTTCATCGTAGTATCGTACATAAAGGCGAGTTTCGTATATTTTATCGCCGCTATTGTCTTTGCCTTGTTTCCTTTGAGTGGCAAAAAACACATTGTAGTTTTCTACTTTCGGGCAAAGTTCATCGTCCCACTTCTGAACAAAAAGAACACTTGTTTTAGTACCCGTATGTGGCTTAAACGAATTTCCATGTAAGCCAACAACGCCCAAAATGCGGCAACGCTCGGCAATATATTGGCGAATATATTTATCAGATTGGTTGTTAAATCTGCCTTGTGGCAAGACGATTGCCATACGTCCGCCGTCTTTGAGCATATCCAAATTACGCTCAATGAAAAGAATATCACGACTTATTTTATCATGCCAACCCTTTTGGATTTTTATGGTTTCGCCTGTGTCTTCATCTTCTTCTTCGCCAACTTTTCGGGTCAATTCATATTTGCGTAAAAGTCTTTGGTCTTTGATGTCACCCGCAAAAGGTGGGTTTGCCATAAGAATATCAAAACCAAAAAATTTATTGCTGTTCGCTTCGGCTCGTTGTTCCAAAAGATTATTAAAACCTGTTTGAAAATACTTTTTCCAATAAGGTTTTGCGGGATAATCTTCTTCCCAACGCTCAAAATCAAGCGTATTCAGTTCAATAACGTTGGTTTCTCCGTCACCTGCAATCAAGTTCAATGTCCTTCCAACCCGCACCGCTTTTAGGTCAAAGTCAATGGCGAAAACGTTTTCTTGAACGTATCTTTTTTGTTCGGCTGTTTTTTCTTCTGTGCCAAAAGAATTGTTGCCGTTTGGATTGAGTTGTTCCCAAACGTAGAAAATGGTGTGAACAGGAAAACCGCAACTACCCGAAGCGGTGTCAATCATAAATTCATCGGCTTTTGGGTTGAGCATTTTTACACACATATCAATAATGTATCGAGGTGTGAAGTATTGCCCTTTGTCGCCTTTTGCATCTTTATTGACAAGATATTCAAAGGCTTCATCAACGACTTCTAAATTGGAATTGAATAATTTGACTTCTTGCAAATATGATACACAAGTTTGCAAATGTGATGGCGGTAGTTCAATTCGTGCATCGTCTGAAAAAATGCCTTTCCATTTCTTTTTTGCTGCTTCAAAAAGGTTGTCAATTTGCTTTTTAGTTTCACTTTCTGCGCCTGTATTCCGAAATTCCATGTTCCGAAATTTCGTATAAGTATTTTCAAAAAAACGTTGGCAAGTTTTTTCAATGTCTGTTTTATCGTCTGTTCCTTTTCGTTTTATGAATTTGTCAAAATAATCCTCCAAATCTTTGAAAGTAACATCGGGATTGTCGTCTAACCAACTCAAAAACCTGTCTTTATCCTTTCCGCTTGAAAACTCGTCATAAAGTTTGGTGAAAATGAGTTTAAATGCTTCCTCAAACACATCAACACCTGCATTTGCCAATACTTCATCTTCAAATTCTTCAATAATGCGTTTTAAGGTTTTTGATTTTAGTTTGTCGTCAATGATAAGTTCTATTATCGTAAAACGCTCATTAAGAATATCTTTTAAAGTTTGAGTAACACTTGGAATATCTCTGATTTCATCAAAAATATTGGGGTCTTTACGGTGATAATGATTGACTTGCTCGCCATTTGACCAAACGCCAATAGGTGCGCCTGTGGCGTTACAATATGACTTTAATTGTTCTTTTCCTTCTTTGGCTTGTGGTTTTTTAAGTTCAATTAGGATATTTATTACCGTTGGGCGTTCTTTTTCAAATACTACAATATCGGCTCGTTTGCTGCTATCTGAACCGAAATTTACTGGATACTCGACTTGTATTCTATCCTTTGGATATTTGTATTTATTGATGAGTTGCCCTAAATATAGTTGCCTTACAACTTCTTCTGGTTTGAGTTGTATAACCTTGTTTCTAACAAGGCAATTGATTTGATATGAGACTTTTTCCTTGTCGGATTTCTCAATAATGCGATTTTCTAACTCCTCGATTTCTCGCTTTGAGAAAATAGTCAATTTGCTGTAATTGCTATCCCTCAATATCTCATTTATCCTTGACATAAAGACTTGTTGTGAAATTTTGATTTAAAAAGGCAAAGGTACAAATTTTAACTAAAAAGGCGGCTGTGCCGCCTTCGGCGGGCGAAGCCCGCCTATTTATTCTTTGTCGTGTTTGGCTTTGTGCGTTGGGTTATATTTATTATATTTTATTTATTTTTCTTTTTTTTATTGGGGATAACTGAGTCTTTGCCGCAACCAATATAGTTGCGGCAATCCCAGAAAATTCCCGTCATATACGCAACCATATATAGTTGCGGCAATGTAGCCTCCTTCTGAAACACACAAGCCCTCCGCGCTGTCTGTAAGAGCAACACGGAGGGCTT
>JANMMZ010000135.1:0-12631 GCA_031373665.1 Saprospiraceae bacterium | reverse complement strand
CGGCGCACCAGTTTTATTGAGGCCAACATGGGCAAATCCAAAACTGGCTAAATCAAGGGCATCAACAAAGGCATCTATCACACGCACCGTGTTGTCTTCACCGATGAGCGGCTCAAGGAAGAGATTGAAAAAGCCGTCTTTTGGGATTTCTGAGCCGGTTCGGTACTTCATATGGCGGTATGATTGATTGTTCACAATTTGGATGCAATGTACTGTTTTTTGGAGATTGGTGGAGTTTTTTTCACAATCTGACCGTAACATTTCCCATTCCGCCAGATGGTGGATAAACCTGAGTATTGATATTTCGGGTGTTAAAGGAATTACCGATTGCGTTTTGTCCTGAACCAGTAGTTGGAGGAAATGTATGGTTATAGCGCTCTTCAAAAATATAAATTTCTGGTGTGGAAACAGGGCCAGGTACTCCCTGTGCGCCAGGGTTGCCCTGTGGGCCTTGTACACCAGTTGCGCCAGTTGCTCCCTGTGCACCGGTTGCGCCAGTTGCTCCCTGTGCACCGGGGTTACCCTGTGGGCCTTGCGACCCAGTCGCGCCAGTTGCTCCCTGTGCGCCGGGGTTTCCCTGCGGGCCTTGCGAGCCAGTCGGGCCAGTTGCTCCCTGTGCGCCGGGGTTTCCCTGCGGGCCTTGGATACCTTGTGGACCCTGATTTCCTGATGCTGCATACAACGCATAAGGCACACTCATCATTTGCTGCGTTCCTGCCGATGCTCCATTGATATACACCTCTAAAAATTTAGTGCTTGTTGCCCATGCAATGGATGAAAATGTACCAATACTGGCCTGCCCTTGGCCTATGACAAGGGTAAAGACTCCAGTTGTGCCAGTGCTTGTGTTGGTATGGGTCTCGTCGTAAATAACTGGTCCGGTAGTGCTTCCTTCACGAATCTTGAATCCTACATTTACGGAGGTGCCTGTAATAGGCATACCGTTAGTGTTTCGTGCAACCGCCTGATAGTTAATACCTTGTGGTGCTTGTGCGCGGAGGGATAAAGTCACACAAATTAGTGCGATGAAAAGTAATACTTTTTTCATTGTTTGATAAGTTTAAATGTTTTTGATTCAGGTTGGTTGACGGAGTAAAGGCGAATCACATATGTGCCTGCCGAAATTGATTCGCAGTTAATTGGTTCATAGCCAAATGTGTTTTCGACTACAATTCGGCCCGAAACGTCAATGATTTGAAATAAATCAAAATGCTGATAATCAGTCTCGATTATCACAGCACTTGATGTCGGATTAGGGTAACTACTGAACGAGTACTTTTCATCAAAGACTTCGTTTGTACTTACGGTTCCTAAGGTTGGCTGTAACACTCCTTGTGTTACAGGACCATTTGCAAGGTTTGTCAATGTGACTGTGGCTACTTCCCCAATAGAGTACTCCAAAATGGGGAAAGGACTACCTGATGGCAAATTAACTGTTCGCCCACCAGTATTCAGGACACTTTGCGCTTGCGTATGTGTCGTGAGGCAAAATACTGTCAGAAAAAGAAAAATACTTCTGTTCATAAGCAAAAAAAGAAAACACCTATGCCTACACTGACGCTTTCGGCGGTTTCGTCCTACTCATTTGGTTCAGGGCTTTTCGGAATACTCCCCAACTGATCCGCCCAACTACTCCCAACAAAAGATACGGATACCCAGCCCATATAGACCAAGTCTCCGCATTGTATGCAAGCAAAGATTGAATGATGGTTGGTGCGAGTGGTTCAAGTGATAATATTTTGATGGCACAAACATAAGCAAGTTTTTATAACTCCAAGTAACCTAGGGGATTATTTATGTTGATCCAACTTTTTTGTAATACAAGAGGCGTGGTTATACAAGATATCCAACTGGAGAAGCAATAATACATCGGGGTTTCAGTAGATAACCCATTTTCTTTAAGGTAAGGGAGGGAGAACGTTCCATTAGGAAGTGGGCTTAAATATTCATTCCCTTATACAAATCAATATACCGATCCGCCACTACCCTATTCTCATACTTTTGAGAAACCTTTACCAGTGCCGACACTTGCATGGATTCTCGGCGGGAAGTATCGGAAAGCACCGTTCGGATGCCTTCGGCCAATGCCTTGGCATCCCGCTGGGGCGCAATGATGCCCTCTTTCCCGTGTCCGACCATCTCTGGGATACCACCAGTGTCAAAACCCACCACAGGGGTGCCACATGCCAAAGATTCCATGACCGTATTCGGAAGGTTGTCTTCCAAAGACGGAATCACAAACACATCAGCCGCAGCATATACATGTCTGATGACTGATTCGTCTTTGACCAAGCCCAAGGCATGGGTTTTATAGGGAAGCATCGCCAACGCCTCTGGGTCTGATTGGCCAATGACTACTATTTCGATGGGCAATTGATCTATCTTTGATTTCAATATTTTCAAGGCTTCCAATAAATACGAAAAACCTTTTCGGTGTTCCTTGATATTCATAACCATAAACAATAAAACCAGACTCCCTTCATCAACACCCCAAGTGTTACGCTGCAAGGCGCGTTCTGCGCAATTCAGGGGTTTAAACAGATCTGTATCTGTTGGATTCGGAAGGGTTGGTTAAGCAATCCACCCTTTCGGGCGATCTGCATAAAAGCGCCTTGCAAAGGCAAAGATAGGGTCATTCTTTGAAAAAGCAAGGTTTAAATGCTTGCAAGAGCGTTTTTGCTCCTAAGGTGCAGTGCAGTTCTCATTTTATTGCTTATCTCAATACCAAAACTCGTTTATTCATTTGTTTACCACCAATCAAATTGATTTGCAGTATATACAAACCTTCATGGAGTGCAGATATATCTATGGTTTGATTGTGTTGCCCATACACCTTTACCACCTGGCCAGTCATTGAAACTATTTGTAATCCCTCAATTTTGTTACTGTTACTACTTCCTGATAAATCAATATAGATTTCTGTCGCCGTAGGATTGGGGTATATGCTTATCTCCTCTATGCCTTCTTCTGACAAACCCGTGATGGTGTATTGAACAGTGGTTTCACACCCATCAAAGTCTATCACTGTTACAGTCTTTATATTTCCAGTCGTGTCAATGGAGATATTATATGGTTTTACGCCTCCCGTCACGATGATCTCTTGATTTACCATGATGATATTCAGGGTGTCCAGCAAGCAGCAAACGTCTGGGTTGCCATTGCCTTCTGGTTCACCATTTGGATAATAGCGGTCTATGATGGATTGCAGCATATCTGCCCTTTGCTGAGCTTCTGCTTCATCGTAAGTCAATGACTTCTGGTAATGCCACCCTACCCCATAATCAGGATTTTCTGTTGGCCCTGCTGTAAACAGATCTGGATAAACAGAAAGGGCGTAATCAATGAACGCCGGTTTGTCCTCCGGAATCAGGTCGAAATACGCTTGCAGCCTATTGTAAACAGTAAGAGAAGGCAGAACGCCAAACTGAGCCAATGTGTCCTGTACTGCGATTGAATCTTGTGAAATAATTCCAAAAACATGGAATAAAGGGCGCAGGTCTGCTTGCGCGCCAACGGACATTCTGACCATCCTGCTGTCTATATTTTGGTCATTGATTCCATGATTGATCCCATTTTCAAAGTCAATTGATTCCTGTTTCCAGAAATTTCTGAGCGGACACCATCCAAACAAATTGACGATCTCAAAATAGTGCCCATACCCTCTATGTTGGTAGCGCACTTCGTTGTTTGTCGAGTTTGTAATATTTCTTGCCGATCCAAAGGTGTTTGAAACCATTCTATGGGTAGCGGTATTGTCAATGCCAAAGGTATTTGGAACAAAACTATAATTTACCGCTTCTTCCAAATCTACACCTAAGCCGTAATTCATCGCCATCACATAAGGAAAATTGACCAAAGCCTCCTCTTCACCCGCAAATTTGGACATCGCCAAGGCATGCCCGGATTCATGAAAATTGGTCTCATCATCTGGACCAGGACCGTTCATAAAGTAAGCCGGGCCAGGTATATTATTATAGTTGAGGGGTGTGTTCGACATCGGATAACCGATTGAATACGCATCAAATCTGATATCTAAATCAGCAATCATATACATATTGTGCTTGTCGGAAATGATCTGTCTGGCCATAACGGAATTGACAGCCTGCAAAGCCGAGTCCCAGTCCAGCATGGTTTGCTTGAGATCATACTGACCGGGTACAATGGAATGTTTAGGAATGGTGTACATCACATTGTCGGTCTCAAAAATAGCCCAAGGGGCAGGTTTACTCAGTTCAGCGTTGAAGTCAGGTGTTTTATAAAAAGTCTTCCATGAAAAGAAGGGTGCTTCTACACCATTCTTCACGCTCATCTCAACAATACCGTCGTCGGCCCCGTAGGGAACAAGCACCGAAATCGCTCCTCCGAGTGGATTAAAAACCGCGATCGTAGTTGAATCAATTGGGAATTTTCTCGATATTCTGTCCAATCGCTTAAATTCGGATCTACGGGTCAGATCCCAATCATGTGAACCCACCCGCACCCAATAGTCTTTACCCACCAAACTATCTGGTACGGTAAGGATGGCGACACTTCCTGGAGATAAATACAGGCCGGTTGGTCGAAGGGCGTGCGCCATTCTATCCATATTAATATCGAAATACGGGTTCATGCCATCTGGATCTTCAAAATTGGCACGTATTTGTACTGATTTGCTGAGGGTTGAATCGGCAGGTGGGGCAACGTATCCAGGGAAAGCGGAGCAGGAATTGAACTTCCAACCATTAATATGCTGCGGATAAACCGCATAAACCGTTGGGGTGAATACATAATCGAATATCCCTTGCTGAAGCGCAAGCATCGCCCGTTCTAGTTCCAAACCAGGATCCGCTGCAGGATTTTTTGAAAAGCCATTTTGGGTGCTGGGCGTCGTAAAAAGTGCCCCGATTTGATTATCATAATCTTCCACCACACTTTTAGCAACCAATAAGATAGGCTCATTTTTGGCGAGGCATTCCGAGAATTGAACGAAGGTATTTCTGACTAATGTCAGTTCACTACCAGTAAGCGTGGATGTTCCGTTGATATGTGCCTGAAGATCATTCAGCGCATGGAGTACCAAGCCACATGAATCAGAACAATTAGCCGCAGCACTGGCGTAATTCTGAATTTCATCGGCACCGCTGGAAACCAGCATCTCATCTACAAAAAGTTTATATCCATAAGGAGTCAAAATACCGTCACCGTAAGTATCATATATCTCGAAAAAAAAGCAAGATCCTGTAGGAATACAGGTGCTGTCTGAGTAACTGCTGAAGTTTCCGTAACCCCCTCCTTGTCCCCCCTGCATAATAACAGTACCTGCCAGATCGGTCAAGGCCCAAGACGTTTCATAGCCCCAATTATCGGTGGCAATATCAACCCTTACTTCAAGTTCATTGATGCCACATTGAGCAAAGGTGGAGCCAGCGAAAAGCGGCAGAAGAAAACTGATTAATAGTAGTTTATACATTGTATTTTTTATGTGTAAAGTGTACCAATTATTATTATTATGACTAACGGCTTTTATAAAGCCTACGGTAACCATTCCGCCCAAGGCTAACCTCGCACAAATGTACATACATACTTTATTTAGCGTATTATTAATTTTTAAAACTATGCGCATTATGCCAAAAAAAATTAAACGACTGGCTCGACGGAAAAGCCTTTGAATCCAGGCGCTGCTAAAATATTTAAAATCAATGACTTGTGATGGATTTGTACTGTGCTTTGCAATGTCATTTTACAAAATACGTCTTCTGATGTCGAGATCAGAAGGCGTAATGGGAAAGAGGAATCGGCTTGAAACCCCATAAGAGAACATTTTTTTGTGCAAAGGATCGGAAGTGCGACCAGCCCCATTCAACAAGGCTCAACCGCCAACGGGCAGGTTGTGGGTATGGGTGATTTGTGTGGCTACGCTTGCCCATCAGCGGTTAAGCCCTAGATGTTCACAGCATATGAATCAAAACAGCATCAGCCTACCTATTTATTCAATTGGACGGATTTTCAAAAGATTGACCATGCAGTTCTCCATATTGCCAATGGTCAAAACAAAGTCTTGTTTGACTTTTAAACCGTTAGAAAACGCTGCTGGCTTCCAACTAGGCATTTTTGAAATAGCCGCAACCAGCATTTCGTCAATTTTTGTATCTTTTGATGGCATGGCAACTTGAATATCTGTAATATGCCCCTGTTCGGTAATGGTAAATTTAATGGCCGTCAAATCATAACCCGTAAAACTTCCTGCTTCAATATTTACAATGCTATTTTTTTGCAGATATTGAATCAATTGCTCTGCGCCTTCGCTATAAATAGCATTTTTATCAGGCATGATAGTAACCTTGAAATCGTATTGCTTCACTGTGTTATTTTTCAACGAATTTTCAGGTAGATACATTACGCTTACAGCAATATCGCTACTACGGTCAGCCAATCGTATCAGTTCTTTTTGCTCTTGATTCAAGACATCGCTAATACCCGAAGCCTTTGTTTGTATTCCATTTTTATAGGCTGAAATTTCCACGGAAATATATTCTCTTACCCAAGATGTGGGATACCGTTTGTCCAAATCCGTAAGTGTGTTTATCTTATCCAATTTATTTTCTTGGATCGAAATGAATGGGAGAACTTTGTTTATTTCAAAGTTCAGGTCATTCTGGGCAAAACTGTTGAAAGCGCATCCGATAGAGAGAAGCACTATGAGTAAAATCTGATTCTTTTTCATGCCTGAGTTTTTAAAAAGCATTAAGTGAAAAAATTTATGCTGAAAAGTCAATAATTCAGCGTCATTAATTGGTATTTTGATTTCTATTTTATTCATGATTCGGTGAATTTATTAATTTATAATTTTTAGTTGCCGCCATCCTATGGTTTCGCGCAACTCCCCACATACCCCGAGTTGCGGAAAAATCCGCTTTGTCACCAGTCCAGTTGCGGCAATCCAACCAAATCTAGTTGGATTCACGCAACTGATCCGCCCAACCACTCTCAACAAAAAACGCGGATAACCCGCCCCTAAAGATCAAGTATCTGCGCTTATGCGGGCAAAGATTGAATGATATTTGGTACGAGTGGTTCAAGTGATGATATTTTGATGGCACAAATATAAGCAAGTTTTCATAATTCCCAATAAACTAGGAGATTTTTTATGTTGTTCCAACTTTTTTGTAATACAGGAGGAATGGTTATACAAGATATCCAAATGGCAGGCTCTAAAGAGCCGCCAAATTAGCCTCATACAACCCCATATACCGCTCCGCCACCACACCCTGCTCATAGTTTTCAGCGACTTTCACCAAGGCCGCCACCTGCATCACTTCGCGGCGCGACTTGTCCGAAAGTATCGTGTATATGCCATTTGCCAAGGCGTGAGCATCCCGCTGAGGCGCAATGATGCCCTCTTTCCCGTGTCCAACCATCTCTGGAATACCACCAGTATCAAAACCCACCACAGGCGTGCCGCAGGCCAATGATTCCATGACCGTATTCGGAAGGTTGTCTTCCAAAGACGGAATCACAAACACATCAGCACTAGCATATACCTGTCTGATGGCTGATTCATCTTTGATCAAGCCCAAGGCATGGGTTTTATAAGGAAGCATCGCCAAGGCTTCTGGGTCTGATTGGCCCATAACTACT
The DNA here is from genome assembly GCA_031373665.1 of Saprospiraceae bacterium. Lineage (GTDB taxonomy): Bacteria > Bacteroidota > Bacteroidia > Chitinophagales > Saprospiraceae > M3007. The sequence continues at coordinate 5,014 of JANMMZ010000135.1, read as the reverse complement.
ATTTCGATGGGCAATTGATCCGTCTTTGATTTCAATATTTTTAATGCTTCCAATAAATAGGAAAAACCTTTTCGGTGTTCTTTGATATTCATGGCCACAAATAATAAAACCAGGCTTCCTTCATCAACGCCCCAAGTGGTATGCTGCAAGGCGCGCGCTGCGCGATTCAGGGGTTTAAACAGATCAGTATCTATCGGATTCGGAATAGCCGTCACCTTACTTTGGCGCAGCAATCCGCTCGATAAAGCCATATCGGCCAACCACTTACTACAAGTAACATATTGAATATTAGCAGGTAATGTATTTTTTTTTCTATTCCATATTTTATTGGATAAATCATTGGGAGCGGGGTCTTTCAAATACCAGCAGTTTCCACAATTGGATTTGTAATGCTTGCAGTCGCCGCTATAATGGCATCCTCCTGTGAATGCCCACATGTCGTGCAGGGTCCAGACAATGGGCTTACCAAGGGCAGCCAAGGCTTTGATCCCATCCAAGGAGAGTAACCCTTGATTGATCCAATGCAAATGCAACACATCGGCAGCCTCCACCAAAGGATGTTTGTGTAGGTCTTTCCCAAAATTGGCCAATGAAAACGAGAACCGCACCGATTTATCTTTTTCATAAGGCAAAAAAGACAACCGTTCTGCATAAAAAGGCCACCTAAGCCCAGCGTCTTCGGTAGTCAGCAGGGGGGCATCCACTCCCCTACCCTGCAATGCCTTTTGGAGGCGCTTGCAAGCATTGCCGGCTCCTCCATGAGGATATGTATTGATGAGTAAGACATTCATCGTTTATTGCTTCTTCAAAGTGTAGTTATGGCAATCAGGTTCTTTAGCAATAACATCGTACCCGGCCGCTATCAAACTCATAAGACTTTGTTCAATCCGTCCTAAGTACTTGGAATCCAGGTTATTAGATGCGTTTTCGTCGTATTCAATACACAATATTTGCACCATTACCTGTTCGCGAAGCATAGCATCTAATACTTGATACTCTGCGCCTTCAATGTCAATTTTTAGCAAGGTGATCTGGTCGTGTCCCAGCGATTGGATCACGCTACTTAGGCTTTTGACGGGCACTTCAATGAAATGATCCGACTTTTGAAGGTTTACAATAGAGTGCGAAACGTGGGTTTCATTTTGTGGGGTATAAAAACGCAGGGTCGTATCCTCTTCCCAGATTCCAAAAGGGTGCAACACCAACCGATCTGCCACTTCGGTTTCAAAATCAGCGTAATACCCCGTCGGGCTGGTTAAGCAACCCATCTTTTGGTTGTTTGCTATGTTGTTTTTCAAGGCTTCTACGTGCGCAATAGCACGGGGCGTAGGGTCAAATATATGGACTTTGCAACCATAATGCGCGGCTATGGCCGCATCAAAAGACACATCTTCTCCTGCACCTACACCATAACAGATGGATTGGTCGTTCAGTATCCCTTTGGGAATGATCCAGCCGCCATAAGGCGTACCGAATCTTTCTGTTGGAATATCGTTTTTTATTGGTACTTTAATAGGACGCTCCGTCCACTTTAGTACTTTTGCCTTTATTTTATTGATCATCGGATGAGTAAAGCATTTCAAATTCCTGTTTTGCTGTTGCTGTTCAATCGGCCAGCACATACCAAGGGGGTACTAGACCGATTGCGTCAGTTACGCCCCGCAAATGTATATATTCACTGCGATGCAGCACGCGACAATTTTCTAGAAGAAGAAGAAAAAGTAGAAATGGTGCGCAAAACAGTAGCAAAACACATAGATTGGCCTTGTGAAACTCATTTTTTGTATCGCACCCACAACATGGGTTTGCGCGAAGGCGTATATGGAGCGTTGAATTGGTTTTTCAATCAAGTGGATTATGGAATCATCATCGAAGATGATTGTCTAGCAGATTTGAGTTTTTTCTACTTTTGTGAAGCATTATTGGTTAAATATGCAGATAATGAACAAATGATGCACATTGGTGGATCAAATTTATCGGAAGCGCATACTGCCACTTTGACCGAAAGTTATGTATTTACCCGTTTTTCATTTGTTTGGGGGTGGGCATCTTGGAGTCGTGCTTGGAAAAAAATGGCTTTAGATCTACAAGGCTTGGATGAATTTGAGCAGCAGGGCTTCATTTCCACCCTTGTACCTGACAAACAGGCGCAACACTATATGATGCAAAAATTCAAGGATACCCAACAGCGAAAAAACAACTCGTGGGCTTATGCTTGGTTTTATAGTATCTTGAAAAACAATGGATTGTGTATTGTCCCCAAAATCAACTTGGTTCAAAACACGGGTATCGGCGATGAATCGGCTACCCATACGACTGCCAAAAATACTTCCGCGCAGCGAGCGGCACAATCTTTGTCGTTTCCAATAGTAGATCCCAATAACTACGATACAAATCCTAGATTGGAATCCTATTTTTTTTATAACTCACAAAAGAGCCGTTTTAGATTAAAAATCTGGTATTGGCTTCAAAAACTGCGGTCTTACAAGCCATGAATTATATTATATACGATTTAGAAGCCACGTGCTGGGAAACCATGCCTACGGGGTATGTGCAAGAAACTATCGAAATTGGCGCTTACAAAATTAATCATTTTGGGGAAATCAGGGGTACTTTCAACCGATTTATAAAACCCAGTGTGCACCCTACCCTATCACCATTTTGCAAAGACCTGACCACTATTACACAAGAGGATGTCAATAAGGCTCGTTTTTTTCCAGAGGTCATCGAAGAATTTTGGAATTGGGGACGTATCGGCGAGGAGGAATATGTGCTTTGCTCTTGGGGCAATTTTGACCGAAAGCAATTTATCAGTGATTCTAAATTGCACCGTTTAGAACATGAATGGGCGGAAAAGCACGTGAATCTAAAAGAGCAATATAGCACTATGAAACGCCTTCGCAGGAGTCTTGGGCTACGCAAGGCGGTAGAGAATGAAGGGATGATTTTTACGGGTCAACACCATCGGGGCATATCAGATGCTGAGAACCTTGCTAAAGTGTTTTTGAAATATCTCGGAAATTGGAGTGTATAAGTCACTTAGCATTCATCTTGCACTATTCTTTCATTTTTGGCATTGATTTTGTTTAGTGATGTAACAGACAGATTAGAAAGCATAATCATAAATCAACCGCTTTCTCAAAAACTAATCATATTTGTCTAAAAACATTTTTTTAATCAATTGTAATGAGAAAACTAACATTATTGATCCTGTTCGCAATGGCCGTACAGGTATCCTCCTATGCCCAAACCAAAATGTATCCCAATGCCATCAATGTTAAGGTTAATGTACTAGATTATGGTATATTGTACAACAATGAAGCGCGGATAAGCGAGGGTTTTGAATTCGCATATTACCGCAATATTGCGCCTTTCCTCAATGTAGGAATTCCCTTTAAACTTGGGTTGGCAAAATTGCCTTTAAAAACTAAAAACACGGCTACGGCCAGTTTTGATCTAATTTTCAGGCTCGAAAATCAGGCTTCTTCCAGTAAAATACTTCCTTATGCGTTTGGAGGAGCAGGTTATATCTTTGAAAAAAGCAACAACCATGTCCAAATCCCATTTGGTGCTGGTGTAAATTTCAAATTATCACCTTATGCTTTTATTAGTCTTCAGGCTGAGTACCGTAAAGCCTTGATAGATGACCGCGACAATATACAAGTAGGTCTTGGATACCACTATTTATTGCACCCAATGGAAGTAAAACCTGAACCTAAGCCGATCAATATAGAAATGATTGCCGATAAAGATCGGGATGGAATCCTAGATTCTTTGGATCATTGCCCTGATATTGCCGGCCCTGAGTCGGCCTTGGGTTGCCCTGATGGTGATGGTGATGGCCTTGGCGATACTGAAGATCCCTGCCCAAGCGATGCTGGCACTTTAGAGACCAATGGCTGTCCTGACTTCGATGGTGATGGCGTAGCCGACAAAGAAGACGAATGCCCAAAAGATGCAGGCACTTGGAATGGATGCCCTGATAAAGATTTTGATGGGGTAGCAGATAAAAATGATAAATGTCCCGATGAATCTGGACCTGAATCAAATGAAGGTTGTCCTACATTTAAAGACACTGACGGCGACGGCACAAGTGATGATGTGGACGAATGCCCAGAACTAGCCGGCCCCAACAAAGGCTGTCCTGACAGTGATGGTGATGGAATTGCTGACAATCACGACAAATGCCCTAGTATTAAAGGATCTGTTGAGAACAATGGTTGCCCAGATGCACCTGTTGAAAAAGAAATTGACACCGATGGCGATAATATCCCAGATCGCTTGGATAAATGCCCTAATGAGGCTGGACTAGCATCCAATGATGGATGTATGCCCGACAAAGATACAGATGGAGACGGAACTCCTGATAGCAGTGATGCTTGCCCTGATAAAGCAGGAAAAATAAACGGCTGTCCCGACACCGATGGAGATGGAATTGCTGATAATGTGGACAAATGCCCAACCGCCGCAGGTATTGCTGCCAACAGTGGCTGTCCTGAAATAAAACAAGAGGTAAAAGAAAAATTGGCGTTTGCGACCAAAGCAGTACAATTTGAAACAGGAAAAGCAAGCCTCAAGCCTGAATCATTTAATGTTTTGGATGAGGTAGTCAATATACTACGCACCTATCCTGAATATATTTTGGCCATCAGTGGCCATACGGATAACGTGGGCAATGATGACCGCAACCTCAAACTATCGCAAGATAGGGCTAAAACATGTTTTGACTACCTAGTATTCAGGGGAATCAAAGCAGAACGCCTGCGCCATGCTGGTTTTGGAGAAGCGCGCCCACTTACAGATAACTCAAGTGTAGAAGGCCGTGAAATGAACCGCAGGGTTGATTTCGAGGTTATTTTTGAGTAGACACTGATTGCTTATTAGGCCGTTGTTCAGTTAGTCATCTGATGACTAACTGTACAAAGGAAATGTAATAAAAAAACGGGTATTAAGTCCAAGACAGAATACCCGTTTTTTTTTAAAACTACTCAATAGCCTCCAACAAATAACGTTT
>JANMMZ010000134.1:0-10503 GCA_031373665.1 Saprospiraceae bacterium | reverse complement strand
CAGCGCGACATCGAAGCGAGCATGAAATTGGCAGAACAAGCCAAAAAACAAGGTTTAGAGCCGCAAATTGTGCTCAATACGCGCAAAGCAGCCCGTTTGCAAGAGAGCAACGAAAAATACGATTCGTTGGCAAAACGCATTGAAGTGTTGGAACGTATATTGAATAAAATGTACGAAAACTCCGCGATTTTGCTCGAAGACACGAAGGACAACGTGAAGGTGAAAGAGCAAGAACGCAACGCAATCCGCACGAGTCATTCGGCGATGCGTTCCGCAATGAGCGTATTGAGTGGCGACCCCGACAAACGCGCGATGTTCGACATGGCGATGGACAGCATCAACAATGACGTGGCGGGAAAAGTCGGCGAAATGGAGCGTTTCATGGAAATGTCGTCGGGCATTATGAACTCAATCGACCTTCAAAACGGCGTTTTTGAAGACGAAGGTTTGAAATTGCTTGAAAAATGGGAACGTGAAGGCCCTATGCTTTCAGCACCCATGTTAAAATCAAACCCTAAAAGCGAAACCGCACTGGACTTAAACACGCCTCCTAAGGAAATATTGAAGGAGGACAATGATTATACAAAGATGTTTGATTGAGAAACGTTACTAAATCTAAGTATAGGCGTTTATATCATGACTTGAAAAAATTAACCCAACATTACTCACACACATTAAAAACAACATAGTATGAAAAAATTCGCTTATTTGATGCTCGCTTCTACCATCCTCTTTTTCGCGTCATGCGATACCATTAAACAGGTAGCCAAAGATGTAATGGCCGAGCCATCGCTAGAAGAAATAGGAAAGGGACTGAAAGAAGCCCTCACCAATGGAATTGGTAAAGGGGTGGACGTACTATCAGCAAAAGATGGTTACTTTAAAAGTGCCTATAAGATTTTGTTGCCCGATGAAGCCAGAAAAGTCACGGAACGCCTCAAAAACATACCGGGATTTGCCAATTTGGAAAATGAATTATTGGAGAAAATCAACCGTGGTGCAGAAGATGCGGCCAAAGAAGCAGGCCCCATATTTGTGAGTGCTATCAAAGGCATGACGTTTAGCGATGCCACCAATATATTGCTTGGTTCCGACAATGCGGCCACTGAATACCTCAACCGCACCACCAACAGCCAATTATACAGTAAATTCAATCCAAAAATCATAGCATCTTTGGATAAAATCGGTGCCAACAATATTTGGAAAAAGGCGGCCGACACCTACAACAAGATCCCCCTTATCACAAAGGTCAACAACGATTTGGACGACTATGTGACCAATCAAGCATTGAAAGGGTTGTTCTCGAAAGTAGCAGAAGAAGAGAAAAATATTCGCCGGAATCGCAGTTCTCGCAGTTCGGACCTCTTGCGACGCGTGTTTGCGAAGCAGGATGCCAGTAGGAAATAATCTTTAGATTGGTAAAACAAAACCCTTCTAACGGGATTCATCGGAAAAGTGAAACACTTTTTTGATGAATCCCGTTTTTTTTTGGGAACTGCCGTACCTTCCGCCAATAAAATTTCAACTTTATGCAGGATCTTCGTTTTACAACCACGCTTTTTACGCTAATTGTTAGCATGGCTACGCTTCTAGCCCAACCAGTACCTACGCCTTCGGAGTTACGTTTTCAAGGCATTTCGCAGCGCGAAAACCTTAAGAAAAATAGCCTCCTTTCAAGTTTATCCCCTCAAAGTATAGGGCCCAGTATTTTCTCTTGCCGCGTGACAGATGTGGATGTCAATCCAAGTGACCCTACTAAATTTTATGTGGCTTACGCCTCAGCAGGACTTTGGTACACCGAAAGTAATGGCACTCAGTTTAAGCCCTTGTTTGACCACGAAGGTGCAATGACCATTGGCGATATTGCTGTGGATTGGAACCAAAATATTATCTGGATAGGCAGTGGTGAATCCAATAGCAGCCGCTCCTCATACGCTGGCACAGGTATGTATCGAAGTGGCGATGGTGGCAAAACCTGGGAATGGCGAGGTTTGCCCGAAAGCCACCACGTAGGACGGATCATCCTCCACCCAACCGACCCGAATACCCTGTGGGTATCGGTACTGGGACACTTGTACTCACCCAACCAAGAGCGGGGCGTATTCAAGACCACCGATGGCGGAAAAAACTGGAAGCGAACCCTTTTTGTGAACGAAAATGCAGGAAGTATTGACCTCCTCATAGATCCCAACAATGCGCAAACGCTTTACGCTGCCTCTTGGGAACGCAGTCGCCGCGCTTGGGATTTTGATGGCGCTGGGGCTGGATCGGGCATTTGGAAAAGCATAGACGGGGGTGAAAACTGGAATAGATTGGGCAGTTTTCCAGCCAACGACAATATTGGCCGAATTGGACTGACCATTGGCAAAAAAAATGGCAAAACAGTAGTATATGCTTGCGTGGACAACCAAAATGCCAAGCCTAAAAAAGACAATCCTAATACTGATGCGCTCACAAAGGATCAAATAAAGGCAATTTCTAAAGCGGATTTTCTAAAACTTTCGGACGACAAACTCGATGACTACTTGAAGCAAAATGATTTTCCAGAAAAGTATAATGCTGCCAAGGTCAAGAAAATGGTTGAAAAAGACAAGATCGCGCCCATTGCCTTGGCCGAATACTTGGAAGATGCCAACAATAGCCTTTTTGAAACTGATTTTATCGGTGCGGAACTGTACCGCTCTGATGATGATGGCCAAACCTGGCGCAAAACCCACGAAGATGCCATAGAGCAAATGCACTTTACATATGGTTATTATTTTGCTAATGTCCGCTGCCACCCAGATGATGCAGACCAGGTATATATGATCGGTTTTCTCATTATTCGCAGTGAAGACGGCGGTAAAACATGGAAAAACATCAATGGCGATAATGTCCACGTGGATCACCACGCGCTATGGCTCAACCCTAGCAGGGCTGGACACCTCATCAATGGCAATGATGGTGGCATCAATATCAGTTGGGATAATGGCGAATCTTGGACCCTCTGCAACAACCCTCCAGTGGGTCAATTTTATGCCATTGCTACTGATCAGGCCGAACCCTACAACGTGTATGGTGGTGCCCAAGACAATGGGGTTTGGGTAGGACCAAGTCAGTATGAACCCAGCCTCGATTGGCATCAAAGTGGCAAATATCCTTACAAATCCATCATGGGTGGCGACGGGATGCAAATACAAGTAGATTGGCGCGACAACAGTACCGTTTATACAGGATACCAATTTGGCAACTATTTCAGAATCAACCGTTTATCAGGAAACACCAAAGGCATAACGCCTAAACACGACTTAGGCGAACGCCCATTGCGGTTCAATTGGCAAACGCCGATTCACCTCAGCCGCCACCAGCAAGATGTACTGTATCTAGGAGCCAATAAAATATACCGATCCTATAACAAAGGCGACGATTGGGAATCCATTTCAGGAGACCTTACCACTGGAGGCACCAAGGGTAACGTGCCTTACGGCACCCTAACCAGTATCCATGAAAGCCCCTTGAAAATGGGTCTTTTGTACGCTGGCTCTGATGATGGTTTGATACATGTCACCCGCGATGGGGGCGAAACTTGGACCAATATCAGCGAAGGGCTTCCTACAAAGTTGTGGGTGAGCAGGATACAAGCATCCGCCCATGAACGAGCACGGGTATATTCCAGTTTGAGTGGATACCGATGGGATGATTTTGGCAGCTATTTATATGTCTCTGAAAACTATGGAAAAACTTGGGAGAAAATCGGCCTCGACCTACCGATGGAACCAATCAATGTGGTCAAAGAAGACCCTGTGAATGCCAATATTTTGTATGTCGGTACGGATCACCACCTATATGTGTCCCTGGATCGAGGAAAAACATTCCAAACCCTATCGCGCGATTTTCCAGATGTACCAGTACATGACCTAACGATTCAGTTAAAATCCAATGACCTTGTCATTGGAACGCATGGCCGATCTATGTATAAGATCAATGTAGCAAAAATACAAACGCTCACCCCTGAACTCACGACACAGGCACTGTATGCTTTTGATATAGAGCAGAAGAAAAAAGTCTCCAAATCTTGGGGCAAAAAGCAGCCCTACAAAGCTGCAAAAGATCCTGAATTGCCTGTAGCATTTTATAGCAATACCGCTGGAAAAGTCAATTGGACGGTCAAAACCAAAGGCGATGATCTGACCTTACAAAGTGGCACGATAGAAGCCGTGAAAGGCATGAATCAATGGTCTTATAATTTGGATATCATGGAGTCAAGCCTTAAAAAATACAAACAAATGCTTGAAAAAGCGCAAAAAGACTCAAAAAAGCCGATTGATCTGGAGAAATCAGATACTGGAAAATACTACCTGCGTAAAGGTAGTTACATCCTGATTTTGGAGCGCGATGGCACTAAAACTATGAAGGAATTTGTGCTGGATTAGGTCTTTTAGTTGTTGGCTATTGGATTGAGTTTAGACTTCGGAAATTTTATAAATTTCCGAAGTCTAACAGATCAAATAAACGTATAACGACTAAGGCAACAATACCCGATCAATCACGTGTACTACCCCATTGGTGGTTAGTACATCGGGGATGACCATATTGGCAACCACGGTATTACCGTTTCCTTTCACGGTAAGTGTTCCATTATTGAATGCGCCCAAAGTCAAGTTCGTGCCACCCAGCGGGGCTACTGTACCGCCATTGAGTTCTGAAGTAAACTTACCGCCATCAGCAATCACGTGGTTAAGCAGTACTGCGGTGACTATTTCTTTAGGCAATTTACGAATATCGGCAGGGATATTAAGTGCGACACCGAGATCAACACCTAATTGTTTGAAGGCCGCATCAGAAGGCGCAAAAACAGTAAATGAAGGGCTACCCGCCGCCGCGCTCAGCGCACCAGCCAACTCTGCATAGAGTACAGCCTCCACTAGAAACGATAGTTCGGGTACGACAAAGACTTTTGCATCTTTTAGCGCTATCGCCGATTGTACAATATCAGCACCGGTAGCCAACAACACTTTGTCTATCACGTGGACAGTACCATTTTCTGCTTTTACATCGGTGGCCAAAATTTTTGATCCATTGATGTATTGTTCTGTGCCACGGGTAATGAAGCGACGAACCGGCCCAAGTGCCGAACCAGAAGTGGAGCCGCTGGTGATGCCACTACCTGCTAAATTACCATTGGATACATGATAAAGCAAGGTATTGGTCAAGAAAGCATCATTTAAGACCGCCAGATCATCACCTTTGTTAAGGCCAAGGCGAGCAAATGCAGCATTATTAGGCGCAAATACGGTGTAATCGCCCGATGGATCGCCCGGATTGGGATTGGACAAAACTACCGCTACCCCACCCTGCACAGCAGCGTCTTCGAGGGTACTAAAATCGGCATTGGTCACTGCAATCGCAGCGATGGTAGGGAGCGCATCCACATCGTCTTTTTTACAAGAGGTAGTGGAGCAAAGTGCCGCTAAAACTAGGGGCAAAAATAATATTTTTGAATTAAATAACATAATATTCAGTGTTTTATATATTTAAATAACCTTTCAACAAAGGCTTTTTTGAAAAAAAAATGTAGCAGAAAAAATTAGAATTTATAGACAAGCGCCCCCGAAACACCGGTGCTTTCACCAACATTGCGACCTGTCAAGTATTTGCTGACACCGCCAGAGATACCAAATCCGCCAGCAATGGGAACATACAGCGTCACACCAGCACGGGTATAAGATACATCAGTAGCCGGGAATATACCCTGAAAGCCTTCACCGAGTATATTTACGCCACCGTCTGAAATTTGTCCAGCATACCAAGCATCCACATAAAAGCGGCTAGATCCATAACCAGCCTTTATTTCGCCGATCACCGCATTGGGTACTTCACCATTGCGGAGGCTATACCCAGCCTGGGTTGCCAAAAACACGCCAGACTTCGTACGCAATTGGGCAATGGCCAATCCGTTGATACTCGTTGCGCGGTTACCGATAGCGAGTATGGATTGTAAGCCTTCTTCCACTTTGTATGCGCCAATCGGTGTTTTCAAGCCAGCACCAATAATGAAACTCAGGTCGGAAGTACCCACCTTACATTCATATGGATTGTACTTTACAAATAAGGAAAGATCTTGAACGCCTTTGCGTTCGTTTTCAAAGCCTAATTCCTTCAAAACGACATCAGTAGCATGGCCATGTGTCTGTATGTATGGAAGGCTGACGATGGCATTAAAGCGTTTGGTGATTCCGTAAGTGGCATATAAAGATACACTGTTGACGTTGACCTCATTGAACACTGGTACGCCTTGGGCATCAGTTGGTGCCAGAAATACGTTATCATATTTTTCGGCAGTGTAAGAAAGCGCGATAGCACCTTCTCCTTTACCATTCATAAACCCACTGACAGGGCTTTGGGCTTGGGTGAGTACGGGCAAACTTAATAATGATAAAGCGCCCAGTAATAGATGATTGAATTGCATAATAAGATGAATTTTTTTAAAATTTATTAAAATTGAATGAACCGTTACCCTTTTGAACGGTTTCGACCATATACGGGTGGGATAGGTGGTTTAGTTTTTTTTGTTGGAGAAAAACAATTCTCCTCGTTTTACTCGTAAGTAATATGAATTAAAAAGGGATTCAACAATATGGCGATTTTGCCTACTTCAATATGGCACATATAGAGCCACAGACAATAAATATTCAAATTCAAATCATGCGTATTCTATTTTTTTTAATATTTTGTACTTACATACCGATCTCGGCACAAAAAAACATCACAGTGCCACTGCCAGATGTATATATAAAGGCGGATCAGTTGTTGCGGGGCGATGGCGACACTTACGGTATTGGCGACTGGAATGCAAATTTCACTGCAACCCTAGATGGATCACATATATTATTGACGGGTACGATTGCATTCACGGAAAAGGCGAATGATTTTACAACCATCGTAGGTACGTATAGCCAGCGGATAAAAGTAGAGCAATTGGAGACCTGTAGCCACTGTCAGGTCATACTGGACGAGTCGTACGGAGCGGTGTCAGGGCCCAATATTGGGGCAAGGGGCTATCGTTGGTTTGAAGGCCAAGGACTGATTCGTAGGGCATGGGTGCAGACCGATACCTTTGGCGAAGATACTGGTAATATTGGCGGCAATATTCAGTTCGCACCTTTGCGGTTTTTGGTGCATTGCGATATTGCGATGGTTGGAGAGTGAGGCTTCCCTAATGCGCAAAAACCTTGGTAAATATCAAATCCGCCACTTCGATGCAGATCAAAATGATGATGATCCACTCCAACTTGTTGCTTTCGCGATGAAAATACAGGTCTCGAAACACTTCTAAGTTATTTTCTACCACTTTGAACGTGTATTCTGTCTCTTTAAACCGTGATTGTACCTCAAACGTACGCGCCAATCCACGGTGAATCCGCCCTAAGTATTCATCGTCCCAAGTCATTTCAGGACTATCAAAGATGAATAGATTTTCGACGATCCTATTTTGGCTATTGAGGGTACGGCCTATAAACTTTAACATCTCTTTGCGACTGATGTCAATAGAGCCCTTATTTTTGAGTTGATCCGTGAACTGGTGCACCTCTGAGAGCAAATCATCGGCACGCTGCGAATAAAAATCGAGGGAAATAGAGTGCGATAAGTTGATCATTGTGATACGCATCACATACTCATCTATGGTTGGCACGATCAGGTCATCAAATCCAAAATTGATGGGTGCTCCTGGTTTTTCTATGATTTCAAAGTCATCTCGAATCATTTCAGGCAATGGATTGAGGCAAAATCCGTGTAAATATGCCAGATTTTGGCTGATATTCGCATCTTGAATATTAGCAAATACGACGGCACCATAATCAAAAATATAACAATACCCATCGCCATCCACCCGATAAAACAACTCAGAGGGAGTCTCCTGAAGCAAGGTTCCGGCGTATTGAGCACGTAGTTTTTTGATGTCTAATTGCTCCGCGATGCAAAATGCGCTAATTTTCATAATCGTATAATTTTTCTGTTCCTTTCAAATAGATGAACACCATTTCATAATCTATCATTATGTTTGCGGTGCTAAAAAAACATATCCTTTTGAATGCTTCTGATTTATTAGATGTTGCCGTCGGTACGGTGTTGGGTTTGGTGATGTTTGGCGTTGGCCTTTCGCTAAGTTATAAAGACTTTACCGTCATATTGCGTCGTCCAAGGGCCTTTTTATCGGCTCTGGGTGCCCAAATGATTGGTTTGCCAATTATAGCCTTCATCATCTGTTTCATTGCCCCGCTCCCTGCCGAACTGAAAGTGGGTCTTATCATATTGGCCGCAAGTCCCGGTGGTGCCACTTCTGGGTTTCTGACCTATTTGTGGAAAGGCAACGTGGCACTATCCATTTCTATCACTTCTGTCAATAGCCTCCTGACCCTTTTCAGTATTCCGATCATTGTCAATATTGGACTGACCGTATTTATGGGTCGTTCTACTGATTTACATTTGCCTTTTTGGGACACCGTCAATCACATATTTTTCATCACCATTATCCCTGCTTTTTTAGGATTATTGCTTCGGCACAAAGCCCCACAATTTTCGGAAAGGATCAGTAAGCCCGCAAAGTACATCATGTTGGTCTTATTGGCAGTAGTTTTTGCTATTAAACTTTTTGGAGGCAAAAGTGCAGGCGGGGCAGGGCTCAGCCGAAACGACTTTTTATTAATCACACCATTTGCGCTCTTACAAAACGGAGCATGTCTGTTTTTCGGGTATTATTTTTTGAAATACATGAAAATACCACACCCCTCCAGACTTACAGCCGCTATGGAAAGTGGGGTTCAAAATACGACCTTGGCGTTTTTAATAGCCGGCAATATGCTCAATAACCAAAACATGGTCAAACCTGCCTTGGTTTACTCCCTATACTCCTTTTGGACAGCCTGCTTATTTGCCTACTCTATGAATAAGAAAGAAGCAGCCTTGAACCCCAATGATCCAGAAGCAGAAGAACCTGAAGAAGAGCCACTCACATGATAGATGCCTTCAAAACTATAACGAAACCATCCACTGGAGAGTTCAAGGATCGGGGCAGTAAATTTTTAGGCTTCGCCTATCCAGTGGAACAAGAAGAACAGGCGTTGGCCCACTTGGAAGACCTTCGAAAAGCACATTTTAAGGCAAATCACCACTGTTTTGGTTGGCGAATCGGTGCCGATGGGCTTCGATTCAGGGCCAATGACGACGGAGAACCCAGCGGCACTGCGGGCCGACCCATACTTGGGCAAATAGATGCACTGGGATTGACAAACGTGATGGTGGTGGTGGTGCGTTACTTCGGAGGGACTTTGCTGGGCGCGTCGGGTCTCATACATGCCTACCGCGAAACCGCCGCTGAAGCCTTGAACCAAGCCACCATAGAAGAAAAAATCATCAAAGATGTTTGTAGTTTTGATTTTGACTACGCCCTGATGCCCGACGTGATGCAGGCTATTAAAAAGAATGACCTCGAAATCACGGAGCAAATATTCAATGATCGAGGCATGATTCGAATAGCCATCCGCAAAACCGAAACCATCGCTACCCTACTCCGCCTCAAAGCAGCACTCTGGAAAGTCAGCCTTGAAGAAGCCGACACCTTGGAATGGCCGGCTGGGCTCATCGTTATTTGAGATTGGGAAAATACAAGACCCACAATTTTGAACTAAAAAACTAAAAAAACGTTGTAATTTTATAAAAATCTATTCACTTAATCAAATCAGCAATATGGCATATTCACTTCCAAATCTACCTTACAACCACGACGCACTAGAACCATTCGTGGATGCACGCACCATGGAAATCCATCATGGAAAACACCATGCGGCCTACGTCAACAACCTCAATGCCGCTTTACAAGGCACGGAGCATGAAGGCAAAAGCCTTGAAGACCTCATGGCAATCATCTCTACCCTACCACCAGCAGTACGCAACAATGGCGGCGGACACTTTAACCACTCCTTATTCTGGGAAATCATGGCTCCCAATGCGGGCGGTGCACCCACGGGCGATCTAGCCTCTAAAATGGATAAGAGTTTTGGTTCTTTCGACGAATTCAAGAAATTATTTGCTCAGGCTGCGACCACTCGTTTTGGTTCGGGCTGGGCTTGGCTAGGTGTAGATGCCGACGATAATCTATTCATTAGTTCTACGCCCAACCAAGACAATCCGTTGATGGATGTGGCCGACAAAAAAGGCCAGCCTATCCTCGGCCTTGATGTATGGGAACACGCCTATTACTTGCATTACCAAAACAGAAGACCCGATTATATCACTGAGTGGTGGAATCTGGTGAATTGGGAAGAAGTTGGCCGTCGATACCGCAGTGCGGTGCGGGTTAACTAGGCTTTTATAGTGTATTACATAAACATGAGTCATCCCGAATTTTAGAAAAAGGTGCAGCGCACCGGAACATTTGTAGATATTGGTTATCAATGCGTTATGAGGTGCAGCGCACCGGAACATTAAATGCAATATTACGGTGTGCTGCACCTTTTGTCGGCC
>JANMMZ010000086.1:0-17377 GCA_031373665.1 Saprospiraceae bacterium | reverse complement strand
GTACAATCCCGCCGATAGGGAAACCGTAGGTCGGGAAGGCGGCGATGAGGAATAATTTCTGTTTCGATTATCCAGTAGGTTAAACATTTTCATCCCTGCACTCAATTAAACGAACTTTTATAGGAAAGCCCTGATTTGTTGGGTGGTTTCTTTGTTGATTTCTGGCTTTGTTTGTACCTTGCGCCCAAACTAAAAAATATGGGATGTGTTGGATGTTCCTGTTCCACAGGAAAAGATAGTGCTGGAGGATGTAAATCAAATGGAGGATGCGCTTCGGGAGGATGTAACAGACATAATACTTATGACTGGATTACGGCTCAAGGAATCAACGATGCGCAAACTTTCGATATAGTTGAGGTGAGTTTCAAAAATGGCTCTCGCAAAGAATTTTTCAAAAATCCTCAATATACACACGCCTCCACTGGCGATTGGGTCGTGGTCGAATCCGTCTCTGGCGGGTATGACCTAGGTTCTGTTACCCTTTCTGGCGAATTGGTACGCTTGCAGATGAAGCGCAAGCGTGTCCGTTCTGATGCAAAATTGCAATCGGTCGTACGCAAAGCGCATGAGCGTGATGTAGAACGCTTGGACGAAGTACGCCGCGAAGAGAAAGGGATATTGATCCAAGCCCGCGCCATAGCGCGTACCCTCGATCTTGATATGAAAATCGGCGATGTCGAATTTCAAGGCGATGGCCGTAAGTGTACTTTTTTTTACACCGCCGATGGTCGCGTGGATTTCCGAGAATTAATAAGACTGTACGCTCGCGATTTTAAGGTTAAAATCGAAATGCGCCAAATCGGAGCCAGACAAGAGTCCGCCCGGATTGGTGGGTTAGGCAATTGTGGCCGCGAATTATGCTGTTCCACTTGGCTAACAGAATTTAAAAGCGTCAATACAGCAGCAGCCCGTTATCAAAACCTTGCAATCAACCAAACAAAATTGTCTGGTATGTGTGGTCGCTTAAAGTGCTGCCTTAATTACGAGTTAGACACTTATATAGACGCATTAGAGGATTTTCCAGACCGCGCCGAGCGGATCAAAACTGGAGCAGGTTTGGCCATCTTGATCAAAACGGATGTGTTCAAAAGGCTCATGTTTTATACCTATGCAGAAGATCGAGGAAAGTTTTTTGCGATCCATGTAGATCAAATCTGGGAAGCCTTAGATCTGGTGAAGAGCGGCAAAGTGCCCGGAAGCCTAGAAGATATTCTGGCCATGGCTCCTGCCAACACGGAGGTAGAAGAGGAAGAGGCACAACCTGATTTTGAGAATGTTCATGATGTGATCCAGTTGCCGATAGAGCAACGGAAGAAGAAAAAGAAGAAAACTAAGAAAAATAGGGATAATTCTGCGGCTGCAGCCGTAGAAAAAGCCTCTCAGCAAGATCGCCCTACGAATGGAGGATCGGGGGGGGGCCGTCGCGACGATCGAAATCGCAGACCTGACAACCGATCGCAGCCACGCCCACCGCAGCAAGATAGGCCAAACCAAGAGGGTCGTCCTGATAGGCCGCCACAACAACCACGTCCACCCCAGGATCGCGACCAGCCGCGTCCGCCACGACCAGACAGGCCAAATCAAGAACCTCGTGCTGATAGGCCGCCACAGCAGCCACGTCCACCGCAGGATCGTGATCAACAGCGTCCACCACGGCCAGATAGGCCAAACCAAGAGCCTCGTCCTGACAGGCCGCCACAGCAGCCGCGTCCGCCACAAGGTAATGGCCCGCAAAAGCCCCTATCAGATCAAGGCTCAGGGTCGAGAACTGAGGGTAACGATCCTAATCGCAATAAAAAGAAGTTTAAAGGGAAACCGCCTAAAAAAACAGAATAAATATTAAATAATTTTATGCAATACGACGTAACAGTCATAGGTTCGGGCCCTGGGGGCTATGTTGCAGCCATTCGCTGCGCACAATTGGGAATGAAAGTCGCTATTATAGAGCGATACAATGTTTTGGGCGGCACTTGCTTAAATGTAGGCTGTATTCCTTCAAAAGCATTGTTAGATTCTTCGGAGCATTATCACAACGCCCATGAAAAATTCGCTACGCACGGTATTGATCTGAAAGATTTGAAGGTCAATATGCCCCAGATGCTTAAACGCAAAAACGAAGTGGTGTTGGAGAACAATAAGGGCATAGAGTTTTTGATGAAAAAAAATAAGATTGACATCTATAATGGGCATGGTTCTTTTGTAACCAAGCACCGCATTAAAGTTCAATCTGCCAATGGGGCACAAGAGGTCGAGACCGATCGGGTGATTATTGCCACAGGGTCAAAGCCCATTGTACCCTCCAATTTTAATTACGATAAAAAGCGCGTTATCACCAGCACGGAAGCACTGAACATAGAAAAAGTGCCCGGAACTATGCTCGTTATTGGTGGGGGTGTGATTGGTTTGGAATTGGGCAGTGTCTATGCTCGACTTGGTACAAAGGTACACGTGGTAGAATATATGGATCGGATATTGGCAACGATGGATAGTGACTGTAGCCGAGAGTTGACAAAAAGCATGAAAAACCTTGGGGTGGAGTTTCATACCCGCCATGCGGTGACGGAAGTAACGCCGACCAAAACAAAGGTGAAAGTAGTGGCAAAAAGCCGCGATGACGAGTCAAAGACTTTGAATTGGGAGGTTGATTACTGCTTAGTGGCTATCGGCCGCCGCCCATATACTGACAATTTGGGTCTTGAAAATATAGGAATTGCTCCCGACGAAAAAGGGCGGATCTCCGTCAATGACCATTTAGAAACCTCCGTGCCTGGTATTTATGCCATTGGTGATGTGATAAAAGGTGCTATGTTGGCACATAAGGCCGAAGAAGAAGGCGTTTTTGTGGCTGAAATCATGAGTGGCCAAAAGCCACACGTCAATTATCATTTGATTCCTGGGGTGGTTTATACATGGCCAGAAGTGGCATCGGTAGGATATACAGAGGAGCAACTCAAAGAATTGGGAATCCCATACAAGCCAGGTAAATTTCCATTCAGGGCATTGGGTCGCGCACGAGCCAGTATGGATTTGGATGGAATGGTTAAGGTATTGGCCCACAAGGAAACTGATGAGATACTCGGCGTTCATATAGTGGGGGCTCGCGCTGCCGATATGATTGCAGAAGGAGTGGCTTTGATGGAGTTCCGTGCTTCGGCTGAAGATGGGGCTCGTATAAGCCATGCACACCCGACGTACACGGAAGCATTCAAAGAAGCCTGTTTGTCTGCTACGGCCAATAGACCCTTGCATATGTAGATGCTCGCTTAGGGGATGAACTACGGCTTCTAAGTCTGAAAAAACAAATATCTACTAACTATGCGTTATCAATTCGCTATCTTATTGTTTTTGGGGCATATTGTAATATACGCCCAAACACCTAGTTTCCCAGCGTCGTGGCAAGGTGACTGGAAAGGCACTTTGGATATATTTAACGGAAAAGGTAAGGTACAATCGGTCGAGATGACCGTTGAAATACATAAGATTGATACTTCAAAAGAAGGTCGCTATACCTTTGGATTGATATATGGATCCAGAGATAAAGACTGGAGGCCTTATGAATTAGTACCTGTGAAATCCGAACTGGGTTTATGGCGGGTAGATGAAAAAAATTCCATTTCCATGGAAAGTTATTTATACGGTCCTAAGTTGCTGTGCTGGTTTGTGGTGGAGAATAACCGAATACTGTGTACTTACGAAAAGGTGGATGATCAGACTATGATTTTTGAAGTGATCGCAGGTGCTGAGAAAGTATATAGTACTACAGGGAATACGACCCAGGGTACTGAAAAAATACCGCCAGTGCTTACCTATCCGGTGAGTGCATTTCAAAGGGCTACTTTAAAAAAGCAATAATGGTTTTAGTGACAGGAGCCAATGGCCAATTGGGCCGATGTTTTCAGGCGTTGGCGTATCAATTTCCAGATATTTCATTTCATTTTGCGGATTCTAAAGCCTTGGATATTACGAATACCAAGGATGTAGAGCGTTTTTTTGAGCAACACGAAATTCATTGGTGTATCAATTGTGCTGCCTATACTGCCGTTGATAAGGCTGAGAGCGAACCCGATCAAGCCCGAAAAATAAATGTGACTGGTACTAAAAACCTTGCCATCGCTTGTGCCAAAAAGGGGGTAGGGCTGATTCATATCTCTACCGATTATGTCTATCACAATCGGCAAAATACGCCTTTCATAGAAACTGATCCCGTCAGTCCAAAGGGCGTGTATGCCATGACCAAACTAAAGGGTGAACAGGCCGCCATGAAGGCGCATCCCACTACAATGGTAATCCGGACTTCATGGGTATATGCTAAGCATGGGCATAATTTTGTGAATACGATGTTGCGCCTTGGTGCAGATCGGAGCGAGTTGAGCGTGGTATTTGACCAAATTGGGAGTCCTACTTACGCGCCTGACTTGGCTATGGCTATTGTGCAAATTATCCAGAAAGTTGATACAAAAGAAGTTAATCACCATGATTTGGCTGGTATTTGGCACTATTCTAATGAAGGTGTGACGAGTTGGTATGACTTCGCCAAAGCCATTTTTGAGATAAAGGGAATGCCTTGCCTGGTACGCCCGATTGAGTCAAAAGATTTTCCAACTCCAGCCAAACGCCCTCCTTTCAGTGTGCTGAACAAAGGCAAAATCAAACAATCTTTTGATATAGATATTCCGCATTGGCGGGATGGTTTGAGTCGTTGTTTGGGTGGTGGTTAGGGTTTTTACTGCAAGATGTAATTTGATGCTTATAAGGTTAGCCTCCCGCCAGTAGCGAAGTCAAGGATAACGGGCATAATATGCTCCTAAAAGGCAGATTCAGCCAATTATAAAATTATAATTGGCTGAATCTATGTTTTCTATCATATCTCACGCTTGATATAGGTTCATAACATAATTGTCAAAACCGCTCAATCTAGGTTTACATCCTAATTATCAAAAAAAAAGCACTGTTGCATACCACCAAACCCAATGGCATGCAACAGCACTCTCAACCCGCACTATTAATGCCCACACACACATTTTTGTTCATGGCAAGTATGTCGCATTCCTGCCCCATTACTGGTTTGGATGCCGGGCATTTCAAACCAAAATTTATCGCGCTTTTTGTCGTAATTGCCAATTTCATTGAGGGTTTCGGACTCATACAGCCGACCATTGACCATGACGAAGTGTATAGATTCGGTGTTTTTAATATCGTCTAATGGGTTTTTGTCCAATATGATAAGATCGGCGAGTTTTCCAGCAACCAATGACCCAATTTCCTTATCCAATCCCAAATACTTAGCTCCGTTGAGGGTGGCACAGCGGAGGGCTTGCATATTGCTCATGCCACCTTGTTGGAGCATCCAAAGTTCCCAATGTGCACCAAGGCCATTGAGTTGGCCATGAGCGCCTAGGTTGATGTTCACGCCAGCATCTTGTAGTTTTTTGCAACTTTGGCTCACCAGTATGTGCCCGTTTTTATACTCCTCTTCAGGAGCCATCGTGCGGTGGCGGCTTCGTTCGTCGAGTATATGCTTAGGGGTGAAGTTTAGGAGGGTCTTTTTCTTCCAAACCTCCGAATTTTGATACCATTGATATTCACCATTGAGGCCGCCGTAGTTCACGATGAGGGTAGGGGTGTTGTGTGCTTTGGTTTTGCCCCAAAGTGTTACGACATCATTGTACAGCGGTGCAACTGGTATATTGTGTTCCACTCCAGTGTGGCCATCCACCACTTGGGTAAGGTTGTGGTGAAAAAAAGAACCACCTTCTGGCACAACAATCATTTTTAGTTCGCGGGCTGCTGCGATGACTTGCTGACGCTGTTCGCGGCGGGGTTGGTTGTAACTTTTGATCGAAAATGCACCCCAAGCCTTGGTACGGCGTAGGGCAGAGCGGGCATCATCGAAGGAGTTGATTGGGGCTTTGAAGTCGCCGTCGGCACCATATATTATAGTACCGGTACTATATAAACGAGGCCCTACCATTCGGCCTGATTTGAGCATTTCTGCATTGCTGAAAGCCATTTCAGAATTCACCGAAGGATCATGCTGAGTGGTCACGCCATAGGCTAATTGTGCGTAATATTCCCACTGTTTTTGAGGATTGAGGCCATACCTGAAATTGCCAGGGTGTGCATGTACATCAATGATGCCGGGCATGATGGTTTTGCCGCCACAATCAATGGTCTTGGCTTTTTGAGTGCTTAATTTTGAAGATTTAAATTCAGATTTTGTACCAATAAAAGCAATCTTGTTCGAGGTGACCACCAATACTCCATTGCTGATGACCTGATCTCCTTCCATCGTAATGATGCGGGCATTTTCAAAAATAATGCTGCCTTCCGGAGCATCGGTCGGGAGGGTCAAACCAATTTTTAAGCCTGATGAGTCAAGCGGAGGAAGGGAGTCGGGTGCACCGGGTAAGTATGCAAATCGGTTGTTGAGATCAATGGTGAAATACTCATCACCAAGGGAATAATGGAGTTTGTCCGATTGACTCGACCAATGTAGGTTGTAACCGGCATCACGGCTGACACAAGTGACTGGGATGGCCTTGGTGTCGGCACTGAGGTCGAGGGTTTTGCCTGTTTGTGGATATTCGCAGATGTAAGTTTTATGCAACTCTATGAATGCCAACCATTTGCCATTGGGAGAGACGACAAATGAGTGGGCGTATTTAGATTTTACGTGTACTTTTTCGTCTTTGCCTGACCAATCGTACGACTTGAGACCTTTGTCGAGTGCGCCGAATAAAGAGCCGCCTGTTTGGACTAATATACGATTTCGATCTGAATTAAGTGCAGGGTTTTCACCGTCAGCACTGATAAATTTGGGATTCCAGAATGTCAATTCCTTTTCGTCTTTCTCATTCGTCATTTTGCGATCTACCCAATAAATGCCTGGTTTGTCGGTAAAAGCAGGCCCCATTTCGTCGTCGCCCTCTTGCATTTTATAGACAATGCCTCCGACATTAGGGACAAACTGAGGCGTACGATAAATACCCCTGGGCAAGGAAACTGGTTTCCCATTTTTAAAACCTTGGACGGCTTCTGCCACGACCAGTTTGCCGCCCGTTACATCGTTCCAAGACGCATACACTAGGTATTTATCATCGCCAGAGAAACTGGGTTCAAAGCAAAGGTTGGTTTCATCGCCAGCAATTTTTTCTGGGATTCCATTGGGCAGTGTTTTTTTGTAAAGATAGCCTGCGGCATTGAAAACAATGGTTTTTCCATCATTGGAAGTGATGGTATGGCGAATCGCCTGAGCCGTAAATTCTTTTTCAAAAACCTTGTTTTCAAATTTTAGGGTCTCTGCTACTTTGGTTTTTATGTTGCAGGTGAAAGGTATGTCTGATGCTGATGCTACCATAGATGCATTGACTGATTCTACCAACGGAATAGAATGACTTTTTGTAAGCATGCGGTCCAACTCGAGGGCAATTTTTTTGATTTTTCCGCCAGCCCAAATGATAATATTTTTTCCATCAGGAGTCCAAGTATATCCTGGATAACATCCAAAAATCGTCCAAGCCTCTTGTTGGTCTTTGTCAAGGCCATCGTAAATGGGGTATTCCATACCAGTGGAGAGTTCCCGAATACAGAGTACTGTTTTGGTGTATTCACGGCGTACAAATGCCAACCATTTTCCATCAGGACTGATTTCGGGCCTGCAAGCACCGCCTGAACCACCAGTTATATCTTCTGTTTTGCCTTCTTCACGGTCGTAGCGACGGATGGCAAAAATCTGCGTATTTGGGTTTTTATTGTACTGAAAAAATCCACCCCCATACATATCTTCTGAATAATAGATATAGCGGCGGTCCTTAGAAACGCTGGGTTCGTTCACATCTTGCTGGTCATTTTTGCGTTTGGTGATCTGGATTCCATCACCACCAGTGACGTGATACATCCAAAGTTCGCCTGCGCCTAGGGAGCGGCTACTGGTGAAGTGTTTGCGGGCTACGAGGTAGTTGCCGTCTATCCAATCGGCGTTGTTGAGCAGTCGGAAACTTTCTTTGGTGACTTGCTTGGCATTTTTACCATCAGCATCCATGACCCAAATATTATCGCCACCGCCAGCATCGCTGGTGAAGGAGATTTGCTTTCCATTGGGCGAAAAACGGGGCTGCACCTCCCAAGGCAAACCTTGGCGAATACAGGTGGTCTGCCCACCAGCGATGGGCATGGTATAGATATCGCCGAGCATATCAAACACGAGGGTATTACCATCGGGACTAACATCAAGACTCATCCAAGTGCCTTCGGTTGTGGTAAATTCGATGTCGCGATAGGGTACTCCTCCCAATATTGGGTTGGATACATCCCATTTTTTATCTTTTTGGGCGAAGGCTGATACAGCAGTGAGTAGTATTAAGGTGGAGAGTAATAAGTGTTTCATAAAAATAATTACTTGTAATAAGGACATGAGAAGCAAAGTTATGTCAATTGGCAGAATATTAGGGAAATGATTCAATTATTCGATTAATCCAAGATTCAACTACACGTTTGGGGATGCTTTTTTCCATTTTAGCACAAAAAAAAGCCATCACCGTTTGCACGGGATGGCTTTTTTCTATAATATTAGCAAACGACTATTTACCGCCTTTTGCTTTCTCAATTACTTGCTTAGCGACAGCATCTGGTGGAGGAGCGTAGTGGCTAAACTCCATTGTTGAAGATGCACGGCCGGAGGTAAGCGTACGCAATGAAGTAACGTAACCAAACATTTCTGCCAATGGCACTTCTGCTTGGATGGCTACTGCACCACCCATACGGGTTTCCTGACCTTTTGGAAGGCCACGACGACGGTTCAAGTCACCGATTACTGGACCGACATACTCTTCTGGAGTAATCACTTCCAATTTCATCATAGGCTCCATCAATTGTGGCTTAGTAGAAGGTGCCGCAGCGCGGAAACCTTCTTTGGCGCACAATTCAAATGCGATAGGCTTCGAGTCCACGGAGTGCATACCACCGTCAAGAACACGTACTTTCATAGAGTCAATGTTGTAACCAGCAAGGATACCATTGTTCATCATCTGTACGAAACCGTCGTTGATTGGCTTTTGATAGTTTTTATCGATGGCACCACCCACGATAGCCCACTCAAACTGAAGTTTCTTTTTACCGTTTTTGAAGTCGTCGCTGGCCAAAAATGCCTCATCGGCTGGGCCAAGTTCAAATTCCATATCGGCGAATAGACCCGAACCACCTGATTGTTTTTTCAAACGCTCGCGGTGTGTAGTAGTCTTTGTCAAAGCCTCTTTATAGTTTACCTGTGGTGCGCCTTGGTTGCACTCTACCTTGAACTCGCGACGAAGGCGGTCAATGATGATTTCCAAGTGCAACTCACCCATACCACTGATAACAGTTTGGTTGGTGTCTTCGTCATACTTCACACGGAAGGTTGGATCTTCTTCAGCCAATTTGTTCAATGACAAACCTAACCTATCCAGATCTTTTTGAGTTTTAGGCTCAATAGCCAAACCAATTACAGGCTCTGGGAATACCATAGACTCCAATATGATTTGCTTATCCATGTCACAAAGGGTATCGCCTGTGCGAATATCTCTGAAACCTACGGCTGCACAAATATCGCCTGCTTCTACCCTGTCAATAGCGTGTTGCTTATTGGCGTGCATGTGGTACAAACGGCTGATACGCTCTTTGTCGCCAGTACGGGTGTTCATCACATAAGAACCTGCATCCAACTTGCCAGAATAGCAGCGTATGAAACACAAGCGGCCTACGAATGGGTCGGTTGCGATTTTGAATGCCAAAGCAGCGAAAGGCTCATCAATAGATGGCTTGCGCGAAACTTCCAGTTCTGTTTTTGGATCAATACCTTTTACCGCTTCGATGTCGAGTGGGCAAGGCAAGAAATAACAAACAGCATCCAAACAAGCCTGTACTCCTTTGTTTTTGAAGGCTGAACCACACATAACTGGGGTCATCTTCATATCACATACTGCTTGGCGGATAGCAGCACGCATCTCCTCGATGGTGATGGTATCAGGATCGTCAAAGAATTTTTCGAGTAGGTTGTCGTCATAAGCCGCTACTTCTTCGATCAATTTTTGGCGATATTCGTGTACTGTTTCTACCAAATCAGCAGGAACTGGAATTTCTTTGAAGGTCATACCATGATCTTCTTCGTTCCAGATAACGGCTTTGCCGCTTACCAAGTCAACGACACCTGCGAAATTATGTTCTGCTCCGATAGGTACTTGAAGTGGAATTGCATTAGCACCCAACTTGGCCTTCATGTCGTCAACGCACATAAAGAAGTCAGATCCAGCACGATCCATCTTATTGATGAATGCGATACGTGGCACTTTATAGTTATCGGCCAAACGCCAGTTAGTCTCAGACTGTGGCTCTACACCATCTACTGCTGAAAACAAGAAAACCAAGCCGTCAAGTACGCGCAATGAGCGGTTTACTTCTACAGTGAAGTCCACGTGACCAGGTGTATCAATGATGTTGAAATCATACACTTGGTCTGCCACTGTCCACTGGCACTTAGTAGCAGCAGAAGTGATCGTGATACCACGCTCTTGCTCTTGCTCCATCCAGTCCATAGTAGCAGCACCTTCGTGCACTTCGCCTATTTTATGGTTTACACCTGTGTAGTAAAGGATACGTTCAGTCGTCGTTGTTTTACCTGCGTCGATGTGAGCGGCAATTCCGATATTACGGGTAAACCGGAGGTCGTTTGCCATAACTTAAAGTTATTGAATGAGTGAATAAATAAATTTAGTACTTAGATGTCTAAAAACGAGTTTCAGACGGGCGAATCAGAATAAAGTATCGCGAGTAAACGATTAATGAGGTGTTAATTCATGATTATTCCGATTCTATTTTTTTTAGTTTTCATAAATTCTGGGAAATGTAAGGAATCTTACATTTAGAATAGTGCATAAAACACCAAAACCGTCGAAAATTGTAAGGCGTTTTAGTTAAAATCACCACACAATTTTCGACGGTAAGGGAGTTCGGTACTCGCTGGTACTAGGTACGGAAGTGAGCGAATGCACGGTTGGCTTCTGCCATTTTGTGCGTATCTTCGCGCTTCTTAACGGAACTACCTTCGCCTTTGCTCGCTGCGATTACTTCGGCTGCCAATTTCTCGGCCATACCTTTGCCGCTGCGGGCGCGTGCATATTTGATCATCCACTTCATGCCGATAGAAATTTTCCGGTTAGCCGGCAATTCTGTCGGGATCTGGAAGGTAGCACCACCAATACGGCGGCTACGAACTTCCACTTGTGGCATTACATTGTTCAAGGCTTTTTTCCAGACTTGTAACTCGTCCTCGTTGGTGCGGGTCTTTACGATGTCAAGTGCATCATAAAAGATCCCAAATGCAACGCCCTTCTTGCCTGCCCACATCAGGTTATTGACGAAACGTGTTACCATCGTATCGTTATAACGCGGATCGGCAGCCAATACTCGAGGTTTCGGTTTGTGCTTACGCATACTTTTAAATAGTTGTTAATTAGTAATTTAGTAATTATAGATAGGGGTGCAGTGCATTAATGCACCAGACTCATACCCACAATTTCAATTTTATTTCTTTGGACGCTTAGAACCGTACTTAGAGCGGCTCTTTTTGCGGTTGTTTACACCAGCAGTATCCAATGCACCACGTACTATGGTGTAACGTACACCTGGAAGGTCTTTTACACGACCACCACGTACCAATACGATAGAGTGTTCCTGTAGGTTATGGCCTTCACCGGGTATGTATGCAATGATCTCAATGCTGTTGGTCAAACGAACCTTAGCAACTTTACGAAGTGCAGAGTTTGGTTTCTTTGGCGTGGTGGTGTACACACGGGTACATACGCCACGACGCTGTGGACAAGCATTAAGCGCACGGCTTTTGCTAGCATACTCTACTTTTTCGCGGCTTTTGCGTACAAGTTGATTTATGGTTGGCATACCTTAAATTATTGTAACTCGTTCAGAATCAAATGAATAAATAATTGAGGAGGTATCCCCCCCTCAAAAGCGAACGCAAAGGTACTGCTTTAGCATGTATATCACCAAATGAATTGAAAGAAAAAATGAAAAAAAATCATAACCGCTTTCTGATTCGATTACCTAAACCAAATAAAAAAGAGCCGACCAGAATAAATTCTGATCAGCTCTTGAATGAAATGTGATGATGCTCTACGATAGGAAAAATGATATACTACTGCGTATATACCTTATAGAAAGTGGTTGGTCGGCTGAGGACTACTTCAATTTGAAAGCACCTGTGCCTACCAAGTAACCTTTGTTGTATATTTCAACTTTGTACTGGCCTTTTACGAAATCTTGACCCGGCTGCCATGCACCACAAACTTGGGTTTCTCCATTAGAGTAGTTACAGTTGGCAGAAGTTGTGTAACGGAATTCTGATTCGTCACGCTTGCTTTGAGCAACACCTGAACCAAGGCTTTCGATAGCGAGCGGTGCACCGGTTGGGTCAACCACACGTAGGTAGAAAGTCTCTTCTCCTGCAGGAACCACTTCGTTGGCTTCAGTCATGAAGCAAATGTTAAGTTTGTCAATGTTTTTAGCACGGCTCTTCGTTTTTTCTTTGCCGCTTTTCTTTACTGTTACTGCCTTTACTTCGATGTTCTTCACTTTGATGGCAGAAGCAATATCTACTTTTTTGCTCAATTGGGTACGCTCACCTTCCAAAGCAGTCTTTTCAGATACTAAAGCAGCCTTAGCGGTGCTTTCTTCCTGTAGTTTGCCTTGTGTTTCAGTCAAAGAGGTACTCAATTGTTGCTTTTCGACAGTCAACGTGCTATTGCTCTCGGTCAGGATACCAACTTGCTTTTTAAGATCGTCAATTTGAACCAAAAACTCGTTCTTTTGGCGCTCCAAAGCAGCCATACCATTTTTGTATTCTTTCTTTTCGCGGATCAAGCCAGCAACTTGGTTCTTAGAAGTTTCTAACTCTTGCAATTGCTGATTGATTTTTGCATCCAACTCGACATTGATGCCTTTCTGCTGCTCCAATTGAGTTACAGCCTCATTGTATTTGGAATCCAACTCAGCCAATGCTTGGTTTTGTTGTGCCAACTCTGTGGTGGTAAGGTTTAGTTCTTTACCAGTGTTGTATTTGCTAACGCCGAGGAAAATACAAAGGCCAAGCAAGGCAGCAATCGCGACGCCCATCATGGTTGTCAAGCGCTTCTGCCCTTCGTTGTTATTATTTGGTGTGAAATTTGGAGTGTTGGACGGATTGAAATTGGTGGGTGTGCTCATAATTATTAATATAGATAATGAAAAGATTGAACGTTAAAAGTTTGTGATGTTGAATTCTAAAACATAGGCTTCTTTCCGAAAAAAGACTGTTTTGTTAATTAATTTTTGAACTGATTTTAAAACGTTGCTGCGCTTGAAAGTCACAAATTAAACCGATTTTGAGGGTTTGTTATTGTATGGCTATTTGTAAAAAAAAATGAAATCTAAAAATTATTCAGCACAAGTAATTGACTATCAATGATTTAAATTTGTAAACTATTTTAAAAATTCTTTTATAAAAAAATTAGCCCTCAAAATGGGTATCCAAATAAACCCCAGATGGGTATCAGGGTTTTCCCTAGGATTGTTGATTATATAATAAATTTATGACTGATTATGCGGCTTGGGCTCTTTATGAACCTAGTTGAGGTGCAAAGATCGCTATTTTACTGAAAAATCTATTTTGTAATAGTGAAATAGGCTGCCTACACCATATATATACGTGTGATTGTTCAAATAGGTATGGATGGGAGGAAATAATGGGTTTCACTGGGAGGCTATTGAATGATGCTAATATCTTATATATCCTGATAAATGCCTTGTGGGGTCAAGAAAACATTGCATCTTTGTCTCATTCTCGTGCCTAACCACTAGAATGAATTAATCATAAAATGAAAAATACATGAAACCTTTAGATGTATCCGTCAAATACAAACTCGCAAATGGGTATTTATTACCTGAAACCGCAAAATTAGTGCCGTCCATTTATGTAGGTGGTGGAGTCAATAATATATCAAATCGGTGGTGGAAGAATAAGGATCGGGTTAATACTGGTAACTACGGCTCGTTCAACGGTGGTGTCGAATTTCGGTATAACTTTAATCAAAAATTTAACTTTTCATACAATCTAGGTTTTGGGTATTTTGCAACGGACAACATTGATCGAAGAATAGAAGGTACAAACGATATGTATTTGCAACATGCATTTCTTTTAGGTACAAATTTTTAAGCCTAGGTTGGCAGATTCAATATCGAAGACTACCTTTGCTCCGTGATTAAGGAAAATAACTAAACAATAATGAAAAAAACAATCGGTACACTTGGGCTTTTAGGACTGGTACTTTTCGGCGGCTTTGCAGCCAATCGTCATTGGTATGCCCCCAACCACCAACTTGACACTGCAAAAATAGCATCCAAACAATTGGCCACCAATGCTGAAATAAAAAATGGCGACCTCATTTTTCAAACCTCCCTTTCTGGGCAAAGCAAAGCCATTCAACTTGCTACAAAATCAAAATACTCTCATTGTGGGCTTGTTTATAAAGAGGGAAATGATTTTTATGTTTTTGAAGCGATTCAACCTGTCACACGAACGCCGCTTGACAAATGGATTGCTCGAGGACAGGGGGGTAAATACGTAATCAAGCGTCTTAAAAATGCAGACCAGGTGTTGACACCTGCGGCACTGACCAAGATGAAACAAGTCGGCGAACAATTCAATGGTAAAGACTATGACTTAACTTTTGAGTGGTCGGACGAAAAAATTTATTGCTCCGAACTCATTTGGAAAGTTTATCAACGTGCCACAGGTATTGAAATTGGTAAACTTGGCAAACTGAGTGACTTCGACCTGACACACAAAACCGTAAAACAAAAAATGAAAGAGCGGTATGGTGACAATATTCCAATGGAGGAAACAGTGATTTCACCAGCAGCAATATTTGACAGTGAACTTCTGACGACTGTGCAAGCGAACTAAGATACAAAATATAACAAAAAAATACGATAACACAAATGGCAGATTCAATTATTCCTTTATTATCATTAATAGCCCTAGAGGTAATTTTGGGCATAGATAATATTATTTTTATATCTATTTTGGCAGACAAGTTGCCCAATGATCAAAGGGATAAACTTCGTTACTGGGGTATTGGTCTGGCTATGGTGATGAGGCTGGCTCTATTGGCGGCTATTGCTTGGATCTTAAAATTAGACCAAACGCTGTTTACCCTTTTTCAAATTGAATTTTCAGGCAAAGGGCTAATTCTAATAATGGGCGGTCTTTTTTTAATATATAAAAGCACCAAAGAAATATACCATAAAACGGAAACTTCAAAGACTGGTCTGCCTCAGATTCAAGGTAAAAATACGTTTAATAAACTATTGACCGAAGTCATTATTTTGGATTTAGTTTTCTCTGTTGACTCTATCATTACGGCCGTTGGAATGGTTCAAGAATTATGGGTGATGTACACGGCCGTAATCGTTACGGTGATAATTATGCTTTTTGCTTCCAAGCCAATCAGTGGATTTATAACGAGGCATCCATCTTTCAAAATACTTGCTTTGTGTTTTTTAATGATTATAGGTGTATCGCTTTTGGCCGAAGGCTTTCATTTTGAAATACCGAAAGGCTATATTTATTTCTCGATGGCATTTGCGTTTTTAGTTGATGTAATACAAATGAAAACCGATCGCCCACAGGAATGAGGCATTGATTATCCTGTATATTCATTCAGATTTCTATCGTATATTTGTGCTTTTGGAGAACAAATAAACTCGATCTATGAATATTCAACTAATAGCACCCGAAACGGTAGCCACCCCAAGAGGGCATTACTCACCCGGCGTAACACACAATGGAGTGGTGTATGTAGCCGGACAGTTGCCCATTGACAAAGATGGTAATGTCCAGTTAGGCAATATTGAGGAACAAACTGCTCTTTGTATGCACAATATCGAACAGATATTATTGGCTGCTAACAGCAGCCTACAGCACATATTAAAAGTAAATATTTTTGTCACCGACATTAGTTTGTGGCCTCAGATCAATACCGAGTATAGCAGGATTATGGGCGATCATAAACCTGCCCGTATAGTAGTGCCCTGTAGTCCATTCAATTATGGTTGCTTGATCGAAATAGATTGCATTGCTGCGGTTAATGAATAAGTATCAACAATCTAGTCAAAAAATCACACATGACGATCACTTTACAACAAATACAAGAGGCACACCAGCGTATTGCACCTTATATACATCGCACACCCATATTGACAAGCAGTACGATCAATGCAATGGTTGGGGCTGATTTGTTTTTTAAATGCGAAAATTTTCAAAAAATTGGAGCCTTTAAAATTAGGGGTGGCATGAATGCCGCATTGACCCTTTCAGATGAAAAATTACGGAACGGAATTGCCACCCACTCGTCGGGCAATCACGCCCAAGCGATTGCCTATGCCGCAAAAATATTAGGTACAAAAGCCTATATCGTCATGCCCAATAACTCGCCCGCAGTGAAAGTAAACGCTGTGCGCGGCTATGGTGCTGAGATCACTTTTTGCGAGCCCAACCAAGCAGCCAGAGAATCCACCTTGAAAACAATCATTGATAGCACGAGTGCCGAATTTGTGCATCCTTACGATGATTACAGGGTCATCACTGGGCAAGCAACCTGCGCCAAAGAATTGATCGAAGATACCGACAACCTTGATATTGTCATTGCACCCATAGGTGGTGGTGGATTGTTTTCGGGTACTTGCTTGAGTACCCATTATTTACTACCCAAGGCACTCATTTATGGGGGCGAGCCAGAAGGCGCAGCCGATGCTATTTTGAGTATCAAAAGCGGAAAAGTAGAACAAGCACCTTTTGTAAATACCATAGCCGACGGTTTATGTACGACCTTGAGCGACAAAACACTACCCATCATTAAGGAATACGTGGAAGATATTTTTCTGGTTTCTGAAGATGAAATAAAAGCCGCATTGCGCCTAGTATATGAACGTATGAAAATTGTAGTAGAGCCTAGTTGTGTTGTACCATTGGCCGCCGTGCTTAAAAATAAGGAAAAATTTACTGGAAAAAAAGTAGGCATTATCCTTACTGGTGGTAATGTTGATTTGTCTAAATTTGGAGACTGGTTCGCGGTATAAAGAGCAACGAGGCACTTGCTAGAGCAGGGCTTTCTTATAAAAAATGTTTGAAGAAGTTTCGGGTGAATTCCAAGGGGGTTTGGGGGCATGCGTATCAGGTTTAGGAATTAACAATTTGTAATAACTTGATAACCAGTGATCTTTAAAAGAACAAAGTAATAAAAAAGGTGTTCCGTCTTTGTATCGTCTAAAATAAAAAGATAATGGAACACCC
>JANMMZ010000082.1:0-39736 GCA_031373665.1 Saprospiraceae bacterium | reverse complement strand
TTTTTTAAATAATTTTTTTATCTTTACCTTATCTCCTAAAATTTTATTATTCCTATTTTTTCTATGTTTTTTTTTCTTCTACTTTTCACTACGGGCGGGGCGGGGTTGTGTGGGGGTTCCTCCACCCCCCCCGACACTCGCAGGCCGCTCAGTTAGTCATCTGATGACCATAACTCCCTTTGCTATTACTCGTAATTATCAATTTGGCGTTCCTCAGTACGCTTAATACTCTTAGTGACATCTACCGATTTAGGCCATCCTAAAAACTTGGAGGTGATGATCGGAACAAAAAAGGCACCAGCGGTGATGATGGAAATAAACAAATCGGCGGTTTCGCTATCAATAAAATCGGCTACTGGATGACCTTTGAAAAAATGACACGGTAACGAAAGTACGAGTTTCAAACCCAAAATACCGATGACGAGGAATGCGCTTTTTTCCAAAAAAGGGAAACGCTCCAAGAGATCCACAAACCATTGGGCTACAAAACGCATGGCCAGAATGCCTATAAATACACCCGTACAGATCAAATAAATATTGTCAGTAAAGGCGACGGCAGCAAAAACATTGTCCAAGGAGAATGCCAAATCCATGATTTCTATCGCGATGATGGTGGCCCAAAAGGTGCCGACCAACCCAGTTGTCAATTTGTAAAACCAAGTATTTTCCTTGACAAGAATATCGTCGTCTTTTTGTGGCGTAGATTTAGACTTAAAGTAATCCCAAGCCAAATATATCAAATAAAGGCCGCCAAGCGGCTTGAGCCACCAAATTTTGATCAGTTGTGCCGCAAATATCAAACAAAGTCCCCTGAATGCATAGGCACCAATAATACCATATCTAAGTGCTTTTTTACGTTGCTCCGGCTCCAAATCCATGACCATCGTGGCCAATACCGCTGCATTGTCCACCGATAGAAGGCTTTCAATTAAAATAAGGTTTAAAACAATGATTAGCGAATTTTCCCAATCTGCGCCAAATACTTGCTGCAATAAATCAGTCATCGAACGTGATTAAATAACGAATACTCCAAAAAGAGCATGTGGTGATAAAATATATTATGGTTCATGCATGTGGCTTTCGTGGCAACACATATGAATAATACTTAAACAATGTATAGTTGAAAAAGTTGGAGATATTACGGAGTGATATTCAAAAGTCACCCACACAAATACCAAACAGTGTGAATGCTCGACAAACACACGATAAAATCTTATTCAAAAATCTCGCCAAGTTTATTTCTGTGCTTCTTGGAGCAGCAAATCCGAATCTTGGAGCAAGGCTTCCAACTCCCGCTGCAGGGCCTCTTTGCGGCGTTGTTGATCCGCAGCCTTGGCCGTTTTTTGTTCTTCGGCTTTAGGGTCACGCTTGATTCCTTTTTTAGGAGCAGGCGCAGGCGCAACAGCAGCCTGATCACCTTGTTCTATCTCATTGAGGTCTTTCTCGAGTTCTGCTTTACGCTGTTCGAGGTCATCTAAGCGTTTCAATACCTTATCATCCACAAATTGAGCGCGTTCGCGCACAGCCTTGTATGCACCCCCCAGTTTGTCAAGGGCGGCGTCGTATTTACCAGCATCAAACTTTGTTTTTTCTGCCTTGACCAAGTTTCCAACAGAAACTACGACATCGCGCATTTCTCCAAATATTTTTCTGGAACTATCTTTCTCTTCACCAGTGCCGAAAAAAAAGTTGTAAACCAAGACACAGACCACCAAAAGTCCGCCATATTTAATAAGTGAGCCAATCATATGAAATTTAGTTATGTTTATATGCTTTAGAATAAAGGCAAATGTACAGGTTTTCCAAAACTGTTTCGTATTAAATATTATTATTTCACAGCTACTAATTCGATATTTCCGAGTCTATTTCATAATAAAAGACGCCACCATCTGCGAAAGTTAGCAATTAACAAAAGGCGAAATTACTGATTTTCTAAAGTAACAAAGTAGAGTTAGTGCTACGTTGTCACCATTCATCATCGCTCCCACGCCTCCAGCATCGCCAACACATCCGCCACAATCCGATTCCGCTCCGAATCAGATACGCGGTGATCCAATATCCCCATCCGATCTGTCCGGTTGTGGTGAGCGATCCTAGACAGGTGGAGGATCACCTCAGCATCTTCTGGAAACTGACCGCTCAATAGTTGCAATGCCTCCTTGATTTGGTTGTTTTCCAAGAGTTTTTTGACCTCCTCGATCTTGAACACCCGAATATTTGAGGCTTTCAAGATGTCGCGGATCGGGAATTTATCCATGCTCAATTTGCATCGGTCGCTCTCTGTTATGCCCTTTTTGAGCAGTTTTATCAAAAAATCATAATCAAAAAACTCCGCAGGCTCCTGATGGGTACGGGCAGTAGCGCAGACAGCGCAGGGGCAAGGCACCAGTTTCTCCACCTTTAAATTGCCAAATTTGGTCGTGTCGTGTATCTCATCCATCGCATCCACCACCGCGTTGAGGAGGTCAGCCTTGTCTTGGCCATAGCCAAATACCTCTATACTGTCGGCACTAGTGTTTTCGCGGACAAATACCCGCCCTTGGCCGCTTTTGGTGCTGAATTGGACAGCATCATTCCAAGCCTTATCGGCCTCAATGCGGCTGTGCAAAGTACAGGTCAATTGGGTCAAGATCCCACTCGGCAGGAATCGGTACCGATACACGAGGTGGGTAGCATCGGGTGGCGGCACAAAAGGCTCCATGC
This sequence comes from Saprospiraceae bacterium, assembly GCA_031373665.1. Lineage (GTDB taxonomy): Bacteria > Bacteroidota > Bacteroidia > Chitinophagales > Saprospiraceae > M3007. The sequence continues at coordinate 37,033 of JANMMZ010000082.1, read as the reverse complement.
GGGTTCTCAGGCGTTGCGGCACGATGTAGCCTTGGGACTTGGGCAGTTCGTAGCACAACTTGAATCGAACCATCAATTGGACCAACACCCCGTGGAGACCCTCATATTCGTCACCGATCCAGATGGCTTCGGTATCTGAAGCCGAAAACCGACCCTCTTGTGCCTCCACGACCGGAGCATAGAGGAGACCAAACAGCGCGTCAATGATCCATTTGGGCCTCAGAAATACTTGATTTTTCAAGTGAAGATCGTCCGAAAAATGCAAGGCAATACCCAAAGAAGTGAACGTGCGAGCATAGTCGTCCATCAGTTTGGGATCGGTGATGCATTCGACTTTGCAGAGGTCTTTGAATTGCTTGAAAGAGATCGTTTGTTCGGTTTTTGATAGTTCTTCTAAGGTTTTCCGCACATTGATGAACGAAACTGGGTATTCCTTCTGGGTATGGGGCAGGTTGGTAGCGGCGTAGAGGAGGCGACGTTCGAGGATATCGAACCGGGGGTCGGTTTCAGCATTTTGGAGGTTGACTTGCTCCACCGATTGGAAGGTGGCAGGGAAACGCTCCTGAATCTGAGAGATGTCTTTCAAGGATTCAGCATGGCCGTCCTTTTCGTTTTGGACAATAAAAAACGGGCTGTCTTTCCCCAACATCTCGATGATATTGAGCCAATACTGAAAGTTGGGGTTTTGCTCGCGGGTATTGGAGAGGAGGGCATAGACGACCGAGTCGGACATAAAAAACTGGTGCGCATATTTCTGGATGTTTTGGCCGCCAAAATCCCAAACTTGGAGGGTAAAATCAGCTCCATCTGCTGCCTTGCGCACCAAGGGTTCGATGTGGATGGTTTTAGTGGTTGCATCGGGTGCGGGCATCGTGGCCTTTCGGTCGCGGAGTTTTTCTTTGAGGGTGGTTTTGCCCGCTCCGCCCTGACCGACCAGCAGGAGGCGGGCTTCATTGACTTTTTGAGTACCTACCCGCGCTTGCTCTGTCCAGTAGCGGAGGATGGCCTCGTTGCCTTGTTTTGCTATTTCGATGGGTGGGTTTTGGAGGGGGCAGTCTTCGATCATGATACCGAATCCAGACCGATTCCATTTTACAGGCACGCCTCTTTCGATGATGTTTTTTAAGGGCGACAAATCGGTGATCTGGTTGGAGCTGCAGTTAAGTATTTGCAAATTGGTCAAACCCGCCAAAGGTGACAAATCGCTTACTTGCATCGATTCGCAGTTAAGTTGTTGCAAATTAGTCAAACCTGTCACTGGCGATAAATCGGTGATTTGGTTGGAGTAGCAGTAAAGCATTTGCAAATGGATCAAACCCGCCAATGGCGACAAATCAATGATCTGGTTGGAGTAGCAGTAAAATTCTTGCAAATTGGTTAAACCTGCCATTTGCGACAAATCAATAATCTGGTTGTCGGAGCAGCCAAGTTGTTGCAAATTAGTCAAACCTGCCACTGGCGATAAATCGGTGATTTGGTTGGAGTAGCAGTAAAGTATTTGCAAATGGATCAAACCTGCCACTGGCGACAAATCGGTGATCTGGTTGGAGTTGCAGTAAAGTATTTGCAAATTGGTCAAACCTACCACTGGCGACAAATCGGTGATCTGGTTGGAGTTGCAGTAAAGTTCTCGCAAATTGGCCAAATTTGACAGCGGTGACAAATCGCTTACCTGCGTTCTGGAGCAGTTAAGTTGTTGCAAATTGAACAAATTTGACAGCGATGACAAATCGCTGACCTGCGTTGATTCGCAGTCAAGTTGTTGCAAATTGAACAAATTTGATAGTGGCGATAAATCTGTTATCTGCGTCGAGTAGAAGTCAAGTATTTGCAAATTGGTCAAACCTGCCACTGGCGACAAATCAGTGATCTGGTTGTTAGAGCAATCAAGTTCTTGCAAATTGGACAAACCCGCCAAAGGCGACAAATCTGTGATCTGAATGGAATTGGAAATCAAGTTTTTTAGGTCTGGGAAATGGGTCTGGAGAAGCGGAAGGGTGGTAATATTGTTGCGATCGCCTTTGTTTCGGCTGGATTGCCTTGCGAATTGCTTTTTTTCAAAACTATACTGCCACCAATTGCCACTCAAAATCAACTCCTCCACCCAATCGCACTCCAATGCTTCAGGAGGCAGTTCAGTAAGGCCGCAATTGCCAAGATCGAGGCGGGTAAGTCGTTTTTCTTTTACTTCGCGGATGATGTCTAGGGCTTTTTGTGACATGGGTGTGGTGGTTGGTTATGAAAGTCCAATTTTGTGGGCATGAAGGTATAAATAAGTTTTGGATTTGGAGAAATGTTATTTGGGATAATCCTAGAACTAAAGTGATGACTTATACACAATTTACGTTAAATACCAAGATGAACCCACACAAACCATCCTTTCGATACATTCTCCTATGCATTTTTGACCTAAATTTTCATCATTTTACAATCTATGCTATTCTGAACAAAACTTACGCCATATATTTGCACTCATTAGCAACGAGTAAATAATGTAAAGTGGCTGTTTTGGCCGCAACAACTGTCTAAATAACACGATAGTTGCACTAATTATTCATTTCTAAATTAATCAAACAAGCCAACCGATCCGATCATGAACCTACCTACATGTGCTTGCCAGCATCCCCTATGCGCCGTATTAAGCCACCCCTTTTTTCAAAAAATTAGATTCCTTTTAGCCTTAATTCTATTCATTTCCATCTCTTTTTCTGGCGTTATTCGGGCACAAAATGAATGTAAATGCGCCGAAGAGCAAAGGCGACTCCCCGAAATCATTCAGTTTTTTAATACCGGAAAAGTAGATTCTGCGGTGCTTATTTTTGAGCAAATCAAGCGGCTTGGTACGCCTGAATGTCGGATGAGTTACTGCAATGCTATGTCGCAGTATTATTTCAATAAAAACGAATATGTAAAAGTAAAGCCATTGATGGATGAGGAACGGCGTTTACTCGACTCTTTGCAATGCGGCAAACAATCGTATTCAAGGCATTTTTCTACTTATGGCAACTATTATATGTCAACCAATAACCATGAAAAAGCCGCTGATTGTTTTTTGAATGCCTTGTCATATGCAGAAGGAGACCCCAATCTTTTGAGAAATCAACAACGTGCGCTCCTGAGTTTGAGTATTGTTTTTGCCAACTTAAAGCAGTATCCAAAACAAATGATCTACCTTAAAAGAGCCGAAGCATTGGTACTTCAAATAAAACAAAAAAGTGCTGAAAATCCGGAACTCAAGTTGAGTTTCAACAATGAACTCGGCACTGTTTTGGGATATAAGGCTGCTTGCTACAACCATATTTTTGAACAGACCAAGGAGCGGGCATATCTGGATTCAGCACTGGTATCAGCCCATGAAAGCCTTAGATTGGGTATAGAAGTCAAGAATAGGCACACCGTATGCGATGCCTATTTGAGCATCATGGCGCAAGCACAACATTTGAATCAATTTACAAAAGCGTTGCCTTATACCGATAGTATTTTGATGTTTGCACCCAATGCGCTTTTATACAAATACCGTCATGCTGCTTTCAAGAGTAAAGCCCAGATCTATCAGCAACTCAAAGATTATCGAAATGCCGCGATATTCGCAGATTCTGCGCTGGTGGCTGCCGAAAAGTTCAATCCACAAATGGTGGTTAGCGCACTCGAATTGGTGTATGAAAATCAAAAACTACTAGGCAATCCAACCAAGGCATTGATGGCTTATGAGCGTTATACGGTGCTGAAAGACAGCCTGTTTAATATAGAGAAAATCAGTAAAATAAATGAATTAGAGCAACAATACAATCAGGTCAAGAACGAAAAAAGCATTGTGGAACTCAAGCAAGACCAAGAAATTTATCGTTTGCGCAATCGCCTCTTGCTGTTCGGTGTACTACTGGCTGGACTAGTGATTATGGGATTGGTGTTTTTGCAAAGACAACGCACTTTGAAGGCTAAGCAGGTCACCTTGGAAACCGAGCAACGCCTCAACCGCGCTCGCATGAATCCACATTTCTTTTTCAATGCCTTGGGCGCATTGCAAGGTTTGATACTCAAAAACAATGATGGTAGAACCGTGGTAACGCACTTATCCAAATTTGCTAGTATTATGCGCCAAACCTTAGAAATGACGTATGCAGACACGATCACGATAGCAGAAGAGCAGCGTTATTTGGAGCAATACCTTGATCTTCAGAAACTTAGATTCCCCGATAATTTTAAATATGTAGTGACCATAGCCGACGATTTGGATGAAGCACAGGTACTGGTTCCGCCTATGTTGGTGCAGCCATTTGCTGAAAATGCCATAGAGCACGGTTTTTCTGACACTAACCGCGAGAATCTATTGTCTATCCGTTTTTCAAAAACCAAACAAAATGAATTATTGCTCGAGGTAGAAGACAATGGTCAGGGTCTCCATAACTCCGTAGATCGTCAGCGCAAACACGTTTCGAGGGCTATTCAGATCATAGAAGACCGGTTGCAAGTACTCAATCAGCAATACCGAAGTAGCCATGCGCGATTTGAAGTAACCAATAAAGCCAGTGGTGGCGTATTGGCACAAATATATTTACCCTTAATAACCAGCAAATGAAAGTACTCATCATAGACAACGAACGCCCCATGCGGGAGTCAATCCACGCGCTATTGGTAGCCTTTTGCCCAGAGGTAACAGCCATCGAGATGGCTAGTGATATTGAAAGCGGCACTGATTTGATTCGACAGTTCCAACCCGATCTCCTGCTGCTGGATGTAGAGCTGGACAATGGTGTTACGGGGTTTGATTTATTGCGCCAAATCCCAGATCCCAAATTTCAGTTGGTTTTTATTACGGCCCACGACAAGTACGCCATTCAGGCTTTTCAATTTAGTGCCATTGATTTTTTACTCAAACCCATTGATCCTGAATCACTGATGCAAAGTGTGCAAAAAGCGACTAAAAGTATCAAAAACCAAGGTCTTTCGGAGCAAATCGCATTTTTATTAGCGCGAATGGCTGCACCCCAAGAAAACAATAAGCGTATTGCCCTAAAAGATGTAGATCATATATATTATGTCCGCACGGATGATATTGCTTTTTGCGAGGCCGATGGAGGTTATACTAACTTTTTGCTAGACAATGGCCAATCCATCATTGTATCTAAAAACCTCAAGGAATATGAGCAAATTTTAGAGCCATTGGGATTCTTACGAACGCACAACTCTTACTTGGTCAACCCGAATAAGATTGCCCGTTTTGAAAAAAACGAAGAGACCCTCGTCTTGGACAATGGTCGCACAGTGCCCTTATCACAACGAAAGAAAGACTTGGTGCTTAAAGTACTAGAACAGCGATTGTAGGCTTTTAACCCTCACTTATTCATTAGAGTTCTTCACTTATTCATGTCTCCTGTCTGCATGGGGAGATCGGCTGCACTTTTGTGTCAGAAATGAGGGCTATTTAACGGCTCTTTCACCGCTAATCTATATTTTTTATGCAAAACTTTTTAAAATGTTTACTCTGCTTCCTACTGATAGCAGCAGTAAAACCGATGGCGTCTGCCCAAAACGGCTGCTTGCACAATCCCACAGCCGAGCAAATCAAACACTTAACCCAAACCCGGGAAGCCAGACAAAACTATGATCCTCATGCCAATGCTGCGGATAATTCACCCGGAATTGATTGGGTACCGATCCAGTTTCATGAGTGTGTTCCAACGGTAGGTAGTTTGCCTACGCTTTACTACGGAGATTACTTTGATCCACGTATAGCCGATTTGAATGCATTGTTTAAGCCCCTCAACATTCAGTTTTATGAGTGTGCTCCTGTGCATGTATTTCCAAGTCCTACGCTCCATAGTTTTGACGTGACGGAAGAGCCACTATTGTCGGCTTACGATGTGCCAAATGTGATCAATATCTACTATTTTGCCAATGTTACTAATGGCAATGTGTCATATTGTGGGTATTCTTATTTGCCTCCTAGTGTTGATCGGATCATCATGAATAAATCATGTATTGGCTCTGGCACCAAGGAGATTTTTTTGCATGAAATGGGCCACTACTTGAGCCTATACCACACACATGGCAAATCAAATACCGTACGAACGGATGAACTTGTAAATGGATCTAACTGCTCTACGGCTGGTGATGATGTATGCGATACACCAGCAGATCCACAACTGTTCAATTCAGGTTTTTTGACCAATTGTATTTATACTGGTACAATGCTGGATGCTAATGGCGACCAATACCAGCCTGATCCAAGAAACTACATGTCGTATTCCAACGTTAATTGTCAGGATGCTTTTTCGCCCCAACAAATGAACAGAATGGCGTATGCCGTCCAATATGATCGCGCTTACCTAACGGGATGCCCACATCCGAACAACTGTGAAGTGGCCATTACTACCTTACCTTATACCTTTGACTTTGAGACGGGTATGGAAAATTGGTCAAATATCTGGATAGAGCCAGAATTTATGGTACCAATGATTATTGGTAGTGGCCCTACGCCTACCCCTAACAGTGGCCCAGATGCTGCATTTTCGGGCAATAATTACCTGTTTCTTGAAGGGACACCCCCTTCATCAAATTATACGGCTCAAGTAGCCGTGATTCGCAGTCCTTGTCTTGATCTTAGGGCTTATGCTGCCCCCAAAATGTCGTTCCGATACCATGCTTACGGCTCACAGATGATAGATGTATTGGCTCAAGCAAGTACAGATGGTGGTATCAGTTGGTATGAGTTTCCAGAGTCGTTGCTCTACTACAGTGCCGCTGGCAACCAAGGCAATCAATGGAATACAGTGATTTGTGATTTGACAGCGTTTAAAAGTTTTCCAAGTATTCAGGTTCGGATCGGTGCAGACACCTGGCGACTGAATGCCGAAGACGATTTTGCCATTGATTATATCCAATTTTATAACGACAACACAACCACTTGTCAATTAGCCGTTATACCTGTGGTGGAAAATGTCAATTGCAATGGTAATAGCGACGGAGAAGTTAACCTTCAAGTAACGGGCAATTCAGGGATACCGACCTATATCTGGTCAAATGGTGCTACCACAGCCTCTATAGAACAATTGGCTCAAGGCACCTATACTGTTACGGTTACCGATGCTATTGGTTGTACGGCATCAGCCGTGGCCACTGTGACTCAACCTGCCATATTACAAGTTGCCTCAGCAGTAACCAATGTATCCATACCGGGCCAGAGTACTGGTGCCATTGCTGTAACCGCTACTGGCGGCACTCCGCCCTACTACTATTTTTGGAACAACAATGCTACCACCCAAACAATCACTGGATTGGCCGCAGGTACTTATACAGTAACGGTGATCGACAGCCGCGACTGCCCTGCCACTGCTACGGCTACCGTAACCCAACCAACGGTGGTGTGTAGTAGTTATTATGGTAGTTTTCCCTATACCAATAGTCTGGAATCAGGGTTTGATATTTTTGAACGCGTTTTGGGATACCAAACCAACTGGGTACGTCGCCAAAATAATACCCCCAATCCAAATACTGGCCCAAGTTCGGCGCATCACGGCAATTTTTATGCTCATTTGAATTCGACAAACTTCGCTATGACGGCGGTGTTGCGGACCAAACATTGCCTGAACTTGACCGCTGTTACCAATCCAGTTATTGAATTTTACTACCACATGTTTGGGGCTAATATGGGCACTCTCTATGTAGAAGTCAGTACTGACAATGAGGCTACTTGGACAACGGCTTGGTCGCTTTCAGGCAATCAAGGCAACCAATGGACAAAGGCAAGTGTCAACCTCCAGCCTTATAATACTGGTGCTACCAAAATCAGATTTAGAGGTGTCACGGGTATTCAGACCAGCGATATGGCCATTGATGCTTTGTATATTGGATCAGCCGGAGTCAATCAATTCGCTCCTTTTGTATCAATAAACCCAACTGTTGCAGACCAAGCACTGCGTCAAGACAAGTTGTATCCGAACCCAACCGAAGGATTATTTACCTTTGAAACCGAGGCATCACAACCATTTGAATCGGTAGAAGTATATGATCAAACTGGCAAAATAGTGTGGCAATCAGAAGTGGCAAGCACTGTGTATCAGATTGATTTAACCCAAAGGCCAGTGGGCGTTTATTACGTGCGCGGCCGTTCGGGCAAAGAAGTCATTATTAATAAGTTGCTAATATTGAGGAAGTAAATTTAAAACTTCATAATGTTTAATTTGAAGGGGGCATGGTAACATGCCCCCTTCTTTTAGTTTTACTTTAATGGGTAAACCGCTACTTATTAATCCGATATTTCCGAGTCCATTTCACAATAAAAGGCACCACTATCACCGTAGGGAGCAACCAAGGTAAAAAACCTGCCCTATTCGGCGCGTTCACCACCACAAAAGCCGTCAACGAAGCGATGTAAGCCCCAGACATCCGTTGCAGGTGATTGATGAGCCAATAATTTTTTATGGTGATTTGTCCCTTGTACGTCTTATAATCACTCACAGCCATAGAAGTACCCCTCGCCCCAAAAAGGATCAATATGATTCCAAAATATGCTTTATTCCATAAAAGTTGAGCCCCAAAACCGATGAAAAAGAGGCCAAAAATGATCATAAAAACCATCAGTGCCCAGTCTATCCAAATAGGTTTTTGGCCTTCGGGTATGTTTCTCAGATATAGATACCGCCAACCTGTACCGGCCAAAAATATGGTAAATACGCCCACAGCGAATAAAAAATCATTGCGGTGGATACTCGCCAGTATGAAAGACGAAAAACCAACGGTCAGCATACTGTAACTAAATATTTTACCGATGCGCTGGTGCTGCTTGTCTCCTTTTTTGGCAAATACCACGAAAGAACCGGCCAAAAGACCGAGTGTCCCTGCCACTATGTGCAGGTTTAGCATAATTTTAAATATTTGATCCATGTGTTTCTAAACCCTATTTTTTCTTCAACATGAGCCAATAATACAATGGGATACCCATGATAACAATACCCAACCCTGGCCATGAATACTGTGGCTTATAGATGAGCAAGCACAAACAAATGCCTGAAGCCAATAATATGTATAGGGCTGGTAATACAGGATACCCAAAAGCGCGGTAAGGGCGTTCTATTTCGGGTTGTTTGGCCCGGAGTACAAAAATACCTGCAATGGTGAGTATATAAAACAGTAACACTGTAAATACCACATAATCGAGCAAATCCCCATAACGCCCAGTAAGGCAGAGTATGGAAGCCCAAATACATTGAGCCCAAAGTGCGTACCCAGGCACATTGGAGCGGTTAAGTTCAGCGGCTTTCTTGAAAAACAACCCATCTTGAGCCATGGTATAATACACCCTTGCCCCAGATAGAACAAGTCCATTATTACAACCAAAAGTAGAAATCATCAACATGATGGCAACAGCGATAACGCCACCATCACCCAGAAATGCCCGGCCCACGGCAGTGCCTACTCGGTCATCTTTGGCAAAAGCGATGTCTTCCATATTGAGGGTGGCAGTGTACATGATGTTACACAAAATAAATATGGCCGTCACTGACAGGGTACCTATTACCAGACTCAACCCAATATTGCGCTTGGGATTGCGCATTTCACCAGCTACCGAAGTAACACTATTCCAAGAGTCCATGCTAAATAACGCGCCTACTGAGGCGACCGAAATAGCGACGATGATGCTCAATATCCCCGAATCGCTGTGGGTAAAAACACTAAATCCATTGGTAGGATCTTGAGTCCATTGCCCTAAATTCCAAGCGTAACTGCCCCAATTGGCCTTCCAGATATTGGCATTGAAGCCCCAGGTCAGACCTAAAATAATAAGCCCTGCTACCGTGGCTATTTTGGTAAACGTAAAGATCAATTGTATCCAGCGACCATTTTCAATCCCCTTGGAATTGATATAGGTAAGGAAGGTAATAAGCGTGATGGAGACCAACTGCCCCGCGCTCAATTTGAATGCACCTAAGTCTAAAAGGTAATTTTTTTCACTCAAAACAGGCAAAATATAAGCGGCAAACTTGGCAAAACCAACCCCAACGGCCGCAATAGTACCGGTATGAATCACCGCGAAAAAAGCCCATCCATATAAAAAACCAACCAAAGGACCATAGGCTTCTCGCAGGTAAACATACTGCCCGCCTGCTTTGGGATACATACCAGCCAACTCGCCGTAACTCACGGCAGCTATAAGGGTGAGTAAGCCTGCCAGCCCCCAAACAGCGAGTAGCCATCCGGCTCCGCCGACAGTACGAGTGATGTCGGCACTGACGATAAATACGCCACTGCCTATCATAGAACCCATGACAAGCATGACACCATCGGTAAGGCCAAGAGAACGTTGTAAGGTATTGTCTGATTGATTATTTTCCACAAGTATATTATTTTACTTGCGCAAAAGTAGGATATACCTTGTCATTCTCTCATTTTTTGTGAAATATTTCTAAAATAGATTTTATCTTATGTCACCTGCTTCAATAGCCACTCTTTCTCCGCCAGCGGGTTGGTCTGCTGGATCAACTCTTTAAATTTTTCCTTCTGGGGGCGAGAAAACACATTGACACTGAGCATCTTTTTCATAATACTGATCAAATTTTTAAAGGCTGCTTTTCTGGTAGGATCAAGTGCCTCTTTGCGCCGCAAATAAATGCGCATACTATCCAGCAATGACTCTAAGGCGTCTATTTCTTCGGTTTCGTAGTATATCTTGAGGAGCATTGTTTTGGCAATGATATTAAACAACATATCATCGTATTCAAATCGAGTCAATAGGCGTTGCGCCTTTTCAAAATCCCCTTTCTCAAAGTAAATCCTTGATAGATTGAAATTAATGATGGAGTCGCGTTGCCGCTCTTCTAAGTGGTGTTTGAAATTTTCGATAAAATTTTCTGCCCATTCAAACTCTCCAATTTTCAAGGCAAAAGCCACCGCATTTCCAAAGGTGTAGCGCGTAATGGTATTGTTTTCTAATAAAGCCCCGTTTTCTACCCCTTTTTTATAAAATGCCAAAGCCCTCCGACAGTAGTCCAAATTGCCTTGGTTTACCTTGGCTGCGCAGTAATTGAGCGCGGTCATATACAACTGCAATACCTCCACTTGATTGAACCGAAGTTCTGCCTCACTGAAGATTAACTTTTCGAAAAGATCAAAATAGGTATCTTCTTGAGGCTGGGTCATAGCCATATAAGAATAATACTGTGCGGCAAGGGCTGGTTGCGCTAAGAGTTCGTTTTTGCGCTCGGTGTAACTGAGCAGTTCTTGCAAAAAACCATGATTGTATTGTATTTTTTGATACACCTTATAGTGTGCGAACATGGCATTGCTCACGAGCAATTTTTCGGTCATGATCCAATTTTCAAAAGCATTGGCCATTTCTTGTAGGTTGACCGAGTCATTTTGGGTGATGCTCAATTTGTGTTCGTACTCCTCCTGCTCCAATAAAAATCGGTTCATCAAATAGTAGCGATTGCGCAAAGATTGGCTCTCCAAATGGTCATTTCCAAGGCGATAGGCTTGGCGATAGGCTTTTTCTAACTTTCGTTTTCTAAAAATCCGCGCCAGCGATACCTGATTCTGGACTTTATCACCCATAAAATCGGTAAACACCAAATACTCTTCAATGGCTTTCAACAAAAAATACATGACTTGGCGCATAAAAGCGTCGTCGTAAGGCTCGGAGGGAAAAATATTTTTCCAAGCAGCCTCTTTTTTTACTGTTTCGTCGCTAAGTGGCAAATACTTCACCATATAATCAAACAAACGCACCACATCTTGCCGTTGATTGTGCGAAGGGGATTGGAGCCACTTGTTTAATTCCCTGATTTCTTTCTTTTGAAGCGAACGAACGATCTCGGTCAACACACTTTTTTGCATGCAGTGATTTTTTTATCTGTTCAACAAATCGGAAGAAATAACGTTTAAATAATAATTCTATTATCTGCCTTTTTTAAAATAATTTAATAACTTTGAATCAAAAAAACTACATTTATGAATAATACTTTAGATAATCATCCTAATAACGGCTTCAAAAAAAATCAACAAATGCGTTTTTTTGTCTTTTTTTTATCCATGATAGGGTCGCACTTTTGCAACATCAAACCGAATAGACATCGAAATTTTATCCTTTTACTCATGATTAAGTACATTTTTTCCTTATCGTTATTACTCTTGTCCACCTTCGCGGTCGGGCAGGGCTGGGAGCGTACTTACGGAGGTGGCGGACAAGATGCTGCCAACGCAGTCGCGCAGACACCCGATGGCGGATATATCCTTGTTGGTAAATACAATCTTACTCAGTTACTGTTGATGAAAACCGACGACAATGGTAATTTACAGTGGAGTAAAAATTACTTGAACCTTGCAACGGCTTCCGGAGTAGTAGTATCGAGTGATGGCGGTTATGTAATAGCAGGCACCTTGAATGGGAACATATTGCTCATGAAAACGGATGCCTTTGGCAATCAACTCTGGCTTAAAACTTTTGGAAATGCCAGTGCTGAAACAGGACTTGGATTGGTTCAAACCGCCGATGGTGGGTTTGCGATCGTAGGAAAACGAGCTGGAACAGTGCCGAGTCTATTGGTGGTCAGAACCAATGCTTTGGGCAATCAATTGTGGATCAATAGTTATGGACAACCAGAAAATCCAGTGGAGTTTGCAGGAGTAGATGTGGCATCCAACGGAGACTTGGTCATTAGTTCTGATAAAAAGGTGGGTAATACACCCAATCCTAAAGATATTTATGTAGCCCGTATTGACAATGCTTCAGGGCAAGTAATCTGGGAAAATGCTTTCCCATTCACTAGTACGGCTGGATTTCAAGGCAACGAAGAGCCGCATGACGTATCCGTAGGCGACGACGGATCTATATTTGTGACTGGATTTACCTCCACCTTTAATTCAAACGGAGGCGACGGTTTTATTTCAAAAATTGCTTCTGATGGATCTTCTATCCTTTGGACAAAAGCCAACTTCAATTTTGTCCAGTTTTATGGGATCGAGATAGCCGACAATGGCGATATTTTTGCTTGTGGCTATAAAAGTTTTTTTACTGGTTTAGACGATGTTTACATCCTACATACTGACCCCAACGGCAATACGATCTGGGAAACCAAGGCTGGGAAAGGTGGATTTGATGTGGGCAACGCTGTGATTGCCACTCCCGATGGAGGGTGCGTAGTAGCAGGCAGCAGCGAACCCTATGTATCGGGTGGATCAATCGAATCAAAAACATACTTGGTCAAAACGGATGCCAATGGCCTCATTTTTACCAGTTATATAAGGGGGCACATTTTTAATGATGCCAACCTGAACTGTCTCTTGGACTCTGAGGAGACCAATCTTGAAGACTGGATCGTGGTCATCAGCGGAGATGATTTTACGCGGTATGCCGTGGCTCGCGACAATGGTACTTTTGACGTAGCCGTTGATACTGGTCTATACAGTGTACACCTCATTACACCCAATGTGTATTGGAAAACCTGTACGCCTACCATTGATGTATTGGTACCTGCATTCTATGATACTATTGATTTTGAGGTTCCGGTAAGGGCCGACGAATTGTGCCCACGCAATGAAGTAGATGTAGCAACGCCCATTTTGCGCCGCTGCGAAGAGAACACTTATAACATTCGTTATTGCAACTCTGGTACAACGGCATCTCCTAATACGTATGTGGTGGTCAATTTTGATGCAGGTCTTATTGTGACCAGCAGCAGTATCAGTGGTTTACCACTTGGTAACAATAGTTACCGCTACGATGTAGGCACCCTTAATAATGGCCAATGCAATAGTTTTCAAGTAAAAGCACTCTTGGACTGTGCCACTACTACTGAAGGGCAAACCCACTGCGTTACGGCTCATATTTACCCCGATACTTTTTGTCAGCCCCTCTTGGGTTGGGATGGAGCCTTCATCGTGGCTCAAGCCATTTGCATCAATGACTCTGTCCGTATGATCTTGACCAATACAGGTATTGGCGGCATGGGTACTCCATTGGGGTTTGTCATAGCACAAGATGTTGTGATGTTGACCCCTCCTCCGAGCGATCCAAATGCCTTACAATTTCAGTTAGGTATGGGCGAAAATGCTACTGTGTGGACTCAACCTTCGGATGGAAAAACCTACCGCATCATAGCGGAGCAAAGCCCCGGCTATCCAGGGGTGAGCCTACCAACGGCAGCGGTGGAAGGCTGTATCAGTGATACCAGTTCTGCGTTTGTATCGCAGGGTTTTTATACAATGTTTCCTGAAGACGATGCAGATGCTTTTGTGGCTACCGATTGCCAACAGAGTGCAGCGTCCGACTATAATCCGATCTACCTTAAAAGAGGTCATCCCAAAGGGTACGACGTGCCCCACTACGTCACTCCAGAAACCGATCTGGACTATTTAATCCAATTCCGCAATACCGGAGCCGATACGGTGCAGCAAGTCATCATTCGTGATGTACTATCTATTGCATTAGACCCGGCCACGGTGCTTCCCGGCGCCTCTAGCCACCCATATACGTTAAACATCTTTGGCAATGGGATCGTGGAATTTACACTCTCCAACATCCAACTCCCCCCCGGTGGCAGCGCGAGCGAAGGTTTTGTTCGATTCAGGGTATCTCAAAAACCGGATTTACCTTGTAATACCAAAATCTACAACCGTGCCGCCATCACTTTTGATTTCGAGGCTCCCGTCATCACTGGCGAGACTTTTCATACCGTTTGTGAGTTCGACTCATTCATTATTATTACTAAAACAAAAAACATTTTCCAAAAAGGCGCAGACTTAAAGGTATATCCAAATCCTGCACAGGATGTTGCCACCTTTGAATTGACTGGAGTAGAAGCCAATACTTATTCGCTTCAAATCTATGATATTCAAGGCCGATTAATTGATCATCATTTTTACAATAATCCCACATTCCGATTGTTTCGCCATCAACTTCCGGCAGGTACTTTATTCTATAGACTTGCCGCTGATGGCAAGCCTGTAGCCTCCGGGACACTTTTAATCAAGTAATAATACCGATTTTTAAAGGGCAAGTGATTCGTTGCTTGCTTCATATAATCCATACCGATTTAATAATTGTCCGAAAAGCGCAGTGTTTCCCACTTGCCTTTTCGGGCAACATTGAGGCCATCCCAGTCCGAAAAACGATTTAATGTAGAAGCCGCAACATGTATGTGTTGCGGCTTTTTTATGGATTCCGTTCACCCTCGCTCCCACTTTCTCCGATCGCTAATACCCGGTTGTTTGCTAATAGCCCACCCATGCTTCGTTGCTTTTTTTAGGAGTTGTTTTCGCAATTTTCGAGGGTAGTATATTTTCCGGTAAGTCTTATGGTAAGAATACGCTTTAACAATGCCTAATTGGCTCAAAATATCGTACGCTGCGGCTGCGCACCTCATACCAACAAAGGCATAATCATAGGGCGTAGTAGTGGTATAGGCTGTGAAAATTTGATCGAGTCGTTGTTTTTGATCTGCCGTAATAGGGATGGTAATACTGGCTTTTTTAGCAGCGGCAGCCCTTCCTCCAAATACAGTCCAAAATCCATCTTCATCATGAATCACAAACTTACTGTGCTTATTGTTAGGCTTTGCAAACCAATGGAATTTTCCGGACGGAACAAAATCTATGATTTTGTTGGGCTCCACTTCAATGCCTACATGGCCGCCGAGTCGGCCACCAAGCCATTTAGACTCCGTGTCTTTGAATGCCCTTTGGGGTTTTGAGCCATACAGAAAATGAACTTTTATGAATATCGTGTCATTGGCAACCACTTTAACAGCTACTGTGAGCAACAGCAGCATTATGAATACTCGAAAGATCGTGCGCTGACACCATTCATTGCTATTCATACCTCTTCAATGATAGAATTTCCTTTAGATCCGTCTTTACATGTCCATTCCCATTGCTCATGGAGTCTGATTTTCCCATTTGCTAAGATTTCAGGTTTTGAAGCACAAATCCCAGTCATCAATTCGCCCTGATCGTTTACTTGATGGTAGCGCATTTCGATATTACCTGCGCCATCCACCAATCCAATGAGGTGTCCTTTTATAATTTTTCCGCCGGTATATTCCGCCGTTAAGATAGGCCCGTCTTGTTGATAGCAAAATAGGGTTTCTCCCGAGGTTTCTCCATTTTCGGTATTGGATACTGGCCTGAATTTTTTGTTGTTGTAGTTGATCATGTATGAAAATAAATGGATTTAACAAATGGAAAGCCTCGGCCGAGGCTAGTGTGCTAAGATTTCGGAAGTTCTGAAAACTTCCGAAATCGTACGACTCACTTTCGAAATCTAATAACTCAAACTCTTCAACAAAAGTTAGCAACAATTTATATTAAAACTTATGTGTGGCTGCAATAATTATAGTCATCAGATGACTATAATTATTGCAGTGGCCGTCCTTTATCTAACTATCGACACATCTCCTTTACGCTCCTTCTTTTCGCCCCCACAATCAACGGTCAATATCCAAACATAGACATCAGAAGGTGCAGGTTTTCCGTCTATTGTACCATCCCATGCGGCATTTTGACCGCCACCGCTCCAGACTTTATTGCCCCAACGGTTATATATCACCAGTGATGTTACGGTTTCTAAACCTTCAAACTCGACGACTCTAAATTTATCATTTTCAGTATCCGCATTCGGTGAAAAAGCATTCGGTACCTCTAATCGCTGTGGATCACAAGGCGGGAACACAATTATCCGATAGGTCGCAGTGTCTTTACAGCCATTACCATCTTCGATGTAAACTGTATAATTTTGACTGGTATCAGGCATCGCTGTTGGGTCAAAGCAATCGGTACAACTAATTTTTGGATCTTTTGTCTCCCACAAGTAATTGGCAAAATTATCTTGAATATCCAACACATGGGTAGTGCCTTGAAGGATAGCCGTTGTATCATTGGCTGGCAATTCGGGCTTGGGTACTAAGACTACAGAAATCCGATGGGTACTGTCGCATCCCGTCACAGAAGAGACTAAATCGCGGGTCAAGAATCCGGCCGTCGTAAACAAGGAATCATACACCATCACCGAGTCGTTGGGGCACAGTACCACTGTTTCCTCCGTTTGGTTGGGCGTAACCACCAGTGTTTGGATCACTAAAGAATCGCATCCATTCACGTTGGTGAATGTTTGGACATAGGTTCCAGATACATCAGTGAGCATATTTAATATATTGACAGGGGAGCCTTCGCAAGTTTCTAGGGTAGCCAAGGTCATAGAGTCCTTTTTCAATACTGTTACTTTGATTTGGTCAGTACCCGAACAGCCCGCGCCAAAAGTAACCGTCACTTTATAGGTAGTGGTCACCAAAGGAGATACGTTTTGGATTTGAGCCATCGGATCGGTGATACCAGTACCTGTCCAGTTGTAAGTACCGCCGGGGGTGGCTTCTATGGTAACCGATTCGCCTTTACAAATGATTTGATTGGGGAGGTCTATACCTAAGATGCCACCAAATTTGATCTCAAAAATATGCTCCACGGTACAATCGCCCGATTGATCCGACAAGATAAGCGTAACCAATTCTCCAGTTTGGGTATTGATACCGGGCGTAAAGGTGCCGTTGGCACAGTTTACACAACTCATACCGTTGGGAGTCAACCAAGTGTAGGTATGACCCGCCACTTCATCAATGCCTACTGGTACCATACCCACCGAACATCGGCCGATGGAGTATGTGATGCTGCTCATACCGCCCAAAGGAAATATTTGATCTTCGCAACCGCAGTTATCTTCGGCTGGGATAAATGCGATCAATTTGCACAGGTCGGCAGCCGTCACATTGGCCAAAGTACCGCTGAATCCAGTGGTGTTACCAGCCGGGATATTGATATTAGGCATGGAAGTATTCACCAAAGGTTCGCCTGTGTCTATGACCCCGTTATTATTGGTGTCTAGGTAAAATTTCACGATCGGATTGAAGGCCAATCCATCGCCGATATTTTCAAGATCGGCATTGAAATTCAGGCTAGTCCCACTGGAGGCAGTGGTATTGAAATTCAACAATCGCAGGTTGGGATTCAGGGCTTTCAGGTTTACTATCACCTCTCCAGTAGCAATATAGACACTACAATTTTGATTGATGGCTGGGCAGAAAACCTGCTTTTGCTCGCGGGTTTGCATCACGATCAACTTATCGTCGCAGCCAGCGGGATCATTGTATTGGACTTTGAATTTGAATACAAATGAGGTGCCAGCACCAAGGGTACCTGGCAATGGAAGCCGCAGTTGGGAGCCTAGTACTTGTGGTGGCCCCAAGGGCGCACCCGCGCTTGGATTGTAAGACCCTGTCACATAAGTTATACCTGCCGGCAATAATATATAAATGCTATCGCCAGTATTGGGCGTATCGCCCATCGTGATCGTGGCGGTTAGTTCAGTACTTTCGGCACAATCCACCTCACCAGGTGGCATACTAAATGACAAACTTGCTTGGGTTTCGTAGGAAGGATCCACACCTTCCAACTGAACGGGTTCGCCCGGTTTGCGAAGTATATTTGATGCTGCGCCACAGGCTTGTATGGCTTCGGCACCAAATATGATTTGAGAGTTGGCCACAAATCCGCAGACAGCCTGTACTTTGAAACGGATACGCATGGCATTATTAGGATCATCATCCACCCCTGCGAGGCCATTGGCCGCTAAGGTAGCAGATACGCCTTCTGGCGACCATTGGAATACAAAACCCGGAAGTTCTGTAGGGTCGGGCATATTGACATAGGCCGCGCCCGCTGGGTAAGAAAGTCTTGATGTGCCCGGTACGATGGATAGGCCCGGTGGTAATTTCACGCTAGGAGTAGTGCCAAAAGCCAAACCTTCATTGGCGTTGTAAACCTCAAATTCAAAAAAATCGGAAGGTTCGCACATCGGAATTTCAGCCGGTTGTGCCAAAATATCAAGTTCCAATTCGGGGCGCAAAGGCCGCAACTCTATTGTTTCGGTATAGTTGCCACAAGGGTTGGATCCAGGAGCGGTTACGGGGTCGCAATCCCATCCGAAACGGATGGTGAGCGTCACATTTTCACAAAGTTTGCTGGAAGCACGCAATCGGAAAGGAGGTTGTGCATAAGCATCTATTTCACCCAATTGGAATACGCCACCGACTAACGGCACTGGCACTAAGGATGGCAATAATAGCAACTCTACATCTTCCAATTGTCCATTTCCTTCTAACGAAAGCCAAGCATTGGGTGCTTGATTGTTGGTATTGTTTCGTACAAATATATCAAGATTGAATACATCTGCTGGAATATCAAGGATCGAGTTTTGGGTAAATAATTCCAGTTCTGCACTGCCACTACTGTAGCCGTCGGGGTCGCTGGTTTGGTATTTTACCTCCGTTGGATCATTGAAACATTTGTTTGGATAGCGCACGGTCACTTCTGTGATGGAGGAAGCAATCCCATTGTATCCGCAGGTTTTTCCAAACCTAGAACTAAGTTGAAGGTTGTACCCTTCATCCACTGGATTTACAAAAAATGGGGTCAATAAAAACCTGTTTAAACCACCAATGGGCTGAACTACCACCGGAGTTTGGCCAAACAAAGGCGTACTTTCTTGTAGATTCATAAAGTCGAGCCGACTCCCGATGTGCGGTACTATGGTCGGAAATGATTGTCTGTATTCTTTAATAACCGTCAATGGACGCACTTCAAAAGGGAACATATTGCCCCGTGCGATGCGTATCGCGTACTGAAATGGCACTTTTACCTCTGTGGTATCGCAAGGTGAAATATCGTAAGTGGCTGGGCTGATACTTTCTACATACCCAGAATATTGCCTTAGTTTGGGCGAGAAACAGCCTTCTAGCATCCAAGCGAACACATTGTCGGTACCACAGGCAGTATTTCTCATATTGACCAAAGCAGGGATAGCACCCGAAAGCGGCACAAAGTTTTGTCTGAATTTATAATCTGCTGTGAAATACAAGGAGTCGCCCGGCCCTAATACAAAATTGGCTGGTACACAACCTGAATTGGCTAAAGTCATCAGGTTAATGCTGTATTCATCAAACATAGAAGCCACCTCGTCCAATATGGCCGGAGGTTCTACATTGGGCGCTGCTACTGTAAATATATGCTGATCTGATTTGATGGTGGGTACACTGGCTGGACAAGTATATTCTTGGCCTGCGGCAGTCACAAATTGAAGAGTACCACCTATATACATCAAAGAATCGTAGTGTACCAATCCACCTTTGGCGGCAGCCAATAAATAGGAATCGCCATCAGCAACACCAAAATCGCTAGACCATGACTCATTAAAAATACGGAAATCAATTTGAGATAGATTGCCAAGTATCACTACGGCTTTGAGTGCTGTCCGCATGGTATCGCCGGGTAAGAAACGGTCTAATCTGATTTGATTAGATACTGCAGGAGCGTTGCTATCGGCCTGACGGTCATCATCGCTGTCTTTCAAACCATAATTGATTCGGTACGAATCGTAAGAGGCTATTGCCAGTCCGGGTATGCCGCCACCGCCGCCGCCACCACCGCCACCGCCAGCACCACAGGTATTATTTACGCTTAATACAAATGATTTACAACCCGACATCTTGCATTCCGGGGTGTCATCAATCACATCGGAGAAGAAGGTGGTCATTCCTACTACTAAAGGGCAGTTATCACACATAGTGCCGGGAGGAAATATTGTGTAGTCTTCGCCACGGGGAGGAGGATTGGGTATTACCTGAACACAGTTGACAGAACTATCGCAAAAATATTTCAAACAAAAATCGCCCCAAATGGTATCTGCTGAAAAGGGCAATTCATAAGATAGATTCAAGGTGGTACTCACGCCCGGCACGGTATCCACATCAATTAAAACAGGCGATTTTCCGTCTAAAATTGGTACGCAATTGGGCTGCCAAAACACGCCCCAAGGAAATACAAACTGTACCCGTACATAACCATCATTTGCCAATAGGCGGCTGGTTTTGGCCCAATACCTGAATGGGTATTCTATTCCATCATTGAGGCATTCGCCGATGTCGTAATTGACTCCCGTGCGGATTCGCGTATCAAAATCGGGCAAAAACGTACCTGTTCCATTCACGATGGCATCAGTAGGGCATTTTTTCTCATAACTAAACCGCAATCGAAGTCGTTGTGGGCGCGATTGGCAGGGTTCTAAACAAGTTATGGTTGAAAACCGAATGCGTACCGTATCGTTGGGTGGCACTACCGGTATTACTACTTGGACATTCAGGTAATGATCGGTATCATCGCAGGCTTCCAATAAAGTAGGCAGACCATTTACTGGTGTGATGCTTTGCCATCCAGATCCGTCATTGTACTCAAACGAATTGTAGGTAATGCCTATAAAACCAGTGTCGCGCACGATGGGTTCTACGGTAATATTATTGGCTGGTGCGCCTCCAAAATTGACGACTAAAATCTCGTGTACTGCTGGCTCATTTCCACAAATATCATTGGCTTCTGTATAATCGGTAAATATAGAAATGCTTGGATTGAGAGAGGAGGGCAAAATGGTAACCGACGCTTGGGCGGTATCGCCTTGGCAAAAAGCATTGTTGCATCCCCAATTGATCTTGATGGTCGAAATATTGGTAAACGAAGGGGTTCCGCAATCGGTAATTGTTATTTTTTCGGTGAACGTAACCACCTCATCTTTTTCAAATAGGTCGTCGCCATCGCCAAAAGCCGTAAAAAAAGAATTTGGAACATCGGCATCATATTGAACCGGGCTTCCTCCGATAGCCGTAAGGCCATCTACGGTCACGTCTATACCGGGAAAATGAGAATCTGTAAAATGCAATCCTTTAATGGGCCCAAGGCGGGTATTTCTTACTGAGACGGTTCGCATCAACGTTTGCCCAAACTCGCCTGCGAGGTTGGCAGGTGTAACCCCAGTGGCCACCAACAACCCTGTCTCTACAATATAACTACTGGTAGTCACCTGTTGAGTACCGCCATTGTAATTGGCGATGATGGTATTTGAAAACTGTTGTCCCGAATTGATACCGCCAATCAGGCTACAATCGGCTCTAATCAATACTTTAAAAGTAGCGGAACTGCCAACAGGAAGGTCATTTATGGCAAAAATGGGCGCATTGAGGCTTCCAATATTGGATTCGGTGGCACCAGAAACCGTACCTGGCAAGTAAAAAATGCCTGTACCCAGCGACAACGTAGGCTTGAGTCCTGTAGCGGTCGCGCCCCCATTGTTGTTGATGGTGACTGTCATTGTATCAGTCCCACAGACGTACAAAAAATCAGGGGTTTGATACACAATAGAGATGTTCTGAGCGTTCAGCGAGATACAACCGAAGGCAAACAGTATCAGAATTAGAAAACGAGTAAAAAGGGGCATGGGATTGCCAAGTTTATAGATGAATAATATAGGCGACCAATGTACGGCAATAACTCAATAGGAGGTTGGCCTATTTCGTAAAATGTCAGTTTTGGACAGCAGAGCAGTCATATTACTTGACGAAAAATATTGATAAAAGGTTGGGCGAAGCCTGAAGAAACGCAAAATACTGGCGATGAAGTATTCATACCTACCTCTTTCAAAGGAACGGTGCTGGAATAAAGGTACAAATTGATGCACATCTTTTGACCCCATATTCCCTCTTTTTTGACTTAAATAGCTGTGCGTATGCTTCGCATGTTCACGCCCGAAAAGCAAGGTTTACTTGCTTCTCGTCTGCTCATGCCCAAAAAACAGAAAATCTAAGGCCAAAACCTGAAGCCTGAATCTGTACCTTTATTCCAGCACCGTTCCAAAGGGGGAAACGTGATGTACGCTGCGATTTTAAAATACTACAAATGGTGTCCTCGAGGCTGGTTTTGCGAAAGTGTTTTCAAAAGTAGAATCAATTAACCTACGAGGGAGGGGTGTTTCCAAAATCTAAATTTGATTGGTGGATATGAAAATGCCACGACAAATGGTTGTTTGCTCGTGGCATTTTTTCATGGAAAGAAACAGGATACTTAGATTTTGTTAAACAGGGAGACACTAAACCCTATTAATCTGAGCACCAATCGCATTCAATCGCTTATCAATATATTGGTAGCCGCGATCAATTTGGTTGATATTATGAATCACACTGCGGCCTTTTGCCGACAATGCAGCGATCAATAATGCCTGTCCAGCACGGATGTCAGGAGAGGTCATTTCGATCCCACGTAAAGGATAGCGGCGATCCAAACCAATCACCGTGGCCCTGTGTGGATCACACAATATGATTTGTGCACCCATATCAATCAATTTATCTACAAAGAACAATCGACTTTCAAACATCTTCTGATGTATCAGCACCGAACCCCGCGCTTGGGTAGCCACCACCAGTAATATAGACATCAAATCGGGCGTAAACCCAGGCCAAGGTGCATCATAAACAGTTAATATAGAACCATCTATGAATGTATTGATCTCATAATGCTCTTGGGCAGGAATGAATAGATCGTCGCCACGGCGGTCAATCTGAATACCCATACGCTCAAAAGTATAAGGAATAATGCCCAAGTGCTCAATCCCTGCATCTTTGATGGTGATCTCCGATTGGGTCATGGCGGCAAGGCCAATAAAGGAACCGATCTCAATCATATCGGGCAGGCACCGGTGTTCGGTACCACTCAATTTTTCTACCCCTTCTATCTGCAATAGATTAGAGCCAAGTCCTTCTATTTTAGCACCCATACGGGTGAGCATCCGGCAAAGTTGTTGCACATATGGCTCACAGGCAGCATTGTAAATCGTCGTTTTACCCTTACTCAGCACAGCCGCCATCACAATATTGGCAGTACCCGTCACCGATATTTCGTCCATGTGCAGGTAAGTACCATTCAAGCCGGATTTAGGCTGCTCTACATAATATATATCATTTTCATCATCGTATTTAAACTCTGCGCCCAACTTCTGGAAACCTAGAAAATGTGTATCTAGCCGGCGGCGACCAATCTTGTCACCTCCGGGTTTGGGGAGGGTGGCACGGCCAAAACGAGCCAACAAGGGGCCGATCAACATCACGGAACCACGCAGACGCTGCGCATCTTTCATATACTCCTCCGAACGCAAGTATCCTATATCAACTGAGCCAGCGCAAAACCGGTAAGTATCTGGAGCAAGCCGCTCCACCGTAACCCCCAAGCCTTTGAGCAGTTCAATGAGTTTATTGACATCCAAAATATCGGGTATATTGGAAATAGTTACTACATCGTCCGTCATTAAAACCGCACTAACGATTTGCAATGCTTCATTTTTTGCACCTTGTGGCTGCAAAATCCCCTTCAACGGTTGTCCACCGATGACCTCAAAACTATCTTGTTGCATGTTTAAAATTAATAAAAAAAACCTACGGATGGATTGAGTAACGGTAAAAAAATAACTTATCCTTTTTAACTGATTGCTTATTGCCCAAACTGCCCATCTTTTTAGTTAAATAGTACCACTATTCGCCCAAAAAGATAGTTATTTGGTCAAAAATCAATCTACCTAAAAAGAACAGTTATTCTTTTACCGTTACTGACCTAATCACAGTACATATCAAATGCACCTTTCAGATTATCAGAGATCACTTGAGCAGAGCGGCCTTCAATGTGGCGACGCTCCAACAGGTGAACCAATTTTCCGTCTTTAAACAAGGCTATACTTGGCGAAGAAGGCGGATATGGCAACATATATTCGCGTGCCTTAGCGGTCGCATCGCCGTCCACACCCGCAAATACGGTATAGAGTTTCGTGGGGCGTTTCTCATTGTCTATGGAAGTTTTCGCGCCGGGGCGTGCCATAGCAGCAGCACAGCCGCATATACTGTTGACTACTAAAAGGGCTGTACCTTCTAGGTTTTCCAATGCACTGTCAACGGCATCAGAAGTAGATAGTGCTTCAAAACCAAAATCTGTCAGGTCTTTTTCGCAGGGTATTGTCAATGATGGTGGATACATAATAAAATATCGTTTTTGATTGCTTTGTTTTAATAAACAAGGCATCTGTGATTTAAAAAAGTTGAATACTATAATGCCTGTTTTTACAGAGATTAGCAAGGGTCAAAACACTTTTTTGCTCATAAAGTTTCAAAAAAAGGGAATTTATGCCTTTTTTCTTCTCAAAACTAGTGCTGCGCCAACCAATCCAATGCAAAACAAGGCAATGGAAATTATTTCTGCTTGGGTTAGTTTGAAGCCCATTACATCATGGACGACATTCACCCTTATTTTTTCAATAATGAACCGCTCTACTCCAATCAGACACAAGTAGATACAGAAAAGCAAACCGGGGGTATGTATCCGCTTGCGCAGTGCCCAAAGTATGCCAAAAATAGCACTCATCATCATCACTTCATATAGAGGTGTTGGAAATACGGGTTGCGACAATTGCATACAATAATCCCAGGTACATCCATCTATTGGAATACTCTGAACTGGATCGGTATTTTCAGTGTCCAGTACATGGTGAGGGTATCGGTCGGCCCAAAGCCAATCGGGTAAAAAACCCATCCAATTGGGCTTGGGTGCTGCATTTACAATGCCCCAATCTCCATCGCCAGAAAGTTGGCAACCAATGCGCCCAAACCCATAGCCTGCAGTAAGCGAAGGTGCCACGGCATCGGCCGCTGGTAAAAATGATATTTTGTGCCGATACATATAAAACACAACGGCTACAAAGCCCAATACAAGCCCTCCAAAGAAGGCCAGACCGCCGCCAGAAGTTAAAGAACCAATTGGATCGCGAATAAAAGAGTCCCAATTATCGAACACATCAAATAGTTTTGCGCCAACAATACCGCCCACCGCAGCCGAAACCGTCAGTTCACTGATGCGGTCGTGGGGCCATAAATTTACTTGCTTGACCAAAGGTGGATTCAGTGCTCTGCGATGACTATCCCACCAAGTGAGGGCAGCCAGCAGAACGGCACCAATGATACCAGCCACCCAATGCATTTTAGTGGATAATATAATGGATGCAGGGTCAACCCTAAAATCAGCATAATGCTGATACGCGTACAAACCTTTGCCGCCCAAAAGTAGGCCAGCAAATGCATTGGCAGCAATCTCGCCCATCGTAGCTGGAGCACCTTCTGTGAGGGTCGCAACGGTTGGTTCAAAGAAGCCCCCCTCCTTTGCTTTGCGCTTTAGTTCGATATAAAATACAATGGCGCTTACTAAAAAAGAAAGAGCCAAGAAAAAACCGAAAGTCTTAAAAATAGACAGCCAATTGTCAGGCTGGGTACCAATAATACTATGAAAAAGATAAGATAAGTCTGGATACATGAAGTCTATGAATGTTAAAATTCGCACAAATGTAAATACATAGAACGAAATAATCAGCGAATCTGTGGCTACTTGTATAAAATAAACGATATTTGCCGATCATAACGATTTCCGACCGTGGTTAAAGGCATTAAAAACATATTTAGAAGGCATTGGTTGCTTTATTGGCTTTGCGGTATCGCAGTGCTAATCGCTTCATTTACAGGAGTTTGGTTAGCCAACCGCGAAAAAGCACCCATGGCAGCCGTCAATATACCCGACCCTCCGGTCTTGGTAGCACCTATCCCGAAAAAAGATAGTATCGCAACGGCCTCCAAAGCCAAACTCGCCCCGACTAACACGTCTATTGCAAAATCTGAAAAAAAGAAGAAGCGGAAAATTTCTTCCAAAGTGTTGATCCCTGCCATACCTGATACCTTGCCCTATATAGAATTTAATGCGGCCATGCTTCAAGCATTGTTTGAGCAAGCCAATTACCTCTATCGAAAAGATGTACCAGAACGAGGTGCATCGGGGATCACTAAAACGGAGATGCTACAAACCGTGGAGCGATTGCAGGGTATGCAACTTTTAGATCCTAGCGCACTTCTGACTTCATTCGATTTTTATAGGGTCAACACTGATATTAAGAGCGACCGAGTCAGAATGACTGGATACTATACGCCCCTCATCAAAGCGAGTCGAACTCAGACCGCCGAACATCCTATCCCAATGCTGCGCCGACCTGAATCCGACGTGCCATCACCAGCAGCGATTGAGGCTGGTGCGCTTAATGGACGAGGTTTAGATTTGGCTTGGATATCCAGCAAAAAAGAATTGAGTAACGCACAATTGCAAGGCTCTTGCCTCATTGAGTTCCCTGATGGTAAACGCCAGCACTTGGGTTTTGGTGGCTCGAAAAAAGGGGATGGAGGCACGTATGTATTTTTCACTAAAGTAGATGAACAAGTGCTTGGGTGTGGATTTTTTCCCCTCACTGCAGGCTACTCCGTGGCTGTGGATCTTAAATATATCCCGATTGGGGCTACCTTGTTAGCCGAATTACCTGATTTGGATGCCGCAGGGCGGCAAAAAGGTTATAAATATCGGATCATCTTTGCCCAAGATCGTGGAGGGGCTATCCAGACTACCAAGCGAATGGATCTTTATTGTGGGGTAGGCCATAAGGGATTGCTAGAAGCGCGTAAAATCAACCGATTTGGGAGGCTTTGGGTTTTGTTGCCAAAGTGAGGGTGAGAGGGGGCAATGCGGAATCGCTAGTCTTTAATAACCTCAAACAAATCTCCCTTTTCATCATCCCCCATCTGAAGGCTCAAAATAATACGTTTGCCATCATTGGTCACATGGCCAAAGCCAAGGTGTCTCATAGTATCGTTCATTTCTTTGCCCATATTTTGAGGTCGCTCCCAATGAGTCCATCCCGATTTGGTTTTATGCGATACAAAAACATCTGAAAGACCCAAACCGGGGTATCCAAAACTAGTGTAGTAAAGGCTATTTCCGTCTTTGCTCAAGTAAGCATTTCCTTCATTATCGTCAGAGTTGATGTCGGATCCCATACCGGCTGGAACAGACCAATCGCCTGTTTGTGGATTTTTTAGGCTATAAAACAGGTCTATATCGGGCGAATTCACAGCAGATCCCATACTATAGGCTCCTTCTATGATGAGCGTTTGGCCGTCGGCACTCAAAACCCCTTTACCAATGATCGGTATCCCTTTAATATCCAATGCCGCAGGCGCACTCCAATGGCCATTTAGATCTAATTGACTCATCTGTAATGCTCCATTAATGAGCAGCAACATCTGTTTCCCATCTGCTGTGATAGAAAGGGGCTGCTGTTGCCCTTTACCTGACAATTCTGGTATAATAACCGGCGTACTCCATTGGTCGTTCTTATATTGGGAACAAAAAACATCAGTTCCGTCTAGGTTTTCTTTTCTGCCGGAGGCAGCAAAGTATAGGATCATACGGCCTTCATCCAAGACAGGGCTATGCTCATCGCCATAAGTGGTGTTCAGATTTTCTAAAGGTGTTTGTACTACTGATTGTTCGGGCGCGCTCAAAATAGGCAATTTGCCATCTATATAAGGTTTGGCACGAAACTGAAAATCAAAATTAGTTTTGCACGACTTTGGGAGGGTATCAGAAAAAAATGGGCGAGCGAAACGGAGCATTTCGATGGCCTTGGTGTATTGTTTTTGCGCTATAAAGTATTGGAGTCCATTTTCCATCAATCGGAAAGCAGAAAAACGTGGAGCGTATTGACTAATATAGTAGCGGGTTTGGAGCATCAGAGTAGCCGTATCGCGGGTAGTTGCTTTTTTCAAAAAAATATTGGTGAGGGCGTTTCGGATTTTAATGTCATTTAGCAATACTTTTTCTGATTCCGAAAGTAAGGTAGTATCTGGATTTTGGTCTATAATTTCGGTTAAAATGAAGTTTTCTAAGGCAGAATGCCGTTCTTGCGCATAAAAACGTAGCAATTCAGTGGTGGTACTTCGGCAAAGGAGGCTACGGGCTTGTTGGCTCCAACAATCGCGGGAGATGTAGGAACCTGGATGATCAACAACAAATTTATCTGTTTCACAAGAGCCATATTTGCTTTGAAAGGCAGCCCAAATTTCTTGATTCATTCGTCGCGTTTTTTTAAAATTTTTAGATTCTACCCAAGGCAAATGTTTTTTAAGGATTTGAGTCATATCATCATAGTCGCTGCTATTCATGTGCGTATTGACGATCATGCGGTGGGTGGAGTCTAGTTCGGGCTGAATAGATAGCACAGGTTGCTGCATCAGTGTTAGAAGGGTATCTAAAGCACCAAAAGTGCCAGCGGTTCTAGTATTTACGACCAACCATCGTTGTACGTCTTCCCTCAATTCATGGATGGAAGTGGTATCAACCTTGTACTTTTTTTGTAGTTTTAATGCCATTTTTGGCGCAAGCAGCCGATGTAGGCTGTCAATTTTGATCAACCCCTCATTGAGTGAAAGCAAATTATTGGTTTCCCTCGATTTTTTAAAAGCCATAACGGCTAAAAAATAACGGGACGCACTGCTGTACGTAATATGATGCTTGTAAAATGATAACAATGTTTGAGCCTTGGCTTCATCCCCGGTTTCAAATGCTTTGTAGGCTTTTGAAAACTTATGGGGGCTGCAATGGCAAGACAAAGCATAAAAGACAAGTATTAAGGCTGTATTTTTCATGAGCATCAAAATAAAGTGCAAATATAATTAACCTTGACCCAACCTTATCAACTATCCTTACGTTAACCGTACAGAAGAACAAAATATGAATCTTGATCCGCAACTTTTAACAGCCGCCCAAGAGGGAGATAGGAAGGCCCAGTATGCTCTGTATAGGGTATGCTTTCCTATATTGATGGCTGTCTGTATGCGATACAAACGGGATCAGTCGGAGGCTGCATCGGCATTAAATGTTGGGTATTTGAAAATTATTCAAAACCTAGACCGTTATAAGCGCGATGAAGTGCCTTTTGAAGCGTGGATACGTCGAATTATGATTAATACCATCATTGACGAATTTAGAAAAGATAAAAAATGGCGTGAAATGACCGTTTTTGCTGAAAAAATAGAATCAGTTTACACCAATGAACCCATACAATGGAATGAAGCCGAACAAAAAATGAGTGTTCAATATTTAGAGGCGCTCTTAAAAAAACTGCCACCAATGACCCAACAAGTATTTAATTTGTTCGCCATAGATGGGTATAGTCATAAAGAAATCGGTGTCATGCTCGATATGAGCGAAGGCACTTCTAAATGGCACGTCAGTACGGCTAGATCTCAACTCCAAACCTGGATAAAAACTGAAGTAAATGTAGCCTAATATCAAACATTCATTTTAAATTATCGCCCTTGGCGTATGGAAAATATAGACGAACTAATGCGAGTTAAATTTGAGTCCGATAACCCGGCCGATCGCTTCGAATTCCGTGAGGAATATTGGGAGCAGGCCCAAGCCTTGCTCGAAGCAGAGGAAGCACGGCGGCGAAAGCGACGCAGGTGGCTCTTATGGTGGTGCTTTTTTGCTGTGGCACTGATTGGCGCAGGCGTATGTTTTTGGGCAATTCCTCGTAAAAACAATACAATAAGCGAGGGCGTTCCGACACAACAAATCATTGATAATAAAAGTAATAACAGTAGTAATAACCCAACTCCAATCGCAGCCCCAACCAATGCTGCTACTCCAACAAATGGTGGAATAGCCACTAATGGAACGACCGATAACAACGCTAGTGCCACTCCAGTAAACAATGGAGTAACCGACAGTGGAAGTACCAATGAGGTCAATGATGCCACTACAATAAACAGTAGAACAGCCACCAATGGAAGTACCAACAACACTGGCGGTGGCAACAATAGTACCCGTGGATCCAATACACCAAATAAACTCGATCGCAAAGCAGCAGGAACCCCCAATACCGCTGCTCGCAAGTCAGCACCAAATACAAATGGCCGCAACAAATTGGTAGATCGCACCCAAGAAACTTCTAATAAAGGAAGTGGGCTGGCAACGCAAACACAACAATCTGCATCATTATCAGAAGTAACCAACAGGTTGGACGCTGAATCACAAAACCAATCTACTGAGAACACCATAAACCCAGTAAAAACCAATCAGTTTAATATAGGCAGTCAGTCAGAATCAGAAAACAAAACGTCGGTAACAGTAGGAGATCAAGCGTCTAAAATCACAATACCTAATTTATTGGGCATTGGATCAGACATTGTTGCTCCCCCTACTCTAGCCCAAATGGCGGCCATAGAACCATTATCCGTCGCCATTCCTTTGCCATTGATCTATGAGAAACAGACTTTGAAAATATCAGCCCGCTATGATTTACCAAAGATCATAGAACCGGTAAACACAAACAAGCCTTTCACCCACTCGCTCTATCTGAACGGAACGTATCACACGCCCGCAGATAGTGCGAATTGGGGGGGAGCAGTTGGTTATGAGTTCGGTTGGAAATTCAGGCCAGCACTCTCTATCAGAACCGGTTTATCCATGCGCTACCTACAAGGTTCTTGGGCATTAGATTCAATTTCCCCTGAAACATTAGATGCTACTACCACCAACCTCGACTATAGTTTTGGTTACAATAGCACCGTCTCTACTCGCGAGCAACAA
Source organism: Saprospiraceae bacterium (assembly GCA_031373665.1). Classification (GTDB taxonomy): domain Bacteria; phylum Bacteroidota; class Bacteroidia; order Chitinophagales; family Saprospiraceae; genus M3007. The sequence continues at coordinate 5,662 of JANMMZ010000082.1, read as the reverse complement.
GGTATTTTACTACTGGAAGTGCCCTTGGGTTTACATTGGCACCACCGCGATCTTGGATTGGCTGGAGGCGTTTCCTATGCGCGATTGATACGATCCAGGTCTGTAGTCACCGAAACCACTGATGGTTCATTTTTGAATCAACAAACTACCCGACAAGCGGGCGTTTTTAGTAGTGATAATTCCATTTTTAATACTAATTCCTTTGGAGCCTATCTTGGATTTGATTGGCAGATCACCCCTCGAATCGCTTTGGCGGGTACTGTTACCAGAAGATCCAAAACACCAGCGAAGACTACGAGTGGTTCTCCTGATATCATCAATAAAAATACCGCTAACTATTGGTTTGATCTGGGCATCAAATTCAATATTCGCTCATAAAATTACCATAAGTATGTATCGTAGTTATTTAATATATGGCTTTATGCTTGCCATATCTGCTTGCAAACAAGGAGATATAGGGTTGGACAATATTGAAACACCCGTGTTTTATGTGGTAGCCGACGGGAGCGATATAGCCTCCCTCAACCTAAGTGGTGGACTGGATGACTATTACCATTTTACCAATTATGAAGGTAGCGGTATGGATGGGGTTGCTACCAGCATATTTGCTAAAGAGAATTGCCCCGATGGGAGTTGCCCTAGTAGCCTTACCTTTTCATTTAGAAGGCTCGCCGAGTTATTAGAAGACTCCATTCAGGTTCCATACTATACGGATTCAATCATCCCACAAGATCAAATTAATACAGTATTCACCCTAGAAAATTTAAGTGCTTATTCTTTCGTCGAATTATTCAAAAATGACACCCTTGTCTTTGCAAGCACTTCATCAACACCAATTTCCAACCCCGTAGTGAATTTGCAGCAACAGGTACCCACCACCATTCGGTTGAGGGGCACCCGATCCAATGGGGAATATGGGGAAATAACACGGACGATACTACCATATGGAGCGAGTAATATTTTCCCAGCCGTATCTATGGCAGTCGATAAAAACAATACTAACGCTTGGATATTTACTGCGCTCAGCAACCAACTCAATCCAGTGTATCAGTGGAACAATGGCTCTACTGACTCAATCACCGAAATGGATTCAGACACCAGTTTAATAATATTAACCGTGCTCAACAATAGTTCACAAGGATTCAACTACCCTGCCACGGCTACCTTGGCGGTTAAGCAGACAACTGACTCGACGAGTTTCTCAACGCCCAATTTTTCTACCACTATCGTTGAGAATATTCTGCCTTATGTAACGATTCGGTGGGTTGACAAAACTGGCACGTTATGGAGTACAGACTTCGGTGATCAAGACTCAAGTGCGTATTTTTATCTAAAAGATAATATAACTTACGAACTCAATGAAAAAGGCCAAAAAACGCGAAAATTCAGCATAAAATTCGTTTGCACACTGTTTGCAGATCCTGGTGGCAAGCAAAATTTTGTTGGATCGGGGGTCATTGCCATCGCATATCCTTAGTATTGAACCAAATATCACGGCATTCCCGTATCTTTGCGCCATGATTAGATACGTTTCAATGCTCTGTCTCTGTACATTCGCCCTAATACAGACACCGGCCAGCGCAGGAAAATACTTTGATGTTTCATATTTGGCACGCGATGCTTACCAAAAATCATTAAGCCTTCGCTTTGATGAAGCCCGCATCACTTTGGAGCAAATGAAACGCGCCGAGCCAGACAATCTGATGGCTATATTCTTTGAAAACTATGTGGATTTTCTCACTATTTTCATTGATGACGATGAGGCCGCCTACAATAAAAAGGTAAAAATCATGGATGCCCGAATCGTGAAAATGTCGCGCGGCGACCATAGTTCTCCTTATTACCTTTATACCCAAGCAGAAATACGCCTCCAATCTGCTATTCTAAGGGGGCGTTTCGGCAATTACCTAACGGGCTTGAGCGATGTCAAGCAAGCCTATGCCTTGTTGGAGGAAAACCAGCGGCGATTTCCGACCTTTATTGCCAATCAAAAAAGCCTTGGTGTGATGCACGCGCTCATTGGTAATATCCCCGATGATTACAAATGGGCAGTAAAAGCAGTAGGCGGCATGAAAGGAAGTGTGGATCAAGGCATACGTGAATTGGAAGACGTATTGAACACCGCGAAAACCACCGATTTCGTATTTGAGGAAGAGACTTTGGTGGCTTACTGCTTTTTGCAAATATACCTCAACAACCAAAGCGAAAAGGCTTGGAATACCTTAAAAAACAGCAAATTAAGTCCTAAAAACAACCCTTTAGCGGCCTATGCTATGGCCAATATGGCCTTAAAAACAGGTCGTACCGATGAGGCACTCACCATCCTACAGCAGTCGCCTACTGGTACTGTTTATCATCCCCTTCACTATAAAAACTTCTTGATTGGGCTTGGTAAACTATACCGCCTTGACACCGATGCCAATAAGTACCTTGAAGCATTTGTAAACAATTTTAAAGGAAAAAATGCAGTCAAAGAAGCCTATCAAAAACTGAGTTGGTATCACTTGGTCAATGGCAATGAGTATGGCTATAGAACCAATATGGACTATGTAAAATCCAAAGGCTCTGACCAAAGCGATCCCGATAAGGCCGCACTGCGCGAAGCCAAATCTGGCGAAATGCCTGATCCCACCCTTTTAAAAGCCCGACTACTGTTTGATGGTGGTTATTATAAAAGGGCTTACGACCTTCTGAAAGATAAATCAAGCCAATACAGTACCCAGCGCAAAAACAAATTGGAATATACCTATCGCTTAGGGCGCATAGCGCATAAGATGGGACGAAGTACAGAAGGCGTCCAATATTACACCCAAACCATTGACAATGGTACTCAAGAGCCTTGGTACTTTGCTTGCAATGCTGCCCTACAAATGGGCATCCTTTATGAAGAGAAGAAGGACTATAAAAATGCCAAATTGGCTTATCAAAAGTGCTTGAAGATCAACCCTGAAGAGTATGGCTCGAGCCTCCACACCAAGGCTAAGGCTGGTTTGAGTAGGTTGAAGTAATTAATCCTGTTCAAAAATCTCGTTCAGTTCTAAAGCCAGATTTGGGACGATGGATGTTGTCAAAATATCGCCTTCGACTTTGGGTTGCAAACCGATGAACTTACCTGCTTCGTTGAGTTTCCAAACAAGCACGTTTTTTTCAACGGGCGAAACGACCCAATACTCAAGTACCCCTGCTTCTTCGTAAAGTTCAAATTTGTCCTTCATTTCAGTACGGCTGTTGCCAGGCGAAAGGATTTCGATGATGAGATCGGGCGCGCCAATGCAGCCACGGGCATCTAGTTTTTGCGTATCGCAGATGACACAGAGATCAGGTTGGACGACGGTAGTCACTTCTTTGTTTTTCAATTTATTGAATCGAGTGAGCCGCACATCAAAGGGTGCGTCATAGAGATGGCAAGGGCTTTTCCAGAGCGCAATGGAAAGAAAATGCTGTATCTTCCCGCTTACCCTCTGATGGTAACGGTTGGGTGCAGCCATCTGACGGATTTTTCCGCGCAACAGTTCCACGCGCTCCTCAAACTGCCAAAGCAGGTAGTCGGAGTATGTATAGGAGCCGTTAAGGTCTAATTGATCGAGCGACGTGATGGGCATAACACAAAAATTTATTTGCAAAGGTAGGCATTTTTGATGGGAAAGGGGAAGTCCGCCTAATCTGCAAATACCTCCGTCACATCCACCTCCAGAGTAGGCACAATGGTTGTGGTAGCGATGTCTCCCTCCACATAAGGCGGCAGACCAATGTACTTGCCCTGCTCATTGAGTTTCCAGACTTGGATGGTTTTTTCGATGGGCGATGCGATCCAGTATTCGAGCACTCCGGCTTCTTGATACAGGTCAAATTTATCGCGCATCTCGGTACGACTGTTGCCGGGCGAAAGGATTTCGACGATGAGATCGGGTGCACCATTGCAGCCACGCGCATCTAGTTTAGTGGGGTCGCAGATAACACATAAGTCCGGCTGGACTACCGTAACTACATCATTGTCCTCACGAGTATGGGTCAGCCGCACATCAAAAGGGGCAGCAAAAACTTGACACTGCGTTTTCCAAAGTGCATTGGCTAACAATCGAGAAAACATAATGGATATACGCTGATGCTTCATTGATGGTGCAGCCATCTGACGGATTTTTCCGCGCAGCAGTTCCACCCGCTCCTCAAACTGCCAAAGCAGGTAGTCTGCATAAGTATAGGAGCCATTAAGGTCTAATTGATCGAGCGACGTAATGGGCATAACACAAAATTTATCTGCGAAGGTACGCATTTTTGCTGGAAGTGGAGAAATCAGGCTAAGGAATGGTGAAGCAAACCAATATTGACTCGGCATTTGACCAATCTAAAATCACCGCACCACTTTTCCCAACATCAGCCCCTGCTCAGTTCGGAACAAAATTTGATATATTCCCTTGGGTTGCATGCCTAATTCGAGGCGATAAGTCTCCGTTCCTACTCCTATGTCCGCTTTGTAGATCAAGCCTCCAGTGCTGTTAAAGACTTGCAAAGATCCAGCCTGACCTCCAGTTTGGATATTCACTACATCGGTCGTTGGATTGGGCAAAATCATTAATGAAGCCACAGGACTAAGCGTTTCTACGCTAGAAGGTGTACAAAAATTAGTATTCCAATTGATATTGTTCCACGTGTTCCACAAAGAAGTAGAAACGCCGCCGCCCGGAATGCGCCAAATAGAAGTCTCGCTACCAGAAGTATCAATAAAACGATTGATTTGAGCAGCCGTCATCCCTCCTTCTTCTAAGGACGCTATGTGGTGTATGGGCTTGGTACTGCCCAAAGATGCGTACTCCACATTACCGGCATTGATCCAATATTCTAAATTATTCACGTAACTCTGTCCCCATGCTTCCACATAGGTTTGTGGCATAAATCCATCCACGTGCGGATTGATCAGATCTATCCTGAAGTTATGATCATCGGGATTGCCCCAAGTGGTGCAGTATATCTTAAAATTGCTATTGGCATGGCCATCCGTGATGGCCTGCTGCCGCTTATTGGCAAAGGCCGTAAATAGATTGGTTACCTGCGTACTCAAGCCATCAAACTCCATCTCTACATCAAGCACAAAACCTTCGTAGCCCGTCTGCGCGGCCTTGTACAAGGCTTCTGCTTGTGCATTGGGGTTGTTGGGGTAGTTATAACTCCAAGCCCAGACTTCCAAACCCCTTGATTTGTAGGTATTCACCAAATTCACATCAATCAATTCTGGCCAATTGTTTGTGTTCACACTCCCATCAGCCACCTTCACATAGATACGCTTCACGCCCAAAGCACTCAGGGTATCCGCTATTTGAGCATGGGTTTGAAAGCCCGTGATTTCGATATACCAAAGCCAAGCGCCTAGTTTGTTACAATCATCGGATTGTGCCTCCATTTTCCATAGGTGTAAAAAGAGTAGGATTGTTAGTAGTAGTTTTTTCACGTTTATATTTAATTTTGGTTATTATAAAATTTATTTATTTATCTTAAAAATCCATTTCAGTACAATAAGTAGCGGTAAAAAAATAACTTAACGATTTTGTTTTAGGAATGAATAATTCCAATTAGGCAAAACAGGGTCAAAATAGACGTAATCGTTAAGATTACCTTTAAATTGGGCATCAACGATTCTTTTAGTTTGGTAGGTATTGGTATTAAC
>JANMMZ010000112.1:0-27757 GCA_031373665.1 Saprospiraceae bacterium | reverse complement strand
TGTTAGGTCAACGACGGTTACCGTAAATGAACAGGTAGCAGTATTATTTGCACCGTCCGTTGCCGTCAAAGTCACGATCTGTATCCCAGTAATAGTTGTACCCGAAACAGGGCTTTGAGCCTTGGTTGGATTACCACAATTGTCATTTGCTATGGCCGCACCCGTGTAAGATGCCAGCACCGCAGAACAGGTCGAACCCGCTGGAACACTTGCATTTGCTGGACACGTGATACTTGGTGCCGTTTGATCCACTATCGTCACCGTAAAGGCACAGGTGGCTGTATTAGTGGCTGTATTACCCGCACCGTCCGTTACGCGGAATACATTAGTCGTTACACCAATAGGGAACGTACTACCAGAGGCCAAACCAGCCGTTTGGGTGGTGGTTGGATTGGTACAGTTGTCTGTACCAACCGGAGTGGTATAAGTTGCTGTAGCAGAGCAGTTTGCGCCCGCTGGAACACTGGCATTGGCTGGGCAAGTGATGCTTGGTGCAGTTTGATCTACGACCGTTACTGTAAAGGCGCAAGTGGCGGTATTGCCTGCCCCGTCCGTTACGCGGAACACATTGGTCGTGACACCGATAGGGAACGTACTACCAGATCCCAAACCAGCCGTTTGGGTGGTGGTTGGATTGGTACAGTTGTCTGTACCAACTGGAGTGGAATAAGTTGCTGTGGCAGTACAGTTTGCGCCCGCTGGAACACTGGCATTTGCTTGGCAAGTAATGCTTGGTGCCGTTTGATCTAACACTGTTACCGTTGCCTGACACTGCGAGGTGCCTCCGTTGTTATCCGTGACCGTAAGTGTCACTGTCTGCGGTGTGCCGACATGGCTACAATTGAATGTATTAGGCGACACAGTCATACTTTGCAGGCCGCAGGCTGCCGTACTTCCATTGTCAACACTGGGAGGTGAAATAGTGACTGAGTTCCCCACCAGAATTGCATTCGCAGGTTTGCATAAGGCAGTGGGTCCTGCACAGCAAGTTATAACATTGACATTCACCGTGCCCGTATTCGAGCAGCTGCCCAAATACGCATCGGTCATCGCCGTAACGGTGTAAGTCTGCGTACCCAACATGGTCGGTGTAGCCGTGACACTACTGCCCGTTGTGCTATTGAGACCCGGGCCAGACCACGCATGGGTAGTAGATGCCGCTGTCGATACCGAAAGGTCAAGCGTGAGCCCCAAACATACCGGGTTGGGCGTGGCAGTGATGGTCACATCAGGCAGGGCATTGACGAGGTGACTACCAAAACCCGTATTGGTACAACCAGTCGCTGCCGTAACAGTTACTTGATAAATCTTATAACCAGGGGTACTCGAAAGGGATGTCACCATATTGCTATTGGCATTCGTTACATCGCCACTCCAACTATAAGTAGCACCCGGTCCGGCATTGGGTATGGAAACATTCACTACCGAGTTTACACACCCATTAAACGGTGTGCTGGTGACCTGTGCGGAAGGGTTGGCATTTACGGTAATGAGTATGGTGGCGGTATTGGTACACGTCCCGTTCGTCACGGTGTAAGATATGATGGACGTGCCCGTGTTCGTGGTATTGGATGCGGACTGTACCAACCCGGAGGAATTAACGGTGGCAACATTGGTATTGCTACTCGCCCAGGTGCCACCACTGGCGCCATTGTTGATCGTAAGTTGCGTTGCATTTCCCCAAAAACCACATATATTGGTATTGCCGCTGATGGTGCCCGCACTGGGCGAGTTCAGTACCTCTACTTGGGTAAGGACACCAGATACACAGCCCAGAGCCGACACTTGATAACGAACACTACTGGTATCAGTACTGTTCGTATTCACTATTGGGGTGACCAATCCAGTAACCGAATTGACAGAGACCACTTGAAATCCAGTGAACATACTCCATTCACCGCCGGGAACGGTGCTGCTCAACGTGATCGTAGAACCAAAACACACACCTTTACTCCCATTTATACCAGGTAGATTGGGCATGGCTGTGATCGTGCCTGCGCTCGGGGCGGAGTTAACTGAAATGGTTCGAGAGGCAGTGCTTGTGCAGCCAGGAATGCTGGTAACTGTCACTGTGTAGGTACCCGCCGTGCTGGTAGTAATGGCTGCCGTAGTAGCGTTGTTGCTCCACAGGTATGTGCCGCCGCCGCTGGCCGTCAGCGTGGCGCTGGTAGTGGGAGAAGGGTAGCCGGGGCCGGTGCAAAGGTTGCCGTCAGTATAAGAGACATTAAAATAGGCGAGGCCAGTAAATGGATTAGAGGAAATATTATTTTCCGTGATCGCGATGGCGGCGATGGGTGGGGTGCAGCTGGTCAATGAACCAGCGGAGGTCACCATGAGCGAGCCGTTAGCTGCTACATTGACCGACCGAGCCACTGCTGCCGTACTGATTACGGGGTCGTTGGTTACATCTGGAATGCTTACATCATCCGCAGCGTCAGGCACGTCCGCCGACCAGTTGGCCGTATTAGCCCAATCGGTATCACTCGCGCCCGTCCAGGTAGTTTGGGCGAAAGTGCTGTGTGTAAAAACAGCAAGTAATACAGCCGTAAAGAGGCTGGTGTAATAGATTTTTTGCATAAAATTTATTTGATGTTTGATATTTTTTTGAAGTCATCACTCCTTTATTGTAGTTCGTTTGCAAAAAGTAAGTGCTGTAATCACTTAAAATATGTGAAGTCAAGCAAACGGATATTGTTTTGCTTTGTACCACGAAGTTAGAAGGGAGCGAAGAATAGGGGTGTACTCATTTTCCCAACGGCTACTATTACCTTCCGAAGATAGGTTTTGGGTTTCCGAAGGAAAATAGAATAACTTTGCTCCTGACGAAAATTAAAAAAGGCCACGCTCGCTGATGCGAACGTGACCTGATTTTTTTCTGTGAAATTCATTCCTCCATTACTCCCAAATTACCTTTTCCATGCGGCTCACGCCTTGGTCACCCATCCACTGAATCCAATAAATGCCTGGAGAGATCTGATTTTTATAGATTGTAGAGACGAGAGACTGCACGGATAAGCGATGAACAGCCCTGCCCAAAGCATCTGTGATCATCACCGCCCCATTGGGATAAGGGCTTTTTACCCATATAGCATCAGCACTGGGATTGGGCCAGATTTCTAGGCTGGGCAATTGGAGGCTTACCACCGTTTTAGTTGGCACTACCAGTGGCGGTATGATCTGTTTTCGTACGGTATGCATCACGGTATTGGTTACGATAGGAGCGTTATAATCAAAATATATACTTGCTTCATTAAGAATAGGAAAGCCTTCAATATTTGTTTTTTGTTGGATTTGAAATTGCACAAAGCCCATAGAGCCGACAAGATTGGTGTTGCTATCAGGTAACAGGATATTATTGAAAGTAAAAACAACCCTATAGAGGCCATCAAATGTCATCACATAAGGATGACTGGACGCGCCTGGGCGAATGGTCTGGATGTTTAACCAGAAGTCAATGAGGTCTTTAATAACCACTGTAAAAGCAGTATCGGTACCAGTATTTTGAAAACGAATGGTGTAATCAATGGGCGTATTGGGCTGTATATAGTGTTGATCCTGAACTCCTTGTGGGATAGCACTCTTGTCATTGGGATCAAAACTGCCCTTAACCTCCCAGCATTTGGTGTCTGAAAATGGAGACCCATTTTCATTGGGCCACTGCACGATCAATCCAGTACTGGTGTTGCCACTACTATCCACCCCGCAGCCCTCCACGGCAATGGAAGGTTGTGGCGCGCCCGGTGCATTGGGCTCTTGTTCCGCCAATATCCGAATAGTGCCACCAGTAGCAGGTACCACCACTTCCACCAGCCCATTAGACACAAGGGTAAAACTATCTTGACGGGTCATTACGTGGTCATCTATGACAATATAATCGAGCATTTGGCTTTGTGCTGAGCCTACATTTTGGATCTGAAAACGCACACTGTCTTGTTCGCAAGCAGCGGCCACTTCTATCAAAGCCCCCGACCAGCTCGGAATAGGAGCGCAGATTGTATCGGGGTATATTCTGGCACTGAAACACATGGATTCCCCCAAGGTACTAGAGTCACAATTGGGTTTTACGACCAGTCCAATATATCGGCAAGTCAAGGCCTTAAAAGTGTCCATTTCAATGCGGAGCGTATCCCCATTCAGGGTATAGGGTACGGACACTGATATTAGGTCTAAATGTGGTGGCAAAATCACCGCTACCGAGGCATTGATGGCATCCAAGACACCATCGTTGCAACACCGTAAAGACATATAATTGTCGAAACAACGCCTCAGAAATGCGGCACCAATGTCTATTGACATCACGGGACAATCATAGCCATGTTGGGCCGCAAAATTGAGGGTTACGGTCGTGTCGCTCGCTCCTTGCGGCATAGAAAATGTGTATTCTTCAATGCAAGCATCCCATATAAAATTAGGAGCGACTGCCTTTACAGTATAAGTCCCTGTGCCGGTGACGGGCATTTCATAATAGCCATCGGCATCAGTGATGGCATAAGTTACTATTGTTGACTGCTTTTTTAATTGGACTAACCAATTAGAAACAGGAAGTTCGGTCGTGTCAGCACTACAATCTGTATTTTGATCCCAGCGCACATGGCCTGATACGTAATTTGTGGTGGGTCGGCCTATGTTATCTGTTTTGATCAAAATTGTTTTGGTTTTGCCATTTTGGGTGATCTGTCCTGTCCATGCATACCCACCATCAGCGGTGGCGATACCATGACGGATCAACATAGGAGCATTAGCGAATGGGATACCTTCCCAAAGCCACAATATTTGGCCTTGAAGATCCATACGCATGAAAAATATATTGTTATTGGAGTTATGATATCCAGCCATTACTACTGTACCATCTTGCATCTCTATTAATGCCGAGGGTTTATACGGGAAGGGTTGGTAAAATACAATTTGTTGAATTTCTTTGTTGAACAGTTCGCTTCCGTCAGTGCCATAAAGTATCAGACGATTTTGTCCTCCTGTTCCCATAATAGAAACCCAAATACCTCCATCGGAAGTGGGTTTTATCATGAAAGGTTCCAAGGTGAAAGCCTTTTGCCAAAGTTTTTCGCCAGTGGCTGAAATTTTAAAAATAGAATAAATAGAGCCAGATGATGTATTCATGGTCAAGAAAAAAGAACCGTCTGGACTTGGGGTAAAATGAAAAAAACGCGATTCAGTATCTATCGAAGGAAACAAAGGGCCAAAATTCCAAAATTTCTTGACCCATACAATTTCTTGATTGGCGTTGATCTGCATCACGCAGTAATCGCCCACGGTGTTGGCGCGAAACCCCACTAGTAAATCGCCATTACTAGCCATACCTATCATTTTGATAGGATTATATACAGAATTGACAATAATAGGGAAATCAGGAATAATATAGGTTGTATCCCAAATCATGGTTCCATCTGCTGCAAATCGCTGAATTCGGTGGCTGTTATGCTCGGAGCGGGCATAAGTACCATCGGCCAATGCAAAGACTGGGTCAAATCCTGCCTCCCCGTTGAGGACTTTAATTTGTGCTGATATACTATCCCCTTCCTGATTCACAGCCAAAGCCTTAAAATGAAAAGGTGCATTATAGTTGGCCTTTTCTTGTTTAATCTCAAAACCAGTAGGGGTTTCTAACACCTTAACTCCAATCAATGGAATACTGTCGTTGTAAACTTTTACAAACCTTTCGGTTTGGGCATGGAGCGGGACAATCAGGCTTGATGCGAGCATCAAAGCCAAGCAAAAGCAGATCTTAAAGTAGTAATAGCGCATGAGTTTGGATATTAATTTTGAGCAAAAATAGAGGCTCGTAGTATATAAAAAAACAACAAAAAAATGCAATTACCGCTATTTTAAAAATCAAATTTTACCTTTGACGCTATGAATAGTCCGTTCATTATTTCCTTTTTAAGATGAAAAATATTTTTGTAGTACAATTAATGCGTGCATTAACCGCCGAAGATCAACCAAATTTACGAAAATTTTTGAACTCCCCGTATTTTAATCACCGTGAAGATATTTGTGTTTTTTATGAAGTTTTATTAGATTACCGGAAAAATGATTACAATACAATTGATAAAAAACAAGTGTTCTTACGGGTTTTTCCTGATTCCGTCTTCGATCACCGACGTATGAATCACCTCTGCGCCGACTTGTCGGCACTAATAGAACAGTTTTTTGCACAGGAAGAGATGAACCACGATCATTTTTTGATCCGCCTCCACCAGTGTCGCGCCTTGCGCAAACGAGGTATCGCTCAATTATTTGAACGCGACATCGCTCAACTGGAAAAAGATTGCCTTTCAGCACCTTACCGCAATGCTGCCCATTATTTACTGGAATACAACCTACAAACCGAGCGTTACAGTGCGGAAGCCCTGAGGAGCCGTCATGCTCAAGATCGGGCTCCCAAAGCCGCCGCTGCTTTGACCAATTTTTTTATGCTGGAAAATCTGCGTTGGGCTTGCACTGTACAAGCCGCCAAGGCAACTACTGCCCCCGGCCAACCCTACCAAGTACCGCTCAACGAGGCAGTCATCCAAGAAAGCCTCCATACCGACAACCCCGCCCTCACGCTCTTGAGGCAGTGCCTGCTTACCCTTCGTGACATGAATGATGAAACGGCTTTTACACAATTGCGTACCGCTATTCAAGCGCATATTTACTTGCTGCCTCCGGCAGAGGCTCGCGATGTGTATATGTCCGCGATCAATTTTGCCATTCGTCGCCACAACCAAGGCGAATCACAATACACCTTAGCCGCATTTGACCTCTATAAACAGGCTTTGAAACAAGATGTGTTGGCTGAAAATGGAAACTTGGCAAAATATACCTATATTAATATTTTTAACTTGGCCCAGTTGGCGGGCGATAGTGCTTGGGCTCGTCAATTTATAGATGCTTACCGCGACAAATTGCCCAGTACTGACCGCAATAATATACACCGTTATTGTCTGGCCGGCTACTATTTTAGGCAAAAAAACTATTCTCACGTTTTAGAACTCCTTCATGAGGTAGCGTTCACCGAAGTTTTTATCAGTTTAGATGTCCGCAAAATGCTGATCCGCAGTTATTTTGCCTTAGAAGAATGGTTGGTGTTGGCCTCATTACTCGATAGTTTCAGAGCATATCTACTTCGGCACCGTGATTTAGGATACCACCGCGAAAGTTACCTCAACCTGATTAAATATGTCAAAAAATTAACCCGCCAAGAGCACCTATCCCCCGTGCGCAAACGCGCCTTGGTCAAGCAGATCCAATCAGAACAGTGGGTGACGGAGCGGGAATGGCTGTTGGAGGTGTTGGGAGGGTGATGGGTAACGCGCTAAGCCTTTGAAGGAAAACAAGAATAAAAAAAAACAGATACAACCTTTTCTCTTCCTTATGCCACTCATGTACAAACGAACTTAAATGCAAGATCCGCTTGACCTTATATTAGTCAAATCTTTTTTGCTTATACGCGATGAAAAAGTATTTCGATTAATCTATCATCGCCACAACAAGTCACTTTGGCGAATGGCCATACGTTTGTCAAATGGTGATATCATGGTGGCCGATGATCTAGTACAAGATGCTTGGATACGAGCGATGGGGAAATTAGATACTTTTCAATGGAAGTCAACCTTACGCACGTGGCTGGTAGGCATATTGGTGTTCAGGTGGCGAGAACACCTGCGTCAGAAGAACATTGAGTTGCGCTATTTCGAGCCGATGGAAAATGTGTTGGTGACCGCTGATACAAGACCATATCCAGATATGCAAATAGATATCGGGCGTACCCTCGCTCAGTTGCCAATAGGATACAGAACTATACTGACATTACACGATCTGGAAGGCTACCGACATGAAGATATCGCTGATATGCTTGATATAGCCGTAGGGACTTGTAAAAGCCAACTGCACCATGCCCGAAAAGCGTTCAGGAAACTATATACTTAATCTAAGTATTCTTTCACCGTTACTAAAACATTAAAAAAATGGAAAATATACAAGACAAACTTACACCGCAAGAACAAAAGCGGCTTGACTCACCGGCGACACCATCGCCACATTTATACACAAAAATTGTTACAATTATGAAGCAAGAAAGTATTTTAAACACCCCAAAACCACTGCTCAATATATCGCTAGGCGGTATTTTGACCGCCATTTGCGCCCTCGTTTTGATGAGTGGCCTTGGTTTTTGGGCAGGATCTATCCAAACCCAAAAATCTGCTGATCTGCTACCCGCTCCAACGGGGAAAGCACAATTTGCCTTACTGGTCAAAGCAGATGATGTTCCACCAGCCGATGTAACGCAACAGTTTCAGGAGTATTCAGCCTGGATCAACAACCTAAAAAAAGAGCGGTGGACTGGCGGAGAGGCCTTACATGGAAAAGCATGGAGATTGTACAAACCAGACAATACCGTACAATCAACAGAGCACACCGTGAAAGTCTCACCCGATGAAGTGAGTGGCTATTTTCTTTATGAGGCAGAAAATGAAGCAGAAGCATTAAAAATTGCCGCTTCATGCCCCCACCTTAATTATAAAGGCACTTTAGAACTGCGACAAATATACAAGTAAAACAGTGTGCTTTGAATGGGGCTTTTAATAAAGAGGCCTTTAGTAGCGAGAGCCTTTAGACTTCGGAAATTTATAGAATTTCCGAAGTCTTGGCGTGATTTTAAATAAATTTTGGGCAATGATTTCACTAAAAAGAGAGAATTCAGTCCCTTTCATACAGTGTCCCTACACTCCTACCTACCCCTTCTGCAAATGCGCAATATCATGCTGAATAGACAAAACCAACAAACAAGTAGCCGTACAAAATACAGGTGAAGTGATGCAATGGTGTCCATTCCAACTACCATCTTCATTCTGGATCGTGATCAGTTTAGTACTGATATTATCGTACCAAGTTTTCCAGTCCTCATCTTTGGCAATGACCAAACCTTCGCCTGTTTGTAAGAAACTAAGAAACTCTTCACCGCCATTATTGCCAAATCCATCCATCACTTTGGCATCTTGAGCCGTCACTTTGGCCGCACTGTTTACCTCATAGGCCGTAGCGTAGCGTAGGGCATCCGATTCATTAAGTCCTGCTTTTTTGAGGTTGTCAGTAGAGACTTTTTCATCTTTGCCCAATACGCCCTCCGCTTGTGCTTTGGCAATATGTTCTTTTGCTTTTCGGGTTTCTTGTGCAGAAGCGCGGCTGCTGCCACTCACCGAGTACAGCATGACACCGGCACCTAGGTCAGTATTGACATTGCCTGTTTTTACATCAAAATTACCTTTTTGGAAATCGCGAGACCTATCCAATATCTTTTGATCCACCTTAATACCCTGCGTTTGAGCCGATTCCAAGGCATTGTTGGCAAATGAAGATTGTAGTACACCCGCCCATCCAGAGCCTTGGGTACTGCCGTTTTCAGTTTGGTTTTGCTGTATTTTTTGAACACAAAGATCAAGGCATTTTTTCACCCGGCTGATTTTAGGGTCATTTTTATCCATATAATTCAGTATGTTGCTCAAGCACTGGGCCGTCAGTACCACGTCTATATTTTGTCCAAGTTTCCGTTGGGGTTGAGTGCCAGTTATAGTCGTGTTATTTCCCGGATGTTGGACGTGCTGCTCAGTAGTTTGGAGCAAAAAATCCATACCTTTGACAAGTTGAGCCGCATATTGCCCTTTTGTAGGGGTATTTTGGCAACGCAACAATGCCATACAAGCCATCGCTGTGGAGGCAGGGTCGGATACCTGCTGAGGATCGGTGGTGGGTATGCTACCGTATGCTTTAACAGGTTCAATACTGTTAATGTCGTCGTTCATCCTACGACTTTGTCTGGATTGTTGCACATAATTAGAACTCCATCCTCCGTCTTTCAGTTGTGCACTGCACATCCACTCCAAAGCACTGTCAATAGAGATTTGCGCCTTGGCAGGAATGTTATACATTGGTTTGAGTTGGCCAATAGCCTCCTCGCCCATCAGCGATTTGAATACACAAGATTTAGGCTCCTCTGGTTTTTGGCAGCAAGCCGCCTTGGGTATTTCAGGTTGGGTGGGTACTGTGATGCTGGTCATGCGATCTACCAAAGGCTTTTGCCATATAAAAGCAGAAGCGACAGTACAAAGGGACAGTGCAGCCCCGGCGATGGTGATAATTGATCTGAGTGTCATAAAAAAGATGTTTAGTGATTAGAATATCTATGAATTTGACACAAAAGTCACCCACATTTTCTTACTCCGAAACCCACACTTGGTGAAACCCCGTTTTCACTTGGTGAATACCTATTGCGGTACTGTTTTAGTTGCCTACCTTTGTGGTATGATATACAAAACGCTTATTGTCTGCTTAGTATGGATGGTCGGCTTCGGTCAATTGGGGTATTTGTGTGCACAAGTATATCCACAAAAGTCTTCATCGAACAAGATACAGATACAGGCAGATCGGCTCAAGGATGCAGTGACGGCCAATGATGAAGGTCTGATGGCTACTGCTTATGAGCAGTTGGGTGATGAATATTTGCTGGTAGAACAATACCCAAAGGCCGAAGAATATTACAATAAAGCCGCCGCACTGTTTGTCAAATTGGGCAAAACAGAAGATGCCTCTCGCATGGCTCGCGGGTTGGCAAAAGCCCAAGAAGCACAATTTAAAACAGACGATGCCGCCGATAATTTTGAAAAAGCGCGTGACCTTAGCCCCTCCAATACTACCACTGGTCAAAGCAAAAAGCAAATCAATGAAAACGATGCCAATCGCCTGCGCAGTGGTTCTAATCGGGCGGCTCAAGAGCCTTATGTCAATTCCAATATGGAGATCGCCCAAAAGGCAGGCGACAAAGTCGAAATCGCCAATGCCTACCAGCAACTGGGCGATATCAACCTCTCCAAAAATAACCTACCAGAAGCCGCCAAAAATTTTGAATCAGCCCTTGACCAAGCCGAAAACATAGACCAAGTAGTACAGTACAGCAATCAAATTGCCGATGCCTATACCACCAATGGAAAATACGATGAAGCCATAGATATACAAAAACGTTTGCTACAAAGAGAAGAGGTACAGCAAAACCTCCCAACCCAGATCGTACAAATCCAAAACCTAGCCGATATATACGTAAAAAGCAATCAAATCAACGCTGCGTTGCCGCTTTTGCAACAAAGTTATGCCTTGGCACTACAAGAACACCGCACCTTGGATGCCAAAAACAGCCTTGAAAAAATGGCCAGTATTTACGAAAGGCAAGGCCGTCAAAAAGCCTCCATAGATTTATACAAAGGCTTTACCGCTGGGTTAGATACCCTCCTATTGGCTGATAGCACCTTAACCGATGCCAAAATAATGGCCGAAACCGAGGAAAAAATTGAGCGTTTGGAACAAGAAAAAGCCCTCAAAGACCAATTGATCCACCGGCAAAACCGTTTTAATCTCATGCTTTTAGTAGCATCTGCCTTGCTTTTAGCCCTGCTGATGCTCATTGGTAGAGCCTTGTATGCCATTCGGATCAAAAACAAAAAAATAGCCCTCCAATCATTGCGCCGCGAAATGAACCCACACTTTGTATTCAATAGCCTCAATAGTGTGAACCAATTTATAGCACAAAATAAGGAGTTGGAGGCCAATAAATACCTAGCCTCCTATGCCCAACTGATGCGGAATATCATGGAAAACTCCAACAAAGACTTCGTATCGCTTAGCAGCGAATTGGATTTGCTGAAAAAGTATTTGGAATTGGAACACCTCCGGTTTTATGACAAATTTGATTACCAAATCGAAGTAGCCGATGATATAGACACTGATGCCGAGCAAGTGCCCAACATGGTGGTACAGCCGCATCTGGAAAACGCCATTTGGCACGGACTCCGATACAAAGAAACCAAAGGAATCCTGCTCATACAAGTGCTTAAAAATGGTAAAAATCTTCTGATTCGGATTGATGACAACGGGATTGGACTCACCCAAAGCAAAGCACTTAAAACCGCCAACCAAAGGGCTTATGAATCCCGTGGACTCGGCAATACCAAGGAGCGAATACTACTACTGAATCAAATATACAGGAAAAAAATAGCCTTTACGATGACTGAAAAATCGGCTCCTGATAATGGTACTGTCGTTGAAATTTGTTGCTAATTCTACTTTGTCACTTTAAAAAATCAGGAATACTGGGTCGTCAAATTCTAATATGGATTTATGGGCAAAAGGCTGTTGCTATTTACCCTACTTCGATGGCCTTATCTAAATTTTAGCATTTTTTGAGCAGCGGAGTCGTGGAATTTAGATAAAGCCAAGTCTTTTTGGTTCGTATACTTTTTTGACGAAAAAAGTGACAAAAGCAAAGAGAAATGTAGTGATCTTGGTCAACTGAAAATTACCCCTTACCAATAGGGTAAAAGCAACATAATTATTGATTTTCAGTTAGTTTGGCTTGTGTAGTTGTCTCCGTTTCACTACGATAACTCAAAATAACCCCGACACCAACATAAAATATCACCCGTGCAAATAACAAGCATCATAGTAGAAGATGAAAGTGCCGCCCGCGAAGCACTCCGCAATTACCTCGGCAAGTATTGCCCACAGGTACAACTCCTCGGCGAAGCACAAAATATCAAGGAAGCCGTTCCGCTCATTGCTGACCTACGGCCTCAATTGGTGTTTTTAGACGTAGAAATGCCTTATGGCAACGCCTTTGACGTGCTGGAAGCCTGTAAAGACATACATTTTGAAACCATATTTGTGACCGCATTTTCGGAGTACGCACTGAAGGCCCTCAATCGGAGTGCTGCGTATTACCTCCTCAAACCAATCAGCATCGAAGAGTTGGTACTGGCCGTCAATAAAGTGCAGGATCAGATACAAAACAAAGAGTCTTTCAACCGAAACAAGGTAATTGTAGAGAATTTCAAGGAAAAAAAGCCCGAAAAGCAACAATTAATCCTACCAACCCTAGAGGGATTTGAAGTGGTGCGAATCGAAAACATTATCCGTTTAAAGGGCAATGGCAATTTTACCGATGTATTCTTGGCCGATGGATCTAAAAAAATGGTCTGCCGATTCTTGAAATATTTCGCCGAAATATTGCCTCCAACCTTCCTGCGCGTCCACAAAACCCACATCATCAACCTTGATTTTGTGAAAACCTACCACAAAGGCAGCGGCGGCTATGTTACCCTGACTGATGGAGCCGAAGTAGAAATATCGGCTGGGTACAAAGATGCTTTCTTGGCGTTTTTTAAATAATTCCTGCGTTACCGAGTACTAATCCACTACCTTTGCCCCTGACCGCAAACCGCTTTGTCGCCTTTCGGGGAGGAAAGTCCGGACAACACAGAGCGCCGCACCGCCTAACAGACGGAGGTTTCGATTCGTCGAAACCATAGAGAGTGTCACAGAAAATAACCGCCCATCCCTTCGGGGATAGGTAAGGGTGAAAACGTGCGGTAAGAGCGCACGATGCCATGTAGTAATACAGGGGATGGATAAACCTTGCGGGTTGAAATGCCATGTACACCTTGTGCTTCCCGTGGAAGTGTGTGCGGCTCGCACGCAGATCGTGCTTAGGTACGGCAGCAAGGGGGGTAGGCAGCGCAAAATCTGCGGGCAACCGTATGATTCAGATAAATGACAGAGGCCCCGCTTCGGTGGGGTACAGAATCCGGCTTATAGGTTTGCGGTTTTTTTATTTTTTTAAAAAATTTGTTGATTTCAAAAAAATGCCCGTACCTTTGTATCATCGTACCGATACATTGATACATTATGAAAATTCTTGTCATTGACAATTTTGACTCCTTCACTTACAATTTGGTTGATTTTTTCCGCCAATTGGGTTCAGAAGTGACTGTATTCCGTAATACTGTAGCCCCAGAAGCCTTGGATACCCAAGTCTTTGACCTCATGGTGCTTTCACCCGGCCCATCAGTGCCTCGCAATGCGGGCAACCTGATGGCCATTATTAGCCGATTTTACCAACACAAACCCATGTTGGGCGTTTGTTTAGGGCACCAAGCCTTGATCGAGTTTTTTGGAGGAAGCATAGTCAATATTGCGCCAGTACATGGAAAATCAGTCCCCATCCAACATGATGGTAGGGGCATTTTTACGGGCATAGAGCAAGACTGCCACATCGCGCGTTACCACTCTTGGGCGGGTCGCGATATTCCCACCGATTTTGAGGTCAGTGCCCGCAGCCAAGATGGGGTAGTGATGGCCATTCGTCATAAAAAATTGCCCATAGAAGGCATACAGTTTCATCCCGAGTCGGTATTAAGCATGAAAAACCAAACTGGGATGCGCATGTTGCGCAATGTTATAGAAGGGCGTTTGGCATCTGGAAATCGAATCTATCACCTGATGATGCTCCAATTACAATCGGGACAACCCATTGGGCAGACACAATATCAACAGTTTTTTAAAGCCGTATCGGAGGGGCAACTCAGCGACGACCAAAAATTAATCTTGCTCACAGCACTCAGCCAAAGCCTCAAAAATGCGCCAGCCCTCCACGATTTCATCAAGGCACTTACCCCCGATCCTGCCCTCCCGCCCCTCGAAAACATAGGCGCGGCAATGGATATTTGCGGCACTGGAGGCTCTGGGCTACCGCGCATCAATACTTCCACATTGGCCGGTTTGCTGCTGGCCCATCATGGCCTCAAAATTGCCAAACACGGCAACAAAGCCGCCGCTGGTCGCTATGGTAGTTTTAACCTGCTCGACGACCTCGGCGTTCCGATTCGGTTTGACCCTCACAAAGCACTCCAAAATCTTGAAAACCACAACCTAGCCTTCGTTTTTGCGCCCGATGTGTATCCGGTTTTTAAACACTTTGCACCCATCCGAAACAAAATAGGCATCCCTACGGTATTCAATGTACTGGGGCCACTGATCAATCCTTATAAGCCATCACGCCAGTTTATCGGTACGGCTTTTGCCGATATGATGGAGGTGATTTTTGAGACAGCCATACTGATGGGCAAAAAACATGTGATCGTGGTACGAGGCCATGATGGGCTGGATGAAGTATCGGTGAGTGCCGGGACAAGGGTACTAGAATACCACAATGGTGTAAGGAGTGATTATCAGATTAAGCCTGAAGATTTTGGGATAGAACCAATTGATTATCAAGAACTTAGTGCTGAAAATCCTGCTGAAAGTCTAGCCGTAGCCCAAGCCATGCTCAGAGGGATACCCACCACCGCGCATTACCAATTGGTGGCCGCCAATGCGGCCTTTATTTACGCTAAATTTGTGGCCGATATACCATTGAAAGAAGCCTATATCCTCATGGAAAGAAGTATTTTTAAAGGTGTTATGGGTACGGTTTTGGAGAAATATACGCAGGAAATGGTGATGGAGCAAAATACGAACACCTAATATTTCTCCACACACCACATTATTCTCCTAAAAACACAGTACTTTTGCCCGTTGATTTAAACCATCATTCGGATGTCAAAAAAACTATTCCTCCTCGACGGCCACGCCCTCATTTATAGAGCCCATTTTGCCTTTATCACCCGCCCCTTGCTCAATTCCAAGGGCTGGAATGTATCGGCTATTCAGGGTTTTATACGCACCATGTGGGACATGATGCAAAACCAAAAACCGACCCATATAGCCGTGGTGTTCGACCCCAAAGGCGGCACGTTTCGCCATGAACAATTCACAGAATATAAGGCCAATCGCGAGTCACAACCCGAAGACATTACCTTTGCGTTGCCTTGGGTAGATCGTATTGTGAAAGCCATGAATATCCCCGTACTCATTGTGCCCAATTACGAAGCCGACGATGTGATAGGTACCCTCGCTAAACAAGCAGAAAAGGAGGGATTTCAAACCTTTATGGTCACGCCAGATAAGGACTTTGGCCAATTGGTTTCCGATAATATTTTTCTGTATAAGCCCGCCCGGATGGGCAATGATATAGAAATATGGGGCGTGCCAGAAGTCTGCGAACGATGGGGCATCAAAAGGGTAGAACAAGTGATTGATATGCTGGGTCTCATGGGCGATGCCGTGGACAATATCCCCGGCCTACCCGGTATCGGCGAAAAAACGGCGACCAAACTCCTCGAAGAATTTGACAACATCGAAAACCTGCTTGCCAATAGCGACAAACTCAAAGGGAAACAGCAAGAAATCGTGAGAACACACGGTGAAAAGGCCACCCTTTCCAAGTGGTTGGCCACTATTGATATCAATGTTCCGATACAATTTAACGAAAAAGCCTTTGAAATTGACGCTTTTGACCGCGAAGCACTCATGGAGATCTTCAAAGAGTTGGAGTTCAAATCATTGGCCGAATCCATTTTGAAAAGCCCGCTGGCGGGAGCCCCACCAGCCGTTGCAAATGAAAAACCGACGGCGGGAGCCAGAGGAACCAGCCCTAAAAAAAGCACCGCCTCCACCTCGGGCGGTATGCAGGGAAGCCTATTCGGAGATGATGCCGTACAGAGTATGACCATCACACCCGCAGCCTTGGAGGCCGAATTCACTAGGGCCGCCTATAATTTAGAAAACGTGCCGCACGAATACCACTTGGCAGATACCGCAGAAAAACGCGGTGATCTAATCAAATTGTTGAGTGCTGCGCCTGCGTTTTGTTACGACTCCGAAACCACGGCTTTGGAGGCTTCACAAGCCGATTTGGTTGGCTTTTCCTTCGCTTTGAAGGCGCACGAGGCTTGGTATGTGCCGATTCCGGCCAATCAAGCCGAGGCAGAATCCATTGTGGAAGAATTCAGACCCTTGTTTGAAAACGACCAAATCGGGAAGATCGGACAAAACCTGAAATACGATATTATTGTCCTGAAAAACTACGGGGTGGATCTTCGTGGCGAACTCTGGGATACCATGCTGGCACACTACCTACTAGAACCCGAATTGCGCCACAACATGAACTATATGTCCGAAACTTACCTCGGATATTCGCCCGTCAAAATAGAGAGCCTCATTGGTAAAAAAGGTGCTTATCAAGGCACCATGCGCGATGTGCCGATTGAAGTCATTAAGGATTATGCTGCCGAAGATGCCGATGTCACCATTCGCTTGCGCGATTACCTGTCGCCCAAACTAGACGAGGCTGGGCCGGGGTTGGTCAAACTATTCAAAGAAGTAGAAACACCCTTGGTTCAGGTATTGGCAGATATAGAGCACACGGGTGTACGCATAGATCCAGCCTTTTTGAAGGTTTACTCTGGCGAATTGGCAGAAAAAATCGTGGATACAGAAGATAAAATATTGAAACAAGCAGGGTTTAATTTCAATATAGCCAGCCCCAAGCAAGTAGGCGAAGCCTTGTTTGACCATTTGAAGATCCCGTATCCCGGTAAAAAGATGAAAAGTGGCCAATACAGCACTGACGAAGAAATATTGTCGGAATTGGCCATCCAACACCCCATCTGTGTGGATATATTGACCCACCGTGGCCTCATGAAACTGAAGAGTACTTATGTGGATGCACTACCCGTGTTGATCAATCCGCGTACCGGTCGGGTACACTCCTCTTTCAATCAGGCATTGGCGGCTACTGGCCGCTTGAGCAGCCAAAATCCCAACCTACAAAACATTCCGATCAAGACTGCCGAAGGGCGTAAAGTGCGCGAAGCCTTTATTCCTCGCGATGCCGACCACGTACTCCTATCTGCCGATTACTCTCAAATTGAATTGCGCCTGATTGCCGAAATAAGCAAAGATGCCGCCATGATTGATGCCTTCCAAAAAGGCTTAGATATTCACCTCGCCACCGCTGCTGGGGTGTATGGAGTGCCACTGGATCAAGTCACTTCTGAGCAAAGACGGGCGGCAAAAACTGTCAATTTTAGCATCATCTATGGCGCAGGAGCCAGCAACTTGAGCAGCCAATTAGGCATCAAACGCACAGAAGCCAAAGAACTGATAGAGAATTATTTTAAGCAATACAGCGGCCTGAAAAACTATATGGAAGAGATTGTTGCTTCTGCCCGTGCCAATGGCTACGTAGAAACCCTTCTTGGCCGCCGCCGTTACCTCCGCGACATCAACAGTGGCAACGGGATGATGCGATCCATGAGTGAGCGCATCGCAGTGAATACCCCTATCCAAGGCACTGCCGCCGACTTGATCAAAGTAGCGATGGTCAATATCCGCAAAGCCTTGCGAGCAGGCAATTATCAATCTAAAATGATCTTGCAGGTGCACGACGAATTGGTATTTGATGTCCTGAAATCCGAGTTGGAAGCCTTGAAACCAGTCATTAAATCAGCCATGCAAGATGCCATGCCGGGACTGCAAGTCCCTATTTTGGTAGAAATGGGGGTGGGGAATAATTGGTTGGAGGCGCATTGAGTACACTAGGGCTTGAAGGAACTTGTTTGATTCGTGTTACTTAACACAATAGGTTATCAGAAACAACCAACTATAAAAAACCATGCTTTTGCAAATACGTGACGCCCAAATTCACTGTATTCTAGCAATAAATAGTTATGTTTCATTTGTTTCAGAAAAAATTGAAACATGATTCAATGTCTTGCGTTATATATATCAAACGCAAGTAACATGACCAATTACAACTTGATCGGATACGCCATTTATGCCATTATAACCTACTTCATCACGGTGCGGGTCGGTCTTATTTTTCATAAAAACGGCTATCACTACATCAAGTCAGGTTTGGAAGATGAATCCATTGCAACCAGTGTCAACAACCTTTTGTTGGCCTGTTATTACCTCACCAATTTGGGCTATATAGCTGTCACGATTTGGTTTTGGGATGGGATTGGGTCGGTCAATACCTTGTTCGAAAGTCTGAGCGATAATATTTCGAATATCGTCTTACTGCTTGGTGTTTTACACTTTCTCAACATGCTGGTCATTTACATGTTCAGCAAAAAACATTACTCATATCCTAACATCTAACAATTATGGAATCCAACATTAATTTGTGGGCTTACTGCATTTATTTGCCCATTGCCCTCACACTTACCTATTATGTAGCGCGTATTTTGTTTGAAAACGGCAAGGTATTTATGCTTGATATTTTTCATGGAAAAGAAGGCATAGCCTTGAGTACTAATAAGTTATTTGAAACAGGGTTTTACCTGCTCAATATCGGCTTTGCGTTGCGTATCCTAAAATTTAATTACACCATCGGTACCGCCCAAGGTATGGTAGAAGAACTTAGTTTGAAGTTGGGTGGGTTCTCCATTTACTTAGGCGTGATGCTCTTTGCCAACCTTTACATGTTTTTTAGAGGCCGCAAAGCGAGCAAGGCGAACTTGGTGGTGAATGAAGTGAAATAAAACCAAGTGATGATACATGAGTTGTTGCGGAAGTACCCACTTCTGTGACAACTTTGTATTTTTTACAAATATAGCACTACCTTTGCAGGCTTGGAATTCACCATCCTCCAAACTTTGTACCCGCGTGTCTTGGAAAAAATCTACTCTATTTTTTTGGTTAGAAACCAACCGTTATGCTGAAAATGCTGCCCATCGGCGGCAAATCTACTCTTATAAAAGCCGTTGGACAGCATCGCTACAACCCGGACGCAACTCCGTGGATGACGAAAGTGCTTGGCTTACTTTTGCTGCTATTGATTACCTCCAAGATTGGTTAAAGCCGGAACATCGGGTTTTTGAATATGGCGGCGGCGGCTCTACTTTATTCTTTTGCCAACGGGCGGCCTTTGTGGCTACTGTGGAAAACAACAAGGATTGGTTTCAGACTTTGACAGCCAAATTGCGCGAAAAAGGCTACCAAAATTGGGAAGGCTACTATGCGGAAGGGGAACCACTGACCGATCCAGCGGAGGTGGACATTGCCAATCCAAACCACTTCGCCAGTGCTGCGCCAAGCCTTGAAAACCACTCTTTTGAGCGGTATGCCAAGACAATAGACCATTACCCTGAAGCGACGTTTGATTTGATTTTGGTGGATGGCCGCTCCAGGCCAGCCTGTGTGCAAGCCGCTATTCCACACTTGAAGTCTGGGGGTTTGTTGGTATTGGACAATGCCGAACGGCCTTATTATACGGCGGCGTTCAAACAGGTTTTTGCGGATCAATTTGAGGTCATCATGGATCAGCGGTTTCCTTGTGTTTATGTGCCACAATTCACGATTACACTCATTTTAAAAAAGAAATAGGAGCGGAATGAAAGAACAAATCAAATATATACTGGGTTATTTCAAACGCAGGGTACTCATTTCAAGATTAGAAAAAGCCATAGAAAGTGGGCAACCGCTCAAAATTGTGATTGGTGCCAGCGGTATCGCGCAGGCGGGGTGGGTATTGACGGAAATGTCATTCTTAAATATGCTGAAACCAGATGACTGGAATCGTTTTTTTAAGCCAAATTCCATAGATGCTATTATAGCGGAGCATGTATGGGAACACCTGACCCCCGAACAGGGGAAACAGGCGATCCAATACTGTTTTCAATACATGAAACCCGGCGGTTATTTGCGCATTGCGGTGCCAGATGGATTTAATCCCAACCCCGAATATATAGATATGGTACGCCCCGGCGGCACTGGTTATGGGGCTGACGACCATAAAATATTGTATAATTATCAAATATTGGCCGATGCTTTGACGGAGGCTGGTTTTAAGCCAAAATACTTAGAGCATTTTGATGAAAACGGCCAGTTCTGTTACCATGACTGGAATCCAGACACTGGTTTGGTGCGTCGCTCAAAACGCTACGACCCTCGCAACGCCAACGGCACGGAACTGAATTATAGTTCGGTGATCATGGATGGGGTGAAATAAACGTTATTTCTGGTTAGTATTTACTGGAATACAAGCCTTGACAAAGGCAACAAATAATGGATGTGGATTTTCAACCGTACTTTTTAGTTCTGGGTGAAACTGAACCCCCACAAACCATTTGTGCGATGGAATTTCCATTATTTCAACCAACTGTGAGTCAGGATTGATTCCAGTAGAAATCATTCCGGCTTTCTCAAATTGTTCCAAATAAGCATTGTTAAACTCCCAACGATGGCGATGCCGCTCATTGATGGAGGTGATCTTATAGGCATCCAATGCTTTGGTTTTCTTTTTTATTTCGCATGGATAGGAACCTAAACGCATGGTGCCTCCCTTTTGTGATATGTTTTTTTGATTTTCCATCATATCAATAATGGGATGTTCGGTTGCTGGGTTTACTTCAGTGGAGGCCGCGCCAGTTAGCCCTAATACATTCCTTGCAAATTCGACACAAGCAGTTTGCATACCTAAACAAATTCCAAAGAATGGAATATTGTTTTCGCGGGCATACCTTATAGCGGTCAATTTGCCATCTATACCACGCTCTCCAAAACCTGGCGCTACCAAAATACCATCTAAGCCAGATAAAAACTTACTGACATCCTTATAACTGCCTTCCAAATCTTCGGCATGTACTGGTACGACACGCACTTTACACTCATTGACCGCACCGGCATGTACAAAAGCTTCGTATATAGACTTGTAGGCATCGGGTAGTTCATTGTATTTTCCGATCAAGCCTATTTTGGCTTCCGAAAGTGGGTTTTTTAGTTTTCCAAGGAAACTTTTCCATGAATTCAAGTTCGGTTCTTTGGTATCTTTCAGGTGTAGTTTTGAAATTACCACAGAATCCAACCGTTCTTTTAGCAATAATAATGGCACATCATAGATGCTTTCAGCATCCCGGGCTTCAATCACCGAAGCGGTTTCTACATTGCAAAATTGAGCCATTTTACGGCGAATATCAATATTGAGCGGATGCTCCGTACGACACACCAAAATATCGGGCTGAACCCCAAGGCTCAACAACTCTTTGACAGAGTGTTGGGTTGGCTTGGTTTTGAGTTCTTTGGCCGCATTGAGGTATGGTACTAGGGTCAGGTGGATCACCAGAGAGTGTTCGCGCCCCAACTCCCACCGCAATTGACGGACAGATTCCACATATGGTAATGATTCGATATCGCCTACGGTGCCGCCCAATTCGGTCAATACGATCTCGTACTTGCCAGTTTGGCCCAGCAATTGCATGCGCCGTTTTATTTCGTCGGTGATGTGTGGAATCACTTGTACTGTTTTACCGAGGTAAGCCCCTTCGCGCTCTTTTTCGATCACCGTTTGGTAAATTCTACCAGTGGTCACATTATTGGCCTGCGAAGTAGGGGTATTGAGGTATCGCTCATAGTGGCCTAGATCAAGGTCAGTTTCAGCCCCATCATCGGTGACATAGCACTCCCCGTGTTCGTAGGGATTGAGGGTGCCGGGATCAACATTGAGATATGGATCGAACTTTTGAATGGTGACAGAAAAACCGCGAGCCTGAAGTAGTTTTGCGAGGGATGCGCATAAAATGCCTTTCCCCAAAGAAGATGTCACGCCTCCCGTAACAAATATATATTTAGTCATTGTGTGTGTATCTATTATTACGGGATGCAAAGGTACGAAACTTATTTTGATAGTTTCCCACTTCTTTATAGGTAGCCTGTATTGGTTGGCCATAAGCCAACAACCATTTTTAGCGTTTCCGTTTTCTTTCCAAATAAATCAATCCGCCCAAACCGAACGATAATAGAGGCAATAATAAGGGTAAGAAATTTCGCATACTTACGATAATACTAAAAATACTACATTTTAACTTTTCAATTTTTAAAAAATAACACTGATGAAGGTTCTTCTAATTTCAATTGTTCTCTTGATTGGGTGTTTGCCTGTTTTTTCACAAACTGATGGCATTGTTGACACAAGTTTTGTGGGTATTTGGTCGCAAAATGGGCAGGATTCCTTCCTAATCAAAACTGAAAAACCACCAAAGTCAGGAACGAATTTTCAATTATTAAAAGACGGAACATTAAAATTCAATTCTGATGGTAATTTGATGTTGGGTACTTGGTGGAGCATGAATCCTGGCTTTTTCTCAATACAAATGACGGATTCTATTGAAAAAACTGATTTTATTTGGCGATTTATGTACACCGACGAGACAAAAATGAAAATTATTGCTTTTGATTACGAAGTCATCAAAGATTATACAAGCAATTTTATTGGAATTTGGCGAGAGGAGGAATCAGAAAACCCCGAAGCAGCACGATGGGTTAAAACGGAAAAACTTAAAGATGATGAACCTGGGATAATTGTCAATGAAGATCGTACCGTAACCCGTCAACTTGCAGTCAAGAAAAAGAAAAAAACGAAAATAGAGCATTGCCATACCTTTGTTTTATCAACCAAGGAAGATTATTTTGATTTTCAATATTTTAGTAAAGAGATGGGCGTAATTCTTATCGAAGGCTTCGAACTAAATTTGAATAAAAAACCCGCAACACTTTCACGGACTCGAATGGATAAATTAAAGAATTGAGTTTCTCCCTATATATCTATTCTCTGCTGGTGCAGGGGGGCAAAATGACTAAACAAACCAAAAACGCACAGAACATGAACTGATACATATTCATAGCCATATTATTTTTGACCGTTTGTTTAGACAGTAAAAAAAATATCCAACCAATAACCAATGCTGAAAGTATTCAGCAGTTACAGCCGCAGCACATCGCAACAAAATCAGCAGATGACCAGGTGGCATATATCAAATCAGACTTCTTTGAAATTGCGCATATTGACTACCAGAAAAACTGGTTGCAAAGAATTTTTGTTGTTATTTCACCAGACAATGCAAACGACACTTCAATCATTAGGCAGATAATTTGGGCATTAAAAGCATCTTATCCACTTGACAATAAATCAAATATATCATTTTTTTCAGAAAAAAAATACGCCAATTACAAGACTACATTGTTCCTAGACGATAAGAATTTATTGCCACAAACAGAATATAAGAATTGGGTGGATGATTATTACTTAGGTGAGTATTCATTTGAAACAAATGAATATAAGACATTTCCTGTTTCGAGCAAAAGAAATAGACAAAAAATATACATGGTCACTCATCCGTTTACAAAATCATACCCGTCCGCGCCTCTTCCGCATAGCGGCGCAATGGAGGATCGAGTTTTTTCCGATTTTTCAGAAAACGGTCAATAATCGGCACCGCCAAACGCGGCTGGAAGGTCGCCAAATGACCCAACCCATGCAGACCGCTTTCAATACAGACTGGGTTATTGAGCGATAAACAATGTTCCATCACCTCGGCGACCGCACGGTAGTAAGCCTTGGTTTCGGCATCGGCATCGCGGTATTGCTGCTGCATATCCATATAGTTTTCTTCGGGCGTTTTGGTCTTTACCGACTTGGCCTTAGCCATTTGTTCCAGCATGAGTGCCTTCACTTGTTCTGGCAACTGCATATTCGCTATATCAGATGCTTCCAAAGTGGTCACGAACGTCAGGTTTATATCCTCCGCATTGGTCAATTTTAGCCAATTGGACAATGGGCTGACATCCCAAAACATGTAGCAAATGTTGTTGAGTTTCGACACAGTTTCTTTTGTACCAGTTGAAGTTTTGGGCGTGCAACGCGGCTCAAAAACATCCCGAAACATAGCAAACAAAGATTGCAAAGCGGACACTTTGCGTTCATGAGGCACAGGAGCGTTTTTGAAATCAATGGACAGGTTGGAAGTAGCGTTATTGAACACAAACTCAAGACCCAGGGCGATTTGGTCGTCGGAATAGGGCTGCAAATCGGTCTTGATGTCTTGCAACAAGGTTTCGATAAAAAGAAAAGCCGTCATCGGGTCGTCGTCGTCAAACACGCCTGCTTCTTCATGCGGTGTCCAGTACCATTCCGGCTGAGTGACCGGACGGTTGAAAATGTGGTTGAGTTGGTGCTGATAGCGCGTAGATAGATTGTTTGTATTGTTCATAAGAGCGTTTTATTTAAAAATACACTGCGGTTGCTTGCAAGCACTGAAATGAATATAATCCGTGGGATGCAACGAAGATATTTTAGGCTAAAAGATCAAGTTGAAAACACGGATTATATCCGTTATAATTAAGGAGTTGAAAAATGAATGTTCAGTTGATCTGGTGCTTCACATTCAATCACTAAATTTCTATTGTTCAAATCCCTAATGCTCAACCTTTTTTTGATTGCATCATATCTGCCAGAGGTTTTGCTAGAGCCAAACCAAAGTGGGCGAAACAACACCAAAGCCTCTTGCATGGTCATTTTGCCAGACGGTAACCTAAAGCGCTCATACATCCCTTCAGAGTGATGCAAGTTTTCATAATAAGTACCGTCCTGAAAGGATTGTTTGTATCCTGCCGTACATTCCACTTCCGAATAGATGGCTCGTTCGCCCTTGACAGGCGAAATGATGCGATAAAACCACTCTCCTGTTTCATAGGTGTCAGGTGCTTTTTCGAGCATGGGCCGGTAACGAGATAGGTAGCCTTCAAAAAGCCAGCCATCTTGCCCTTCGGCGGTTTGCACTTTTACCCAGCCACCGCTGAGTTCAAAGGTGCCAATTTTTTCAGCCGTGAAACGATTACTAGGATCGCTATGCTCTAATACTTTCAACGGTTGTCCATCTCTTGGTACAGTAGCAATTTTATTACCATTTTTAGAAGGCGTTTCGCGTAGTACCAAACCACTTGGCGCATGGACATACAGGGTATCTGGAGTCAAATCAGGCAGATTGGTTAGAGCATCAGCATTCGGAGTGTCGAATAGCCATGTGCTAAAACAACAGAAGATGTAAAAAATAAGGGTTTTCATCTGAAATAGGGTTTTAGGAGACAGTTATTATTTCACCGCTCCTTATTTTACTTTTTTTGTAGGGAAATAAGCCAATCCAATATTAACGGTTTCCACGTGGCTGATTCGGGTACGGATTTCAAAACGGCCATAGCGGCGGTGCGTATTGGGCGTGGTTGTTTGGGCAGATGCTGCAACAAAAGAAATGAGAAATAGGGCTGAAAAAAGGATGTGTTTCATATTGATTGGTATTGGTTTTATTGTTGATTTGTGTATTATACGTTGGATGTGTGGGTTTTAGTATTTGGATTCGATGAATGGGGGTAATAAAGCGACGGAGGCGAAATAAAATAATCCAATCTTATAAAAAGCAGCGATTTTTTTTAGCACAAAACTGTTTTAAGAATTTTATACCTTTACCCGCTCAAACCAACGTATAATGGACAGTCAGCCAAACAACTGGAACGAACTCGCTCAATCTATCGCCGACGGGGAGGCTATCCTCGTGCTGGGCCCCGATGCGATCCCTTTTTATCCAGCACAAGGTGGGGGCGAAGCCCAAACATTCAGCCAACGTACCCGTCAGCGTATCAACCAAGGCTTGGACGGCCAAATCAGCCATTTTTACGAGCGCGACAACCTCTTCCAGTTCACCGGGCGCGGAGCCAAACAAAAAGCCCGCGAGCAGGTGCGCGATTGCGCCCGCGACCCGAACTGGCTACCCGATAGCGAGTTATTGCGCCAAATCGTCGCCATGCCTTTTCCGGTTGTATTGTCCCTTAATCCCGACAAATGCGTCTTTGAAGCCTTCATGCGCCATTATCGAGAGCCACAATTCGATTATTTCACCACCAAGGACAAACCCAAACCTGTCGAAATCCAGTACCCAGATGGACTGAATCAGCCCCTTCTCTACAACCTCTGCGGCAGCGTGCTCGACAAAATGGACTCCGTCGTGCTCGACTACTACGACCTATTTGAACTGCTCAAAAAACTCCTCAACAACCTCGGCTTCCCCAAAGTCCTCAACCAAAAACTCAAAGACGAAAGTACCTGCCGCTTCATTTTGCTCGGTTTTGACCTTGACCGCTGGTATTTTCAGTTGTTCCTTCATTTCATCAATGGCTTGGACAGCGACAACAACCCTTTTTCGGACAATCCCAATCAGAATTTCCCCATCCTAAGTCGTGTCAGCAAGGATTCGGAGACATTCGTGATGAACCAATTCAACATCCAGCACATAGCAGCCTCCCGCAACGATTTCGACGCGCTCTACGCCGCTTGCCAAGCGCAAAACATCCTCCGCCCCCTCAACGACCCTGGATCTCCAGTGGAAACGCAAATTCGGATGCATGTGGCGCAGGGAAAATACGAGGAGGCATTTCAGTTGTTAGAAAAACACCTCGATGCTGCGGAACAGCAGGTGGACATTCCACACTTGCGGGGGCGATATACGGATTGGCTGAAACAACAAAAAGAAGGGATGGTGGATAGTCGCGATTTGTTGACGGAGCAAAATCGGATACGGTACGCTTTGTTGACTTTTGCGAATCAAATCAATGAAAATGTTGAATAAAAACGTATATGGAAAACACACTGCTGACAATGAATAAACCACAACTCGAACTATACGCCACCTTATTGGGCGACATCAAAAACCGCATTCGCCAAGCGCAGGTAAAAGCTACGCTTTCCGCCAATGGAGAGATGATTGCTATGTATTGGGATATTGGAAAAATGATCCAAGAACGACAACAACTCAAAGGCTGGTCCGCGGCGGTTATTCCCAGACTTTCAAGCGATATCAGAAACGAATTGCCGGAAATTAAAGGTTTTTCGGAGCGAAACATTGGCCGGATGCTCTCTTTTTATCGTCATTACCCAATTTTGCCACAGCCTGTGGCAAAATTGGGTAATGAATCAAATTTGCCACAACCCGTAGCAAAATTTGAAATACAAGACCTTGTACTTCAAATCCCGTGGGGGCACCATGCAATTTTAATTGAAAAAGTAAAAGATATTCCCACCCGATTTTGGTACATGCAACAAACCTTGTCAAACGGTTGGAGCCGTGACGTTTTGGCACTGATGATAAAAAGCAATCTATATGAAAGACAAGGAAATGCACTCAACAATTTTGAGTACACATTGCCCAATCCTCAATCAGAT
>JANMMZ010000093.1:0-104335 GCA_031373665.1 Saprospiraceae bacterium | reverse complement strand
TTATGCAGAATTGACTAGGAAACGACATTAACGGAAACCGCCGTGATACGAGAGTACGTCCGGTGGTGTGGGGGGACGGCGGCTAAAACCGCCTCCCACCCGATTAGCCCATTGCCACCCCTTGGCCGACAAAAGGTGCAGCACACCGTAATATTGCATTTAATGTTCCGGTGCGCTGCACCTCATAACGCATTGATAACCAATATCTACAAATGTTCCGGTGCGCTGCACCTTTTTCTAAAATTCGGGATGACTCATGTTTGTTGCGATTCCTTAAAGTGACAATATTGGACTTTGAGTCACTCCGACACGATCCGCACTAAATTTCCTTAATTACAAACCGTCAACCGCCTAACCAAAATGCCTTTAGCATTGCGGAGGCTAACGACATAAACGCCACTACTAAGCCCTGAGGTTGGTACTTCAATCGTATTATCTCCAAAAAAGATGGTCTGATTTTCAGAATAACAAATGCGTCCGGCGGCATCCGTGATACTCATCAATACATCCATCTTTGTATCGCTTGATATTGATAGGGTAGCGGGCAATCCTTGGGAAACAAGGCTTGGCGTAAGTCCTATTTCTAACGATGATTCAAGGTCATTTACCGAACTTAGGTTTTTAGTAGTTAAATATCCCAACTGTATGCTATCATTGGGCTGGCAAAGATCCCATTCGCTGTACGCGCGTACTTTCCAAGGCAATAACCGATTGTTTAATATTCCCGTTGTAATTGTTACGGTAGTATCATTATAGATAGTCTTATAATACAATCGAGGCGCAAAATCAGTGTTAAGGCCAATTTCCACCACATAAAAGGTAGCATTGGGGATAGCACTCCACTTGAGTGTGATGTTTTTGTAGTGTACTATGGCAGAATCAATTGGGCTTATAGGTTGCACAAATGCATTATCATCTATTCCGGCAGGAGGCTCTGATACTTGCAAGTAGGATTGGTGTTCATCTTGCAAATTTGCACGCATCGCCTCAATTTGTTCCTTTGTGAACCGCGAAGAGCAAACATCAGAAGCATAACCCATCATCAAGGTAGCATCAGAACGAAATGGCACCCCATTAGGATCTTTTTGTTGCTGTACACTGCGTCCGCTATCATTGCAAGACCACCGATAATTAAGGTAATCTGGCTCAGTATCGCAGAATCCATCTCCAGAATCATAGCAATTGGTACCGTCCATTTTTTCTACTTGACGATCATTGACGATTTCTGGGGCAGGCTCATTGTAGTTCCATGTAAAACCTTCCCAACCATAGAACGGGTGTGGCAAAGAAAAGTGGTGTCCTGCTTCATGCGACCAAGTGATATTGCCAGCACCAGAGCAGTTTTTTCCCATTACGATGGCATCATACCATGAGTAACCACAATTACCAGCGGGGTCTTGTACGATATATAGGTTAAGACGGTCTGGTATATTGTTGGCTTGGATCATATCTGCTCCGCCGTCCCAACCATGCACGTGCCAACCAGTATTGTTCAAATAACGGACTGGATCACCTGGCTCTAAATAAAAACTGATATAAGCGTCGCTAAATCTATCATTCATTTCGCACAGGGCACGAATGGCTTGATCCAAAGAAAAATAACCGTTGCCAGCATCGTTTCCTGTGATATGAAAAGTGACGGGAACGTATAGTACAGTGGTGTCATTATCGTTTTCAGGGTGGTTTTGGTGCGCCATGCGCTGCTGATATTTAGTCAACCAAGGGGACTTTCCTTTGTAACCACACCAGTTATCGGTAGGTTGTTGTGCGAAGGAAGAAGAAGCCATACCTACGAGTATGGTAAGTGTGTAAAGGATTCGATTCATTATAAAACAAGTAAAAGTTGAAATACTAATCTAGGAGACAAAAAACAATAAGAAAACCCTTATTCAAATCCCTCCAAAATAAAATTAATTCATGATTTTCCAAAAAAGTTCTTTCATTAAGGCTTCTTCGCCGTTATTGGTATTATCATTGTTCACGCCTTTTGACTTTAGATCATACTGTTTCAGCAACTGTATTACCTGTATTGTTTTAGAGGGTGGATAATGATTCAAGGCCAATTTATATTCTTTTAATAGCCAATCAAAGCGCAAATCTAAGGCTTTTGCCATTTCGGCATCGGAACTACCCTTGAGTCCGTGCAACATGTAAACTTTAGAAAAATACCCATACAAACTGCTGATCGTAACAATCAATGGGTTGTTTTTCATGTTGGCAGCAAATGACTTTTCAATGCGCGCCAATTTCACTTTGTCACGCATGGCAATGGCTTTTTGCAACTCAAATACATTGTAATCCTTACTAATACCAATAAACTCTTGTATATGATGGCTGGTTATTTGAGCCCCCGAAGGTAGGTTCAATGCCAATTTATCTATTTCGTTGGATATTTTAGAAAGATCAGTTCCCAAATACTCCGCCATCAATGCGCACCCAGCCCCATCTATTTGAAGTTTTTTAGACTTGATCGCACCCATGATCCATTCTGATACTTGATTATCGTATAGTTTTTTACTTTCAAATACTACTGCGTTTTTACCTTGGAGTACCTTGCCCAATTTGGTACGCATATCATACTTTTTGTATTTATAACATACGACAAATACTGTTGATTTCATGGGGTTTTCAAGGTAAGGAGTCAACTCATTGATACCTTTCATTTCTTGAGCCTCCTTGAGGATCACCACCTGTCGCTCACTCATCATGGGATAGCGGCGCAGGTAATCAAACAAGGTTAAGTGGTCTATATCTTTACCATACAACACCGTTTGGTTGAATGCCTTCTCTCCCTCCGATAAGGCGTAACGATCCACCATATCAGATATTTGGTCAATATAATATGGCTCCTCCCCGTGTAGGAAGTAAACGGGCTGAAACTTGCCGCTTTTTATGTCTTTGATAATCTCTTCTGATGTCACGTTGTGGGTTATTTCAGTTTTTGTCCGCTTTTAATCACGCTTAATGCTTTTTCAATAGCCGTATCATCATTGTTAACGACCCTGAAAAAATACGCATCGCCAAAAAGAATCTTGGCTAACCGAGCCTTGAGGAGTAGTTTTAATTCTGCCTTGCACTTATCCAATTGGTTAGACTCTATTTTGATTTTTTTAGATTGAGCAAAGGCTACCAATGCCTCTAAGTGGGCATCACTCACTTCATATTTTTGCACAAAAGCATCTTTGTCAGTAGGGAAGGAGGCTTTGTCCTTGCCATCCATCCATCGGCTCATAAATATGGGTATTTGAGCCCTAACACTGGCAAAAAAAACACTCGAATAAGAAGTGTCCAATGGAATAAAAATATCAGGAGAGATTCCCCCGCTTCCATAAACCAATCGCCCAAGCCCCGTGTAGTATTTGGTACTATCTTGCAGTTTCCCCTTGGATGCATCAGTCAATTCACCATTGAGTCCTCTTTTTTCGGCCTCGTGGTCATATTCTTTGGTATTTTTATAATCGCGTTGTATGCTCCTACCGCTGGGCGTATAATACCTAGATACAGTCAATCGTAGTCCACCTCCATTGCTCAAAGGATATTGCTCCTGTACAAGCCCTTTTCCATATGATCGCCTGCCTATCACCCAGCCCCGATCCCAATCTTGGATGGCACCAGCCACGATTTCGCTGGCTGAAGCCGAGCCTTCGTCAATCAGCACGGCTATATTATCAATCGTAAACCTAGCGCGGCCGTTGCTTTTGTATTCTTTTTTCTCTTCGGTGCGGCCCTCTGTAAAAACAAGCAGTTTGCCTTCTGGGAAAAATTGGCTCAGCATTTGGGTTGCTTCTTCCAAATAGCCTCCCGGATTGTCGCGAAGATCTAGCACTAAGTTAGCCAAATGCTCTTTTTCTACCATTGGAGCCAACGCTTCCATGAATTCTTGGTAGGTTTTATTCGTAAAGCGGGCTATTTTGATGTAACCAGTCTGTCCATCAAGCATATAAGCCACCTCTACGCTGTGTACGGGTATTACATCGCGGGTAATATCGAACAGGCGCACCAGGAGTTCTCTAGGTCGCAATATCCCTAACTTCACAACACTGCCCTTATTGCCGCGAAGTTTTTTATAAATGGCACCATTGTCCATTTTTTTTCCAGCAATTTCATTGCCATCTATTGAAATTATTTTATCGCCAGCCATCAAACCAACGGCCTCCGCAGGGCCACCCGGAAGGGGTGCAACTACATTCATCGTATCATCAATCATGATGAATTCAATGCCAATACCTTCAAAGCCGCCGCTCATGTCGTCATTAACGGCCTGCAATTCATCAGGACTAATATAATTGGTGTGGGGATCCAATCCATCGAGCATATTGTCAAGGGCAGTTTTTTGGAGCCTTTCCATATCTACGGTGTCCACATACTTGGCATCTACATAACGTAATACCTCATCCATAGCACTTCCTGCCCGAGTTCCACCCAGTTTATACATTTTATCAGAGTGCGGCAATTTTTGCCCTATAAACATCCCGACGGCAAGGGTAGCCGCCAACAACATCGGTAATCTCACTTGAAGTTTATTATCCATCAATTATGTAAAATATTTGTACTTTTGTTCAGAATTTTTAATCAATTAGTGCGTTTTATCGTATTATACGTAAAAAATCACTAAAAATACTGCCTTTTTATGATTGATAATCCAGAAATAGATCAACTTGATCTCCAAATTATCGCAAAGTTAACAGAAGATGGCAAAATGCCATACACTGATTTAGCAAAACAACTTTTTGTTTCCAGCGGCACCATTCATGTCAGGATGAAAAAAATGGAGGAAATGGGACTCGTGACGGGGTCTCGTCTTACTGTGAATTATAATGTACTTGGCTATGATGTCACCGCTTTTCTAGGTATTTACTTAGATAAAAGTTCTTTGTACGATATAGTAGCGGAGCAACTTGCGCAAATCCCAGAAGTAGTAGAGGCCAACTATACCACTGGACTTTATAGCATTTTCGCCAAAATCGTGTGCAAAGATACAAATCATTTGCGCCTTATTTTACATGATAAAATTCAAAAAATAGAAGGGATCCAACGTACAGAGACCTTTATCTCACTAGAGCAAAGCATCAATCGCCCGGTGAATATACTCGGAACGGCATAAAGGCATGATAATGAATGCCAAAAAGTCAAAAAAAGTAATTAAAACCGTCATTCTGACAGCCATACCCACTATAAATTAATTTGGATTGCCTTTTGATATGATTAGGCTATCAAGAAATACATACATGACTTACGATAATTTTACGATCAAGGCTCAAGAAGCCATTTTGCAGTCCCAGCAAATTGCTGCTGAATACGAGCAGCAAAACGTTGACACTGCTCACCTTATCAAAGGTTTGCTTAAAGTAGATGATTCCGTTTCGGAATACCTGCTCAAGAAATCTGGCGTGAATATGCCCCGATTTGAATCAGAAATTGATAAAATCGTTTGGGAAACACCCAAGGTGCAAGGTAGCGACAAGCAATACTTGACCAATGAGGCCAATAAGGCTGTGGCTGCTGCCAAAGCCCTGCTCAAAGATTTTGGGGATGAATACATATCAATAGAACTCCTTGTTTTGGGTATTTCACAAGGAGCCGACAAAACGGCTCGATTGATGCGTGAAAGTGGTGCTACTTTTGAGTCGTTGAGTGCTGCGGTGAAAGAACTGCGCAAGGGACGTAAAATAACTGACCAGACTTCGGAGCAAGTTTACAATGCTTTACAAAAATACGCTATTAACTTGACGGAGATGGCGGAAACTGGCAAACTAGACCCTGTCATTGGCCGCGATGAAGAAATTAGGCGTGTATTACACATTTTGAGCCGCCGCAAAAAAAACAACCCAGTCGTGATCGGCGATCCCGGGGTAGGTAAAACTGCCATTGTAGAAGGTATTGCTTGGCGTATTGTGCGGCAGGATGTCCCCGAAAACCTACAATCTAAAAAAATATTTTCCTTAGACATGGCCGCTCTTATTGCAGGAGCCAAGTACAAAGGGGAGTTTGAAGAGCGACTCAAAGCCGTCATCAAAGAGGTGGTTGACTCCAACGATCAAGTTATTTTATTTATTGACGAGATACATACCCTCGTAGGCGCGGGCGGAGGCCAAGGCGCGATGGATGCCGCCAATATTCTGAAACCAGCCTTGGCGCGAGGAGAATTGCGTACCATCGGTGCCACCACTTTGGACGAATACCAGAAGTATTTTGAAAGTGATAAGGCTTTGGAACGCCGTTTTCAATCCGTATATGTGGATGAACCTAGCATCGAAGATACTATATCCATCTTGCGCGGAATCCGGGAGAAATATGAAAATTACCACAAAGTACAAATATTGGATGAGGCGGTGATTGCAGCAGCCGAGTTGAGCCATCGGTATATCAGCGAGCGCAAACTGCCCGATAAAGCCATTGACTTGATTGATGAAGCAGCCGCCAAACTAAGATTGGAACTCAATTCTGTGCCAGAAGAGGTCGATAAACTCGACCGCCAATTGCGACAGTTGGAAATAGAGCGCGAAGCCATCAAGCGCGACAATGATGAACGGAAATTGGACGGCATGAACAAGCAGATCCAAGAGGTACGTGAAAAATTGGATGGGCTGCGGGCTAAATGGAATTCGGAGAAAGAAATAGTAGAGGCTATCCAAAATTGTAAGCAAAAACAGGAGGAACTTCAAATACAGTATCAACGTGCTGAAAGGGAAAGTAACCTAGAAGTGGCTTCAAGGATAAAATACAAAGATATTCCAGCCCAAGATGCCATGCTTAAAGCCGCTGAAGAAAAACTCTCGGCACTGGCTCCTGAAAATCGGATGACTACCCAAACAGTGACAGCCAACGACATAGCCGAAGTGGTGGCACGATGGACTGGTATTCCGCTTTCAAAGATGATGAAGGGCGAAAAGGAACGCCTGCTGCACTTGGAAGATGAAATGCATAAACGGGTTATTGGGCAAAATGACGCTGTAGAAGCCGTCAGTGATGCGATCCGTCGTAACCGAGCCGGGCTAAGTGATCCCGACAAGCCGATTGGCTCTTTTATATTTTGTGGCCCTACCGGAGTCGGTAAAACAGAGTTGGCCAAAGCCTTGGCGGAGGTGCTTTTTGATGATGAAAAAGCCATCACCCGCATTGATATGAGCGAATATCAAGAGAAACACAGTGTTAGCCGTTTAGTGGGGGCTCCACCAGGCTATGTTGGCTACGATGAAGGCGGTCAACTGACCGAAGCCGTTCGCCGTCGCCCTTACTCCATTGTATTGTTGGATGAAATAGAAAAGGCACACCCCGATACCTTCAATATTTTATTGCAAGTTCTCGATGATGGTCGTTTGACCGATAACAAAGGGCGTACTGCCAATTTCAGGAATACCATCATCATCATGACCTCCAACTTAGCCAGCGACCGGATCATGGAGGCTTTTGAAGATTACCATGAATTGCCAGATAAGCGCAAGCATGAAGTATTTGAAACCGCCAAATCAGAAGTAATGGACGCGCTTAAAATGACGCTTCGTCCAGAGTTTTTGAATCGGATAGACGAAGTTGTCGTGTTTCATCCTTTGCAAAAAGATCAGATGTCTTTGATTTTGGAGATTTTGCTGAAGGATATTCGAGATAGGCTTGCTAGTCAAGATTTGAAACTAGAAATTACGGCTGATGCGTCCAAAATATTGGTGGATCACGGTTTTGATCCTCAATTTGGAGCACGTCCACTCAAGCGTACTTTGCAACGTGAATTGGTGAATGAACTGGCCAAACACGTATTGGCTGGCAATTATATCAAGGATGATACAGTCATTATTGGTGTGGATGGTGCGGCCCTCACATTTGGGCGCAAAACTATGACCAATGGCAAAGAAGTGGTAACTAAGAAATTGGATTCAATTTAAATTATGCGAATCATGGGTTAAACATTCTAAGTAGTTGATTTTCAATGCTTACTCATCAGATGACTCCGAGTCATCTGATGAGTAAGCATTGAAAATCAAAGGATTGCATCAACCCATGATTCGCATTTAAAGTATAATCCAGATTGTTTGCTTTTTTTAGTCGCGATTAAGTATGGGTTAAGTTTTACATTTCTATTTGTCATATTGACCTGATTCTACGTAATTTTGTACCCATGAAAAACAAAGAAATTGCTCCGTGGGTAGCAGCCCGAATTGTACATTTTTTTAATAAGGTTCAAAAGCCTGTCGAAATCGTTCAAGGAGTACTTGACGATCCGAATGACCGCGAAAATGAAAGTTTTAGGATGTCTTTGGCTAGGCGAATTTTGTCTGTTAGGGCAGGTTTGCCTATTAACAGGTTTAACAGCCTTGCTCAGATAGATGCGATTACAGGGGTCGGTCCAGATAAAATGGATGATTTGGCCTTCACTTTTGGCGTACCTGCTTCACTTAGTTTTGAAAAATCCTTGTTTGAAACCAGTATTTTGCTTGAAAACTGGACTGTATTGCGCTATGAGTGGGCTTCTGAAACAGAAGAAGACTATCAACGTATCGTGAATGACCCAGCACTTTTTAGACAGACCGTTCGGCAGTTGGCGGTACGCGCCGCAATGGAGTCAGCAGGATTAAGCGAAGAGGAGGCCTTGTCAAAAACAGCCAGTCTTGAAACCGCATACATAGACACTTATACCAACAGCACTTCGGAAGCAGCGTACGCATTCGCCTTGTGGTTTTATAGATTTGATGCCGATAATTGGTTTAGTTTTGATCGGATTAAAAATCAAGCCCAGTCCTTTTTTGACTATCATAGCGAGCCGTATTCTAGTTTAGAATTACGCTTGTTCAAAGGCTTCGACAATAGAACTTTTCTCTCACTAGTGGTGGGCGATGACCTTCCAGTAACGGTTAATGATGCGGAGCGGGTAATCACGATCTGGGTAGTGGGGTTGGCTGATTAGGATATGGCCCATCAATGTTAACCCTATTTCATCATCGTTCCTTATCGTTGTAATTGCTTCAAAACATAATTATAAAAGTTTTCAGTGCTTGAAAACTTCATGAATAAATTTTGAGACTTCTCTTGGTTATGTGTGCCTCTTTTTAGTGAGCCTTGATTGAATCCCAATTCCTCCACTAGAACAGGTATCTGTTCTGGTGCTTGGAATATATCCGTCATTTCTGCTAAATATGCAGTGGCGCAGGTATTCCACATACAATAAAAAGGCTCTTCGCTCACCAATCCGTACGCTTGATACACAAATTCTGAATATTTATACTGGAGTTGTTTTTCAAGTCCTGTCATGAAAGGCGGAATTTTTGCCGCATTGGTAATATCCAAAGGGAATACATTTACATTACTGAATGTTTCAAACATACTGGCTGTGGCAGCAGGATCCCAAAATGCATTCCATTCGGCGTAGTCATTGGCAATTTCAGCGGGAATCGTAGTTTTGTCAAGGTTGCCCCATACATCTATGGCACCACCCATCCAAACGATTTTGTTAATGCCTGCGGCTAAGGCCGGATTGGCTTTTACGACATTGGTAATGGTTGTAATGGGGCCTGTAGCAAGCACCGTAACTGGGCGATTATCCTGAATCGCTTTTTCCAATAATTGTATCACCATTTCCTCTCCAGAAGGGTAGGGTGGCTGTATAGGATTGTCGGCAAAAGGCTTTAAGAGATTGATCTTTCCCATAGCAATACAATCTTTTCGATATAGATAAGGGAATGAATTCCAACCTCTTGCATTGCTTAGCGTTAAAGGAATATGCTCTATTTCAAAAAAACGGTGTACCATCCATGATACCTTCATGGCGGGATCGGCCAAGCAATCAGCATTGGTCACGACAATACCTTGGAGTTCAATGTTTGGCATGGTTAATAAAAGTGCTGTCGCCACAAAATCATCAATGGCGGCACTGTGGTTAAAAATAACAGGGGTAGATTGCTTGTTTGGTAAATCCATGTTGATAATAAATTTTGTCTTTTTACAGAATTAGAAAAAAATTATGCCGCAAAGATGGGGGACTTTAACATTACTACACAAGCGTATAAATACCTGATTTTAAACAATCCCTTCCCTTATCAAATCATGTAAATGTATCATTCCGACATATTCCGATCCATCCAGCACCACCAATTGAGTAATAGCGTAAGTGCGGAGCATAGACAAAGCCTCTACGGCTAGATCATTGGCCTGAATAAACTTAGGCGTAGCACAAAGAATATCAGTCGCTTTGATTTGGGAATAGTCTATGCTTTTTTGAAGCATCCTTCGGAGGTCTCCATCGGTAATGATACCCAACAAAGCCCCTTGTTCATCAATGACAGCCGTAGCGCCGAGTCTTTTCGATGTTATTTCCATGATTATTTCTGGCAAAGTGGCCAGTGCTGACACCACAGGCTTAGGGTGCAACTTCGATAAGTCTTTCACCCGCAAATACAATTGTTTCCCCAAGGCTCCTCCTGGGTGAAATTTTGCAAAATCATCGGGCGAAAAGCCTTTTTGCGACAATAAGGCAATAGCAAGGGCATCGCCTAAAGCCATTTGAGCAGTCGTACTGGCTGTAGGGGCTAGATTGTTGGGATCTGCTTCCCGCTCTATGGGGGTCCATAACAAATAATCCGCTTGTACTGCCAAAGAACTTTCCTTATTGGCAGTCATGGCCACCAGTGGATTTCCAAAGTTTTTTAGGAGCGGCACCAGTACTTTTATTTCGGGGGTTTCACCACTTTTGGAAATGCACAATACATAGTCATCTGGCTGTATCATGCCTAAGTCGCCATGTATAGCATCGGCGGCGTGTAAAAACAGGGATGGAGTACCCGTTGAGTTGAGCGTAGCCACTATTTTTTGAGCCACAATGGCACTTTTCCCAATACCCGTCACGATCAGCCTTCCTTTGGACGCTGCCAAGGCTTCTACCAAAGCCTTAAAATCGAGGCTATCATCCAATTGATCAGCCATTGCCATTAAGGTGCGGGCTTCGATCTCTAGGGTTTTGCGCGCTATTTGTAAAATTTCTGATTGCATATGTGCCCGCAAAGATCGGTAGAAAAATCCTCCAAATCCAAGATTTATGAATACTTTTGCGAAGCATTAATCACGATACATGAAAAAAACACTACTCACGCTTTTAATAGCAGCCTCAGTTCAGATCATTACGGCACAAAATGTCCTAGATAAAAGTGTGTATCTGAATTTGGAGCAGGCCACCGTCTATGATGTATTAAGCGCATTGGAGCGACAGTGTGGAATCCGCTTTTGCTATGATACTGCGGTATTGCCTTGGTATCAGATCAAAGTAGTTTCAGATGGAAAAAACTTATTTAAGGTACTTAATAAATTATTGCCACCCAATGGGTTGGCTTATGCTGCTTTGGGTGATAACTTGTTCGCAGTGTGTCAGCCTCAAGACCGAAACAGTACTTACCTCAAAGACTTGAAGCAACGCTGGGAGGCTGGAGCGATCGAGATGCCCGCCTTTATTAAGCCCTTGGAACAAGCAGCGGTGTTGGGTATGGCTCATAGCAGCACAGACATGTATGA
Source organism: Saprospiraceae bacterium (assembly GCA_031373665.1). GTDB lineage: Bacteria > Bacteroidota > Bacteroidia > Chitinophagales > Saprospiraceae > M3007. The sequence goes on along the minus strand of JANMMZ010000093.1, from coordinate 92,842 downwards.
AGTGACAGGGCTGCTTCGCGATGAAGAATCGAAAGAAGCCTTGGCTGGGGTGGCTATCAGCGTGGGAGGTGAAAACCATAAAACATTGGTAACCAATACACTAGGGCAATTTACTGTAAAATTAGTAGCAGGCGAACACCTGTTGACTACCTACATGCCCGGATACAGGGAGTCAAAAATGAAACTAAGTCTCTATGATAATGGTAATATAGAAATATTAATGGCCGTCAAGCCAGAAGCCTTACAAGAAGTATTGATAGAAGGAAACAGGGCTTCCAACAGATTTCAGAACTCTTTGACTGGTGTAGAAGCAATACCCATGCGTACCATTAAAGAGTTGCCAGCACTGCTTGGTGAAGCAGACGTAATCAAAAGCCTTTCTACCTTGGCGGGGGTAACTTCTGCGGGTGAAGGTGCATCTGGATTCAATGTAAGGGGCGGCAATATTGACCAAAACTTGACCCTGCAAGATGATGCCCCACTTTTCAATACTTCTCATGTGTTGGGTTTCTTTTCTGTTTATAATCCTGATTTGATTCGCAGCGTTACCTTGTATAAAGGTCATGTCCCAGCCCAGTATGGGGGTCGTACTGCATCGGTATTGGACGTAAAATTGCGCGATGGAAACCTAACAAAACACCACGGCCAAATAGGGTTTGGCATTGCGGCTGGCAAACTAATCATGGAAGGACCACTCTGGAAAAACAAAGTATCATATATGTTAGGCCTTCGCCGCTCCTACTCTGATTGGATGCTCAAATTAGTCCCGCTGGCGGAAGGGAAGACCAGTTCCGCTTGGTTTTTTGATGGACTTTCCAAAATCAGTATCCGTTTGGGACAAAACAGCACCATCGCCGCAACGGCTTATGGCACTAAAGACTATTTCAGATACGGCCAAGCATTTGGATACGAATGGAACAATCGTTTGGTCAATGTCGTAGCAAAACATCCTATCGGTGCTAAAATTGTGTCCAGTTGGCAAGGAAACTATGGTACATATAAGGCTTCTTATTCGGTACCTGTAGGTATCAATGCTTTTGGTTTAAACAATGGATTGGAATATTATAACCTTGGTTGGAGAGCGATCTGGGTAGCCAATACTGCCCACGAAGTGACCGGAGGTATCCAGTGGAACACCATAAAAGGCTTACCAGAAGTGCTAAATCCAGTAGGGGCAAGTTCTGTGATTTTGCCCGCCAATGTCCGCAAGGATCGCGGAGAAGATTGGGTGCTGTTTCTGCAAGATGAATGGAAATGGTCTGAAAAGTGGCGATTTTCTATGGGAATGCGTGGTGTTTATTATCGAAATATTGGTGAAAAAACAGTTTACACTTATGGTGCCGACCAACCTCAAACGGTTGAAAACATCATAGATTCGGTATTTTATGAAAAAGGAAACACCGTTAAGACTTATGCGGGGCTAGAACCCCGATTGTCGGCATCATGGCGGTGGCGCGACCAAAAAATATTTAAGTTTAGTTACAATCGGATGCGACAATACGCGCACCTGATTTCAAATTTGGTTTCTCCCACACCAGTGGATATTTGGCAGGTGAGCAATCCATATATTGCGCCCCAAACGGCTGATAATTTCGATATCGGCTATTCTACGGCTTGGAACGATCGCCGCTACGAGTTGGATGCTGATGTGTTTTATAGAAAAACTAGATCTGTTCCAGTTTTTCGCAATTTTGCAAACCTATTGGTCAATGACCACTTGGAAACCGAGTTACTATCGGGGTCTATGGAAAGTTATGGTGCAGAGTGCAGCGTAAAAAAGAAACAAGGGTACTGGACTGGGTGGCTCACTTATACCTATACCCGTAGCCTCATCAGGGCTAAATCTCCTTTTGCCGATTTGACCATCAATGAAGGCAATAGGTATCCTTCGGATTACGATCAGCCCCATCAAGTGAATGTTTACGCAAAATACGCTTGGAATCCGGCATCGTCCTTGTCGTTTAATTTTATTTACAGGAGCGGACGACCTGTAAGTGGCCCCCCAAGGGTATATCAAGTCGGAGGTATTGTAGTGCCTGATTATGTGGCCCGCAATAATTTTAGGATTCAAGATTATATTCGATTGGATGTATCCATGAATATAGATCAAAATAAGTCTAAAATATCGGGTGTAAAACGCTCGGTATCCATCGGTTTCTATAATCTATTGGGTCGTAAAAATCCATACAGCGTATTTTTTAGAAGAGATGCCAATACCTATCCAAAGGCTTACAAATTGTCAATTATTGGGTCGGTGATACCATCTCTTAATATTACCTATGCGTATTGATTTCAGTAAAATCACCCATTTGATTGGGGGCAATTCATAGTACCCATCTAATGACTCAAAGTAATCAAATGAGCACGTTAATTAATAAAAATATTATGAAAAATTCTTATGTATATTTAGGGTTTGCATTTACGAGCCTTTTAACTTCCTGTATCAGCGAAGTGGATTTTCCAGTGTCGGACAAACCCATAGAGGAAATCATGATAGATGGAGACTTTACAGATCAGGAAGGCCCTCATCGGTTGTTTTTAAATTATGCAGCCCCGTTTGGAGTGAGCAGGTTTAAATCAGTAGAAAATGCAGCGGTTTGGTTAGTTGATGATACCGAGGCCAGGGCTCAATATTTACCAGTCAAGGTGAATTCAGATACTTTTTATTATGAATTGCCGCGCAATAGTGCCATGCAAGGCATTGCAGGACGGAGTTATCATGTGGAAATAACCTTACCCGACGGGAGAATATATAAGTCAGTTCCGCAGGTACTACCACAGCGCGTGAATGCTGACTCTATTGTATTGGAAGGCAGTGTGACGACTCGGGTAAGCACTGCCGATGTTGTGATCGAAGAACGGAATGCCATTGTAAGCGTGGAATCCGTGATTCCAGCCGGTACAGAGCCATTTTACCTGCGCTGGGATGCCCATAGTGTTTTTTACTTTCAAGAACTGGTCAAATTTGGGCCTTTTGACAAGCAACACGAGTGTTTTATTCCAGATTTGTTTAACCAACAGCGCGTCGTAACCCAAGAGATAGCCCAAAAAAATGGACAAAAAATACGGGTAGAAATAGGCAAAAAATTGATAGACTATTCCTTTGAGAATAGCTTGTATTTCAATGTCATACAGCGGTCTATCAATAAGGAAACCTTTGATTATTGGAACTTAATAGCAAAGGTAGCCAACCCACAGGGAACAGTGTTTGATACGCCACCTGCTTCCATACGCGGCAATATTTTCAATGAAGCTAATCCTAAGGAAATTCCCTTGGGGTATTTTGAAGTAGCGGCAGTTGATACGATCCGTCGGAAGGTATTTAATGGGGTAATGGGAGAACCATACTTCGTATTGCCATATTGCTCATATGCTAACCCATGGGGAAATGGTCCTGCCAACCACGACGAGTGCCTAAATTGTATTATCTTGAAAAATAGTACCTACACAAAGCCACACTATTGGATTGATTGATTCAACAACTCTAATAAAAAACGGCCTATACTACAAGTAGTACAGACCGAGGCGGTAATTTGGCGTTACCCACAAGTGGTTGCTTTCAAATAGATTGCTTCAAAATGGCTGTATCAAATGGTATTCGAGATATTTGGTCTTTTGAGTGGCCACGCCACAAATCCTCACTTAGTTTATTTTTAGATTGCCTTCCTTTGTTTGTACAAAGTTAAGGTATTATGGGCAAAAAAAAGCCCCAGAACAATAAGTCTGGGGCTTTTGCCAATGAACAGGCATAAATACCGAATAAAATTGTTTGCTTAGTTTAGTGTTATCTTACTTTTTACCTTTTTTAGTTGGTGCGGATGATGGCACACTTGCTTTTACAGGCTTCTTTTCTTCGGAGGCAAAATCAGTCAAGACATTGCTATTGCCCTTTCCACCTTGTTGATACCATAAGAACAATCCAGCAAAGAAGAGCAAAATTGTCATAATGGAAGCGAAGAATGAAATTTTTCCGCCTACCAAAAACGATTCTGGCTCAAAACGCATTTCTAATTTCTGGTTTTGTCCTGCTGGAAGTCGCATACCGCGCAGCAGATAATTCACTTTAAAGAAATCAGGTGCAGGCTGTCCATTAAGATAGCATTTCCAGCCCTTGGCTGGCGGGTAATACATTTCTGAAAATATGGCCAGTTGTTCCGAATTGGCACTGTACTCATATTCCATTTTATCGGGATGGTACTTGCTTAGGCGTATAGTCGCTGACGAATCGGCACGAAGTGCCAACCCCTGCAAACTGCCTGCATCTGCGGTGGCAACCACTGCGGAATCGCGAGGATTCAAAGAGCCCAAGGCTTGAAATGCCGCATCGGCTGTCGGTACTACATCATAGTGTTTTACAAACCAAGCATTGCCATAAGCCTTTGGATTAGGAATCACGTCACCTTTTTGGGTAACAATGTATTTTCCATTCATCATACCTATAATATGCAGATTATCGCTCAAAGAGGCAGAAAGGAAGGTATCCACTACTTCTTGAAAACGCTGCAATTTGGCAGCATGATACCCACTCAGGCTCTTATGAAAATAAGAAGTAGTGGCATTGCCCGTAATAGAGCCCCTAGAGAGGTCCAGCACCCGATAATGCGGATCTTTGTCTTGTTTAATCTGTTTGTCGTACTCCTTTTCTTGAGGCTTCGCAATAGATGATTTTTTGTTTTCAAACTTATCAGCAGTGATGGTTCTGGTACAAACCAGCCAATGGTCGGCCAAAGCCAAGCCACCAATAGCAAGTACCGCAACGGCTGCTTTTATCCTACCCATCATGGCGATCCAAAGGATGGCAGCAGCAGCTAAAATAAATCCAAGCGATCTAAAAGCGTCTGACCGTGCCAAAGCAGCACGATCATCCATCAATACAGATAATACCTGTGGTGCATTCATCTGTTTGGCGATGGCAGCATCGTTAGGGCCTGCACCGCCGCCCATAAAGGCAGCCAACAAACACAAAACCGAGGTAATACCCACGCCAACGTACAAGGCACGTTTTTTATGAGCCAAATCAATATCCGCATCGAAAAACTTCTGCAAAGCCAAAGCCCCTAACGCCGCAACACACAATTGGCTGATGCCCAATGCCATGGTCACAGCCCTGAATTTATTGAACATAGGCAACACTGAATAAAGCACATCATTCAAGAAAAAGTGCTTGCCCCAAGCCAAAGACAGCATGAAGATGCCGCTGGATGCCAGCCACCATTTTGCTTGACCCGGCACTAAAACCAGTCCCATAAAAAACAAGAAGCAAACAATAGCACCAAAATAAATGGCAGTGCCTACAAATGGCTGGTCGCCCCAATAGTAGTAAGAAGCCGTTTGGCGGGCAATATCATTTTTCTGAGAGGCTGTAGTACCTTTGCTGACTATATTATAAAACTCGGTTCCTTTGATGCTTTCTCCTGCGCCACCACCATAAGCATGTGGAACCATGAGGGTAAGTGATTCGGCTATGCCGGAACTCCAACCAAACATATAGTCTTTATCAAGTCCATCGCCCTTACCCGCTCTTTTAGAAAGATCGGATTTGCCACGAATGGTCTCTTGACCATATTCGTAGGTTGACCACATACGACCCATATTGCTAGAAAAGCCTAAGGCAATGGCCATTCCACAAAACAAGGTTGCTTTGCCCCAAGGGATAAAGTTTTTGTGCCTAAAACTATCAATTAATTGCGTGATGACATAGATACCCACCAATAACATGGTGTAGTAAGTGATCTGTATGTGATTGGCATAGATTTGCATGGCAAACAACATGGCCGTTAGGCTGGTACCTATCAAGAGGCGACCATTGAATGTCATGATTACTGAAGCGAATATAGCCGGCGACATCGCCAATGCAATCATTTTGGTGGAGTGTCCAGCCTCTAATATGTCCACATTGTAGGTAGTAATACCAAAGGCTACCGCACCGAATAGGGCAGCGCGCCAGTTGGCACCCAATACGCACATCAAAAAATACATGCAAAGCATGGCAACAAACAACTGAACCCAAGCAGTAGTATAGTCCGCGCCAAAGAATAAGGCTTTCTGAAAAAAGCGGGTATAGTTTCCGTCCGTAGGCGCATATATTTGGTATGCAGGCATACCCCCGAAAGCGGAGTTAGTCCAAAGCGGAGCCTTGCCGTCTTGATCCATAAACTGTCGAATTTCGGTTTGCATACCCCGTGCTTTATCGTTGTCGGGCTGTGGTAATACCTTACCATTGAATGCATTAGGTGCAAAGAAAATGGCTGCAACAGCAAGCAATATGCCGATTGCGATCAAGTGGGGTGTTAGTTTTTTAATATCCATGAAATAGGTTCAATTACAAATGACGGCACAAACATAGATAAAATCTGGATTTTCAAGGGGTAGAAATTTATTATCCTGTCATTTCGGATCAAAAAACTTCAGATTGTCGTTAATGTTCTATTAAAAAGCCAATACTGGTGCAGTATTAACTTAAATACCTGTTTCTTTGCAGTCGTTTTTAACAGTCCCCTGTTCTTGTTTTATCATTAATCCAAAGTTATGCGTAACTTATTTAGTATTATTCTTATTTTCCTGTCTTTCATTGGCATTGCCCAAAATCCTGTAAAGTGGACTTACACTACCAAGGACGCAGGCAACTGTCAAGTGGATCTTATTTTTACCGGAATTATTGATGAGGGATGGTGCACCTATTCTCAGTTTTTAGAGACTGATGATGGGCCGTTTCCAACCTCCTTTAGTTTTCAAGAGGGAGGCCATTATAAACTTGTTGGAAAAGCAGCAGAAAGCGGGGAAAAAACCACCGCCTTTGATAATGTATTTGGCACAAAACTAAGCAAATTCAAGCACAAAGCCATATTCACGCAGCGGATAGAGGTGAAAGATCCGACCAAACTAATAGGTGGGTATATGACTTATATGGTTTGTAATGAAGAGATGTGTTTGCCTCCCAAAGATGTTGATTTTACGTTTAAAATGCCAGCATTGACCAATTGTGGCGGCGGATCACCTGCGGTGACACCCCCTACCAACCCGGCTGGTGGAAACAATACACCTGACAATGGGAAACAAGGCAGTCTGCCCATACAAACACCCGGAACCAATGTGGTAGTAGTACCAGCCCCTGGCACTACTACATCTAGTACAGCAGAGAATATCCCGAATACTCCAGCACCTGCAACCAACACTGGATCAGGAACTGAATCAGGAGGGTATTCACAAAGTTCCCCATATGGTCTAACCGCACCAGAAGATGCGTTTTTTAAAGGTTTTTTTGATACGAAGCGCGACATCAATGCTGCTCAATTTGTCAACAACTGTAGCAACGAAGTGGTGAGATCTGATTCTTTGTGGTGGGTTTTTGTGGGCGGTTTTCTAGGTGGATTATTGGCCTTGCTTACCCCATGTGTGTTTCCAATGATCCCGCTCACGGTGACTTTTTTCACCAAACGTTCCAAAGATCGTAAGACGGGGCTGCGCAATGCCATATTGTATGGGGTTAGTATTGTTTTGATTTATGTGACCATTGGTATTGGCATCACCATGTTGTTTGGAGCCAGCAAACTAAATGAAATGAGTACAGATATGTACTTCAATCTTTTGTTCTTTGCGGTGTTTGTCATTTTTGCGCTTTCGTTTTTTGGTCTTTTTGAAATTACTTTGCCTTCTTCGTGGGTGAACAAGAGCGATAATATGGCTGACAAAGGTGGGTTGATTGGCATATTTTTTATGGCATTCACCTTAGCCTTGGTTTCTTTTTCTTGTACGGGCCCTATAGTAGGTACACTGCTGGTCGAAACTGTGAAAGGCAACGCTGGCGCAGACATATTGGGTATTCCTGCCCGTCCGTTGATCGGACTTACAGGTTTTGGTCTGGCTTTAGCCTTGCCATTTGCCTTGTTCGCTATGTTTCCCGGATGGCTCAACTCATTGCCAAAGTCAGGTGGTTGGATGGACAACGTGAAAATTTCCTTGGGTTTTGTCGAATTAGCATTGGCCCTCAAGTTTTTGAGTACCGCCGATATGGTACGCCACTGGGGTATCTTGAAATTTGAATTGTTTATAGGTTTATGGTTGGTTATTGCACTGTTGCTTGGTCTGTATCAAATGGGTTGGTTGGGCATGAAAGGCGCGAAAGGCCGGCCTGGGCCTACAAGGCTTGCGGTTGCTTTGGCATCTTTTGCTTTTGTGGCTTACTTGGGCAATGGATTGTTTAATTATAAATCATTGTCGGTACTGAGCGGTATCGCGCCACCTGTACATTACAATTATTTCCGCCCAATGGATTGCCCGCACAGTTTGGATTGCTACCACGATTTTGATGAGGCTTTGGCCATAGCAAAATTGGAAAACAAACCACTTTTTATTGATTTTACTGGATATGGCTGCGTAAACTGCCGTAAAATGGAAGAAAATGTCTGGCATTTGCCCGGTATTTATGAGCATTTAAAGAACAATTACATATTGGTTTCGTTGTACGTGGACGATCAGGAGCGTTTGTTTCCAGATGATAAATTTAGTTACCTACTTGATTCAAAAAATGGTGAAAAAATTAGGACTATTGGCGATAAATGGGCAAGATTTGAACAAAATAACTTCGGCCAAATCAGCCAACCCTTGTACGTCTTGATGCACAGCGATGGAAAAACCTTGCTCAGCCAACCGCGTGGATTCACGCCCAACGCCGATGAGTACGAAGCATTTCTGAATTGTGGGTACGATGCGTTTCAACGCGTAAAATCGGGCGGAGCAAAGGAAATGATTGGAATGAAATAAGAAATTTAGAATTATTGACATTACTTGTTTGTTTTTAAAAACATCACATCATACTTTATGAGATTATTATTGATTGCTTTTGGGTTATTGCCCGCTTATTTTGCATTTGCACAGCCAGTTACGCCTGGTGCTACAGTACCGGATAAAGAAAAATACAAAAGGTACTATGAGTTGCCCGACCCAGTGCCTTTTGGTAAAACCATACAAAGTGCTGACTTAAAGGTACTGCTCAATAAATTGGCCTCAGCCGAAATGCAAGGACGCGAAACAGGCGAAGAAGGCCAACGCAGGGCGGCAAAATACATAGCAGAACAGTTCAAAAATCTTGGATTGCCTCCTGTAGGCGACAAAAACAACTACGAGCAAGATATTCTTCTAGTGAAAGAAGGATGGAAAAATATTGGTATCACGGTAGAAGGAAAGGATTTTAAAAACCGAACCGATTTTTATGTTTTTCCGTCTTTTAACCCCAACCAGCCCAGTCTTTCGCTCAAAGACGTGGTTTTTATAGGTTATGGCATAGAAGATCCTGCCTATAATGATTATGGCAAAACTGATGTAGAAGGCAAGGCCGTCATATTTTATGACGGAGAACCCAGCGATAAAGATGGAAAATCTGTGATCACTGGGAAGGAATTGCGCTCACCTTGGACCATGGATTGGAAAAGAAAAGTGCAGTTGGCCAAGAAAAAAGGTGCTTTGATGGTTTTTATCATTGATACAAAATTTGAGGAAAGCATGAAAAATAACCGCAAACTCACTTCCACCTACGGGTGGAAGCCGATGGATGCCAACATGGAGAAAAAGGCTAAGGAATACATCAATAGTGTGTTCATTTCGCCGGCTATGGCCAAGGCCATATTGGGAGATAAAGGAGATAAAGCCAATTTAGCGATGGAAAGCCTTCGCGAAGGTGATAAATTTAAACCGGTGAAGATCAAGGCTAAAATGGACATCCGTTTAGAAAAAGACCGCCAAGATTTGCGAGGTTCCAATGTGGTTGGATTTATAGAAGGCTCTGACCCAGTTTTGAAAAAAGAATACGTATTTATCACCGCTCATTACGACCATCTGGGCATGAGCGACTCCACAGTCATTTACCACGGTGCTGACGACAATGGATCTGGCACTTCTGGGGTGATCGAAATTGCACGTGCATTTGCCGAAGCCAAAAAACAAGGCGTTGGCCCTAAAAGATCGGTGGTTTGTATGCTTGTCAGTGGCGAAGAAAAAGGATTGTTGGGTTCTCAGTTTTACGTAGAATTTCCGATGTATCCCTTGGATAAAACGGTGGTTGATATCAATATTGACATGATTGGCCGTATTGATGACCTTCATCCAAAAAATGGCAATTATATTTATGTCATCGGCTCTGATAGGTTGAGTTCAGAACTGCACAACATCAATGAAGATGCCAACGAACGCTACACTAAATTGGAATTGGACTATAAGTACAACGCCAAAGATGATCCTAATCATTTTTATGAGCGCAGCGACCACTACAATTTTGCAGAACGCGGTATCCCAGCCATTTTCTTTTTTAATGGCACCCACGCAGATTACCACCGCCCAACAGATACCGTAGAAAAAATTGACTTCGATGCCCTTGCAAAACGTGCCCAATTGGCATTTTACACCGCATGGGATATTGCAAACCGCCCATCAAAATTGGTGGTTGATGGAAAAAATTAATTATTTATGTTGAGCGCATTCCGTTCAAAGTTGTTGCAGGGTTGGTTTTTCCGCCCTGCAACAATTTTTATGTTTACCATATTTGCGTTGACCAATTGCGCACATCAAAAAAAAATGATTCAAACAATGGCACATCTTAGTATTCCATTTGAAAAAGACGACAATCGTACGCTGACTTATCAGGAAACCATAGATTGTTACGAAAAATTGGCCGCAGATTATCCTGCCATGTTTAGGCTAACCACTATGGGCAGTACCGATAGCGGCGAGCCTCTTCATGTGGCTGTATTGGCCACTGGAGGTACTTTTGATCCGCAAGTGATCAAACGATCTGGTAAGCGTATTTTATTGATCAATAATGGAATACATCCCGGAGAGCCAGAAGGAATAGACGCCACTGTCATGTTGCTCCGCGATTACTTAGAGCATCCAGAATGGCACAAATTACTGGAACATTTGGTGATTGTGGCTATCCCGGTTTACAACGTGGATGGATGCTTGAATCGTGGCTCTTTTAGCCGTGCCAACCAAGACGGGCCGGAATCTTATGGATTCAGGGGCAATGATCGCAACTACGATCTCAATCGCGATTTTCTTAAATGCGACTCGCGCAATGCCCAAGGGTTCAACCAAATTTTTCAAACTTGGATGCCCGATGTTTTTGTTGACAACCACACCAGCAATGGTGCTGACTATCAATACGTAATGACGCTGATAGCCACCCAGCACAACAAGTTGGAGGCACCGCTGGGTCAATTCTTACAAGAAACCATGATCCCTGAACTCTATACTGAAATGGCAGGCCGCCAATGGGAAATGATCCCTTATGTGGATACCCCAGGCGATACACCTGACTCTGGTATTGTTGGTTTTTGTGATTATGGTCGCTATTCTACAGGTTATGCCGCCTTATGGAACACTATTGGTTTTATGCCTGAAACGCACATGCTCAAGCCGTTCAAAGATAGGGTTTGGAGTACCTATGCGTTCATGGATGTCGTGATTCGCTTTATTGACAAACACCACAAGGCTATTGGTCAAGCCCGCGCTGCGGCGTTCGAACTCACGCGTACCAAGCGTACTTTTGTGCTGGATTATGCGATGGATCAAATGCAATTTGATTCCATTCCATTTAAAGGTTATGCAGCCAAATACAAGCCTTCGGAAGTGAGCGGATTGCCACGACTTTGGTATGACCGCACCGAGCCATTCACAAAAAAGATTCCATATTACAATTACTTCAAACCATCGGTCACTATAGATAAGCCTTATGCCTATATTATACCGCAGGCTTGGGAAAATGTCATACAACGCTTGGAAAATAATCAAGTAAGTATGTCGCGTCTCACTGACGATGTGGAAGTGGAAGTGGAAACTTACTTCATCCGCGATTACAAGACGCGCAATGGATGGGAAGGTCATTATTTCCACTCCGAGGTAAAAATGGAGCAAAAACTACTGAAACGAGCCTTCAAGAAAGGCGATTACGTTGTGTTTACAGATCAGAATGCTAACCGCTATTTGGCCGAAACCTTAGAGCCAAACGCTCCGGACTCTTGGTTTGCGTGGAATTTCTTCGAGCCTATCTTGATGCAAAAGGAATATTTTTCCGCTTACGTATTTGAAGATTTGGCCGCACAATACCTAAAAGAAAATCCAGATAAACGCGCTGCCTTGGATGCCAAACGCGCCGCAGAGCCAGAGTTTGCTGCCAATGCTTCGGCACAGTTGGATTGGGTATATCGTAATTCACCTTGGTATGAGCCTACACACCGAATGTACCCCGTAGGGCGTTTGGTAGATGTGGCGGTGCTGCCGGTCAAGTAAAGAGTGTCTTATCAAATTACTAAAAAACGCCCTGTCCATTGGCCACATTGTAAATAGTAAACACCTGGTTCTATTCCTTTAAGATCAATCACTTGCGTTATTTTATCGCCTTCAAATGACCCACTTTTTAGGACTTCGCCCAGTGCATTGACGATTTGCCAAGGCAAAATCGTCAATGCACTGGAATGTGTAACAGTAAGAAAGTCAGTAGTAGGGTTTGGGCTTAGTTGAAGCGCAGGTGTCAAATAAGGCTCACTGGTAGTAACGCTATACTGGGCATCTATACAGTGACCATCGTTTTCATGCACAGCATCAGGCACATCATTGGGCCCTGATGTCCAAAAACAGATGGGTCTTAACATAAATTGTCCTTGTGCACTAACATCTCCAAAATCTTTCCAGACAGCAGCACCTGGTGCTAAATTTAGGTCGTCGTAGTCGCGATACTGGGCCGGAATATTAAAACAGATGCCCCAGAATTGATTGGGTTCAAATCGGGTATTGACCCGCACCTTTTGCAAAACACTCGTGCCAGCGTTTTTGATTTGTACCCGAAATGATCCCCCATTCAAATTGTAAAGCGTGGCATTGAAAAAAGGCGCGTAAATACCGCTGGTATCTATGCCAGAAAGTTGTTCGATTGCGGTAATATCAGCATCGGTTTTAATCGGCAACCCGCTCTCAGGTGTTGGATAGATACGCAACCAAACATTCATGGGATCTTTATAGTAGTCTGAGTTTGATAAACCCGAATGATCGGTTCCTATCATATATAACCTCGAGCCATTCAATGAAATAGAGCCGATTTGCCAATTGCTGAAGGGCTCTAACGTCTGGATAATCGCCCCATCAAAACCCAGCAGATATACCTTTGTATTGGAGCCGCTCCGCTCACAGACATAGAGGCCGTTGGGACTACTCACAAAGTTGACCATTTCATCAATGCTATGCGGGATCTCTGTTCCTTGCAATAGAGGGTTATAGTCATAAATTCTTTTTGAACTCCATTCATAAGCATATAAATGCCCATTTGATCCCATTTGGTGTCTACTGAAATAGCCACTCGGATTGGCGGAGGCCAACAAGGCATAATTTATACCATTGAATACCCATTTTTGAAATTGCGGTTGACCAAATGCAAAAAAATCTTCCGTTCCCTCTATCAATTGTATATGATTGATAGATTGCCCAGCAGATAGGTTAATTTCTTTTTCCCAAATAAGAGCACCCGTTAGTGCATTCAGTTTCCAAAGTTTGTTGTAGCCCACCCCTATGAGGTTTCCATCGGACGATATTTGCCAATCATCGGGCTGGAAATTTTGTTGTTGCCAATCGTCGTCTATGCGCCAAACCTGATTTAAATTTTCATCAGTTTTGAGCAAAATGGTCATATCACTACCCACATCACAGAGGGTACCTTCAAAAGAAAATAAAAAACCACCGCTTGGTATGTGCAATACTTGATGGAAAAAATGAATTTCGGAATTTGTTTTAGAAAGCGGCTTTCTAAGTGTGACGCCCCCTGTGCTATCTAAAATATAGGCAAATATACTATCAGAAAAAAGTTCTCCTGGAAAATTGTTATCACGAACACCCAACACAAGGCCACCATTGGGCAAAAGGGCAGAACACTGCACCTCGCTCTGAAAACGATTGGAATAAGAACGATCAATGATGGGGGATGGTGCCTGTGCTAATGACCAGAATGAGGCTAGAGAGATGAATAGGGTAAAGAATTGTTTCATACTAATATACTTGTTTTTATTATCAAACATGGGTGCTGAAAGGATTCTTCAGTACGAACATGGTAAGCACAAAGATAATGCTCCATTTGTCCAATAGGACAAAATAACAGTGAGATATTTTTGACCACCTACCTTTTTCTGCCCATTACAGCTAATCAGGCTTCGTCAAAACAACTCTATTATATCACTACTATAAAAAAAGGTCAAGTCACCGTCAAACATCAACCCGTTCTTAAAATTACTTTAATCCGAACACAGATGCCGAAAATTGTAAGCATCTTTTTTTATAGTTATTGTTCCACTGGAACTACCTTTGCAAAACATAAATTATCGTTTTACTAATATTTTCTTACAATGAAACAAATTATTTATTTTTTGCTATATTTGGGTATTGGAGTATTCACTTTTGCCTGTTATAATACCGCTCCAATAGAGCCTGCTACTGGTAAGCCGGGCGAAGCCTGTAAAATAGATGGCACTTGCGATAATGGATATGAGTGCGTGGACAATACCTGTATCTGTCGTGATGGAGGGCTACTTTATCACAATTATTGTGTCCAGTTTAGCGATTCTTCGGCGGTTTGGGTGGGTTATTCTAGCGATTGTTTATGCTATGATACGCTGATTTTTGCCATTGATGGTAAGGGCATAAACACCATGCTCTCTTCGCCCGTCAAAATTGGGTCAAATCTGGGTATAATATCACCACTTGTTGAATTTTTTGAGAAGCCTGATGGGGATAGTTTACATTTTTTCTTATACGCACCAGAATGTGTTGACCAGAATGGTAATGCCATAGGCCCCGAAATATTCGGTAAATTTTTATCAAATGGAAAATTGAGAATAAGGGTGCTATCAAGGGATTTAGGCACTTTTACTATTGTAAATGACTGCACAATCGAGTTGAATACAAGTAAATAAACCAAGCCCCAAAACCAGTATCAAACTAGGCGTTTATGCCGTCATCACCAACCTTGACAATGCATTAGATCTTGTTTTGGAAGTTTCGATGCCAATTCATCCCGATGATTCGCCACAACAGGTTGGGAAACGTTTGGAGCAGGTTGTATTGAATAGTGATTCAGTACAACAAGGCTGATCTACAAACAAATACAGGGCTTTCCTATAAAATCTATTTTTAGAAGTTTTGGGTGAAAGCCAAGGGGTTTGGGGGCGGTGCAGCAACCCCCAAACCTCATCCCCCGAAGAGCCGCCGAGTCCAATCCCGCAGATATGGAAACCGTAGGTCGGGAAGGCGGCGATGAGGGGGAAATTTTGTTTCGGTTATCCCGTACTATAAACATTTTCATTCCTGTACTCAATGAAATGAATTTTATAGGAAAGCCCTCCAAACAAATGTGACAGCCTCATACTAACAACAAATCAAAGCCTATTTCACAGTAACCCGTATCCCCTTAGAGTGGCTCGTAAACTCCGGCGCATACATACATTGAATAGTAGTGATACCATTCGACATATTACCCCTGTGCGATGCCACAAGCGGATATTCAAATACATAAGTGCCACGCGGCAAATAATCAATAAAGAAATTAGTAGCCAAATCTTTGGTGCTCTCATAGTAGCCCAATCCGCCCTGCCATCGGTATCCACTCAACACATTGGTGGGTTCAAAACCTGCGGCGCGCATATCTTTGAGGTGTACAAACTCCATCGGACGGTCGCAACGAATCTCCACCCGTACCTTTATTTTGTCTCCACGATTCAACGTCTGCCCATCAGTGATAGGCTTTAAGATGGGGCCATTGGCTGAGTTCTCCTCTACAAACAATTGCTTGATAATAGTGATTGGTGTTTTTTGAAAATCCTTGATTTTATCCAAATCCTCAAAATACTGCCAATAAGCAGCCCCCCAAGCAATATTGGAATTGGCGTTTTCTACTTTGATCTCGTTCCAACTGTTTTTAATTTCAGAACCAGCCCATGCTTGCTTGAAATATCCAGTTCCCGGCTCATAATCGGTTGGTTTGATATTTTTGCCACCTACTGATACGGTTACAGGCTTGGTATTATTGAGCCAATTGTCGCCAAATAAGAGCAGGGCATATACGGCCTCGGCCGTAGCCTTGGTACTTTCCCAACGGTTGGTTTGCTTGTTTTTTAGCAACCAAATCCTCAATTCTTCTACGGCTTTTTTATCATTGGCTACTTCCCCAAATACCTCAACCATAAGGGCTTGGGTCTCTACTGGCATTTGATTCCAGTTGTACCCCCATTGCATGGGCCAATACATACCCAGTTCCTCTTTTTGGGTAGCGCGTTCGCGGAGGCTATTTAGGATACCCTGAGCCGATTCCCTGTAGCCCATCCGATGTGTGGCCAAACAAAGCAACCCTTGCTCATACAATCCTTTACTCAGCCAATGTTTTCCAGCCTGATTTATATAATATGAAAGTGCTTGGTCTGGACGGTCAATGGGTGAGAATGAACGTACATACAAATATTGAATAATAAGGCTGTGGAGGTGATCATCCTCCCATTTAGATTTCCCTTCTTGCACCTCTCGCGTCAATTTCTGGTAAGATTCCTGCATTTGAGCCTCACAGAACCCCAAGGCTTGATCCATCATGTTGGAGACTTCTGGATTGTTATTCACTGACAATGCACCCAGTTTTTCCAAATGCTTAAAACCACCTACGATATGCTGGGTAATGTACCAATTGGGGGCTCCACCAGAGAACCAAGGCCACCCTCCACCCGGCAACTGCCGTTCGGCCAAGGTAGTAATGGCACGCGTCTGCTCATCAGCCATTCGGTTGAGATCAAACAAAAGGGCAATATTTTGCTTCTGTTTTTCTTCGCTCTGGGCATCCAATACCCACGGTGTTTCTTCCAATAGGGCGGTCTTCAATTCCTGATTTTTACTCAGATTTGACTTCATAGCATCAGTTCCTTTCCAACGGTCATATATCCTACGGATATCAGGCATTTTTTGAGTGACGCTGGATGCCAATGTGTTGGCATAGAATCGGCTGAAAATTTGCTCACTACATTCATGTGGATACTCCATGAGGTAGGGTAGGGATTGGACTGCATACCAAGCAGGATTACTGCTGAACTCTAGGGTATAGCGTTCCGACACTAAAGTATTGCTTTCGCCTTTGTTTTTAAGGTTTTCAAACACAAATTGCTTGGTTTGGTTTCCCCTGACAGTAATTGGCATAGTTTCGGTCACCAACATTCGATTGGTTACCACGGGTAGGCTGCTTTCCTCACCATCGCGCCATGTTTTGCCATCGGCGAAAATCTGCCAAGTAATGGCACCGCTGTAATCGTCAGGCACTTTAAATTTCCAAGATACTGGTGCTGATTGTCCCGGCTCGGTGGTAAAATTAGCGAATCGGCCTTCCACCAGTCCAAATTGTTTTTCTAGTGGTTGCAGGGAGGTCGCATCCAATATATTGAGGGTGGCAGTGCCAGTGATCCGCTCTTGAGATAGGTTGCTCACTTTAGCGGCAAATTCAAATTCGTCGCCAGCCCTCAAAAAACGCGGGGTATTCGCAATAACCATCAGTTCCTTTTGCGTAACCACGTCCTTACTCGATAATACCTGCGAAAGATCTTTAGTATGAGCAAAAGTGAGCATTTTCCAACGGGTAAGGGCTTCATTCATCGTGAATTTCAAGATGATATTGCCTTGGGCATCGGTGCGCATCTCTGGGAAAAAGAATACTGTTTCGTTGAGGTTGCGCCTGATTTGTGCTGGAGGTGCTGCTTGTGGCTTAGATTCTGCCTGTCCAGTAGGCGGCGGTGGCGGTGGTGGCACTCCTGAGTCAAATGAAACCGAACCTCCTCCTGCCATCTGTAGGGATTCTGTGGCAACCTCCATATCCATCGCGGCCGCTGGCATGGCCAGGCTCATTGTCTTCATCCTTCTATTATTGTACCCATTATTGAATACTTGGAATCCAAAAAGGTTAAGCGTTTTATAAGCCCGATATAAAGCACCCATGTTTCCAGATGGATAATAGTGCATTTCTGAAGAAATACTGCCATTTCCAAATATCCGACTTTGGTAAATCTTTGAGGTGTTGGTAGGAAACCCAATACCTGCCCATCCATGAGGCGCAAATTGATCTAAAGAAGCATCGTACATGGTTGCAACCATTTCGGCGGCTACTTTTTCTTTTTTTTGACCACTTATTTTGATCCGCCATTCTTCTTTTTGACCGGGAGATAATTTATCCCTGAATGTCTCGTAACTAATATTCAAATCCTTGTTGTCCCAAGGAACATTGATAAAACCGTTAAAATAATTAAAACTTTGATATACACGGTTGTTTTTGATGGCAAAATAATGGAATGGAATACCACCACGGTCATTTTCAGTGATCACTCGATTCAATTTGCCGAATCCCTCGGTTTTGATCCACTGAGGCTGATCCAAATCCATGTCTTTTTCATAGGTAAAGAATAGGTTAAATGGATTGCCTTGGCTTCCATATAAGATATTAGCGGTCTCTCCAGGATGGTAAACCGTTTTTTCTACTTCAACGGTGGGTAACAAAAACCTTGTTTTTTCATCTTTTACCCGCACTACTTTTACTATTTCTATGGGTACGCCACTGGCATCTTTGCAACGAAGCGTTGCGACATAATAGCCCGCCAACACTTTTCCACCTTGCAAATCGTTCGTTTTTGATTTTTTGGTATCAAATGTGAAAGGAATCAACATATCTTGACGATCCCATTTTTGAGGATTGTCTTCTTCTTTCCAAGCAAATAATGGAAAATTTGCTTGAAACTCTTGTTTTGTCAAAGTGGTTATGTCGGGGCGATCCCAGTAGCGATTTAAGTAGGGTGATTTCGGTGCCACCAATTGCTGCAATACGACCTCTCCAGTCATATCGAGGTTTTGACCAGATAGATTGGCCGCAGTGATTTTTACTTTCTTTAGACTGTCAACAAAAATTTCTTCAGGCAGATCCCAAGTGATTTCCGTAGAGATATAGCCAACCGAAAGTCTGGATTCTGTGCTGCGGGTTTCGCCGCTGATATCCGTTACATCCACATATATGGTATAGTTAAATACAGGTTTTTCTTTGGCCGGTATCGTTCCATCTGGCTCCGCTATAAAGGTGATTTCGTACCCTCCATCTGCCTTCGTAGTCGTTTTGCCGAAGGCAATTTCACGCTCTGGTGCATCAAAATAAGAAGGGCGTTTCCACCAATACCATCCATCGTAATACGGAAAACGCGCATTGCGCACCACCCGATAGTTGACCGTTGCGCCATCCACACTGTTTCCAGCGTAATTTTTGGCTTCTCCCGTCAATACAATACTTTCGCCTAACTTATAATTCCCTTGAACAGGCTTATTCACCACCTCAAATCTAGGTCTTTTATATTCCTCCACGTTGAATGATGCGTTGCCATCAAAACCCTCGGATCCAATACTCATATAACCTGTCAGACCGGTACTCGGAGCCATGAATGTACCATTAATGGAACCAAATTCATTGCTTTTTAACTGCAACGTTGATTTTTGTTGTCCATTGACATCATAAAAAATTACAGTAATGGTTTCATTAGGCAATATACTTGGCTTTTGCTGATCGTCCCGTTTGTATAAGATTCCCTTAAAGTAAATCGTTTGGCCGGGACGATAGATAGCCCGATCCGTAAAAAAGTGTACGTTGGGTCGGATGTTTCCGTTTCCGCGGTACCGATTTGCAAAAACATTGCCGATCCAGATAGAATCTGTTCCTAAAATCGCCAAGGCTTCGGCGGATACGTTTTCAGGAATATTGTCAATCACCGCCATTCCGTTTTTATTGGTGATTGTTTTTTCAGTGGCTGTCAGCACAAAACCATTGGATTCGTACTTCCTAGTATAACATTGGATGGTTACATTTTCGAGGGGGGCTCCCGTTTCGCGGTCGGCCAATACAAATTGGGTTTTCTGGTTGGGATAAACGGCCATGCCTCCAATGTTACTCACATTGAAATGGGCTAAGGCGATTGGGCTGATTTTTTTATCGAATGCTGCATTGCTAGAGCAAAGAATATGGTATCGTCCAGCAGGGAGCCCTTTGAGCATTAGTTCCGTTCGGTGGTATTGAAAATCCTTTGGGTCTGCAATAACCCACTCGCTTTTTTGCACTTCTGGAAGGCTTAGAAAATAATTAGTGCGCTCTTCCCAACCTATTTGGTTTTCTTTTTGATCCAGCATGGATCCGCGTACGACTTTTATCCAAATTTTATCAATGTTCCTGAAACTCACGGAGACCAAAGCCGATTTGTTTGGTATTGCTACTTCTTCGCATTCCATCGTGAGTTCCTTGCCTTCTATGCTTGATTTTAGATTGGCGCAGCCTTGAGCACCAAGGCTGCCGGGGAATCGCTTGATCCCATCCTCACATTTGGCATGAGCGGCTTTTTGGTTCTGAATCTTATCTCCATAATTATCCACACTGTATAAAAAATTGGCTTGCGCAAGCAATATTTCCGCACAAAAATTGTGGTATTGAAACTGGCGAAATAAAGCATCTAGCGCTTTCGCATATAGTTCATCTTTATCGGTTCTGCTCGAATTCAGGTGTACAAACCCCAGTCGTTTTAAGTCAATATCTATCAAACGCGCCTTGGCAAGGTCTTGGGCTCCGCCAGACGAGGGGAGGTTCCGACGCAACAATTGCTGGTACATTTGTATCGTAAGCCATTTTCGCGAAGCCTTGTCTTCGGTAGGGAAACTACGATCTACAAATAAATCATAGTGGTCAAATGCCTCTTTTTGATCCAACACAAAGGCATTGACTGGTTCGGTGAGGTAATTGCTTTCATTGGAGTAGTGATCCAGTGCCCTGTGCGCCAATACATCAAATAGGGTAGGGCGAAGGGGAGCATTATTGAAAGAATCAAGGTTGCTCTGGGTTGTGATGGCCGCAAAATTTTCGATGGGCGTCGCCATCAAAATATCGGATGCTTGAATAGATGCAGCATACAAATCTAAGGATCGGCGTTCTATTTGAGCAGCCGACCACGTCAGTATGTCCCCGCCTTCTCCATCTGCGATGGGGGTTCTTTGACTAAGATTCCAGCCTTGATTCATCAAATAACTGGAATATACTTCTCCTAATATACTTTGTAAGACCGATTTTTCAGGCTGCGCACTGTTTTTCTCTTCTGATTCTAAGCGAGCCAATGCCTTTTTAAAGCCATCTTCTTCCAACGCACTCAAGTTTTTACCAATGTAAAGCAATGCTTTAATGGTTTGGGCTTGATTTTTATCGTTTTTGGCCAGTGTATGCAGGGATTCTGCTTTTTCTAAAGCACTTTTATACAGCCCAATCTGTTCAAGGCTATCAATTTCGGCCCATTGCTGGGCATAATCTCCTGGCAAGGGTAGGGTAGGCATAGGCTTTTCGTTTTTAGGTGCTTTTTTTAAAGATGCATCGGTGTTTTCCTTGTTTCGGAGTGATTTACAAGCAATAATGCCTAATGCGAAGGCAAAAAGGCAAATTAGGGGGAATTTGAAATTTAATTTCATAAAAATTCAGGTGTTTATAACAGTTATTATTTTGCCGGTACTTAACAACGATGTTGATATGGTTATAATTACATAAACACTGCCAGTATTTAATTTTGTGCTGCCAACAAATACAACACCGCCATACGAATAGCAACCCCATTTTCAACCTGCTGTAATATGATACTGTGTGGCGAATCTGCCACATCGGAAGTGATCTCCACCCCACGATTGATGGGCCCTGGATGCATGATTATGATTTCTTTGTCTAAAGCATCCACCATCTGCCGATTGATTCCAAAATAACGGTGATACTCTCTGATACTAGGAAAGTACTTGATGTCTTGTCGTTCCATCTGTATCCTCAACACATTAGCGGCTTCGCACCAACGGAGGGTATCTTGTATATCATGCGATATTTCGACGCCCAATGCGCCATAATACTTTGGGATAAGCGTGGGTGGCCCGCAAACGCGCACCTTTGCCCCTAGTTTTTGAAGGCAAAATACATTGCTCAAAGCCACTCGGCTGTGTAATATATCTCCAATAATGGCAATTTTTTTGCCCGCAAGATCGCCCAGTTTTTCACGTAAGGAAAAAGCATCCAATAGTGCTTGGGTAGGGTGCTCATGGGTGCCGTCGCCAGCATTGATGATATTGGCGGGTATCCGCTTCGATAAGTAAACACAAGCCCCCGGAGCCGGGTGCCGCATGACTACCATATCTACTTTCATGGCGAGGATATTATTCACGGTATCCAACAAGGTCTCGCCCTTACTAACACTGGATGAAGAAGCCGTAAAATTGACGATGTCAGCACTGAGCCTGCGCTCGGCCAACTCAAAAGAAACCCTTGTACGCGTACTGCTCTCAAAAAAAAGATTGGCAACCGTAATGTCGCGCAGGCTTGGCACTTTTTTAATAGGGCGGTTGATGACCTCCTTGAAATTGTCAGCAGTCTCAAAAATGAGGCGAATATCATCTTCCGTGATATTCTTGATTCCTATGAGGTGTCGAGTGGATAGTCCTTTTGGCACGATTGCTACTGAGTTATGAATTAAGAGTTTGATGAAGGCTTTTTATCAAAGAGTTGTATCTCGTCTTTTCCATGTACTTCTTTCCAATATACTTTCACGTAGGCTTCATCCAGCGCATCTACTGCTATCCCAAAGTAATCAGGCTGTATGGGAAGGTGCCGATTGAAACGACGATCCACCAAAGCCAGTAACTCAATAGCGGCTGGGCGGCCGTAGTGCTGCAATGCCGACAATGCGGCTTGTATAGTTCGCCCTGTATAAAGCACATCGTCCACGAGGAGCACTTTTTTGTCGGCCACCACAAAGTTTATTTCATTGGGATGAGGCGACAAAGGGCCTTCCGGCATTCGGAAGTCGTCGCGGTAGAAGGTAATATCTAATTTTCCGTATTCGATACGGTTGTTACCTGTCAGTTCTACCAATCGTTGGTAGATCCGGTTGGCCAACAAAACACCCCGTGGCTGTATGCCTATGATGCAGACATCATGAAAATCGCCCCAGTCTTCTAGTAACTGGTGACACAACCGTTCGATGGTCAACGCGAATCGCTCACTTTGGAGCAGTATTTTGCCTTGTTGCATAGGTTGGTTTAGTCTATATCTGCAAAAAATTTCCGAACCTCTGTTGCGTCTTTAGCCTTGATCCTACCACTAAGTATCAACCTCAATTCGCGGCGACGCGCAGCACCTTCAAACAAATTTTGCTCTTCGCTCGATAATGGCAATACAGGTGGTACAGCAATTGGGTTTTTCTTTTTATCGTCCATGGCCACAAAGGTAAAGTAAGCGTGGTTGCACCTACGCGGTTCTTGTCCCTTTATGTTGGTAGCAAATACTTCCACATATACTTCCACTGATGTCGTGAATGCCCTTGTGACACTGGCCTCAAGGGTTATGACATCACCCAAATGAATGGCATTTTGAAATGAAATATGATCCACCGCTGCCGTCACAACATGCGCCTCACAGTGCTTACCTGCGCAAATGGCGCAGACGATGTCCATCCAACGCATAAGGTAGCCTCCCATAAGGTTTCCCATGGGGTTGGTATCGTTTGGCATGATGAGTTCGGTCATCACGGTCTTACTTTCCGATACTTTTTTTGAGTTTAATGCCTGTTTTGCCATAATGTCGCAAAGGTACAATAAATAGCAAAACCACAAAACGTAGATTTGTAGTATTATTGCACCTTAAAATTCATTTTACAACGTATGAAAAAGATACTTTTTTCCCTTAAATTAATGTTGATGCTCGCTATTTCGACGAGTGCTCAAACCAATAGATGGCAGCAAAAAGCCAATTATGCTATGAATATAGACATGGATGCCGCTAAAAACCAATATCATGGCACGATGCAATTGACTTATTTCAACAATAGTCCTGATACGATTGACAAGGTTTTTTACCATCTTTTTTTCAATGCCTTCCAGCCTAATAGTATGATGGATGTGCGTTCGCGCAACATTGAAGATGCAGATTCGAGGGTAGCAGATCGTATTTTGAAACTAAAAGACAACGAACAAGGCTGGTGCAAGGTCAATACCTTGAGCCAAAATGGAAAATCGCTGAAATTCTTGACCAACGAAACGATTTTGGAAGTAACCTTGCAAGACCGAATATTGCCGGGCGAAACAACCAGATTTGATATGGATTGGGATGCCCAAGTCCCGATACAAGTCAGACGCTCAGGCCGCGACAATCGCGAAGGGATACGTTTGTCTATGGCACAATGGTACCCTAAATTGTGTGCCTACGATGAACAAGGTTGGCACTCCAATCCTTATGTCGCAAGGGAGTTTTATGGAAACTGGGGCGATTTTGATGTGAAAATTTCTATTGATCGCAATTATGTAATAGCCGCAGGCGGCTATTTATTGAACCCTCAAGAAATAGGAATGGGGTATTTGCCTGAAGGCAAAACGGCTACTCCGCCCGCTGGTGATAAATTAACCTGGCATTTTAGCGCACCCAATGTACATGATTTTGTATGGGCAGCCGATCCCGATTATTCACAAAAGGTATTGGTTGCTGATGATGGATCTATCATGCGTTTTTTCTGGCAAAAAGGCAAAGGATACGACGAACAGTGGGAGAAAATGCCTGCTATCATGAATCGCGCACGGAATATTATGAATGAAAATTTTGGGAAATACCCTTATCGTGAGTATTGTTTTATACAAGGTGGCGATGGAGGTATGGAATATCCAATGGCGACGCTCATCACGGGCAATCGCCCGCTCAACTCGTTGGTTGGGGTAGCAGTACACGAACAGTTGCACTCTTGGTATCAAATGGTATTGGGATCCAATGAGAGTCTTTATGCTTGGATGGATGAAGGATTTACCTCTTATGCCGAATCAATAGTAGAAAATGAATTGGCAAGGGAAGGTTTACTTCCCGGCAAAAAAGCGGACGAAGACCCATTTGAAGGTACTTACAGTGCTTATGTGCGATTGGCTACCAGCGGCGGAGAAGAGCCCTTGACGACTCATGCCGACCATTTTAATACTAATTTTGCTTATTCTTTGGCGGCTTACGTCAAAGGTGCGGTATATTTAAATCAAATGGAGTATATTATTGGGAAAGAGCCTTTCCGGAAAGGTTTGTTGCGTTATTACGATACTTGGAAGTTCAGACACCCTACGGCTGCCGATGTGACCCGTGTATTTGAAAGACAAAGTGGGTTAGAATTGGATTGGTATAAGGAGGATTGGGTAAATACCCTCAATACGATTGATTATGCCGTCAAGTCGGTAGAGTCGGAAGGCCGAAAATCAACCAAAGTCGTGATCGAGCGCAAAGGCCGGATGGCGATGCCTTTGGATATTGTAGTGACCTACTCTGATGGTGACCAGGAACTGTTTTACGCGCCCTTAGAGAGTATGCGGGGCGAGAAAATACCTGAAAATAAGATGAAGCGGACATTATTACCAGATCATCGGTGGGTTGACCCTACCTATGAGTTTGAAATACCGGAGAAAGCCAAAAAAATCACCAAAGTTAGCATTGATCCATCGAAGCGAATGGCCGACGTAGATCTTGAGAACAACGTTTGGGAGAAAAAATAAAGTCTGATGAGCGTTATAGAAGGTATAGCAGCCCTGCTGGGTGCAATAGCGGTTTGGCTGGTCGTCAAGCGCAATATTTGGAATTTTCCAATAGGCATCGTTATGGTGTCGCTATACGCCTATATCTTTTGGGAGGCTCGCCTTTATTCTGATATGGGTCTGCAAGTGGTGTATATCCTTTTACAGGCTCAAGGCTGGTATTTATGGAGCAAAAGCGATCATCAAGAGAACGAGAAAATAAAAGTATTTGAACTAAGTAGGGAACAATGGGGCATTACTTTGGTTGTATTGGTGATTGGCACCGGTGTTATAGGGTACGTAATGAGTCATTTTACAGATGCTTCATTGCCTTGGCTGGATGCTTTTACTACCAGTATGTCATTGACTGCACAGTGGTGGTTGAATAGGCAGTATTTACAAAGTTGGGTGTTGTGGATTTTCGTTGACATTGTGTATTTGTATCAGTATTCAGTAAAAGAATTGTATGTAACAACGGCACTTTATGCAGTATTCACGATGATGGCCATCATTGGGTACCGACAGTGGAAGGCTAATCTCTTAAATAATAATTTATAATTAAAATGTATATGCTCGGAATTCTCATAGCCTTGTTCGTATTAGGTACACTCATCGTGGGTCTGATACGGCGCAATCAAGAAAGCGGAAAATGGGTCAAGGAAGAAAGGCACGAGGAATCGGGTCATTGGATTGACAAAAGGGTAGGGGAGCGAGGCACATATGGCTCTCTGGATCGCGAAATGGAAGAAGATCGCATGTCTGTATCAAGACAATCAAAAGTACTTGATTTGAGCCATTTGATTCGCCGTTTTTTTTCTGAACATTACACGATTGCTCAAGAAGCACCTATCAGTGTATCGTTTTTAAAGAACAAGGCTGGAGAAATGATTGCATTGGCCGAGAAAATGCTAAAAGGGGTAATCATTGAGCCTTCAAATATGCCGGAGTTAGGCGATGAAGAAATACTTGACTTGAAGAAACAGCTCCTCAACTTTATGTATGATGCCTATCCTGAATTGTTTAATTGCGACTTGGAAAGTATCAAGAACTTGGACACTAGGGTGGGTATGATCGCCTTGGAATTGGCTGATAAATTTGTTGCAAATAGGTAATTGTTTTTGTATGTTCCAAAATATAAATCGCCAACTGGGTTATCTATCCAGTTGGCGATTTATATTTAACTCAAAAACAATGACTTACCTGAATAAGCCAGTAGTTGGCAATCCAATCGTAACTTGGTTATAACGAACACTTTTGCTGCCCGGTGTTGCCCAGTTGTTGGAAAGGCCGCGTTCGTAGCGGACATTGATTTTGTCAGAAAAACGGATACCTGCCTCTACTTTGGTAGAGCGATACAAATAACCAGAGTCTTTGTAGTCAGATCCACATACTACATCACCAAATGCAGTGCTGGTCAGTGCATAGACCGTTACTTCACCCTTGCGGGTAGCAATACCGGCACCTACGACTGGTCCCCAACCTGTGGTATAACCGACATTGCTTGCCCCAACTAAGCCAGCCGCTTGCTTGTGTGCTGGCACATAAGTGGCAGCATCTATACCAAACATCGTCAAAACACGTACTTGAGTCGATGCTGAAGGTTCTGTCAAAACCACTGGATTGTACATCACATTGAAATTTCCATTGAACATGAATGGGGAGTTCTTACCCATTTCTAAGGTGCCGCCTTCTACATTGGTAGAAACGACATCTTTGGCAAACCAACTGCCCTGAATCCTCCAGCGAGATTCCCAAGTACGATCAAAGTTCTCTACTGAACGAATACCCAACACTGGAAGGCTCGTATTGTAAGTGAATCCATAATAACTAGCCTTTGCATCTTGAATACCAGTGAAGATCTCCAAGTGGGTGAAATACTGCGGATTAAATAAGTTGTCAAAAAGATTATTGAAATCCATAATTCCATTGGCTGGAGTTACATTGAATGCGAATTGTTGGTTATTCTGCAAACTATCTTGATTGGTGTTCCAAATGGTAGGGCTGGTACCAATATAGTTGTTTGGCAGGCTATTTATTCCATTTAATTCACCCATGTAGGTATCAAAAAGTCCATAAACGTTTTCATTTTCGTTATCCCAGTACTGGCTCAGGGTGTCCAATTCTTGGATGGCAGATAAACTGTCCAAAAAAGTAAAATTATTCAGGTTTAAAAAAGAAATAGTAGTATCACGAATGCTTCCCAAAGAAGGAAGCAATGCACCTACTCCTGTAACTGGATTGGGCTCATTGGTGATTTGTGTCAAACTGTCAACTCCTTGACCAAACGTAAATGAACCATATCCATTGATGTTTTGCAACACATCAAGGTTGGTCAGGTATTCTGCACGTTTTAGAGAGTCTAATTGTGCAAGCATTGATCCAAAATCAGACCAATTCTGGGCTTTTACTTCTGAAAGGCCGAGAGTAAAGGCGAGTAAAATGGTAAAAACTGTAAGGTTTTTCATCAAAAAAATAAATTTAGTAAACGGAAATCGTTAGAAAATATGATGTTAAGTAGTAGATTTATACTAGTACTTAGATTTACCGCAAAGATAACTTTTGACCCGCGCACACCATGTTAAATAAGTGTAACTTTTAAGAAAAATACCGTCTTATTTAAGGGTTTTGCAAGTTGGCTGTCATTTTTTTTGCTCGTTTCTGATCAGCATTACTATCATATAATTTATACTGCTCATATTTGACAGGGTCTTTTTCCACCCATATATCTTTGCCTATGTCGGCC
The DNA here is from genome assembly GCA_031373665.1 of Saprospiraceae bacterium. Classification (GTDB taxonomy): domain Bacteria; phylum Bacteroidota; class Bacteroidia; order Chitinophagales; family Saprospiraceae; genus M3007. The sequence continues at coordinate 64,464 of JANMMZ010000093.1, read as the reverse complement.
AGTACCACCAACTCCTTATAAATTTTATTGCCTTGATCCGTTCTGCGCTCCACGCCAATATCGCGGTCATGCAATTTATCTTGCTGAATATTCATAGCATTTTCAAAGGCTGTACAAGCATCCACGACCCTTTGGATCACCGTTTCTGTGAGCCCTACATCTGCCAAAAAATCTATTTGTTGTCGCGCCACCCGCGCCACCCGTCGGCCACAAAACAACAGTTGTGGATCACTCATGTCGCCTAGTTTGGATGTACCAAATTTGCGAAATCGCCCTGTTTTATCGTGAAATTTCATGGCTACCCGCGTCATCAATGAGCGGATGGAAGTTTTTAGTTTTTCAGCCGCCTGCACCTTCTTTTCGGTTAAGATCATTTGCTCGCCCACCAACTCATCATCGCTGCTGAGTGCTTGAAATTGATCGCACAATGCCTTAAAGCCCTTAAGTCGCTCTATACCATAGCCATATTGCTGAAACAAAGCCTCATCGCGGTGTGCTGCCCTGATGGCATCCATACAAGTGACATACAAATCGGCTTCCGAAACATTGTAAGCCCTATGGTCTGATTGCTTTTTCATAAATTTAAATTATTTGTGTTAATACATATTGTATTCTAAAAAACGTAAATTTACATATCTATTTGACTATCTATTATTTACGCAGTATTAAAACTCGGCACAAAAATAATATGTTTTATATTAGTGTGCAAATTTTAAAACAAATATTTAATTATTTTTTACTCAGTTGAAGTTTACTTACCAGTAAAATTAATCGATAAGTAATTGAATATTAAATATAACCTGTTTTTAAAGTGAGTTTATGCATTGATTGAGTGTATATTTGCGGAATAGTAATATTGAACTACTATCCGTATAAATCCGTTCGATCCGGTTCATCCGTTTTCCCATCCTACTACGACGGGAAATCCTGGGCTAGGTGCACCCATGCAAATAACCCTTTTTCAAAATAATTATGAACAGAATTAAGTATTTCATAGTATTAGCCTCCACTTTCCACCTGCTTTTCGGATGTATTACAATAATATACTAAAATATATGAATATTAGGACACAAATATTTATCTTATGTTGGTTGGTTCAACCGATTGTATTCGTACAAGCCCAGAGAGATGACCCAATGAGGAGGCTCTAATTAGACTACTAAATGCGCCTCAACCAATAGATTCTGCCATGCGAAAGGCAATCATTGACTTCACCATGAGCGAGTCTAGGCGATTTAGGATCGCTATGTATCAAAAAATATTAAAGATAGATAGCATATATCCAGATTCTAATTCACGAAAGTTATTTGAGTCCATGCCTATCATAGTAGAGTTTCCGATATTGAAGCAATACCGATATGAGCCAGTTTTTATAGTGCGGAGCATGAACAATGGTTTTCATGGAAATAGGGGAGCCCTGTATCTAAGACATATATTTGAGGTAATTAGACGTGATCGTTATATTCGAAATACAGGTCTTGAGAATGGGGTCATCCCCGATACAATTCAGGATCCTTATGGGCGGGCTCGGTGTATGCCAATACACCCAGAGATTTGGCAATTTCGGCTTTTTCTTGGGTGTCAACTTGACACATCCCCCGCTCCAACTTACTAATCGAATTTTGGGAAAGGTTGCTGGAGTGTCCCATGTTTTTTTGGCCGATGTTTTGGCTTTTAGTACATATTAACATGCTGAATGGTATTTGGTAGCAATACTAAAATACAGCCCAACGGATTTTTTAAAATCTGTTGGGCTGTATTAATTATCCTACCAAAGGTGCTTACAATTTCACCAAAGGCACTAGTTTTTGTCTTCCCATTTCATTCCCTATCAAAAGGTAATAGATACCGCTTGGTTGTTGGCTAAGATCCAGATCAAAGCCAGATGTCTCGCTGATATTACCCGTCACTATGACTCCACTTAGGGCATTGACGACCTTGTACGCTATGTCATGTAGTTCACCTAATTGGACATAATAAAGGCCATTTCCTGGATTTGGTGAAACCAAAACGTTCTCCAATACATGCGTGGCATTTCTGTCTTCAACTTCTATTTCTGATTCCAATTCAGCCTTTTCCGCGGAAAGACCATCTCCGCCTTGTCCTGTCAACGCGGTCGTCAAGTTCACCACATAATCTTCTACTTCTCCACGGACATTACCGCCACAAGGTGCTAAACTTCCGGTACCCTGACGCAAGATAAGCCTCAATTTGGTCGGTCCAGGTGTCACATTGTTGGGAATGGCTATGTTAAAATTAAAGATACCACTGCCAGTCGTGCTTAAAGGCGCGAGTACCTGCTCTCCTGCATCTCCAAAATTGCCATTTCTATTGAAGTCAATATAAATCACAAATTTCTGAAGGTTAACAATACCTGGTGGAAATCCACAACTGAGTTGTCCAGCATTGGTGCTGGAACCGATGAGTAAGTCTGTACTCTGGCTTGACCTAAAATAGCCGCTGACATCCTTACCCGATATTCTGGAAATCATACCCAGGCTGAATAAATCTATCCATTCGCTGTTATTGAGGCCATAAGAATAGCAATAAGTGGAATAGGTATGAAATTGCATCGGTGCTGTATAATCACCACTTCCAGAAGGGCAATTAACCCGAACCTTCCAGTCATACAGGGTTTCTGGAGTAAGACCTGTGAGGTTGCGGGAATTGGTATTGGTATTGACGGTCGTCCAGTTGGTTGCGCTGTTTGCCTTATATTGGACAGTATAACTTGTGGCACCATTAATGCTGGTCCAGTTCACGCGGTTTTGTGTATTTGTGGTATTGGTATTGGTCAAATTAAATGGAAGACCGCAACCGACGGCTGTTGTAAATTGACTAATCGCGGGGTTGCTGTTGAAATAACTGCAATTGGTATTGACGCACCATTCGTACGTCGTATTGGGCTGTAATGCGCTGACATTCAAGGTAAACGCTGACGTAGTACCCACAGGTGTCCACGCAGCATTCGAGTTTGCGATTCGATAACTACATGAAAAGGTGAAGTTTACACCTGGGAAATAAGCCCAATTTAGGGTCGCGGAACTCGTTGTGATGTTGGTTACGTTGAGTCCGTTTGGCAAAGGGCATGGGACGGTGTAAGATTGGGTGGGACTAAAAGTACTTTCAACCGTGTTACAAATACTACTTACCCGCCACTGAAAAGGGAAACTGGTAGCCAAACCAGTATAGGAATAGGTGTTGTCTGGACCGATATTCTGTACAGCAGACGAAGTGTTTGTCCAGGTACCCCATGGAAATTTTAACTGAAACCGATATTGGGTCGCTGTGGAAACGGGATCCCAACTAAAGGTGGACTTGTTGAGCACATTATCGTAAGTGACCGTCAGGTTGGTGGGTGCACCACAACTAATAGCTGTTGTAAATATACCCGTCGCTGGATTGCTATTGAAGAAACTGCAATTGGTATTGACACACCATTCATAAGTCGTATTGGACTGCAATCCACTGATGTTATAGGTAAACGCTGAAGTAGTGCCCAAGGTAGTCCAAGAGGCATTTGAGTTTGCGATGCGATAACCCAATGAAAAACTAAAGTTTGTGCCTGGGAAATAAGCCCAATTTAGGGTCGCGGAACTCGTTGTGATATTGGTTGCGTTGAGTCCGTTTGGCAAAGGGCATGGGACGGTATAGGATTGCGTGGGACCGAAAGCACTCTCAACTGTGTTACAAATGCTGCTTACCCGCCATTCAAAAGGGAAACTCGTCGCTAAACCCGTAATACTGTAAGTGCTATTTGAAAGGATTTCATCTACCTCTGCCCAGGCATCCCATTCAAATTTCAACTGAAACCGATATTCTGATGCCGTAGAAACGGGATCCCAACTAAAAATGGACGTGTTGAGGACGTTGTCGTAAGTGACCGTCAGATTGGTGGGTGCATCACATTGAGCAAATACTTGCTGATGGATGAAAACGATGGTGACCATCGTCAGGATTTTAAAGAATTTTACCATGTTAAAAAATTTAAAGATTAAAAAATCTGTTTTTGGGTACTTGTACATCAGTGGTGAAGTACAAGTCCTTTCTTTTAACAAAGGTAAGGTGTGCGGTAGCCGCAAAAATGTAGATTTGACAACTGCAAGCAGTCGTTTGGTAAGTGATAGATTTACCTATTCAGGCAAAAAACACATTTCTGACACCGTTCCGATTTTCTAAAAACTGCATGACAAATTCCTTTTTGCGCTGTGCGACAGGGAGCATGATACCGCCTTCCAGCACGAGGGTGCCGTTATCTGTTTTTCGGTCGTATATTTTAATTTTATTCGGATTGACAAGACAAGAATGGTGCGTTCTAATAAAACCGGATGGTGCTAAAATCTCCTCATAGGTTCTCAAAGTTCGGGAGACAAAAATAGGATCGCCTGTTGTTAGGTAAAACTTGGTGTAAGCCCCTTCTGCTTCGCAGTACAGGATGTCATTTATTTTGACAAAATAGGTCTTGTCTATGTCTTTAAGAACGATTTGTGGATCCGCGGGTTTCTTTTCCGTCCATTGTTCCATCATCACAGCAAGTTGCCGCTGCAAGTTACTGTTCAGCATTTTTTCGGCTGCTTTTTCTAGGCTGTTGTTCAATTCGGTTGGATCAATGGGCTTGAGTAGATAGTCCATGGCACTGAATTTGAAGGCTTGCACCGCATATTTGTTGTGAGCGGTCGTGAAAATCAATTGAAATCGCGGGTTCATCACTTGTTTTAACAGGTCAAAACCGGTGCCGTCGTCCATTTCAACGTCGAGCATCACGATGTCTGGTTGGAAGTGATGGATCTCCTTCAATCCGCTGGCAACGCCATCTGCTTCCTCTACAGTATGCATACCATTTGACCACAATAAGATCATTTCTTTTAAAATGGAGCGGATTTGTGCTTCGTTATCAATGATGAGTATTTTCATATAGTGTAGTGCTTTTGAATATTAAGGGCAAATGGATTTTAACGAGTGCGCCCATTCCATTTTGGTTGTTATCTATGCTAAAACCAGCTTTTGTTTTCAGTTTGATATTCAATAAAAAGATCCTGTCTTTGATGATCTGACTGGCCCGGCTGATGTGTTCATTATTTTCCTTATAAGTTGTCATCAATCCCTTGCCATTATCACTGATTTCTATTTGTATTTCTTTTTCTACCACCTTAAATTGTATATCCACATGGCCAGAATAATCAATGCCAGAGAAGCCATGCTCGATACTGTTTTCTACGAAGGGCTGTAAAATCATCGAAGGGATCAATATGTCATCAATCTCCATATTAGGATTAGCAATAATCTGGTAACTAAATGTTTGTGGAAACCTGATTTTCTGAACTTCGAGGTATTCATTCAGGAAATCCATTTCCTCCTCAATGGTTACGTACTCTTTGTAGGTGCTTTCCAGTGTTTCGCGCATGATGTTACTAAACTTGGATAGATTACTTGCCAAGGCCTGGCCATCATTGTCTCGGAGTGCAAATTTTTGTAAGGTGGCGAGTGCATTGAAAAAGAAATGAGGGTTCATTCTTGCTCGATTGAGCCGTTGTTCCGTTTCCAAAATATCCTGTTTGTGTTTCAGTCTTTGTTGCCGAAAGAAAAAACCAATACATAAGGAAGCAAATAAGCCAACTAATGCCAGTAGCATGTACAACTGCTTTTTTTTATCCAAGTCCTGTATAATGGTTTCATTTTTGGCCTGATTGTACTTTTTCTCTAATTCCGCAACGATTTCCATTTTTTCAACAGACCTAATACTGTCTGTAATTGCATAATACAAATTACTCAAGTCGTATGCCTTTTTGTAATCACCCATTCGTATAGCGATCTTTTGTTGCAATCCATAGATATCTGCTACAAATGCAGGATTGTAATAGCGTAAAGCATATTGCAGCGATGAATCAGCGAGTTGTTGTGCTGTTTTGTATTGTTTTAATTCGATCATAATATTGGCCTTGTCAGCAAAGTATAGCCGATGATTATCGTAGTTGGTTTTAGAAATGTAGTTGAACGAACTATCGAGTAGGCTTATGGCTTTTTGAAATTCGCCTCGTTCATAAGCGACACCTTGCAGGCTGTTAAATGCGTTGCTGATACTAACATTTTCCTTTCTACTACGTGCTCTGGCCAAATATTCCAGACTAAATAACTCGGAAGAATCTAAACTTGATTGGATTTTGGTGTCCTGATAATGCCATAAATACCTCTTGCAAAGGAAAAAAAACAGACTGTATTGCTCATTATTATCAAGTTTGGGCAAGAGTTTTACCGCTTTTTGCGTATAAACAATGCCTTTTTCTGCCTGGTTGGTTTGGTTGAAAAGTTGGGCAATCATCGTGTATCCTTTTGCCAGTTCATATAAATTTCCAGCAGATTCAGCACAGTGTAGCATCTTTAAACTATATACCTGCGCTTGAGCAAAATTGGCCTGGGCATAATACACCTGCGCCCATATCTTGTAGGTATTCAGCAAAATAGTATCTGAACAACCCGCATTTTTAAAGCCTTGTTCAGCCTTGCGAAGGAAGACCTCCGCCGAATCCAACTGCAGGTCATTGGTGAGCAGATTAGCCAGTATTTCAAAGCCTTTCGCCTGACAAACTAGCGAAGCGTTTCCCAATAAATGTTGGGCAATCAGGCTGTCAGGCTCCTTGTTTTTCTTGCGTAGATCATAGTCATTACATTGACAAGTATGCTGGCTAAACGTAAAGGGGGGATTAAAAATAAAAAAAAGGAAGATAAATCGGTACATGTATTGTGTTTTAAATCATGTGTTTGGGTGCTTCTGTATGATTATCAAAAAAGGAAGATGGGAGGACTCCTTTTTACAAAAGTATAGGTAATAAGGAGAATAGCCTGATTGCTCGTGACGAACGACCCCTTTGGTTGAGTAAACGAGGCAATTGGCTTATTCTAAAATAGAACGTTTTTCCATCCTACTACGGAGATTTCAAACCAACCCCTTGATAGCCTCTAGTGCCATATTTACCCGTTCTGGCGATGCCCCTCCACGCACTACACAATAATTCGCGCCCATATCCAATAGCAGTTGTTCATATTCCATAAAAAGTTGATCCCGCTCCAACGGATGCTCCCGAAGAGGGTCATACACCCACGGCATATCTGGCTTGCAAAGTAGGTAAAGGTCGGCTGACGGAAATCGGTGCTTGGGGCAAACTAAATTACTTTGATATTTGTACTTTTCCCAAATGTGTATGACCGTCCAGTCACTATCACAAACCATCATTGGTTTGGCATCTGCCATCGAGCGATTCAAGTGCCATGCCTCCCACGCCCGTTGCCCATTTGCAATGGTATAGAGGTCTTGGTGAACATAATCCCTGCCAAGGTGTTCAAGCCATGTCCTTGCAAATTCGGGGACTCTATGTACTGCGAGGGCTTGTGCAATTGCGATGGCCAGTGTACTTTTGCCCGACGATTCTGGACCCGTGCAAACGATTTTTTTCATTTCTCTAATTATGCATAATTTAGAACCGCATTATACTTGGCGCGACCTTTATTCAGCCGCAGAAGATAAGTATTCGCCCTTTTTTGGAAGGAAATACAGTGAGTTTGAGTTTAAACACAAACTTTATAATTTTTACATCCACCCCCAATGGGATTACTTTGGGTCTGCTACCTTGTATGGTAAAATATTATTTGTTGACTACGACGAAGGTTTTGCATTCATAGAATTGATCGGAGAATGGAATGATGCCTTACATAATGATGTGATGTTTCTGAAAAGAAACATCGTAGATATTTTATATAAAAAAGGCATTTATAAATTTGCCCTTTTCTGCGATAATGTTCTCAATTTTCATAGTTCTCCAGACGATGACTATTATGCCGAATGGGCCGAAGAAGTGCACGATGAGGGTGGTTGGATCGTGTTGGTCAATACCCGCCACCACGTAGAAGAAGAAATGCAGGAAGGCGGTCTCCAGCACTACCTGCATTTCGGAAATCAATACGCTGATATTATTTGGCGAACCCAAAAGCCGCTTTTGCTCTTTCAAATGCTTGATGCACTAGTATCAGGGCGGGTGAAATTGATTAGAGACTAGTCAATAATCGTCACCCCATGTTGGGCAGAGATACGGTCTCCTTTAAAAACGACTTGATACATACCATTGGGCCAATTTATAGACGGAATGTCTAAGGTGTTTTGAAGCCCTGTGAAATGCACGGGTTTATTCCATACCATACGACCAGTCATATCTAATACGTGTACCGTAGCGTTTTGATCCCGCAAGGCCTCCGATACTTCCAGTATCAGTGGCTGCCCATGACCTACAATATTTGGATATAAGCGAATATTACCCGCTGTCAAATCATTGACATCCGATACAGGTACTGCCTTGAAACTTGCCTTTTCTGTAAAATTGGTACAAGCATCAAATTCATTGAATGCGCGTACTTTCCAGTAGAAAGTAGTATTTGGTGTCAGTAACTGTGTCAGCGTAATGCTAGTATCGGTGGTAACTAGGTCGCGCTCTACGATATTAAAACTGATGTACCGCGATACTTGTACTACATAGTGCGTAGCATTGGCCGCTGGACTCCAGCGCAAGGTAGTGCCCACATTTGGGGCATTTTCCAAATTGATAGGCGAGGTCAAAGTTGCCAATGTGTTCACGTTCCCTTGGGGTTGGCCAGTATAAACCCAGTCTATTTTTTCAGTGACGGTATTGGCTCGCATGGTGGCTGTTTCTCCCGCTGAAAACCTGTTTTGGCATTCATCTAAAGCATACGACATAAACAAGGTACCATCAGAGTAAAACTCTGCACCGTTGGGGTCTTTTTGTTTCACCGTACTCATGTTTTGAGCATCACAGGGCCACCGATAACTAAGGTAATCAGCCTTAGTATCACAAATATGATCTGCTGCAATGGCGCAATTACTACCATCCAAATACTCCACTAAAGCGGTATCCAGCGGCACTGGTAGTATCGTATCGGGGGTTTCATGAAAATGCGTATAGTCGTAAGTCAGCGAAGTGGGCGTGGGTACATTGAAATTATATGCCTTGCCTTCCCAGCCAATGAAAGGGTGGGGTAGTGCCAGTGCATGGCCTACCTCATGCGCCCAGGTGTGGTCGTTGGGGCCGGAGCAAGCATGAGACATGGCTACCCCTCCATATGGCAGGTTGTACCCACAGTTACCAGCAGGGTCGCTCACAAAATAAGCATTTAAGGCTCCTGAAACATTGTTAGTCAGCATCATATCAATGCCCTGCACGATGGTTTGGTGTTGGTGCCATTCGGTGCTATTGATTCGGTTCCAGTCGTTTTTGAAATAAAACCTTATATTAGAGTTTTCAAAATCGGTATTTAGCCTGCAAAACGCATCCAACAGCTTACTATTGCCAAAGTAAGAGGTTCCATTGTTTTTACCAACCAAGTGTATTTGTACCCCAATATATAAGGTGTCTTCGGAGCGATCACTCACGGATATGGGCGATTTTCGATATTCTATTAACCACGGATCAAGGCCTACAGGCGATCCACAAGGGGCAAGATCCGCTTTGCGGCGGTCTTGAGCCATGAGCAGTGTCGAAGCGAATATAAAAATCGGTAAAAGACGTAAAACTTTGTTCATATTAAGAAAAATTAAAATAATTTATATTACTGGTTTAATTTTTGTTTTTCCAGAAAACTCAAGGCTTGTTGTTGAAGTACATCGCCGCCAGCCTGCCAAATATTATTGTGGCGACCGCCATTTACCGTGATCCATTGTTTGTCGGCCGATGCACAAGCCTCAAAGTTACGGCGATTAAATGATATTGGAATACGTTCATCGTGATCGCCGTGGATAAATAGGATAGACTGCCTTATTTTTGGGCAAAACAGTATTGGTTTGACTGAATCGGGCTCAAAATCTGCGATTTTACCCGATTTTGAAAGCACCCTTTGGGTCAACCATTGGCTCTTTATACCCAATAAATACCTCGATCCGTATTCGGTGGCTACTTTATTATATTCATCAAAGGTGCTTTCAATGACACCAAACTGGAAACGCGGATCAATACCTAGGGCTTGTATCGCAATCGCACCACCTAGTGATGCTCCCCATATACCGACTTTTCTATTGGGGAAAAGTTTTTGGAGTGTATCTACAACCGATTTTATATCGTATTTTTCTTTATCGCCGAAGGTATTGTAGGTGCCCTCACTTTCGCCGTGAGCCCTAAGATCCAGCAGCAGAGCTGCGTAGCCAATGCTGGCTAAGATGGCAGCGCGGTTGAATTGGGTTTCTTTGCACGATGAAATGCCATGCAATACAATGACAGTACCATAAGTGGAATCAAGGTGGCTTTGGGTGAGCCAAGCAGAAAGGGCGATCCCATCTTTGGTCTTAACGGTAAGCCGTTGGGCCTTTAGGCCGTAATTTTCGGGGGCTATCCCTTTGGGGTATCGCCAATATTGTGAAGCGTCGGGCTTGAGGTGTCCCGGTATGATACCCATATAAGGCATCATGTATTCGACCACAAAAACAAGTCCTATCAATGCTAGTGACAGTAGGCCAATCAAAAATTTATACCGCTTTTTCATGTAAAGTCAGGAATGGTGAAACCAAATAATCATAAAGGACTTCAATTTCTTACTATTCCCGACTTTATTACGACGTTGACAATGTTTTTTTAGACAAAATCCGCAGATTTGAGTTATTAGATCACCTCAACCTCCTAAACAGCCGTAAACTTACCCCTGATGACAACCGATTAGATTTGTTCCAAATAAGTGGAAATGCATCTCCAAAAACAGACATCTTCCCATCTATCCATAAGCCAATCAGATATTTATCATTAAGACGGTATTGATAATCTAAAAATAAAACCGGATAAATATTGACTGCCGGAAATTCATACTTGGCTTCTCGACTAGTTTCTACCCACCCATTAGAGCCATGAATAACATAACTATTTGATTTATAACCCAATAGATAATTTAATTCAACGCCAATCCCTGGTTTTATGTTTGATTTTTTTCGTACTTTAAATAAGTTTTTTGAAAACAAAAAATCTACTCCAAGCGATGAAATATCTACTTGACTGTACAGCGTTGAAGTTGTACCTGCTGCAATGTCAGTAGCAAATCTTAAGTTGCCAATAACGTATTCTAGTGCAAGATCATAATAACTCAAGGAAACCTGAATATCTGATTTTTCCTGAGCGCGCAAATATCCTAACGAGTATTTAAATCCTTGTTTGATGCGCTGATTCCCTTTCTTTCCTTTACTCAGAAATATGGGTTTCTCAAATCTGCTTCCTACTGACACTCCCATGTAGTGTTGTTGTTGAGAAAAAACACTTAAAGTGAAGAAAAGTAGGATAAAAGAGGCTGGAATAGCCTTCTTTATTTGAGTGTTAAGGCAAATGAGTACCAATTTCTTTGTAGTCATGTTAAGTTTATTTTATGGTAGTGGCAAAATTTAGTAACGATAAAAGACTTCCTCTAGGTGTCTCCTACCCAACGTGCGCTAGCTTCGCAAGGAGCCACCGCACGTTGAGAAAAACCACTATGCTTTTAGTCTAATTCACATATTTCCCATATATCATTGCCATTGACCAACCAAGGGCCAGGCTTGATGTCTCGTCCTTGCCCTACGGCAATCCAGCAGGTATCATGATATGACACGCGGTCTCCGGGATAATATAAGAATTGGCCTTCCCAAGCATTTGAGCAAGTACATGTATCTTGATTCTTGCAAGATGTTATGCAAAATGCTAAAAAAAGTAGAAATCTAAAAATAATATTCATTGTGTGAAAGAAATGTTGTAAAAATAAATATTTAAAACGATTCAATGTTTTGATTTTCGCTTAAATGCAACTTTCATATTTTGATGTTAGATTACGCTTGAAGGCTGTTCCGAATATTATCTTGCTTCAAAATATCGCTTTTTCAACCCCACCATCGCATTCAAATACTGCTTTGCCAAACGGGGGATATTTACCTTGCTCTCAGTTGTATCATCCGTCCAGGTAACGGGCAACTCACAGATACTCAATCCCTTCCATTCTGCTATGGCAACCAATTCAGTGCTAAAAAACCACCCATCAGATATGGCTCCAGCGGCAATTAAGGATTGCACTTGCGATCTTTTTAACCATTTGAATCCACACATTCCATCTGAAAACCTAGTTTTTAAGTATGATTTTAATATAAAATTAAAGACCCTTGAACTGATTTCCCTTTTGATGGTGCGGCCTATTACCCTCGATTTTGGGTGTAACCGGGTTCCGTAAACTAAGTCAAACCCTTCACTATTCAACGCGTTATAGGCTTGAATAAAGTACTTTAAATCAGTGGCTAAGTCCAAATCCATGTATCCAACCATGTCGGCTGTGCTTTGACTCCATGAGGTTTTTAGAGCCAAGCCCACGCCCTTTTTGGGTACTTTTACTAAGTGAATTTCTGGAAATTCATCACACAAAGCCCCAGCGATGTGCCTAGTGTCATCTGTGCTGCCATTGTCGGCTATTACGATATTCCACTGTTGGGTATCGGGGAAATGAGTGCTCAAAAACTTGTGTAAAATCCGCACTTGACGATCCAAAGTCAAGGCTTCATTTAAGACAGGTATGGTAACATCGAAGGTCATATATGCTTACTATGTATGAATGACAATGAAATAAAACAGCGAAATGAGGCACAAAGAAACAATATCAATCAAAAAGATACACAAAGTTTTTTATTTTGTCGTATAAAACCTGTTCCTTTGTCCAAAATTACAGTGTAATCGCCGACGAAATAGTTTGTTGAACGATAATAACCAGCACTTTTGCTTCTACATAAAAAATAAAGTTACAAACTAAACGCACATGTCCGACTTTTTAAAAAAGTTTAAGTCAGTTTTTGTTCAAGAAGATTCCTCGGTCTCAGGTAGTCAAACTACTTCAAATGCTCCCACGCAGGCAACTGAAAGCACTAAACAAACAATACCTGCTAATGTTGCCCCTCCGACATACACGCCCCCCAGTGGTGGTCACGGTGCTATCAGTGAGAAGTTTGTGGAAGTGTTAGCATCTGCCTTGGAAAAGAGTAATCAAGAAGGGTTCGATTATTTTGAATTTCGCCAGTCATTGATCAATTTGGCTAAAATGCCAATGGACGAACAGACCCGTTTTCAATCTGCTTTTGCGATGGCTCAAACGATGGGTGTTACGGCTCCTAAATTAATTGATTCTGCCAAATACTATCTTCAAATATTGAGTGGGGAGCAGTCGAAGTTCGCGGAGGCACATGCGCAACAGCGGGTACGACTGATCGGATCCAAAGAAGATGAAATCAAGAACCTAGAAGGGATGCTCCAACAAAAAACAGAGCAAATAAAACAATTGACCCAGCAAATAGAAGAACATCGCCGTCAGAGTGAGCAAATCAAGGCAGAAATCAATGATAGTACCGTAAAAATAGAAAAGACCAAATCAGATTTCGACGCAACATACAATAATGTGGTTTCCCAATTACAAGGCGATGTCACTAAAATTCAACAATATCTAAAATAGTATCATTATGAACGATTTAATGAAAAATCCAATTGCTGTTTTCGTAGCAGGTCTATTGGCGCTTTGGTTAGTTTTTTATCTTTTAAAGGTGGTTATCAATCTTTTTTGGATATTTGCACTTGCTTTTGTGATCTTGTTTATCGTAAACCCGCGTTTCCGTGGCATCGTCAAGATGTTTTTTAATAATATTTTCAATAAAAAGTGAGCGGTGATATTTCACCCATAGTATCAACATCAATTCAAAATTTAATATGAGCGATTTACAACCAATTCAACCCAAAAGTTTTTGGGAAAAACCAGAGGGTATCACTGGTGGCGTTTTTATGGGTGCACTCCTTTTGGGCGGCGGCTACTTATTCATGAAGGTGCTCCCTACCTTAATTAGTTTAGCATCTAATACCCTTTATTTGGCAGGTATTTTGGCTGCCCTAGCAGCAGTTGTTTACATGGTGCTGGATCCTAAAATGCGCAATTTGGTTTGGTATATCTACAAATCAATCATGCGTTCGATTACTGGTATGTTTGTACAAATTGATCCAATCGGTATCTTGAAATCTTACATTGATAGTCTAAAAGACAATCTTTCAAAGATGAATCAGCAGATTGGCAATTTGAAAGGCCAAATGTATAAACTCAATGAGATGATCAAGCAAAACCAGCGCGACATCAGTAACAACTTAGGTTTGGCCAATAAAGCCAAAGAAACCGGTAAAGACTCCATCATGGTGTTGAAAGCCCGGAAGGCTGGACGTTTGCAAGAATCCAACATGAAGTTGGAGGATTTGTACAAGCGTATGGAATTATTGTACAGGGTATTGACCAAAATGTACGAAAATTCGGAAATTATGCTCGAAGATATTTCCGACCAAGTAGTGGTAAAAGAGCAAGAGTACAAGGCTATTAAGGCCAGCCACAGTGCCATACGTTCTGCTCAGGCTATTTTGAGCGGCAACAATGATCAGAAGTACATGTATGATATGGCTTTGGAGGCTATGGCCGAAGATGTAGGCCAAAAAGTGGGTGAAATGGAGCGTTTCATGGATATGTCCAAAGGATTCATGGATTCTATTGACCTTCAAAACGGTGTATTTGAAGAAGAAGGCATGGCTATGCTTGAAAAATGGGAAAAAGAAGGAGTTTCTATGCTGTTGGGCGGTGAAAAAAGTAAAATCATCAACAAATCATCCAGCAACGAAACACTGGATCTGAATGCCCCACCAGTACCAATGCCTTCTAAAGAGGCGCGTGGTGGCAATCAATACGACGGTTTTTTTGAAAACTAAACATACTTTATTGTAAGATCATAGTTGGGGTATATGACGGCGAGATATTGCTGACATATACCCTTTTTGCCTTAAAGTTACCTATCACCTATTCGCAATTATGCTAAACAATCTCATCAAAAAAGGGATACTAAGTCCCGAAGAGGCCGACCTTATCAAGCAAGGAGAATCCAACCAGCCTTTTTCCGTTCGCTGGGAACTTATGACCTTGCTGTATTTAGGGGTTATATTGCTGAATATAGGCTTGGGGACGCTCATCTACGAACACATTGATACGATTGGTCATAGTGTGATCATTGCTCTGATCGCAGCCTTGTGTGGGGCGTGTTTTTGGTACGCAGTCAAGCATCAAAAAGCCTTTTCTTGGGCTTACGTGGGCAGTCCTACTCCATACTTTGACTATATCTTATTGTTGGGCTGCTTTAGTTTTTTAATCTTGGAAGGTTATTTACAGTACCAATATCAGTTTTTTGGTACCCGTTATGGGTTGGCTACTTTTATACCTACGGTTTTGTTTTTTGGACTCGCCTATTGGTTTGACCACCGAGGAGTTTTGTCTTTGGCTATCGTCGCACTATCCTCTTGGGTAGGCATCACAGTGACACCAAGAACATTGTTTGCCAATAATGATTTTCATAGCCAAACCTTGGTAATCACGGGGGTAGCATTGGGTCTTATATTGGGCGCCGCTGCTTTGGTGAGTAGAAAAAAGGATTGGAAACAGCATTTTGATTTCAGTTACCTCAATTTTAGCATTCACTTGTTGATGGTTTCGAGTTTGGCTGGTATCATTGTCTTGGAACAACCATTGTTTTATTTTCCAGTACTTATAGGAGCGGCCTATCTTTCGTATGTAGAGGCACGGGCTCATGATTCGCTATATTTCCTAATTGTTTCCTTACTATATGGATATATAGGGGTGACTTATTTGATTTTTAAGGCCATTAGTGCGAATGATAGCATGTTCTATTTCTTGTATTTTATACTGACTTGTGGCCTGGTTATTTGGTTTCTCTACAATTTCAAACGCATATTAAAAGATACTCCCAATGATAGCATATAACAACGTCTGGCTAGAAGCACTTTCAGTGCGCGATCATGCCGAAGGATGGTATGATGATGACCTCATCACTCCTGAGAAATATGCTTCCATCAAAGATCAGTATCCTTCTGGGTTTTATACCCCAAATCCTTTTGTGCGCTTAGGATTAAGCGTTTTTTCTGCCTTGTTAATTGGAGCCGCTTTTGGGCTTTTTTGTTTGATTCTTGGCGATTCTATCCTTTCGTATGATCGGGGTGGCAGTGTTTGTTTCGGTATCCTTTGCTTGACAGTTCTTGAATTTTGGAGTATTCGCAAGGCGCATCATTATGCTTCAGGTATTGATGATATGTTGTTGTATTTTGGATTGGGATTCTTGACCTTGGGTCTTTATATGACCTTGAGTCTTGATACACCCTTGCAAGGATTCGCGATGGCTTTTCCAATATTATTGGTAGCAGCCATCCGATATTTAGATCGTATAGTGGCTGCTGCTGCTTTTGGGTGCTTGATCGCCATGCTCTTGCACACACTAGATTTACTTTTTGACAATCAAGTGCTGATTTTCTCATTATCAACTATGGTTGTGTCGGCGGGCGTATATCTATTCGTTGTGCAAGGCCAAAAAAAGACAACCTGGCGGCATTGGGATGGAATCATGCAGATCGTAGAACTATTGTCACTGTGTGTTTTTTATGCGGCTGGAAATTACTGGATGGTGAATGAAGGCAACATTGATATCAAAGTCTCTTTCATGCCATTTGGCGTTGTTTTCTGGATATTTACGATGCTTATACCCTTTGGATATATTTACTTTGGCCTCCTCCGAAATGATAGAATCCTCCTAGATATTGGGTTGATATTGGTAGTAGCAGCCGTTTGCACGGTGCGTTTTTACTTTGATGTCATGCCATTTTCATGGTTTATGACCCTCGGCGGTATTGTGTTGTTCGTAGGTGCTTATGTTGCTATAAAGTACCTGAAAGACCATAATTCTCGGTTTGCATATGACCGCGATCAAAAAATATCAACTTTGCAACGGTTGGAGGAACGAATATTGGAACATACAGTCTCAAGCATTCCGACAGGAATGACACCGCCCACCTCGAATGACAAGATGGGCGGCGGCCAATTTGGTGGCGGTGGAGCCAGCGGAGAATTTTAGTAAAACGACTAAACCATTACCTAATTAAGGTTGTATTGCCCCTGAATACTTCTTGGGCACCATCCATATATTCTACTTCTAAAAGCCATACAAATACACCCGGATCAGCGGGTTTGCCCCGGAACGTTCCATCCCATCCCGATACGTCATTGAGCAAGAAGTTTTTGGCTTCATAGACAAGTTCTCCCCAGCGGTCGTAAATCCTAAAATTCAAGACTTTGGTATTCTTTTGGCCGTGTGTCAAAAGAATATCATTGGTTTGGTCGCCATTGGGCGTAAATCCCGTCGGAACAAATACCCTGCGCGGCTTTTCAAGCATGATAATGATCTCATCTCGGGCTATACAGCCAACAGAGTCTTTTACTGCAACGGTAAACTCATGCTGGAACAGGAGGTTAATGACTGATGGATTCACACAATCCAAGCAACTCAACCAAACACTATCTGATGCGGGAGTCCAAGTATAAGCCATATCACCCCTGCCTCCATTCGTGACAGCCAATAGGTCGGTATTTTGACCCAATTCAATGGTCATATCTATGCCTAAGTCAACAGATAACGGATCTGGTTGGCCTACTTCAAGCGGGGGCAATACTAATGAACACCCATTTTTGTCAATCAGTTTGGGTGTGTAAAAACCAGAGGTCAATCCAATCTGGACATTTGATCCATTCCAGTCTTTACTATCCAATCCATAGCGATACGGAGCCGTGCCGCCAGAGCCTTGTATGGTTATTTGACCATCACGCCCACCGTGGCACTTGGGTTCTCTTATTTCTACAACACCACTTACAGGGTTTTCTGGTTGTATGACATTGATAGAGTCCAGTTTGATACAACCATTAGCATCTGTAATACTCAATCCGACCAGACCTGCTGATAGATCTTTTATTTCTGGCGCGACCGTGCCGTTCCACCAAATATATTGGTAAGGTGACACGCCACCATTGGCCAAAGCCCTTGCCTTTCCGCTGCTTTCACCGAAACAATTTACAGGTATTTGAGTCAATGTACTGAGCAATTTTGTAGGCTCTTTGATCTCCACAAAGGTTCTAGTAGTGCAGCCAGTAGCATCCGTAACCGTTACCTGATAGATGCCTGCTGCGAGATTTTCTGCCCTTGGTCCAGTCTGACCATTAGGCCCAGCATTCCAGAACCATTGGTATGGAGTGTTGCCACCGATGGCCTCTACTTCTGCCCAGCCGGTGCTATCACCATTACATTTCACAGGCGCGGAGTCCTTTATCGTGGGTTCCAATAAAAACTGATTTTCAACCAACACGGTATATTCATCGGTGCAGCCTTGGGCATCAGTAGCCGTGACGGTGTATGATTGATCAGCCGTTAATCCTGTGGCAATACGTGAAGACTGTGCAGGTGTTGTACTCCAGCGATAGGTGAAATCAGCAACATTGGCCGAATCAGCACCATAATATATTCGGATCACTTCGGCTGTTCCATTGCTGCCATCATGGCAGGTAGGTGCTATGGAAGTTGCCAGTGCAAATACGGCTTGTTTTTGTTGTATGAAAGTGGTGGCCGTCTGGGTACAATTATTAGCATCCGTGACAGTGACTGCATAAAAATTGAGCGCTAGGTCAGTGGCTGTTTGGGTTGTTTGATTATTGGCATCCCACTGATAAGTATATGGTAAAGTGCCGCCATTGGGTTCTACACGAGCCGTGCCATTAGTTGCTCCAAAGCAGATCGTATCTGCAATTTCTGGCAAATTTAACGCCAATGGTGCTAAAGGCTGGGTTACATTGATCAATTCAGTGGTTGTACACCCATTGGCATCAGTGCCTACTACTTGATAAGCCCCCGCAAAGAGGTTGTTGATTTCTGGGCCTGTTTTATTCAAGTTATTGGGCCCCGTCCAGACATAAGAATGCCCTCCAGTTCCACCTGTAGAAATTACGCTCAAACTGCCATCACTATTTCCGTGACATTTTACAGGCACTTCAGTAGGCCAAAGACCAAGCACTGGTGGTTCTGTCAATATATACGCATCGGTATGCGTGCAGTTATTGGCATCTGTCAGTATGACGGTGTAAGTCCCAGCAATTTTATTGATCAAGTTGGCTGTTGTCTCTCCAGTGCTCCAAATATATTTATAAGGCAGTTGGCCTCCACTATACTGCACTGTTATGTTTCCAGTAGCGGCTCCAAAACATTTGACTTGCTGAACTACCGCTTGAGATTGCAATAGATCGGGTTCGGTGATTTGTGTATTTTGTATGGTCGTACATCCCAAGGCATCAGTGACGGTAACATTGTAAGTGCCAGAACTAAGGTTGAGTGCGGTTTGTGTCGTTTGAGCACTAGGATCATCCCAAAGATAGGCATATGGTGGTACGCCTCCAGTAGGTTGAGCAATGGAGGAGCCATTGGCTCCTCCATTGCAATCAGTAGGTGAACTATCCAGTATAGCAGCGAAGACAGGAGACTGACCCACACTGGCACTGCTTGTACCGATACAGCCACTGGCATCTGTGACGGTGACGGTATAAGTGTTGGCCAAAACATTGTTTAAGGTGGCAGTAATAGCACCGTTGCTCCAAAGATAATTGTAAGGAGCAGTACCTCCAGCAACCATGCTTGCTACGATCCCTGTAGGCTGGTTATAGCAAACAATATCCACTGGTACGGTTTCAGTCAATAGTTCAGCAGGTTCTTCAATAATAACTGTTTGGGTTAGCGTGCAGCCAATATCGTCGTTGATAAAGCAGGTGTAAGTACCTGCTGACAACCCAGTGGCTATATTGGTAGTTTGTGCTGCTGGATCACTCCATAAGTAAGTAACATTGCCAGTAGAAGCCGTCAATTCTACAGAGGCTACTCCGTCAGTTTGACCAAAACAAGTGATGTTCTTTGATGAATCAATATTGGCTTCTAACTCTTTAACCTCTATCCTGACGCTATCCATCATGACACAACCATAAGAGTCGGTAGCAAATACTGCGTAAGTAGTACTAGTAGTTGCATCTATGGTGGTGATAGGGCAGGTTGGGCAGGCTACTCCAGTAGTTGGAAGCCAGGTGTAAGTAATCTCGTATAGCGGCTCAAAGGTGATACTCCAATCGTTTAAAGTTCCAACAAAACCATTAGAGTCGTCTATAAGTTGCAGTTTCCATGCTCCATTGGTATTGTAATTGCCGTCCCAAAGATCAGACCAAATACCTTCGGGTTTCCAGTCGCCTGTAAATGGAGTTGCTGATGCAGGCGCGTAAGTAGCACCAACGGGTACAATAGGATTGACTGCAAGTGGTGTGAAACAGGTATTGGAATAATTATTTCCATCTTGACCATTATCAGTAGTCAATTGAATAAACTGTCCACTTGGAGAGATCAAAAATATGTCTAAGTCGTCGTCCCAAGCATGGGTAATATTCATACATACAGAACGAATAACTCCATCAGCAAGTTTGGAAGGCTGTACCCCAAATACATTGATGGGTGAAAAAACAGCCGTACCAGTTGGTGCAATAGAAAAATCAGTAGTATTGGAGAATACGGGTGGTGGTGGTAATGGTACTGGTACAGTCGCATCTAAAATCAAAGGCTGCGACCCTTCACAAACCGTGGAATCAGAGATCAATTCGGGCGCCTTCATCGTATTGTCACGGATATACATATAAATGGTGTCCCTATTGCAAGGATCCCTTTGTACGTCTATGGCGATATACTCTGGAATCTCAGCCATATTGTCTTCAAACCCAACAACATTGATTGAGATCTCTTGTTGCCCCGCTGGAATGACCAAAGTGGTAGGGATAGGTGCATAATCTGTACCATTTGTTGCAGTACCCCATAAATTAAAGTCAATTGGAATATCTTGAAGTGCAGGGCTAGGTATTGTGAATTTTATACTTCCACTAGCACAGCCTTCAGTGACAGTACCATCTCCGCTGACGGTGGTGGCTTCGATACGCAAGGAGCCGGTGCCAAAACTTTTGGCCTCCAAAAATACTCCAGAATCCCAAACTCCATCCGAAACATCAGCAATAGCCAATTTTATGGTGTATTGCTGGCAAGGCACTACGATGGCTTGGGCGGTGAATACATCTGTAAACCCATCATAAACAGGCTGTACATTGCTTAGTAAGTTGCTGTTAAAGTATTGCATATTGTCGCCTGTGGAACAATTTGGTGGATTGGGCGGATGGATGTTGTTTATAGTAACAGGCAGATTCGTACCCGGTATGATAGCAATATTGGTGGGGGTAGGGTAGCCGGGGCCTTGAATAAAAAATCCAAATACGTCATTGTATTGGGTACAAGAGTATTCGGGATACTCTTCTGATCCAAAGCAGTATCGAAATCGAAGCGTATCAGAGGTCGGCACAAACGTAATGCTATACACTGCCACATCATTCAAAGTAGAGGTAGTCAAGTTTTCTAGGTCATTATCATTGGCATTGCTACTGTTGTCAACTGATGCCTGCTCCATGCCTACTTCGTCACAGCCTACATCTGGAAATGGTCCAGTAGTAGATTCAACCCTGCCTGTGGTCAATACGATACCTCTATCAATACCAACGACATTATTGGCATTTGAAAAGTAGCCAACGGCACTCGAAACGCCATTGTAGGTAATGTTGGTTACTTCAACCCCTTCTCCGAGAAATATATTGGAGATCAGATTTTGGGGAGTGTAAGGGAGGACATTGCCACCTGTTACCTGCATTTGGGCAAAGGCTATTGGGCTTGTCAATAGAGCGATAACTGTGCTGGGCACTAGTTTCAATAAAATGCGTACGATCTTATCCATCCGGTACGAATAAATGATTGGTTAAAAGTCCTAATACTTCACGAGATGAACACGGAATGTGTGTGTGCTGACATGGTATGTCAATACCGGATTACAGGAAACCCTGAAAAAAACTCGTGATAAATGTACAACTAATTGTATCTATCATGTATCAAAAAAACACGTTAAATTTTGCCAGTCGGTGGTATTTTTTAAAAATAATTTTTTAAATCACTGATTTTAAATATTTTAAATATTTGAAATTTCTGCACTAAATATTTTATTTTTATACTATTTTTTATTTTTTTGGTATGATAGTCATAAATATGAGTCATCAGATAGTATGTTTCGTGAATATTATTGACAAATCAAATCATTCCATTGTACCTTTGCCTCATGAAATTCACATTAGATCAGACTGACTCGAAAACAAGAGCCAGGGCTGGATTGATAGAGACCGATCACGGGGTTATTGAAACACCGATATTTATGCCCGTAGGCACGGCTGCTACTGTAAAGGCGGTACACCAGCATGAGTTGCGAGATGAGATCAAGGCACAGATATGCCTTGGAAATACGTATCACCTATACCTGCGTCCGGGATTAGACGTATTGAGCCAAGCCGGAGGCATACATGGGTTCAATGGTTGGAAAGGCCCGGTCTTGACCGATAGTGGTGGTTATCAGGTATATTCACTGGCTGGCACACGCAAAATAAAGGAAGAGGGCGTGACTTTTCAAAGCCATATTGATGGTTCTAAGCATGTATTTACCCCAGAGGGAGTCATGGATATTCAACGAACTATTGGTGCCGATATTATCATGGCTTTTGATGAGTGTACGCCGTATCCATGTGATTTTAAATATGCAAAAAACTCTTTAGACATGACGCATCGGTGGCTGAAACGCTGCATTGATCGTTTTGACTCCACTGAGCCGCATTATGGCTATTCTCAGACGCTTTTTCCGATTGTGCAAGGTAGCACTTATCCCGAATTGCGCAAAATATCTGCGGAGATCATTGGCTCATATGGGCGCGAAGGTAATGCCATTGGCGGGTTATCTGTAGGTGAGCCAGCCGAAGAAATGTATGCGATGACTGAGATTGTCACAGAGATACTACCCTTGGATAAACCTCGATACCTGATGGGTGTAGGGACCCCGCAAAATATTCTGGAGTGCATCGCTAGGGGCATTGATATGTTTGACTGTGTATTGCCAACTCGAAATGCGAGGCATGGAGTAGTCTATACCTCTCAAGGCGTGATCCACGTTAAAAATGCTAAATGGAAAACCAATTTTGACCCTATTGATGCGGAAAGTAGTGTTGAAACCAGTAAAATACACAGCCGCGCCTATTTGAGACACTTGTTTGTAAACAATGAGATACTAGGAATGCAACTGGCTACCCTTCAAAATCTTGGTTTTTACCTCTGGCTGGTGAAGGAAGCGCGAAAACACATTATCCAAGGCGATTTTTCAACTTGGAAAGACGCCATGGTGGTTCAGGTGGGAAATAAATTGTGATTAATTATAAATTTTATAAATATAATTTATATGTCAACAAGTCAATCAGATGGCTCATACAATAGTCCTAGCGGCGGGTCAGGAAGTGCCCCTATGGGCAAACAAATGGTATTAATTGCTTTGGTTTGTATCATGGGTATCATCGTATATAAAATGTTTGCTAATGGAGGCGGAGGCGGACTTTTGGGTCTTTTTCAAGACCCAAAAGAAGTCAGAATGACATATGTGCCTTCTGATTTTCAACCAAACCTTGACGAAGAATCTGCCTTGCGCATTCTATCTGATCCGGCTCGATACCACAAAGAATTTGATGATTTAGTTTATAATTTCAACGTATCATTATTGTACCATGTCTCCAACCGAATGGCATTGCCTGATAGTTTGAAACGCCGACTTGAGCCTGAGTATCGCAAGCACCATGAGTATTTAAAATCCATGTACTATAACGATTTCACTGCTATCAAAGACACTACAGCAGGTATGTATGAGACTTGGTACAATGACAACTCCAACCAAGCAGTGCAAG
Source organism: Saprospiraceae bacterium (assembly GCA_031373665.1). Classification (GTDB taxonomy): domain Bacteria; phylum Bacteroidota; class Bacteroidia; order Chitinophagales; family Saprospiraceae; genus M3007. The sequence continues at coordinate 40,677 of JANMMZ010000093.1, read as the reverse complement.
TATTTAATGAAGTAGCTGGCAAATACACCTGTTTTTTTGTAACCCAGATTATGGCCACGCTCATCAAATCAAACAATGGCACCATCATGGCCAAAGGCAAGGATGTGGAAACGCCCTGTGGATTGGCGATCAATGAAGGGTTGCGGCCTATGGTGGATCGTTTGAAAAAGAAAGCCGAAATTATTGACTTTAGTGCCTCTCATGGTTTGCTAAAGGAAAAAGTTCGGCGTGGAATCACAGAACTTGCCACCTATGAACTGCGGAGTCGCTTAGGTATCGACAAACAATTGCCGTACAAAATTTTTGGATTTCCAATATCCGAAACCGAAATTAGGGTAGAGGCTATCAGTGTGATCAAGGCTGGATTCAAATTGGATGACTATTTCAATATATCACTTAATCCCAAAAAGAATAGGGTTTATGTGACCTTGCCTCCGCCCACTATTTTATCGCATGAGGTGTATCCGCGTGTTGACAAATTGGATGTTGGTTTTCTTGCCGGCATCACAGGTGATGAAATGAATAAAAATTTCAATGAACTTCGCCGCCAATTCAGGTCTGATGCCATTGAAAATGAACATGTATTAGACAAAGCCAAATCGCGCGCTGATTCTGTCATGCAATTGATTCTAGGTCCAATGGTGAAGGGAATTAGTCGAAATTATAAATTGGAGGTGCGTTTTCAAAATGTAGAAGACCGACCGAGTGAAGATGAATTGCGCCGTCGCGGTGAATCAGGCCAAGCCCCTCCCAATATTTCCGCCCCCAAGCCACCGACTGATGCGCCAGTACCCTCTAAAAATAAACCTAAGTTTATCCCGCAATAATGCAAAAAGAATGGTTTGCCGAGTGGTTTGATTCTCCATACTATCACACACTCTATAAAAGTCATGACGAAACGGAAGCCAAAGCAGCCATTGACAAATTGCTAACGGCGCTCCAACTGCCTCCAGATTCTCGCATTTTAGACCTAGCCTGTGGCAAAGGTCGCCACTCAAGGTATTTGGCCGAAAAAGGCTTTGAGGTCACTGGTTTGGATATTTCAATGGCTAGCATTGTATTTGCGAAGCAATTCGAGCATGAGCGGCTGATGTTTTTTCAACATGATATGCGTTTACCCTTTCGAATGAATTATTATGATGCCATCATGAATATGTTCACCAGTTTTGGGTATTTCATCTCAGATGCAGAGCATTTAAAAGCCTTAAAAAATGCGTCAAAGGGTTTGCGCCCCAACGGGTTGTTTCTACTAGATTTTTTCAATTCCGAATGGGTCATACAACAAGTGGTGCGCTCAGAAGTGAAAGTCATTGATAATATAGCCTTTAATTTGAAGAAAGTTATACGCGATGGTCATATCTATAAAACTGTTTCGTTCAAAACGGGGGGGCGTGATTTTGAGTTTCGCGAACGCGTTAGGCTTTTCCGCTTGGAAGACTTTGAGCGGTTATTTGAATTAGCCGATATGGAGATCATCCATACTTATGGTGGCTATGACCTTGGTGCATTCAATCAGCAAGAGTCGAAACGGTTGGTGATGATTGCTAAGAAAAAAGCATAGTTAAGTATCTCATTATCTACATCCACATCATTTGTAAATTCAATTTTACCGTTATCCTCCTCTCGCAAGAACCCCCTATCTATCGTAGGTTTAAAAAATACTAAAAAATAAAAAAAATGACCCACCTTTGCTGAAACATTTGATCAAAATACAATAATATTATCTATGTTAAGTAGCATTAGTGCTTTCATCATGCGCCTTTGGGGCTGGAAAATAACTGGTCATTACCCGTTTGAATTAGACAAAGTCGTGGTGGCCGTAGGCCCACATACTTCCAATTGGGATTTTCCACTTGGGGTACTGACCAACAGTGCTGGTCGCCTCAACGCCAATTATGTAGCCAAGCACAGCCTGTTTCGGTGGCCATTCGGGTATTTATTCCGGTGGTGGGGCGGGATACCCGTCAATAGAAGCAAAAAAGGGGGCGGCAACTTCGTGACAGCCACCGTGGAGGCATTTGAACGTGAAAAACGCCTGCACCTAGTTATTTCACCTGAGGGAACTCGTACCAAGGTGGACAAATTCAAAACTGGTTTTTACCACATCGCTCGATTGGCAAAAGTACCTATATGTTTGTGTAAATTCGATTGGGCCACCCGCGAGGTGTTTTTTGACCCTGAACTCTTTTTCCTCACTGGCGACGAGGAAAAAGACCTCGATTTTATATGGAATTACTTTAAAGGCGTACAAGGAGCCAATCCCGATCAAGGTATAGGTTAGGAACAAGTATGCACATGGCATTTACTTTTCCGCGCCAGCAGCGTTTATGTATTACGGTCTTTTATACACCATCTGAAAATCGTTCATATAATACCCATCTCCGACTTCCAAGTCGAAACAACTTTCAATAACAAAACCCATTTTAAAGTAAAAGTTGACGCTTTTGTAATTCTGTCGATTCACATTGAGCCTGAATTCCCGAAGCGTTGGGTAAGCCTCTAACACGAGGTTGAATACTGCCGCCCCGATGCCCTTGCTTTGATTGGATACATCTATGTAAAATTTATTGAGGTAAAATACCCCGCCCCCTTGTTCGGTAGTAGAAATATAGCCCATCGGACTCCCATTTAGGTAAACCAAACGAAACACTTGCCCTTCTTCTCGAATCTGTTTAAGCAAGGCAGCCTCGTCGTACCATCTATCTAGCATATATTCTATTTGGTCTAGCCCAATGATGGCTGGATAATGCTCATACCAGATTTTTTGAGCAAGGGTTCGGATCAAAGAAACATCCGCTTCATTCGCTAATTTTAATACAATAGTTGTCATAAGTTGGGCAAAGTTACGAATCCCAAAAAATTAATATTGAAAAAAACTTGTTAGACTATGAATAATTTCTACTTTTGCCTCAATCGGAGTTTAATTACACACAACTTTTATCAGTACAAAACGAATTTTTTTATGAAAAACATGTTACTCTCTTCTCTTGGCACCCTTGTAGTGGGTTTTATTTGTAACAAATTCCTTCCAGCGGGATCGGCTACTTGGGCAGTGCCTGCGGTAAGTGCCTTGGCTGCTATATTCTTAAAGCAAGCGCCTCAGCAGGCTGCTACGTCCGGTTTGATCGGCGGCGGCGCATTGGGCGCAGTAACCAGTTTAATGGGTGATGGCGGCATAGGATCCTTCTTGGGGTCAGTGCTTGGTGGTGATATGGCAGGCGGATTATTAGGCTCCCTTTTGGGTGGCGGTGTACTTGGCGGTGCCGGTGGCGGTATCGGTGGATTCCTCCAAGGCATGTTAAACAAATCACAAACACAGTCATAATCTACTGTAGTTAAAACGATCTGTTTCCCCCTTTTTGTTGCCGGTTTCAAAAAGGGGGATTTTTTTGCACTTTCCTTTCCAACATTGGCGTACCTTTGAGCATCATTTGGATTGTACCTGTCTTTCTGTCATTTACAATCAAAAACATAGCACAATGCAACTTAAATACGCCACTCTAATTGTTTTTTGTTCATTACTCCACGGGGCACTGGATGCTCAAGTTCAAATCCCCATTTTCCCGACCCTAACTGGGAAAGAATTATTGGATAGTTTGGCAGCCAATTTTAAGCCCCAAACTACTCTGCCTTATGGAGTGGCTAGAGATACGCTCTATTCAAAGGTGTTCATGAAAAACGACAGCGTTTCCTGTATTTACAGCGGACACACCGTTTACTTGGATCCTACCCAGGATCCTACCCAGTATGTTTACCAAAACGGCACCTCCAATGGCATCAATGCCGAGCACGGTTACCCACAGAGTAAGGGTGCAGACCTAGAACCTGCCCGCAGTGATATGCACCACCTTTACCCTTCCCGTATAGCGGTCAATGGGGCTAGACAATCGTTCCCTTTAGCGGAAGTACCCGATCCCAGTACTCAAAAGTGGTTTTATCTCAATAATACACTGACCTCCACACCCACCCAAAATAAAGACCTGTATTCGGAATCAGGATCTACATCATTTGAGCCACGTGAATCATCCAAAGGCGATCTGGCTAGGGCTATTTTCTATTTTTACACGATGTATAAACCCGAGGCGGATGCCGCTGATCCGAACTTCTTCAATTTACAACTTACAGATATTTGTAATTGGCATACTTCAGATCCTATCGCTGCTGACGAATATCAGCGCACTTGGAAAATTGCGCCTCACCAGCACGGGAAGGTAAATCCATTCATATTGGATTGTACCCTTGCCAAACGCGCTTATTGCCTCAACGCAGCCACCTGCACCTCTAATACAACCCAACCCAACCCAGATGAAACACTTGTGCAGGTGTATCCTAATCCAACAACAGCATCATCTGTTTCTTTGCGATTTTGGCCTGTTCCGATCAATCCCATCACCGTTACCACGGTGAATGCGCAAGGCAAAATATTGAATTCCGCTGTATTTCTGCCTGCTGAAAGCATAACACTAGACCTGCCTTCTTCCATTGGAAATAGCATAGTTTGGCTTCAAATTTCATATTTGACTGACCAAGGCAACTATCAAAGAGTAGTACCAGTCGTTAGATAATCCAAGTAACCACTATACCACATAAATAACGAAATTCTGACTTTGCACTTTGCATGAAAAAAATATTAATTCTTGATTTTGGCTCACAATACACTCAACTCATTGCACGTAGGGTTCGCGAAATGAATGTGTATTGCGAAATTGTACCTTATAATAAAATGCCCGATCTGGATGACAGCATCCAAGGCATTATTCTTTCTGGCAGCCCCTTTTCTGTACGCCAGCCCGATGCGCTCCGTCTTGACCTCCATGCTATTGCAGGCAAACGCCCGATTCTAGGCGTTTGTTACGGAGCACAATTGATGGCTGATTTTTTTGGCGGAGAAGTAGGTAAATCCGAAAAGCGCGAATATGGCAAGGTCATGTTAGCCCACCACGCATCCAATGATCCTTTTTTTGAAGGTATCTCCAAGCGATCTCAAGTGTGGATGAGTCATAGCGACACAGTTATGTCACTACCAGAAGGTTTTGAAGTTCTGGCCAATTCTGAAACCATTCCTTATGCCGCATTTAGGTCTGTACCAGGAAAATATACGCATCCACTCTATGGCATACAATTTCACCCAGAGGTGTATCACAGCTTAGAGGGGTTTGAAATCATCAAAAATTTTGTGCTTAATATTTGTGGTTGCGAGGGCGATTGGACTGCTTCGCACTTCGTGGATGAAACCGTAGCCGCTCTGAAAAAGCAAATTGGCAACGATCATGTCATCATGGCCTTGTCAGGCGGAGTTGATTCCACCGTCGCTGCTACGCTGCTCCACCAAGCCATTGGAGGCAATTTGTATTGTTTTTTTGTGGATAATGGTCTGCTGCGCAAAAATGAATTTGAAGAAGTATTAGCCTCGTACCAAGGTATGGGCCTAAATATTAAAGGTATTGATGCCAAACAAAGGTTTTATGATGGTTTGGCTGGGGTTTCGGATCCTGAACAAAAACGAAAGATCATTGGCAGGTTTTTCATAGAGGTTTTTGAAGAAGAATCTAAAGCGCACCCCGATGCGGCTTGGCTTGGGCAAGGTACTATTTACCCTGATGTTATCGAGTCCATCAGTGTACACGGCCCTTCTGTTACCATCAAAAGCCACCACAACGTAGGCGGGTTGCCTGACAAATTGAAACTCAAAATAGTAGAGCCACTCCGGATGCTCTTCAAAGATGAAGTACGGCGTGTGGGCAAAGAAATTAAAATCAGCCCAAATATCCTGAACCGCCATCCTTTCCCTGGCCCAGGGCTTGGTATTCGTATTTTAGGCGATGTTACCCCCGAAAAAGTAGCAATGCTACAAAATGCGGATGCTATTTATACAGCCAAACTAAAAGAGCATGGGTTATATGATGAAGTTTGGCAGGCAGGTACCATCTTGTTGCCAATCCAATCCGTAGGAGTCATGGGCGACGAACGCACTTATGAAAAAACGATTGCCTTACGCGCCGTCAACTCTACTGATGGTATGACTGCCGAATGGAGCCGATTGCCTTATGACTTCCTCGCAGAGGTTTCTACTGAAATTATCAATAATGTCAAAGGGATCAATCGCGTGGTTTATGATATATCTACCAAGCCACCTGCCACCATCGAATGGGAGTAATTTGGAATACTTCTAAATACATTGTTTTTCTTATCCTTTTTGTGCCATTTGTTTGTCACATTTGTTTTTCAACGTAGTTTTGTTGCGCAAAACGTGTCACTAAGCACAAGCAAAACGTCAATCTTTAAATATGAGTTGGTTTTTAAAATTTTTATCTTCTTCCATCGGCCAAAAATTCATCATGGCTCTTACAGGTATATTTTTGATGCTATTTTTGGTGGTACATCTTATCGGGAATCTTCAATTGCTTAAAGATGATGGCGGTGAGGCATTTAATGCCTATGCCTACTTGATGACGCACAACCCCATTATCAAAACCGTGTCTTACTCTTTGTATGCATTTATTATATGGCATGCATTTCAGGGATTACGCCTTTGGTTGAGCAATAAATCTGCCCGTGGTGCACAAGGCTACGCAGTCTCTTACACCAAACCATCGGAGCGATCTTCCAGAAATATGGCTTGGTTTGGGATTATTATTTTAGTGTTTTTGATCCTTCACCTTTGGCAGTTTTGGTTGCGCATGAAAATGGGTACCCTTCCAGCCGTAGAAGTGGCTGGATACGATCATCCCGTAGCAAATCTTTATGCTCCCGTAGCAGAGGCTTTCGGAAATACTTTTTACGTAATTTTTTATGTCATTTGTATGGTTGTAGTAGGCTTACACCTATGGCATGGATTCTGGTCGTCATTCCAGACCTTGGGTCTTAACCATCGCAAATACACCCCACTCATCAAAGCAGTCGGGTACATTTATTCTGTAGGAGTAGCCGCAGGTTTTGCGTTAATTCCAATCGTGTTTTATTTCAGGACACTGTAAGGAGGATTCATACCACTCAATTATTTGTAAAATCAATCAGTCAACTATATAGCATGGCAAAGACCGCCCTTGATTCAAAAGCCCCAACGGGCAATATGGCAGAAAAATGGACCCACTACAAAGGTAGTGTTCCATTGGTAGCCCCTAACAACAAACGCCGGATAGATGTCATCATCGTAGGGTCTGGTTTGGCTGGAGCGGCTGCGGCTGCTTCCTTGGGCGAGTTGGGGTACAATGTCAAGATATTTACATTTCATGATAGCCCACGCCGTGCACACTCTATAGCAGCGCAAGGGGGCATCAATGCAGCAAAAAACTACCGCAATGATGGCGATTCTGTATATCGCCTGTTTTACGATACCATCAAAGGAGGGGATTATCGCGCCCGTGAAGCCAATGTGCACCGTTTAGCCGAAGTGTCCACTGGTATCATTGACCAATGTGTGGCTCAAGGCGTTCCATTTGCCCGCGAATATGGAGGACTTTTGGATAATCGTTCTTTTGGCGGCACCCAAGTGTCTCGTACCTTTTACGCCCGTGGCCAAACTGGCCAGCAGTTGCTCATTGGTGCGTATCAGGCATTGTCGCGCCAAGTATCTCTTGGCACCGTAAAACTATACAATCGCCACGAGATGCTCGATGCCGTATTGGTGGACGGGAAATGCCGCGGTATCATAGCCCGCAATCTATTGACTGGCGAAATAGAGCGTCATGCAGCACATGCCGTCGTGCTTTGTACGGGTGGTTACGGCAATGTATTTTACCTTAGTACCAATGCCATGCTCTGCAATGTAACCGCTGCTTGGCGGGCACATCGCCGAGGTGCATTTTTTGGAAACCCTTGCTATACCCAAATACACCCGACTTGTATCCCTGTTTCGGGCGACTATCAGTCAAAATTGACCTTGATGTCAGAATCATTGCGCAATGATGGCCGCGTTTGGGTGCCTAAAAAAGCCGAAGACCGATTGAAGGATCCTCGGCAAATACCAGAGTCGGATCGCGATTACTTCTTGGAGCGTCGTTACCCGGCTTTCGGAAATCTAGTGCCTCGTGACATAGCCAGCCGAGCTGCCAAAACGGCTTGTGATGAAGGTTTAGGCGTGGGCAAATCTGGATTAGCCGTTTACCTTGACTTTGCAGATGCCATCAAACGCAAAGGCAAAGATGTGGTCGAATCTTCATATGGCAACTTGTTTGAAATGTATGCCAAAATCACTGGTGACAACCCATACGAAGTGCCTATGCGTATATACCCAGCCGTACACTATACTATGGGCGGACTTTGGGTTGACTACGAATTAATGACTACTATTCCAGGGCTATACGCCTGTGGTGAAGCAAATTTTAGTGACCACGGTGCCAATCGTTTGGGAGCTTCTGCATTGATGCAGGGGTTGGCCGACGGGTATTTTGTATTGCCTTATACTATTGGCTCTTATCTCTCCAATGAAATCCGTACGGGTGAGGTAACAACTGATTCACCAGAGTTTGTAGATGCAGAAAACGATGTGCGCACTAGAATAGAAAAACTTATCACCTTGGGTGGTAATCAAAGCGTAGAAAGTTTCCATCGTCGCCTTGGTAAGATCATGTGGGAAAAATGCGGAATGGCTCGCACTGAATCAGGCTTAAAACAGGCTATCAGTGATATCCGCGCCCTTAAAGCAGAGTTTTGGAGTGATGCTTTTGTGCCGGGTCGTACCGATGAGTTCAATCCTGAATTGGAAAAAGCATGGCGTGTAGCCGACTTTATTGAGTTGGGCGAATTAATGTGTATAGATGCCCTCAATAGGGAGGAATCTTGTGGTGGTCACTTCCGGGAAGAGCATCAGACCGAAGAAGGTGAAGCCAAAAGAGACGATGCCAATTTTATGCATGTAGCAGCATGGGAGTGGCAGGGCGAAGGCAGCGAGCCAGTATTGCACAAAGAAAAATTAGACTACGAAGAAATTAAGGTTTCGCAACGCTCTTATAAGTAACCCTAACATCAAACTATATTGGTAAGATTTTTTGGATTCGTATTGTTTTGGGGAAGTCCCCATACTTTCATGGTGGCGCAAGACACGTTGTTTCTAAACAACCCATCTTTTGAAGCACCAAAACCTGCTCATAGTACCCTCCCATACGGTTGGCTGGATGCAGGCGAGGAGGCTCAATCGCTTCCTGATATACAACCAGGTTATTTTGGAGTAAGCCTGAAACCTCATGATGGTAAAACTTATCTAGGCTTAGTCACAAGGGAAGATGGGACTAGAGAGGCGGTAGCACAGCAGTTAAACGGATACCTGACCAAAGATTCTACTTATTCTTTTAATATTTGGTTGGCTCGGTCTAATAGTTTATACAGTTTTACGATGCCGAAAATGATTGAAAAACATTTTAAATCTCCAACTATTTTGAAAATATTTGGGTACAATACAGCCAGCGGAAACGCAGAATTATTGGCAGAAAGCACTGCCATAGGACATTCAAAGTGGTTGCAATACAGTTTTGAATTAGTGCCTACGGTGGATAACTTCAATATGATTGAGTTGGTGGCTTACTATGTGACAGAAGACGAGAAAACCAATGGAAATCTGATGCTGGATCAATGTTCGCATATCATAAAAGTAAAAAAATGAACAGTCTTAAAATTTTAATAGGAATACTGATATTGGCCATTATGGCCTGTGGTGATCCAGATCCAGAAGATCCGATTACGCCCGATATTTTACCAGGAATAGGGGTCAAAGAGGTGAGTATTGGCAGTCCTGCGCAAAAGGCAGTAGATGCGTTCGGAACATTACAGTCTGATTTTGTTAAAATAGACAATCAGTACTTTCATTATATAGACTATACGGCTAAGGGCATTTTGATTAAATTACAGCCCAGTACCAGTGCAGTCATAAACCTTAATACCAACATTGAATCCATAGAACTGTACGCCCCTTATAACGGTACCTCTTTTAAAAAAATAGGAATCGGTAGCACTAAAGATCAGGTACGCAGTGAATATGGTACCCCAACAGAAGAAGACCCATTTGTACCTGCCGACATCTATGATATTGGTGTTCAATTTCAGTATGATGGCAGTAACAAAACGAACAGAATCATTTTAGAAAAGAAATAACGCAACGCAGATATGAAACTTAACTTAAAAATCTGGCGACAAGGTGGTCAATACAAGGGACAACTCGTCAACTATCAGTTGAATGATGTTGACCCTGATATGTCGTTTTTAGAAATGCTCGACGTATTAAATGAACAACTCATCCATCAGCGTGAAGAGCCTGTTGCATTTGAGCATGATTGCCGCGAAGGTATTTGTGGTACTTGTTCTTTGGTAATAGATGGTCGCCCTCATGGCCCCATGAAAGGCACTACTACTTGTCAGGTGCACATGCGCCATTACAATGATGGCGACACTATTGTCATCGAACCATTTCGAGCAAAAGCATTTCCAGTATTAAAAGATTTGGTAGTGGATCGGTCTTCATTTGATCGAATCATACAATCAGGCGGTTTTGTCAGTGTCAACACTGGTCAGGCTCAAGATGCCAATGCTATACCTGTCGAAAAGGATACTGCTTTGCGTGCTTTTGATGCTGCGGCTTGTATCGGCTGCGGTGCATGTGTGGCCGCTTGCCCCAATGCATCGGCCATGTTGTTTACTTCTGCAAAAATCTCTCATTTAGCATTGCTACCACAAGGACAAGTAGAACGCCAAAAACGAGTAATTGCGATGGTGGCTCAAATGGACAAAGAAGGTTTTGGCCAATGTTCTAATGTAAAAGCCTGCGAAGCAGAATGTCCAAAAGATATTTCGGTCGAAAACATCGCCCGTATGAATCGCGAGTATGTATCGGCGGTGTTCGGTTCGGAACGTGAAATGGTGTAAGATTTAAGTTTTAAATAGATTTGATATACATTAAAAAATGTATATCAATAGCATATCATTTGACAATCCTCAAAAAAAACTATTTAATTCATAATATTATTATTCACTAAACTCTTCCTTAAAATGAGAAAAATTACCCTATTAATTATGTTGGCCTTTTTAGGCTTGCATACCGCAGAAGCACAAGTAAGATTTGGAATTAAGGCTGGATTGAACTTGGCTACTGTATCAGGCACAAGTGATCTAGACGATTATTATGAAGAGGCGTACCTTGGTCAGGGATTCAACCCCAAATTGGTTCCCTCTTTTATGATTGGTGGACAAGTAGATTATAATTTTGGGGAAAATATAGGTGTAGGCATAGGTGCACAAATCAGCGGCAAAGGCTTCCGATTGGATGAGTCAATCAATTTTGAAGGTGAGCGCTTCACCTATGACGAACGAACCACTCCCATTTACCTCCAAATACCCCTACATCTCATCTATCGGAATAGCGGCTTTTTTGGTGCTATTGGCCCCTATGTCGGCTTTGGTATTGGAGGCCGTTATAAATATGAATTTGATTCAGAATCGCTTAGATTTAAAGATGATGGTAAAATTGAATTTACAAATGATGTGGACGTAGATAATGAGATGGATGCATTGACAGCCAAAATCAACCCGCTAGATTTCGGAGCAGGACTTGAATTAGGCTATGAGTTTAGTAACCTGCGATTGACAGCAGGATATAGTATGGGATTCAGAAACATCTACCCTAAAGATTTGGTAGATTTAGTGGATGACACACTTAACTATGATAGTTTCAAAGCCACTAATCGTGTTATCACTATTGGAGCTGCTTGGATGTTTGGAGAATAAAAATCCCAAACACACTTTATATTATGCAATAGCGATGCGACAATGTCGTGTCGCTATTGTATTTTGGGTCTTACCTATTTTCAATTTTTCACAATGTGCATATTCTACTCAACTACTTGGTGCTTTCTTAGCCTTTTTTCTTAGCAATCATCACCAACCGTTTCGACTCCTCGTGATTGAAAGCACCTAGGTCATAGTCACCATAAGTATGAATGATTTCCATATCTGCTAATTCAAATAAACGTTCGAAGTCTTCCAGACGGAAAAGCCTAACGCGTTCGCGAAATTCAAAATCACGTCCCCCCGTTTTGAATGAAACGGTTTTATATATATGGCCGTTGCGTAGAACTTTCTTCAAGTTAAAGGTTATATTGTCAATTACTTTCACTTCTGAACGCACCACTTGTCCCATTCAGAATTGAAGAAATCCAACAGAAACAATCCATTAGGACGCAAACCCTTGGCCGCATTTTTCAGTGCTTTGTCCTATGTAACGTATCATACAGTAGGCTACCCTCATTCATCATTATAATGTACCTTTGCGCTAAATTTAGTATTTTTCAATGAGCGCATACATTATAGATGGAATCCGTACCCCTATCGGAAATTTTGGTGGCACCCTATCCAGTGTCAGGGGCGATGATTTAGCCGCCTTAGTTATTTCAGCATTGGTCAAGCGTAATCCACAAATCCCAACCGATCAAATTGCGGATGTGATCCTAGGTTGTGTCAATCAAGCAGGAGACGATAATCGCAATGTAGCCCGAATGGCACTTTTATTGGCAGGTCTGCCCAGCACTGTACCCGGCGAAACAGTGAATCGCCTGTGCGCTTCCGGGATGTCGGCTGTGGTGCAAGCCGCAAGGGCTATCCAATCGGGCGATGGAGATATACTGATAGCGGGCGGTATTGAACACATGACGCGAGCCCCTTGGGTTATTTCAAAGACATCCAAACCCTTTGGTACGGATGCTCAAATGTTTGATTCTAGTTTTGGTTGGCGTTTTATCAATCCCAAAATGGAACAAATGTACGGCACGGAAGCCATGGGCAAAACTGCCGAAAACCTAGCGGATCAATACCATATCAGTCGAGAAGATCAAGACTTGTTCGCGTATCATTCGCAAATGAAAGCGGCGAAAGCACAAGCAGCAGGGCGTTTTGCCGAAGAAATCACGCCAGTGAATATTTCTTTAAAAAAAGGCGAATCGACCGTTTTTGAGCAGGACGAATTTATCAAAGGCCATTCGACCCTCGATAAATTGGCTACGCTCAAACCAGCCTTTAAAAAAGAGGGCGGGAGTGTCACCGCAGGCAATGCCTCTGGACTGAATGATGGTGCTGCCGCGCTCTTTATAGCCTCCAAATCTGCCATAGACAAATACGGGTTGAGTCCCAAAGCCCGGATCATTGCTTCGGGTATTGTTGGGGTAGAGCCTCGTATCATGGGCATTGGCCCAGTTCCGGCCAGTCAATTGGCCTTGAAAAAAGCCAATTTGACCTTAAATGATATGGATGTTATAGAACTAAACGAGGCATTTGCTGCCCAGTCTTTGGCTTGTATTCGACAATTGGGTTTGGCTGACAATGATCCTAGGATCAACCCTAATGGAGGTGCCATCGCTTTAGGTCACCCTCTGGGTATGTCAGGCGCACGTATCATTTACAGTGCTGCCTTGGAACTACAAAAGCAACATGGCCGCTATGCCTTGTGTACGATGTGTATAGGGGTAGGGCAGGGTTATGCTGTGGTGCTGGAGCGGTGTTAAGGCGATTAGGTGGAGGTGTTCCTCTGGGTTGGCTTACGCTCCCAAGCCCTCCAAACCAACCACCCACAACCCACACCTACCAAAGCCCCACAAATCACATCCAAAGGATAATGCACTCCCACATATACCTGCGAAAAGGCGATCAGGCTCGCCCAAGCAAAAGCGACAGGGCGTACCCACCGCCTTCGATAGCCCAACAGCCCAACCAAAAAAGTGGCTACTGCGAAGTGATTGGTCGCATGGGAAGATGTAAAACTATACCCACTGCCACAAGAAACCCTAGAAATAAAGCGGCCTTGCATTTCAATATCCTGACAGGGTCTTAACCGTTGTACCTGTTTTTTGATGACCTTACTACTAATGGTATCTGCCAAGGCCACTGTTATGATCAGGCCTAATATCAGCCACCAAGCCCGCTTGCCTTCATTCATGAAAATGAATGCAACAACAAATAAATAGACCGGAGCCCAAAACCATTTTTCGCGACACCAAGGTAGGAGCGCATCAAATACGCTATTGCTTAGCGTGCCATTGATGAATTCAAAAAGATTTGCATCCATACTGCTTTATTTGACAAAAAAAGATAAAATACCAGTCAAAATCAAAGTTACACCACTGATAAGCCCTGCATAATGCTCCAAACGATGCCAATCATATTTCATCAGGCCATAATACATGGTACGAACCCATAAGGCCATACCTGAAATAGTCAATACAATATATAGGCTACTTAATAGGAGTACTGTTGACCACCCTTTGGTGCCAGCCAATAAGAAATAGGCTTCAATTTCGAGGCAAGGGGAGAAAAACATGGCAACACACAAAGCCCATAATACACCCCGCATTGTTTTTTTAGAACCATTTTGCTCGTCTAAGTGAAAATGGTGGTGGGTATGGTGGCTATATACAAACCAAATACCGATGCCAATGAGCAGGAGCGGTGAAATCCATTGCAGGGCTGAACTGGCCAAATGTCCTAATCGCCAACCCATAAAAGCCAACGCCCAACCGATTAAGACCGTGCTAAGTGCATGGGCCAACCCCGCCAATAGCGTAATTTGGGTAATCTGGCCTAAAGTCCAGTTTTTTTGCTTGCCGATGGCTATAATGGGCAGCCAGTGATTGGGTAGCAATGCGTGTAACAAGATAATGACTAGGCTACCACCTATTATTTCATTCATGATGAAGTATTTATTTGGGATACAGTGGCGTTTTCTACACTAAAAATACTGTAATCGTTTGAAAAAGGGGCGATGATCGAGTTCATGCGCTCTGTATTGGTATCTGTGATGAATATTTGACCGAATGACCGATCCACCAAAAGCCCTATCAAGTGCCTGACACGATGGGTATCCAATTTGTCATAAATATCATCTAGCAATAGAATCGGATTGACAGACTTTGATTGGCGGAGTATTTCGTATTGAGCCAATCGGAGTGCCAATAAATATGATTTTAACTGACCTTGGGAGGCAAATTTTTTCACTGCAACCGCATTAATCGTCATAGAAAGATCGTCGCGATGGATCCCGACGGTACTGCGTTGCAAGATTCGATCTTTGTCAATAGCAGCAGTCAATAGGGTAGGAAAGTCTCCCTTTTCTAGGTCTGACTCGTATTGCAAACCCACGGTTTCTCTACCACCAGAAATCACTTGATAATAATCTTGAAATATGGGTAATAACTGTTCGATAAAGGTAGTTCGCTGCTCAAATATGAGTTTTGCGGGCTTCGGCAACTGTACATCTATGGCTTCCAGATAAACTTTATCAAACCGTTTTTGCTCAGCAAAAGTTTTTAAAAGCGCATTCCTGTTTTTTATTAAAGCATTATAAGTCAACAGATTATCTAAGTACTCCGAAGAAATCTGCGAAAGAGAAGCATCGAGGAATTTGCGGCGATCTTCACTGCCTTCTTGAGCCAAAGCAACATCGTCAGGTGCGATCATCACTACGGGATGAGTGCCGATATAATCTGTAAAACGATCAATAGGTGCCGCGTTACGCTCCAGTATTTTTCGCTGGTTTTGCTGGTATTTGATGGTGATTTTCTGTACCAATTTTTCATGTACAAAACGACCGTCCACCCGAAAAAACAATTCACCAAAACGAACCAATTGTTTGTCCGTAAGTCCTGAGGGACTTTTCAACAAACAAAGTAAGTGTATCGCATCAAGAATATTGGTTTTACCCATGCCATTGAGCCCCGTCAGGCAATTGAGGCGGGCAGAAAAATCTAAATTCAGTTCGGCGTAATTTTTAAAATTCGCGAGTTGTAAAGTTGATAGGTACACGCCGCAAAGGTAGTTTACTTTGATCTTTGGTGTATATACTGGCGTGAGTTGTTGTCAATTTGTCTGACATAGAAACCGTGGCATGACAGGGCAATAGCATAATGCTGAAATTTTGTCAGGAAAAATACAATGGCACGAAGTCTGCTATATGGTACGCACCGCATAACATTTGGTTTTGCGGCATTTTTTTTACGTTCACCAAAATTTTAAAATATTAATACGGTATGAAACCAATAGCAGACCGCGTAATTATTAAACCGGCTCCTGCCGATGAAAAAACCAAAGGCGGCATCATTATCCCAGACACAGCAAAAGAAAAGCCACAACGTGGCGAAGTGATTGCAGTAGGACCTGGCAAAGATGGCAACTTGATGACTGTCACCGCAGGCGATGTTGTTTTATACGGCAAGTACTCTGGGCAGGAAATTTCATTTGAAGGCCAAGATTACCTCATCATGCGTGAAGAGGAAATCTTAGTAATCATCTAAAAGTATTTTTACAATTCCCAGTATCCAAACGTAAACAAGCATTCACAACAGTAAAATTCAACAAAAAATAAGATATGGCTGCCAAGCAAATCAGTTTTAATACGGAAGCCCGCGAAAAACTCAAAGAAGGCGTGGACGCATTAGCAAATGCGGTAAAAGTAACCCTAGGCCCTAAAGGCCGTAATGTGGTGATCCAAAAATCATTCGGTTCTCCAATCATCACTAAAGATGGTGTGACGGTAGCCAAAGAAATTGAATTGGAAGATGCAATAGCCAACATGGGCGCACAGATGGTAAAAGAAGTAGCCAGCAAGACAGCAGATGCTGCCGGTGATGGTACGACTACTGCCACTGTATTGGCTCAGGCTATCGTTACCGCAGGTTTGAAAAATGTAGCAGCAGGTTCCAATCCAATGGACTTGAAGCGCGGTATAGACAAAGCAGTGAAAGTAATTGTTGCGGAGTTGAAGAAGCAATCGGAGCAGATTGGCGAAGACTTCGCTAAAATCGAGCAGGTTGCCTCTATTTCTGCCAACAACGACGAAACCATCGGTAAATTGATCGCTGATGCAATGAAGCGTGTCACTAAAGATGGCGTTATCACTGTAGAAGAAGCGAAAGGTACAGATACTTATGTAGATGAAGTAATCGGTATGCAGTTTGACCGTGGCTACCTAAGCCCATACTTCATCACAGATGCGGAGAAGATGGAAGCGGCATACGAAAACCCTTATATCCTAATCACGGACAAGAAAATCAGCAACATGCAAGATCTTGTACCGGTATTGGAGAAAAGCCTCCAGACTGGTCGCCCATTGTTAATCATTGCTGAAGATGTGGATAGCCAAGCACTAGGAGTATTGGTGGTTAACCGCCTTCGCGCTGGTCTGAAAGTAGTGGCTGTAAAGGCTCCTGGCTTCGGTGACCGTCGCAAAGCCATGTTGGAAGATTTGGCCGTATTGTCAGGTGGTACGGTTATTAGCGAAGACCAAGGTTACAAACTTGAAAACGCAGGTTTGGAGCATTTGGGTTCTTGCGAGCGCATCACAGTAGATAAAGACAATACAACCCTAGTAGGTGGTAAAGGTGATGCAGATTTGATCAAAGCACGCGTTCAGCAGATCAAACAACAGATAGAGTCAACGACCAGCGATTACGATCGTGAGAAATTGCAAGAGCGTCTGGCCAAAATGGCTGGCGGTGTTGCCGTACTCTACGTTGGTGCCGCTACGGAAGTAGAAATGAAAGAAAAGAAAGACCGCGTGGACGATGCTCTTCATGCTACCCGTGCTGCCATCGAAGAAGGTATTGTGCCTGGTGGTGGTGTTGCCTTGGTTCGCGCTATTGCAGCCTTGGACGGTATGAAAGGTGTAAACGACGACGAAACCACTGGTATCGCCATCGTACGCAAATCATTGGAAGCCCCTATCCGTATCATTGCTGAAAATGCTGGCGTGGATGGTTCTTTGATCTTCCACAAAGTATTGGATGGCAAAGGAGCCTTTGGCTACAATGCCCGTACTGATGTCTACGAAGACCTCAAAAAAGCTGGTATCATTGATCCAACTAAAGTAACCCGTGTAGCACTTGAAAATGCTGCTTCTATCGCAAGCCTTGTATTGACCACTGAGTGTGTCATCAACGAGAAGCCTGAGCGGAAATCACCGGGCGGCGGCGGACACCACCCAGGCATGGGCGGAATGGACGGAATGATGTAATATTCTAAGGAGCGGTAAAATTGAGAAACAGGTTACCTTGCTTCTTAAAATATACAAAGGAAAAGGCTTGCAGCGTAATCGCTGCAAGCCTTTATTTTTTTGTCGAATAGACTGGATTAGATTGAATATTGTTCACGAGATTATAACCTCAGTTAAACTGAGTAAAAGAAGTAATATAAATTACAAGAATCGAGCCAAAAAACGCCATTGCATTGGTTTTAACGAAAAAGAGCCCAAAGCCTGCGCTTTGAGCCCTTAATATCTTATCGAAAGACAGGATTATAAAAAAATACGTTCACGAGATTATAAGCCTGAATAAACAAGGCAAAGAAGTAATATATATTACAAGAATTATGCCAAATTTGCTATCGTTCGCCTTCTCGCACCAATCCCCTGATCCGTTTAGTACCGCCAATGCTTTGAATATGCTTATTTAATTCATTGGCTTCGCTCCGCTCTTTATTGGAAAAATAAAACAGGCTTCCACAAGTGAGTAAAAGCACCAAATGAAGATTGATGAAAAACATAGCAAACACCGTGGTGCTGATGGCATAATAGTTGCGCAACATGCCTTCGCCCGGTGGCACCATCCATCCAAATAATTGCATTGCCATATCCCAGATAGGACTGCCCAGAAAAATCAGCGACAATGATAACCATGCCACGATGATAATATTAAGTGTAAATACCTGAAAAAAATTCTGAAAACATCGGATCACTCCTTTCCACACTGCTGATAGGATGTTTTCTGTTTCAAACCATGCAGTAGCCACTGAATGCGCCAGATAGGGCAATGGAGAAAGGATTAAGAGCCCTACCACCCAACTAGGAGAGGCAGTGCACATATAGACCAAGAAGGGCATCGTAAACAGTAAAGTGGCAATACCTTTAAATACTGTTACTTTTCGGTTTTCAGTGGGGTCTTGCCTTTCGTTGGAAACAGTCAACAAAGTAATGAAGGCCATTAATATCATGCAAAAAACCTGTATGTAAAACAGTAATGGAATGGCCTCGTTAATAAAAAATCGGCCAAAACTATATAAAACAGAGAACCAATCATCTCTAAAATAATAGGTATCCGAAACGGACTCTTTCGACATAAAAAAAGCCAACGCTACGAACACCAAAGCCATCCAAAACGAACCGCCGATCAACGTACCACTATTGCGCTTTATAATCGTAAATGCATCTGAAAGGATGGAGCCTATCGTTTTGATATTTGAAAAATCAATGGTTTGCGCACGCTCGGCGGGCATTTCTTTGTCGTAATCGGATTTTAAAAAACGACCATTCTTATATTTATACCAAGGTAGCCACACGAAATACCAAAGTACCGAAACCAAACAAATCAAGATAAATGCCCCTCTGATACTATCAGGCGTTTCTGTATATCGAGTAAGGAAACCTTCTATGAATGCGGCAATAATTAATACTGGTACAATGCCAATAAATATCTTTAATCCTCGCCGCATAGATACCTGAAATGCTTGAGCACGGCTGTAAGTACCGGGAAACAATAGCCCCGATCCAGCCACCAATCCAGCCGCTCCTGCTATGATGATCGCACTGATCTCTAAAGTACCATGGATCCAAATAGTGAGAAATGATTGCCAAAACAAGCCTTTTTCAATGAAAAAATACTGAAATGCGCCAATCATCACACCATTGTACAGCATAATGAATACAGTACCAATGGAAGCCAATACTCCAAATATAGCAGTGCGAAATGCTACAAAAAGATTGTTGGCCGCTATACCCACACTCATACCCAAAGGTTGGCTCTCTTTATATACAGCCATTGGGTCATTTTTTTGAATATTTTCAAGGGTCATTCTCACATAACTTTCTCCAAGTACTACCTTAGCAAATTCGGGATTGAGTACACTGGAAACCATCCCAATCAGAAATGCCAAAGCAAAAATTGAAAATGCCAACAACAGGGCTTTTCGCGACTGCCACATGATAGCAGGTAACTCATCAGACCAAAATAATTTTAATCGCTTTGCGGGAAACTGTTTTCCCTTATATATACGGTTGACGATGCGCTGCGCCATCCCGTTGAGGTACATCCTGACGGAACGATTGGGATAAAAAGTACGGGCATACGAAAGGTCGTCCGTGATTTGTACAAACAAATCATTGATCTTTTCAGGGTCTTGCTGGTCTTTTTTGAGCATTTCCTCAAAACTTGCCCACTTCTCCTGATTTTGTTCTATAAACTTGGTTTCTTTCACGATGCTTAATCAGTTTAATAAATACGCCTTTCAACTGAAAGGCCGATATCCGTCCAACAAAGGTAATATTTAATCTTATTTTGATCTTGATATTTTGTTACCCAATTTAAGTGTTGTTCTATCTTTGCCGCATGTCGTTACTACGCAACCATCAAACTAGGTTTGTACTTTGGTCAATATCCTTGAGTATACTGACCATTTATTTGGGCTACTTCGTGTCTCGAAGTGATTTTTGGAGTCTTTTATTGGCGTATGGCTTGTTTTTTGGACTATATCTTGGTTTGGTTCAACCGTACCTTTGGGGAGGCCAAACGGATTTGGATAAAAAAAAGGTTCAGCGCTTGATCTATTTAGGAGTAGCGTTGCGCGTGTTGCTCTTATTTAGCCTTCCCAATTTATCCGACGATGTATATCGCTTTATTTGGGATGGTAGGCTGACGATAGGTGGAATTCATCCTTTTGCGCATACGCCCCAAGCCATTATAGATCAAGGCCTATCCACCAAAGGGATCTCTGATGAACTCTTTCATTTGCTTAATTCTAAGCAATACTACACGGTATATCCACCTATTTGTCAGGCCATATTCGCTTTATCTGCTTTAATATCTCCTTATGGAATCGAGGGGGCTACCGTCGTGATGAAATTATTTCTTTTAGGCTGCGAAATAAGCACTGTTTGGATTTTGTACCGATTTAATACAGGGACAAAATTGGCTCGGTCGGGTGGGGCGGTTCTATATGCGCTCAATCCATTGGCAATTATTGAAATCACGGGAAATTGCCATTTTGAAGGCGCGATGATCTGTTTTATGGTAGCAGGATTATGGGCTTTGCGCCGGCAGAAAGTAGCCATGTCTGCCCTGTTTTGGGCGTTGGCTACGGCCTCTAAATTATTACCGATCTTATTTGTACCAATCTTGTGGGCATATCTAGGCTTCAAAAACTTTGTCCGATTTAGCCTTGTTTATGGAATATCGATGTTGCTCTTTTTCGCGCCATTGTTCCAACAAGAAGTGCTTGTAAATATGAGTAAAAGTATTAATTTGTATTTTAAAAAATTTGAATACAACGCCAGTATCTATTACTTGATTCGTCATGTGGGGTTTCGGCAAACGGGCTACAATAAAGGCGAATTAATTGGGCCTTGGCTTGCAAAAGTTGTTGTTTTGGGTGTTTTGGCCTTGGCTGTCTGGGTTTGGTGGCGCTATCGAAGACTTGGAGTAGCATATACTCAGGAGCAAAAATTTACAATCCTTTGTACGGCATTATTATTTGCCTCTTTCCTCCACTTGGCCTGCTCTACCACCGTACACCCTTGGTATGTACTGGTTCCGTTTGCGCTCTCTATATTGGGTACACAACAGCAGTTTCCACTGTATTGGACGGGTTTAGTGATTTTAAGTTATAGCCATTATATGGGTGGTCACGCCCTAGAGCATTACGAATTTATTGCCCTTGAATATATTGCTTTGTGCTGGTTTTGGGTTTGGAAATCAAAGACATAAAATTAAAAGGCGTGTTTGTGGATTTGCAAACACGCCTTTTAAATTAGTGAAATCGTAAAAGCCTATTGTCCAATGGCTCTTATCACATAACCATATTCCATCTTTTT
The DNA here is from genome assembly GCA_031373665.1 of Saprospiraceae bacterium. Lineage (GTDB taxonomy): Bacteria > Bacteroidota > Bacteroidia > Chitinophagales > Saprospiraceae > M3007. Next base: position 18,848 of record JANMMZ010000093.1, on the reverse strand, counting down.
CTCTGTGACACGGTATTGATCGTGAGGTTGTGCGCCCCAAGAGTTGTCGCCACCCACCCCGCGCTGCTTCAAATCAACATGCACCGCAACAAACGGTCGTTCGACCAAGTCCATCACATGACGATTTCGTTTGACCATACCCTCATCCAAATCTTCTGTCAGATAGGGTAGTGCAGAGAATGAAAGTGGTTGAGTGCCCTCTATTTCGATTCCATAACCTTGTTTATTGGTCAGTTTTATACGGCGTGTATCGGTGTGGTTTGCATTTTCTTGAGGGCGTATGTAACCACGGGTCAATTCATTGGCCACGTCATTTGCATATACTCCAAGGGAAGAGCCTGTATTACGGTCATTGTAGTTTTCCCAAGGGCCGCGTCCATAATACTCCAATTGATCGGTACTGCGCGGCAATAAAAGGCGCATTCCAAACCGGCCCATATCTGGAAGTTCAGATCCTGTCCCTAGATCAATAGCGGCTTGTACTCGCACAGAGCCATCATTTTGAATAAAGTAAGTCAAGGTATAGTCTGCTTGCACATCAGTCAATCGGTATTCAACTTTAATTTCAATACCGGCCTTACTTTGTTCTCCGGCAGTCACCTTTTTTACTTTTCTATTCACATGGCCACTGCGCCATATAGAGGCATAATTTGGGAAATTATTTCCAAAATCATTGTCCGTGGGTGCGCGCCAAAAGTATGGATCCGGAAATGCCTTAGGCCCACCATAGAAAAATGACCAAAACACATTGTTTCCTTTGTGTGTATAGGCTGCCCATTCTCCATTTTTAGTATTAAATGCTCCTGCAATGTCTCCCGATGAGAATTTTAGCATATCTGCACTTTTTTCTATCTTTAGAGAGCCGCCATTGTCAAAATTCCTTGAAAAATAAGAACCCGTGTAAGCAAATTGTTCTTTTGCTACCTCATGCCCAGCGGGTAATGCAAGAGTAGCCTGCCTTTGATTGGCATACAAATTCAAGTTAATCTCCGTACCGGGCATCAACTTGAACATAGGCAATGTCAATTGCACTGTTTTGGTTTCTCCTGGAGGACATTCAAATGCAAATGGTTGACGTTCTGCGGGTGCTCCATTGGTACTTAATTCGTAACTAAAATCATAGTCGCGAAGGTTGGTAAAACTACTGTAATTGGTGATGCTGATCTTGCCAGCGGCCAAATCTTCAGCCTTGAACACAATGTTCTGATATACTTTTTTGACCTCCCAAAGCCCCGGATGTGGATTTCGATCCGCATCCACTACGCCATTGCACACAAAATTGTAGTCGGTATAGCGATTGTGGCCACCAAGGTCACCACCATATACCATGCCAGTGCCTTTTCCCCAAGGTGCGGTGTAGCGGATACCCTGATCTACCCAGTCCCAGATACAACCACCTTGCATGTTCTTAGAACCAAGCATGATGTCCCAATATTTTTGAAAATTGCCCGTAGAATTACCCATGGCGTGTGCATATTCGCACATAATATAAGGCTTGGTCTTTGGATCATCCACCATTGGGGGTTTGCTATTTAAAGTCCATTTTTCGCCGCCTACTACCTTTTTATTGGCAGCATATGCCTCCATATCCGGAATCCAAGGGTACATAGGTGCTACAATATCGGTATTGGCACCTTCACCAGCCTGCTCCGACATGATCGGGCGGGTATTGTCACGTTTTTTCATCCATTCGTAGCCCTCTTTAAATATGGGGCCATCGCCGCACTCATTGCCCGGTGACCAAATAATGATACAAGCATGGTTTTTATCGCGTTCTACCAACCTACGCCACCGGTCGCGGTGGGCTTCATACCATTTTGGGTCGTAAGAAGGATGAATGGATTTGTCGTAAAAAAATTGAAATTCCGCGCCCAACCCATGACTTTCTATATTGGCTTCATCAATCACGTAAAGTCCATATTCGTCGCAAAGTTTGTACCACAATGGATCATTGGGGTAATGACTGGCACGGCAAGTATTGAGGTTGAACTGCTTCATGATTACAATGTCTTTAATCATCAAATCTCGAGAGCAGTATTTGCCTTTGTCTGGATCATGCTCGTGACGGTTTACGCCTTTTGCCAATATACGTTTGCCATTCACTAGCAATGAGCCATTTTTTATCTCCACCCTTCTGAATCCAACTTTAGAGCCGACAACATCTAAAACTTGACCGCTTTTGCCATCTTTTAAAGTGATGACAGTCGTATAAAGGTTTGGGAACTCTGCACTCCATTGAGCAGGTGATTTCACGATGCCTTCAAAAGCAAGGCTGTTTATTTTTGAGCCACGTTCGTTGTTGATCTTTTTTTCTTGTTTGAATACCGATGTTTTGTTTTTATCAAAAATTTCCAGTGTAACGCCGAAATTTTGATTGAAAGCGTCTTTAAAACTGCGAACATCCACCGTGGCGCTGACGACACCTTGTTGAAACTTATCATCCAAGTTGGTTTTGACAAAAAAATCTTGGATGCTGTTTTGATTGCGGGCATAGAGCATCACGTCGCGTTCTAGCCCACTCATTCGCCACATGTCTTGATCCTCCATATACGATCCGTCATGCCATCGCAATACTTGGCACGCCAGTACATTAGTGCCTTTCTGCAAATAGGGAGTGATATTGAACTCAGCGGCCGTTTTTGAGACCTTAGAAAATCCAACGGCTTTTCCATTGACCCATACGTACATGGCGCCTGAAACTGATCCAAAATTAAGAATCACTTCTCGGCCGTTCCAATTGGAAGGCACCTGAAAACGGGTGCGATACATACCAACTGGGTTGTGACTATGGTCAATAAAGGGCGGGTTGATCGGGAATTGATAAATGAAATTGCTGTACAACGGCACTCCATAACCCTGCATTTCCCAATTTCCCGGCACTTGTATAGATTTCCAATCAATATCGCGGTGATCATAGGCCCAAAAATTCTGGATCACCTGTTCGGGTTGCTCCACGTATTGAAATTTCCAAGTGCCATTGAGGCTTTTATGCCAAGGGGATCTACTATAATCGTCAGTAAATACGTCGTCGCTGTGCATATATGGAATGGATGTAGCACGGGGTGCTTCCTTATTGAGTTCAATGACGGAGGGGTCTTCCCATTCCTTAAAAGTAAACGCTACCTGAGCCGATAACGTGGTATGGATGCAAAGCACCAGTAGTGCAAGGCGAAAAATTGATTTTAACATGTGTGTAGTATGTAAAATTGGTACAATGATATTCAAATATTTCAAAATAAATTAGATCAGGCAAATGTAGTAGAAAACTTAAAACCAAAGTGTTTTTTATTATTTTCTCTACCTCACTGTTAATCAGTTAGTATTTTCTTTGGCTTATTCATCAAAAGTACAAGGGGTTTTACTCATTAGTGCCTTAAATATTTTTAGCATTCTTGTATTTTTGTTATGTAATTGTAAAACTTGCTGCATCCGTAGTGGGTCGTGCACGGACACCAATCCTTAAAACCGTTTTTGAGATAAAGTTTAACCTTTCAAACAATAAGTTATGTTTTTTAATATATTTCTTTGGATTTATGCTGCTTTTGCAAGTAGTGTTCCTGCCGCTCAAATGAGCAACCCTTCAGATTCATCCTCACAAGTAGTCCGTGATTCGGCTATTTTAGATGTACTCGCTGATAAGTTGAATTACCAATTAAGACATCAGAAACCTGAAAAATGCTATCTCCAAACCGATAGAACCCTGTATAGCCCCGGGGAAACCATTTGGTATGCGGCATGGCTGCGCAACGCAGGTACTTTAGATCCTTCTGCTACCAGCGACGTACTCTATGTGCACCTGATAGACGGAAAAGGCGTAAAACTACAAACACAGACCCTTTTTTGTACTGAATTTGGTACGGCAGGTAGTATTGAATTGCCGTCAAATATGGCTGGAGGCCAGTATAAAATCAATGCATTCACTTCTTGGATGCAGAATACCCAATCCGTTTTTTCTCGCGATATCACGGTTCAAAAAGTGGTGTTGCCCAACCTCAATATGAAACTTGAGTTTGAGCGCAAAGCTTTTGGTCCCGGTGAAGTTGCGATAGCCAAATTGGATCTACTTTCCTTAGAAAACAAGCCTCTTCCAAACCAAAAAGTACGTTTTGTTGCCAAAACAGACGGTATTGAATCTGGTACTGGAGAAGCATTGACCGATGCTAATGGCCGCGTGTATATCCGCTTTACATTGCCCAGTGCGATCAATACGCCCGATGGGCTACTGAATGTGCTGATAGAATATGGAGGCAAAACAGAATCCATTTCTAGGGCTATCCCGATCGTGCTCAACAATGTAAACCTACAATTTTTCCCAGAAGGGGGCGATGCGGTAGCGGGTTTGCCTTGTCGCATGGCCTTTAAGGCCACCAATGAAATAGAGAAACCTGCCGATTTAGAAGGATATATTATAGACGGAAAAGGCACAAAAGTAGCCGATTTCATGAGTTTTCATGATGGAATGGGTGCATTTGGTTTCACTCCTCAACCGGGCGAACGATACTTTGCCCAAGTGACCAAACCATTTTTCAGTGCAAGCACTTATGCTTTGCCCGAAATACAGGGAAAGGGTCAGACCCTACAATTGAAACAAAGCACGGATCAAACACTCGTTTTTAGGGCAAGTGCTGCTAAGCGTGAAAAGATCATAGTAGTTGGCACGCACCAAGACCATATCTTTTTTTATAAAGAAATAACTACCTCGGCTTCGGGCACTGAATTTAATGTCAATATTTCGGAATTACCAATGGGTATTGCCCGTTTTACCCTCATGGATTCAGACAATACTCCCCAAGCGGAACGCCTCGTGTTTGTCCAAAAAGACAAGGGGTTGCAAATCGAAATTTATCCAGAAAAAGAAAAATACCTCCCTCGTGAAAAGGTAAAAATGCACCTAAAAGTGAAAGATCACACTGGAAAGCCTGTAAAAGGTTCTTTCGGTATGGCTGTAGTAGATGACAAACAACTCAGTTTTGCAGATGACAGACAAGGACATATATTGGCTGCCTTGTTGTTGCAACAAGATGTAAAAGGTGTGATAGAAGAGCCTAATTTCTATTTTGATAAAACCGAACCCAAATCCGATCAAGCCTTAGATTTTTTATTGATGACCCAAGGCTGGCGCAGGTTTGATTGGAAAGAAGCCCTAGCGAATGCAAAAGTAACGTATGAATATGGCGCGGAAATCACCCCAGGTCCAAAAGATATGAAAGCGGGCAAATTACGCCGTAAAAGTTCTGGTTCTGGTATTTCTGTATTGGAAGGAATCGTGCGCGATGAGAATGAAGAAATTTTAATTGGGGTAACAATTCAATTAAAGAAAGGCAGAGTATCTATACAAGGCACCATAACTGATGTTAAGGGAAAGTACAGTCTAAAAGTAGAGCCAGGAGAATATGATATCATCGTCTCCTATACTGGTTACATGGCCAAAAAGTTTACAAATATTGTTGTTCAAAAAGGTATGATTAATGAATTAGATGCTTGTTTGGGAGAGCCTATCCTATTAGAACAAGTCAATATCACTTCGGGTAAAGTATCTTTAATTAAAAAAGATAAAATGTCAATGGCCATAAGACCAGGGGCAGTAAAAGAAATGGATCCTCCAGCACCTAAAATGGCTCCTCCAGTACCTAAATTGGAAGAAAATCCAATCATTAACCTTGATTTTGAAGATGACTCAGCACCTTTAATGGATGAGATGGTGATGGATGGCAAAATAGCAGGCGAAGAAATGATGTTAGCAAAGGAGGAGAAAGCAGACAAACCACAAGCATCAATGGAGGCTAGGAAACAAAAAAGACAAAGTGCTCCTTATGAGCGATTTACCCGCGCTCGTACTTTTTATGTTCCAGCGTACGAGGCCGCCGACCCTGTGACCCAACGAAGCGATTTTAGAAAAACCATTTATTGGAATCCAGCCGTAGAAACGGATGAAAAAGGAGAGGGCATGGTCAGTTTCTTTGCTTCTGACGAAATTACTAATTTCAGGGTTACAGTGGAAGGCGTAAACCGATCTGGAGCAGTTGGTCGTGCTGAAAAGCGTATTTTTGTTCAAAAACCTTTTCACATGTCTCTACAATTGCCCGCATCTGTCATCACGGGTGATGTTCTTCGTATGGCTGTTCAGGTACACAATAACACCAGCCAAAGCATGGGCGGAAAACTCGCCCTTACTGTGCCAGAACACTTTACATTGGAAGGAAAGCCAGATCTCTACAGCAACGTAGCAGCGGGCAAAACCCAAACTATTTACCTTGATTATTTGGTTGGAACGACCAAAAACAAGGAAAATATGCCCATTGTAGTGTCCTTAACTCAAGATGAAAACATTGCGGATGCGTTTGAGTCCAGTATCAAAACGATCAATCGCGGTTTTCCTGTCCGAAAAATGGTTAGCGGAAATGCTTCCCAAAACATGTTTGAGTTTAACCTAAATGATCCGGTGGAAGGTACTGCTACGATGAATTTAACTGCTTGCCCTAACGCACTTCAAACGATTCTCGTTGGTATGGAGCGTATGTTAAGGCAGCCCAATGGTTGTTTTGAACAAGTTAGTAGTAGCAATTACCCCAATTTATTGGTCTTGGATTTGCTCAGGTCTTCAGGGAAGGTGATGCCAGAAACAGAAAGTAAAGCCTTGCAACTTTTAGAAGATGGCTACAAGCGGCTTACGGCTTATGAATCAAAATCTGGTGGATTTGATTGGTGGGGACGAGATCCCGGCCATGAAGGATTGACAGCCTATGGAATCCTCCAATTCACGGACATGGCGGCTGTCTATCCTGTGGATAAAGCCATGATTCAGCGCAGCACCAAATGGTTGTTGGATCGTCGCGAAGGTACAGGTGGGTGGAAGATCAATCCCAACTGTCTGCATAGTTGGACCAATGATGGCACTTTAGGCGCGTACATTGCTTGGGCTATTGCCAGCGCAGGTGAGGGCGCGAGTATCACAGCGGAGATCAATGAATCGTATAAAATAGCAAAAGTATCGAAGGATGCTTATCAAATTGCCTTGATGGCCAACGCATTTTCGGCCACCAAAGATCCAAGATTCTCTGAAATGGTAGCCCTCTTGCGTGCCAGCCAAACCAATGACGGATCTTGGACAGGCAGTACCCACTCCGCCGTTGGAAGCACTGGCACTATACTACAGTTAGAAACCACAGCCTTGGCTACTTTAGCCTTGATAACCGAAGGTAAATCGGCATCGGCAGTATCAAAGGCCATTAGTTTTATCACAAATCAGAAAAACGAATATGGATATGGAAGCACTCAAAGCACTGTTTTATGCTTAAAAGCACTTGTAAAATACGCTCAAATGGGTACTTCGACGGCTGCAACTGGGAATCTAATTGTGCAAATAGATGGAAAAGAAGTGGTGAAACACGCCTTTGATTCATCAAATCCTAAGCGTATTGAACTCAAAGGCTTGGAACAGCACCTCAAAGGCAATCAATCCAAGGTAGAAGTGTTTTTTGAGCCTTCTACCGAAGTCGTTCCTTTCGATATAGAACTGAATTATGCCAGCCGCCAGCCACGTACTGCCCCTAATACGCCTTTTGATTTTAAAACGAGTATAGAAAAAGTGGAGGCTTCTATCGGTGAAACGGTTAGGCTTACAGCCAATCTTCAAAATAACAGCGATCAAGTACTTGCCTCGCCAATGATTATACTGGGTATCCCTGCGGGACTGACCCTGCAACCTTGGCAACTAAAATCACTGAAAGATGCAGGGAAATACGATTATTATGAACTTTGGGACGGGTTTGCAGTCTTTCATTTCGAACAACTAAAGCCCAAAGAGGTGCGAACCATCAACCTTGACCTTAGGGCTGATATAACAGGTTCTTTTGAGGCTCCAGCCAGTCAAGCATTTCTTTATTACAATAATGCGGCTCGGGTTTGGAGCAAACCGGAGCGGATTACAGTAGTAGAGTAGGGGAGTCAACAGATAAATCACAAATCAATTCTACAAAAAGAGCGTATTTAGTCAGGCTCTTTTTGTAGAATTGATCAACCATTCGAAGTAACTGACCCATAAATCTCATAAAAAATGAGGCATTTGGGAATTTTTTTAAAAATTCCTCGGTTATTGATTTGATAATTTAAACAAAGTGAACGTATCTTTGCAGCCGCTTTAGAAAAAGCAAGAATATGGAGGTTGTAGCTCAGTCGGTTAGAGCGCTAGTTTGTGGCACTAGAGGCCGGGGGTTCGAGACCCCTCATCCTCCCCAAAATTTAAAAGGAGTCATTTCGTTGCAGCGAAATGACTCCTTTTTTATGATACTTTGGCTTTTTTGAAAAATTTAAGCCATCATTATATATCATGCTTTACTCTTCTTCGGCCTCTTGTTCTTGCGTTACAGAAGGCGGCATTATCATCGTACCAATTCCATTCACCATACCTAGGGCGGTCATGGCTCTTTCACTGGCGAGTTGTTCCGCACTTTTCTTGTTAAAATCATCAGCGGTACCAAGTTTTCGGCCATCTACCATTACAGCTACCTTGAATTTGTCACGTTTTTCGCTTTTGTATTTAGCCACCACTTTATACTCTATTTGGTGACCGTTTTTCTGGCACCACTCTAATAGTTGGCTTTTGAAGTTGTCGTCGTAACTCTCCAACTCGTGTATGTCTAGGTATCTTCGGAGTATTTTCTTGATGACATAGTATTTGGTTCGCTCGTAGCCCACTTCAATATAAATGGCTCCTACCAAGGCTTCAAGGGCGTTCCCAAGCATTGATTTTGAAAGACGGGTTTGGTTGTAATGGGTTAAGAACATATCCAAGCCCATGCGGTCGGCTATTTCGTCCAAAGAATTTCTTTTGACAATTTTAGACCTCATTTTAGTCAAGAACCCTTCGTCACTATTTGGATATTTTTTAAATAAATATTCACCGACGATGGTGCTCAATACAGCATCACCAAGGAACTCCAAGCGTTCATTGTTAGAAATAGCATAATCCTTGGCCGAAAACGTGCTTTTATGAAAAAAAGCAAGTTTGAACAACTTCAAATGTGCAGGGACAAAGCCAATCATGGAGTACAAACGTCTCGCCAATTCTTTATCCTCGTGAAAATAGTAATTATAAATCTGTCTTACAAATCGCACAAAATCAGTGTTTATACCTTTTTAAAGATAATGGATGCATTGTGACCTCCAAACCCAAACGTATTATTGAGTACGGCGTTCACTTTACGTTGCTGCGCTTCATTAAAGGTGAGGTTTAGTTTTGGATTGATTTCTGGGTCGTCGGTAAAATGGTTGATGGTTGGTGGTACAAAATCATGTTGCATTGCCAAAATACAGGCAATGGACTCTATCGCGCCCGCAGCACCCAGCAAGTGGCCAGTCATACTTTTGGTCGCAGATATGTTTAATTTTTCCGCGTGCGATCCAAATACTTTTTCTATGGCCTTTAGTTCTGCTTTGTCGCCAAGCGGGGTAGAGGTACCGTGCGTATTGACGTAGTCAATTTCGGTCAAATCCATATTGGCTTCGGCCAAGGCTAAGTTCATTACATTGATTACCCCAAGTCCCTCCGGATGCGGTGCTGTGATGTGATAGGCATCGGCGGTTGCTGCTGCTCCTACTACTTCAGCGTATATTTTCGCGCCACGTTTTTTAGCGTGCTCGTATTCTTCCAAAATTAATGCTCCTGCACCTTCTCCTAGCACAAAACCTTCGCGATCCTTATCGTAAGGGCGGGAAGCGGTTAAGTAGTCGTCGTTGCGCTCGCTGAGGGCTTTCATAGAGTTGAATCCTCCTACGGCAGTTTTGGTCACGGAGGCCTCTGAGCCTCCTGATACGACTATATCGGCTCTGCCTAATCGGATGTGGTCATAAGAACTCATCAAAGCATGAGAAGCCGAGGCGCATGCCGAAACGGTGGCATAATTGACCCCTCTGAACCCGTATTGTATAGATATCTGACCAGCAGCGATGTCGGAAATCATTTTAGGAATCAAAAATGGATTGTGCTTTGGTATTCCATTTCCTTTGATAAAATCTTCTACTTCTTTTTCAAGGGTATTCAAGCCCCCGATTCCTGAAGCCCAAATAACACCCACCCGATCTTTGTCAATAGCCTCCAAGTCAAGACCTGAATCTGTAATGGCTTCTGCGGAAGAAACCATGGCAAACTGGGTAAAGCGATCCAATCGGCGGACTTCTTTGCGATCAATATGATCTTCTGGGTTGAAGTCTTTTACCTCGCAAGCAAAATGAGTCTTAAATAAAGCAGCGTCGAATAGGGTGATAATGTTGGCTCCACTAATGCCTTTTTGAAGGCCATCCAAATAGGCTCCAACCGTGCTACCAATAGGAGTAATGGCTCCAATACCTGTTACTACAACTCTTTTCATAAAAGAAAATACTGATGTATATAGAAATTATGATGATCTTAAAAAAAGATGAGTCACCACCGACCAACTCATAGTGTGTAAATGTCTTTTCAGACAGAATAGTAGTTGATTATCAATAAAAAACAATCATATAGGGCTCAAATTAGCCCTCGCTATTCTATTTTACACAACAAAGGGAATGGAACGGGATGACTCACCTTGTAGTAAAAGCAGAAATATAAATTCCTGTTGCGCTAATTATGCATTGAGTTGAGCCTCAAGGTATTCAACCGCTTGGCCAACTGTAGTGATTTTTTCAGCCTGCTCATCAGGAATTGAAACGTCAAACTCCTTTTCAAATTCCATGATCAGTTCAACTGTATCAAGAGAGTCAGCACCAAGATCTTGAGTGAAGTTTGCTGCTGTAGTTACTTCTCCTTCATCAACGCCTAACTTGTCAACGATAATCTTTTTTACGCGATCGGCTACGTTTGCCATTTTTGATATTGTATTAAGTGAAAAAAATCTAATTTTCGGCTGCAAAGGAACGGCAACTTGCAATCATATCAAAGGGTTTTGTTCCTATTTTTTTCAATTACATCAAAAAACCTTTGATTTTGGCGCAATTTAAATGTTTTACAGGTAAATAAAGGTCAGTATTGGGCATTTGCATCCACACTTTAGCCGTTCATTATTATACCCGTTTCAACAAAATTGCGAGGGGTTTCATACAACCTAACGTGTAGATCGTATTGTTCACCAATTTTTTCGCGCAATATAGTCCAAATTACAATGCATATATTTTCAGCTGTGGGAATTAGGTTTTTAAATTCTTCGGTATCAATGTTGAGGTTTTTATGATCAAACCTATGCTCGATCTCTGTTTTGATGAGTTGAGACAACCAACCAAGGTCAACAACCATGCCAGTATCAGGGTCAACATCCCCAGTTACGCGTACCTCCATTTCATAGTTGTGCCCATGAAAATTTAGGTTATTGCACAGCCCAAACACCTCCTTATTCCGCTCATCAGACCATTTTGGGTTGTGTAGTCGGTGTGCTGCATTAAAGTGGGCTTTTCTGATGACGGATACTCTCATATGAGGCGCAGTGAATTTATGCCATAGAACATTCTATAACTTCATCTCAACAGATACTTGGGCAAATGGTTTAATTGGTTGTTTTTTACCGCCCATAAGACTGCCCACTCTTATTCCGATATTTAGTCCTGATCTTACAGAGCCAAAAGTCAAGTCAACGAAAGCCGAATAGCGGAAATACCTATTTTTATAAGGTACTGTGTTAGTGGAAGGAGGAAATTCTTTCACTTTGGGGGGTTGAGGAGGATTAAACAATGCCACAATATACTCCGTTCTTTGCACCGTGGTGATGGTTTCGCCATTTTCAAGGAAAACACGTGCAGAACCACCAAAACCAATACCCATAAATTTAGAGAAGTTGCGGCGGATCAAAAAAGGCACTTCAAAAGATATCAAGCCTCGGGTATCCATGTTCGTGAATTTTGCGACCTCAAAAGTGTCCTGTTCTTGGGTGAAAACACCACCAATAGGAACATATTTCCCTATAGTATCGGTACTAGTAGTTTCTCCAAGGCTAGATCGGCCTTTTAAGCCAGTCAATAGTTCTATTTGAGGATACCAACGCCAAGACTTATAGGGTGAAAAGGAAACACCAATGAATGGATACCCATTTTTGATTGAATCAGGAGCAGGGTAAGCGTTGTAGCCTATCTTGAGGCCAGGAGAGAGCCCTGTCTTAAATTTCGTTTTTGAAAAATTGGTATAAACAGGTTTTTCCTTGTCGAAAAATATGGCGGCGCGGCTCGTAAAATTGCGCTTAGGCATATCTTTGGCGGGTTCTATCCTGTATTTGATAAAGCCCTTAGTGCTATCGCGGTCAGTTACTCCTTTTTGGCTGCTGCCGGGTAGGTATATGTTTTTGAAGGTAAATGTCAATAAATCATCTTGAAACATAGTATCCAAACAACTTCTGCTGGTCGGAATCTCTGGACATATCGGACATTTTGGATACCAGTCCAATGGCAATACTTTATCAGTTTTTAAGCCTTTAGGAATACTGATCTCTACTTTAATGGTGTTGGCTGGGCCTTCGCCATCGTTTTGAAAACGCACTTTATAATCTAATTTTTTCTTTCCCAATGACCGATAGTTTACTTTGTTATCAGATACTGCGATGGCATTGGGATCATGTGCGCTCACTATTTCGATTTCCATTTCGAATCTTTCTGGCGGTACTGCCGGGTCAAATGGCGCAAAAATAGCCTCTACATGGATAAAGGCACTCGTATCTTGGAGCATTTGCGGTGTGCCAGACAGGGTCAAGAACATGTTGCGTTTTTCACCAGCACTAAGGCTCTGAAATTTCCAAGATTGCTCTTGTTTATAGCGACCTCTGGCATCTGCTAATAGATTGTCTAAAATAATGGCTGGAGGAGCGGCATCTGTATTTGCAATAGTACTTACCCCTGCCCCCGAATACTGTCCAATATTGGCCCAATCCCAAGCGGGATATATTTTTGGAATGGTTTGTACATCGCTCAAAAGTTCAATGACTTCTCCATAGTGGGTGCGAGCCGAATCAAATGTAAAGTGCGTAGTGTTGCCAAATTTTTTCTCATTGAAAAAAAAGAACAAACGACCATCAGTTCTAATATTGCCTAGGTTGCGGTAACTGACGATGGTCACCATCTGCTCGTTGGCACGAGGATGGCGGTTACTTTTCATCCTGATTGCCAATTTAGTGCTGTCAAATACCGTGTTGTGAATGGGTACGATATTGGAGCCTCTATCGGCATAGGCTTCTTGATAAACGCCCTTGGGTGGCTTGCCGTCGTCGTAACGGCCAGTGGCATACAAGACAGCGGGATAATTGCCTGCTTTTTGATAGCAGTGCACGGGCAGGTTTTCAAAACTAAAACCGCCATCGCCAAACTCCCAATAACTGCTCCAACTTGCAGTTGGAGCCCCTGCTTTTTGTTGGAGCGGGGGTAGGTTTGCGATGAATTTAGTACAACTACCTTCTGTAGCAGTCGAAAAAGTGGCTATTCTAGGTGGCTCTACCACTTCAGATTTTTGTGCAAACAGGTGAATACCAAAGACTTGGAGCGCCAACAAATAAATTAATTTTTTCATAATTTGGTTAGATTGAAGTATTGTAAGGTTAAACAATTCAGCAAGATACATATATAAGGTTGATTTCTAAAAAATGCACTGACCCTGAAGCCATCGCATCACTGTGAATAAATTTGAAAATAAAACCTTATTTGATGACGACAAAGATAAGGCTTTTTTCAAAAACAGACAGTTTGTTGTCTTAAATCGTAACTTTCTAAATTTCTTACCTAAACCTAACCTTGTTTTGTTTTTCGAACCTCAGAAAGGCTTCCCATTTCTATAAAACACACAAGATGCCAGTCCTTGAACACTAGTTGCCGAGTTCCACTTTCTTCCCAAGATAGCAGACAGCACCAGTATTAGCCTCCAACGATAGCCAAAAATCTGAATTTTGTAAAGTAGAACCTTTGTTAGGGCTGAGATTCAGGGCTTCTTTTGACCACCATTTGATATTGGTTAAGTAATCGTCGGGGCGGGTATGCTCAAGGGTTACCTCGCCAAATTCAGTGCCTTCGGCAGGGAAACACTCGATCCAGACGCTGATTTGCATGACTTGGGTAACATGACTGACAAACTCACTGATAAAAAGGATAGAACCAGGTTTTACGTGGAGGCCAGTTTCTTCAAAAACCTCTCTAACCACACCGGCAAATATATCGGCATCAGTGGGTTCCAGCCCACCGCCAGGGGTTGTCCATTTCCGTTCTCCACTCCGTGGGTTTTCTTGTTCTACCAATAGTATTTCGTTGCCTTGGCGCAGGATACCAGCTACTCTGATTCGGTGTTTCATATATATAATAATGTTTATTCCTTCAACGTAGGTTGAAGGAATAAAGTTTCTCTATATCATCAAAATAACCAAAAATCTTATACAACAGGCCGGGTGGCCAATGAATCTTGAATGATTTTCAATACGCTTGCCCTTTCTTCACCTTCTAGTGGCAATCGCGGTGCGCGTACTTGCTCTGTACCAAGTCCAGTAGCGGCTTGGGCTAACTTAATGTTTTGAACCAGTTTGGCGTGGATATCTAGTTCTAATAAAGGCAAAAACCATCGGTATATCTTTAAGGCTGCTTCTATTTCTCCGCGCTGGACAAGGTTGTAAATGGTCATGGTTTCTTTTGGGAAAGCATCAACCAAACCGGCTACCCATCCGTGTGCGCCCATCAGAAGGCTTTCTAAGGCCAAGGTATCTACGCCGCACAGTATTTTGAAGCGGTCGCCAAAACGATTGAGCATCCGAGTGACATTGCTTACATCGCGGGTGCTTTCTTTCACGGCTTGAATGGTAGGCCATGTAGTCATGGTTTCAAACATATCAAGGGTAACCAATATTTTATAATCTACAGGATTGTTGTAGATCATAATAGGCAAGGGCGATGCATCGGCTACCGCCTGAAAATAGGCCAATGTCTCGCGGTCGTCGGCTTTGTAGCGCATGGGAGGGAGCAACATAAGACCGCTTGCCCCGCAGCGTTCGGCTTCGCGGGCTGCTATACAAGCAGCCTTGGTGGTCTGCTCGGCTATATTCATGACCACCGGTACTTTGCCATTCACCTTATCCACCGTGAATCTGACTAGGTCATATTTTTCTTCATTAAGGAGGCTACTGGCTTCGCCTAAAGTACCACCTAATACGATTCCAGCGGCTCCAGCATCCAACTGGGCTTTGAGATTGTGCTCAAAAACAGGAAAATCTAGAGTGTCTTGATGTGTAAAGGGAGTAGTTACGGCGGGATAAACACCTGTCCAAGAAACTTGCATAATTTTAAATTAATCGTCAACCCTAAATTTAAATCCTACGCCATGTATGTTTTCTACTTTGATGCGCTCATCTAAACTTAGGTATTTGCGCAATCGTGAAATGAATACATCAAGGCTACGCCCCAAGAAATAGTCGTCTTTACCCCAGATAGTTTCTAGTATAAAAGAACGTTTCACAACTTGGTTGCGATTTTCGTTGAGTAGTTTTAACAAATCGGCTTCTTTCTGAGTAAGTGTTTCAGAATAGTCGGCAGTTGACAAACTCAAATTTTTATAATCAAAAGCATAGTCGCCTATAGAAACTGGTGTATTGATTCTAGTAACTGTGGCGTATTTGGTACGGCGTAAGAAAATATCAATTTTAAGGATAAGTTCCTCTATGCTGAAAGGCTTGGTCATATAGTCATCAGCACCCAAGGTCAACCCATGAATTTTGTCCTGTTTCATGCTCTTAGCAGTCAAGAAAATGATCGGAACTTGTTCATCTCGCTTTCTAATTTCCTGAGCCAAGGTGAATCCATCCACCTCTGGCAGCATGACATCCAAGATACAAAGGTCAAATTTTGTATTCTTTTGAATGACATCTAAAGCAACCTTACCGTCTTCACAGTAATGCACCTCATAGCCATTTAGTTCAAGGTTATCGCGAGTTACGAAACTGAGACTTTCGTCGTCCTCTACATATAAAAGATGTGCTTTCTTTTCAGCCATAATCAATCCTGAGTAATAAAAATACAAATATTGAGGGCAAACATACACGAAACAATTGAATGTTAAGCAGGTATTTTTTTTATTTTTAATGAAATCTCAAATTACTGTTGTTTGAGTTGAATATAATAGTTTTCACTTGGCTGAAATTTTCGCTTGCTGATCCCTGATATTTTACTCTTTTTCCATTCGGTAGTCGGCTCTAAACGAAACTTTTTTTCTCCAGATCCTACAATATCCAGGGGCATATCAAATCCGTCTATGCAATTTGTCCACCGGTAAGAAATCACATTTTTTTTGATTTTAAACTCAAAGATAGGAATACGATAATCGCGCAAATACTGGTCAAATACCTTGGAAAGGTTCTTTTTAGATTGATTGATGATATATGTCTCTATTTGGGATCCATCCACTGTTTGGTGATAAAACTCTTTGTTGATACCCCTTAATATATCGCGCCAAAGTTTATCATTTCCAATAATCTGGCGAATAGTATGCAGCATATTCCCCCCTTTATAGTACATATCGCTAGAGCCTTCATTGTTGACCCCATACGTACCTATGATAGGGCTTATGTTTTCTACCAACTCGCGGCACCCGCGCACATATTCCGACCCAGCGGCCTTGCCGTGATAGAATTCGGTATATAAACACTCGCTGTAGTTAGTAAAACTTTCATGAATCCACATATCGGCAATATCGCGGTAGGTGACATTGTTGGCAAACCACTCATGGCCCGATTCGTGAACAATAATAAAATCCCATTTCATACCCCAACCAGTACGGGAAAGATCCCGACCCAAGTAACCATTCATATAATGATTCCCATAGGTAACCGAACTCTGATGTTCCATACCGAGGTACGGCACTTCTACCAATTTGTACCCATCCTCGTAAAATGGATAAGGCCCAAACCAGTATTCAAAGGCTCTAATCGTTGACTTTGCTTGAAGAAAATGGACTTTTGCTTTTTCCAAATTTTCAGGCAGCACATAATAATCAAGGCTTAGTACGCCCTTTTCTCCATTTAGGGTGTCAGAAAAGTGAACATAATTGGCGATATTTATATTAACTCCATAATTATTGATCGGATTGGACACAAACCACTCATAAGTATTGGTACCATCTGTATTTTTGATGGTGCTGCGCAAGCGACCATTTGATACATCCATCAAATTGGATGGCACAGTGATCTGTACAGACTGGGAGTCGGGCTCATCGTAAGCGTGGTCTTTGCATGGCCACCAAACACTGGCTCCTAAGCCTTGGCAAGAGGTGGCAATAAAAGGGCGATCTTTTTCATCCTTAGACCAACTAAACCCACCATCCCAAGGAGCCCTCACGGCCTCTTTGGGTTTGCCTGAATACCAGACCGTCAATGATTGCTGAGATCCGGGAATTTGCGGAGTATTCAGGTTGACAAAATAAGCATTTTTGCCACGTTTGCTGAATTCTAAAGATTCTTTGTTTTGTTCCACCCGCTCTATTTTGAGGGGTGGCTGCAAATCAATTTGAAGTACCTGATTGGCATTCAGTACCTTATAATGGATTTCATTGCTTCCACTGATGCTTTTTTTGTCGGGTACCACCGTTACTTTGAGTTTGTAGTAGGTGAGATCCCACCAAGCCCTTTCGGGGGTGATACTCCCGCGTAGGGTATCATCAAGACTAAAAGTTGCCTTTTGAGCATTTAGGCCAAGGCTAACCAAGGAAAAGCCTAGAAAAAGGAAAAAATAGGTATATTTTGATGAAAAATGCATACTATAAAAATAAGGTTATAAACATTCTCTGAATATTTCAGAAATGCAGTGCCAAAAGTAGTGATATGTATCCATTTGAAAACAAGTTTTGTTTGTTTTCGTTTAATGCCCATGAAAATCAAGTATTTACCTATTGCTGCTATTTTAGGAATAGCCTTTATTCTTGCGGCTTGCAGCCGCCGATTTCCAGACAACTTTAGTGTATGGAGATTAACCTCATCCGATCAGCAGATATGGAAATCGTTTGAAGGGAAAACGACACAACCACAGATCTTTTATTTCAAATCGGGCGATATGACTTTGCGAGGGTGGCAGATCGGGGCTGATTCTTTGCCCATCACCTTCTTGCTCCACGGCGCACCCAGTAGTATGGTTAAGTACAGGGCGTGGTTTTTGGATAGCACTTTGTACCGTAAAACAAAATTGGTTGCCATTGATCGTCCCGGATATGGAAAATCAAAATACGGAAAAGCCGTGGTATCTATAGAACGCCAAGCAGAGTTAGTGGCACCGTTACTGAAAAAATTGGCAGAAAACAGGCCCATTACTTTGTTTGGCTCTTCGTACGGGGGCTCAGTAGCCGCCAAATTGGCAATGGATTATCCGCAATACATCAAATCACTCCTGTTGCAGTCGGCTTCCGTTCAGCCAAATGCAGAACGCACCCCAAAAATAGCCCGATGGGTACACTCGCCACTGGGTATCTTTTTCCCACGATGGGCTAGGGTGGCCACTAAGGAAAAATACGCGCACTCCAATGCCTTGGAAAAGATACAAGATGGTTGGAGGCGTATCACTTGTCCCGTCTGGATCATACATGGATCGGAGGACGACCTGATTTACCCCAGCAATGCATCCTATGCTTTGAAGCAAATGGAAGGGCAGACTAAGGTGAGATATGTCCCCATTGTCGGGGCAGAACACAATATTTATTGGACTCGTCGCGATACGATCAAACGGTATTTGTTGGAGGCTATTGAGTAGTTGTAACAAAAAACGGGTATTCTGTCTTGGACAGAATACCCGTTTTTTTATTACATTTCCGTTTTTAATTTATTCATAATATTACTAAAAGAACAACGGCCTAATAAGCAAAAAGTTTCTAATCAAAA
>JANMMZ010000090.1:0-4821 GCA_031373665.1 Saprospiraceae bacterium | reverse complement strand
AACCGCCGTGATACGAGAGTACGTCCGGTGGTGTGGGGGGACGGCGGCTAAAACCGCCTCCCACCCGATTAGATATTGGTTATCAATGCGTTATGAGGTGCAGCGCACCGGAACATTAAATGCAATATTACGGTGTGCTGCACCTTTTGTCGGCCAAGGGGTGGCAATGGGCTACAAATATCAAGGTGCTACGCACCAAATTAATGTTAAAATCCAGATTTTGACTTCAAAATTCGGGATGACTCATGTTACTGATTTTGACGCTTGCCCAATTGTTCAAGTTTTTGATTGATCTCTTGGAGTAATACAAGTTGACTCGCCTGCGTTTCATAAAGTGTCACGATCTGTTCTTCTAGCAGTAAATCTATTTTTTGGTGCAACCCCCTTATTTCTATCTCCGCTTTTAAGTTGATCAAGTAATCATTTTCACTACGCTTCCTATCTTTTTCTTCCTGTCTGTTTTGACTCATCATAATGATAGGAGCCTGCAAGGCAGCAATAGAAGATAAAATTAGGTTTAAAAGAATAAAAGGATAGGGATCAAATTTGAATTGCCCAATTGCTAAGATATTGAATATTATCCATACGCAGAGAAGCCCCATAAAAATGATGATAAAATACCAACTGCCGCCAAATCTTGCCACTAAATCAGATATGGCCTGACCACGTGAAATCACTTCTTCTGGTGGATGAAGGAGATTGTTGATAATCAATGCCTCCTCCTTCATAGCATCCTGAACGATGCTATGAAGTTTTGTAAGTTGGAGATTTTCCTGATACGCAAGTGACGGAATACTGTTTTTTTTCATGAAAATTTAATTTTTGCCTTTGTTGGGGACACCACTAACAATAGCGTAAAGAGTGATATCCATATTTATAAAAGCAAGTGATTAACCCAAAAACCATTCTGTTCTTACATTAAGGAAATCCATCTGATCAGTACAAGGAATCCGATTGGCCGACACTTGTGCGGCACAATCGTTTTGTTTGAGCAGGCTTTGACTATCCGATGAGGTAGTTTCTATCCAAACGTCGCCATGCTTGCGCATTACTTGTACGTGCAATCCAAATTCTTGTTCAAATAAATGTTCTACGTCACTCGCCGTCATATCTGCAACAATATCAATGATGGCACTGTGTGGATTCACCTCAATCCGGGCAAGTACGATATCTCTTTCTGTAATCATATATTTTACAGGACTAAATTGATAAACATCGTGGGGCTGGGTGAAGAAAGAGAGCGATAAATATGGGAAAAAACGACTGAATGCCTCTTGTATCTCGGAGATCTTCATATTAGGAAACACCTGAATTTTCATACCTGTAATTTTTTTACAAAGATAACGGTACGCTATGTTGGAGAACGATGACGCAGCTCAATCCTATCAATGATCAATATCAGTCCAACAGGTAATATAGATCATTTTGGGGTATTTAAAATGCCCCAATCTTTGTGGGAAATTCACGAGTTCCTAACTCAAAAAATATATAAGTAATATGCAAAATTTATCTATTGACCCCCATCCCAATACGGGTACTTGCGCATCGAAATGCAAGGGCTGCGGCAAAGTGCACATCAAAATTATTGGAGATCATAGTTATGCATCAAAATTACTGAATGATCATGTCCGCGAAGCATTGACTGCCTTGGGCATGCCCGCAAAAATAGTAGAAGTAACGGATTCAAATATCATTCATGCAGATAAGCAAATTACGCTGCCTGCCCTATTGATTGAGGATCATATAGTATCGCAAGGGACTGTCCCAGAAGTATCAGAAATCACGCAATTGTTACTACAAAAAGACCTTTTCAAAAGCAAATTATTTCGGCTGCGTACATTGAGTGTACCCGTTGATATGAGCGATGTATCTGCTAATGCCCTTATATTTGCCTGGCAAATTGCCAGACATACGAACAGCAATATAGAAGTTGTTAATGTAGTAGATAGTGTTTTTGAGGGCAATTCACCAACCAGCACAGGTTTTTTAGCAAACTATGGTAAAAGCATACAGGCAGAACTAGATACTTTTATATCGGAGACACTAAAGAAAGTCGGAGTCAACTATGTACCTGCACACGCCACGGCAGGTGCTCCCAATGAACCCAATACCAGACAACAGATCACCTCAAAAATCATGTATGGGATGTCAGATACCGTACTTGAAGACTATTCACAAACAACTGACTTAATTGTAATAGGTGCCACAGGGCGCGGAAGGCAGGATAAAGCCTTTTTTGGATCTATCAGTATCGAAGTATCAAAAAGGGCTCATTGCCCCGTATTGATCATCCCCATGAAAACAGAATTTATAGGTTTCGAGCATCTTTTATATGCCAGCGACTTCGAGTCACTCCATACCTTGAGTGTACAGCAAGTAATTTCATTTGCCAAACGATTTGAAGCCCAGACTCATTTCGTACACGTAGGCCCGGGTGGAGAACGAAATTTGCTTGATCAATACAAGTATTTCGAAGAAACCTATGCTGATACCCAATCGAAGAGGCCATTCTTATTTCATAAAATAGTCAGTGATGATGTGATAGGTGGGCTCTATGAGTACTCGTTTTACCATCGGATTAATTTATTGGTTTTTGTGACACACCAACGTAGTTTTTGGGATGGGATTCTACACAAAAGCATCACCAATGAAGCCCTGCTCACCAGTGATTTACCCATCCTTATCATTCACTCAGATGATGACAGCATTATTATTTAGTTTGTTAATGCTTTTAATTTATCTATTTTCACCAAAGTGATCACCCCATCCGATATTTGCAACATGCCTTCATTTTTGAAATCGGTGAGTGTACGGATGAATGTTTCTTTTGCAGTACCTGCTAATGCAGCCAAATCTTCACGTAACACGTGAATCACGGGGCCACTTTGATCACATAAATTGGTCAAAGTGGTCGCAACCCGTTTCCGAACCGAATTATACGCCAATTCGATCAGTTGTTGCTCCCGCTCGGCAATATGATTGGCCAGCATCTTGATAAATTGTGCATTCACATCGCGATTACCAAATACCAAAGCCGCAAAATCTTGCTTTGGAACCAGTTTTATGGTACAATCTTCCATAGCAGTAGCACTTTCAAGGTATGCATTCTCATTAAAAAGAGCTAAGAATCCCAAAAAGTCTCCTGCTTGAGCAATCTTGACTATCAGTTCCCGACCATCGTCGCTGGTTTTGAAAACCTTGACCTTCCCACTTTCTACAAAAAACAACCAACGCGGAAACTCTCCCTCTCGAAAAATAGGGTCTTTTCTTTTGTAATGCCTCAATTCCCTATTATCCGATAGGTGCTTGATGGCTTCCAAGGCGCGAGCCTCATCTATAAAACGATCGAGCGAGCCACTCGCAGAAACCGAGGCAGCACGCAAACGTTCACTTTTTTTCAAGCGGTTTTCTATCGTTTGCAACAAGGCAATATCATCAAATGGCTTGGTAATATAATCGTCTGCACCCAAAGACATACCTTTCCTGAAATCATCTTTTTCCGCTTTAGCCGTCAGAAAAATGAAAGGAATATCCGCCGTTTTAGCGGTATGGCTCAATATGTGTAGCACCCCATATCCATCCAATTCGGGCATCATAATATCGCAGATGATCAAATCAGGCAGATCCGATTGTGCTTTTGCCACTCCTGCTTTTCCATGTTCCGCAGTAATGGTTTCATACCCACCCAAACTGAGTATTTCTGCAATGTTCTCCCGAACATCGGTATTGTCTTCTATAATGAGTATTTTTTTCATATTAACGCAAAGGTAACAAAGTAACTCATTTTAGTAGATGATTTTTATCATTTATAACAGTGATCCACATCATTTTTGGCTCGATAGAAAGCCTGCACTTTTGTACCATCAATACAACATTAACACTTATAATTATGAATTTATTTGCACCGATTTCATCCTTGATGACCGATCACAAACACTTGGTGACCGTCTCGCCAGACGAACCCCTTACAAATGTTAGGGAAATATTTGAAACGCATAAGTTTCATCATATTCCAGTGGTTCGTTTCCGTGAAATAGTTGGAATCATCAGTAAAACCGATTTTGAGCATTACATGGGTGGCTACTTAGATGATAGTTTCGCCAGCGAAATGAGACAAAGTCAAGCCACCGCCCAAGACATCATGACCAAAAGATTGGGCAAAGTCGAGTCAACCGATCGCCTCAATGTGGCTATTGATATATTCAACATCAACCGATTTCACGCCCTACCCGTCGTGGATGATGGTGAATTGGTTGGTATCATCACCCCTTACGACATCCTAAAAGCCCTCAGCGAAGAGAAAGTTGCTGATCCTAGCATGGTCTATGAAAACATCCCCTCTTTGTAGGAAAAAAACCTCTTACAGTTGTTACAATATTGATCACCTATAAATATCTAAACTTATGACCTTCAATAAAAATGTAGGCTCTTTTGATCAAAAAGCGCGCTTAATCATTGGCATTTTACTAATAATTCCTAATGTAATGGGATATTTCAGTCAACCGTTATCTTATGGAGCATGGGCATTTTCTGCTATTCTGATCGTCACGGCTTGGGTCGGTTTTTGCCCTATTTATTCGCTCTTGGGTATCAATTCTTGTTCGCGCCAGTTAAATAAGTAATTCAAATCAAATTTTCACCTTGGTCTCATCACCTTGTTAGGAGGGTTGATTGGTTCTATAAAACTGGCCTCGGAGAGGCTTCCCATTTGGTGTGCCGGGCATGCCACTACTCTAACAGGTGCGAAGGTAAAACTTTTAGTCCTGAAAGAGCCGTTATGACCGGAATCTTATAGTCGGAGGCAAGGGTGTCCATCGCGAG
>JANMMZ010000061.1:0-22827 GCA_031373665.1 Saprospiraceae bacterium | reverse complement strand
TTGGCCGAGTTAGACATGGAGCGCAAATCCCTCCAGTCTCAACTAACTGCAGGCCTTGGCGACCCAGAGCAATCCAATCTGTTCAGAGAGCGCATTGCAGCATTGGATAGCCTAATGCTTAATCCCAGCACACAACCGCTAGGCCCCATCATCACCCGTATGTGTATTGGGTCTATTGGAGGCTTTATACTTGCGGCTGGTATTGCGGGTATTTTTAAAATGAAAAAATGACCAATACCAATCCAAAAAATAACAATATTCAATGCACTCACTCTCCAGTTTTCTACAAAAAATAGAGCAATACGCTCAAGACAATCCATTTCCAGCCGAGCCCAAAGAGTTATATGAACCCTGTGCTTATATCCTTGGTTTGGGTGGAAAACGGTTAAGGCCGGCTTTGGTATTGATGGGCTATGCCCTCTATAAAGACGATGTAGAGCAGTCATTGCCAGCCGCTTGGGCGGTCGAACTGTTCCATAATTTTTCCCTTATCCACGATGACATCATGGATGCTGCGCCATTGCGCCGTGGCCAAGCGACAGTACATGTCAAATGGAATACTACCACGGGTATTTTGAGTGGCGACGTGATGCTGATTTACGCGTATCGTTTCTTGGCAAAAAATGCCGATACTACTGTGTTGCATCGGTTACTGAATACCTTCAATCGGGTCGCTACACAGGTGTGCGAGGGGCAACAATATGATGTGAATTTTGAAACCCGTGATCGGGTCGAAACAAATGAATACATCCAAATGATTGAGTTCAAAACCTCGGTTTTGCTCGGTGCCGCTTTGGAAATAGGCGGTATTTGCGCTGGCTGTAGCGTTGAAGACCTAGAACACCTGTACCAATGTGGCCGCAATGCAGGCATTGCTTTTCAAATCCAAGATGACTATTTAGATACCTTTGGAGACCCTGAAAAATTTGGAAAACAAGTGGGGGGGGATATTTTACAAAATAAAAAGACTTTATTGGTTATAAAGACGTTAGAGATAGCATCCGATCAGGATAAAGCGGCACTCAAAACGTGGATGCAACCCGGAACGGGTGGATCCAATGAAAAAGTAACTGCTGTCATGGATCTCTTTCAAAAAAACGGAATCCCTGACCTGATTCAAAAAGAAAAGCAGGTATTTCAGGAAAAAGCCTTTCATCATTTAGATGCCATTAGCGTTCCTTCGGAACGGAAAAAATTAATCAGGGGCTTTTTAGAAGACTTGCTAGTGAGAGAACACTAAGTACCCGAGCGAGTATAATATTATTGACTGAAAAACTAAACATGTATTTCTCCTTCCCAATCAGGCTGCTATTATTGCACTTTCGCAACCACAGTGTACTGATCGCATTATGGGTATTACTGTTGTTGTTTTCAGGTGGAATCTTGGGCAAGTTTTACGGTCTGCATTATTTGATGCTCACACCAGAGTATCGCGGCACCGTTGATTTTTGGAGTTTTTTCTTGGTCGGTACCACCTTCGGTACCCTAACCATGATCTGGAACCTGACCACCTACCTGTTAAGTGCCAATCGTTTCGCTTTTCTTGCCACATTAGACGCTCCATTTTCTGTTTTCTGCATCAATAATTGCTTGGTACCGATGGCTTTTTTAATCGCCTATTTGACGGCCTCTATTTGGTTTCAATGGCACGATGAACTTACCGCAACTACAAATATTATCATTAATATTAGCGGTTTTTTGAGCGGAACAGCCGTTTTAATCCTAATTTTGGCTAGTTATCTTTATTTTACCAACAAAGACATAGGGGCTTTCCTGCGGAAAGGTGGCAAATTTTATCCCAAGCCCGGTGGCCGATTATTGATTAGAGGCCAGCGACTCCCTACCTTGTATGATATACAGATGGGCAATACAAGATGGCGGGTGGACACCTACATGAATGAGCGCATCAAGCCTCGGCTGGTTCGTAGTGTGGCCCATTATCCCAAAGAAATATTGGAAGAAGTATTCAAGCAAAACCATTTTAATGCTGTGACCGTACAGGTATTTGCCTTGGTTTTATTGATGACCCTTGGGCTATTTATGGATCAAGAATGGGCTCGAATTCCGACCGGTGCAACCATTTTTATCTTGTGCAGCATGTCAATGGCCATATTTGGGGCTATTACTTTTTGGTTTCGCCAATGGGGGACTTTGGTTTTTCTGGGTTTGTTGGTGACCATCAATTTTATCACAGGATTTGGCATATTCAGTTTTAGAAATCGTGCCTATGGCCTCAACTATGAGGTACAGCCTAAAGCCGCCTACAATTATGCACGTTTTGAACAACAGTGCAGCCCTGAAAACATCCATCAAGACAAGGCAAATACCCTTGAAATACTCGAAAAATGGCTCAAAAAGAATCAAAAAAATGGCCACCAAAAGCCCAAAATGATCCTCCTTTGTGTCAGTGGAGGCGGGATGAGATCGTCGCTTTGGACGGCTCAAGCCCTCCAGCAGGTCAATATTGCGACCAATGGAAAACTATGGCAAAATACGGCCTTGCTCACTGGTGCTTCTGGGGGCATGTTGGGTGCATCTTATTTGAGGGAAGCCCTGCTTTGTCAGCAAGAAGGACAAAATATGAGTCCTAATGACCCTACATTACTCGACGACTTGGGCAAAGACCTACTCAATGCAGTGAGTTTTGCTTTGGTTGCCAACGATCTTTTTTATCCGTTTTCCCGATTCGATTGTGGTGGTTTCACCTACCGTCAAGATAGGGGTTACTTATTAGAAAAGCAGTTGAATGAAAATGGGCGAAACCTGTTTCAACGCCGTCTTTCAGAATATCGAAAGGCTGAATCCGATGCCGTCATTCCCATGATGATTCTATCTCCCTTTGTGATCAATGATGGGCGCAGGTTACTCATCAGTCCACAGCCTGTTTCCTATTTGATGCGGCCTCCAGCGTCCAGCCACTTGAATGCACAAATGGAGATAGACGGTATTGATTTTGGGGCTTTTTTTAAGGATTACCAATCAGATAGTCTCTTGATTTCCAGTGCTTTGCGTATGAATTGTACCTATCCACTTATTCTACCCAATGTATGGCTGCCTACTGACCCTGCGGTGGAGGTGATGGATGCTGGCTTGCGCGACAATTTTGGTTTGGGAGTCGCCACTAGATTTGCGCACTGTTTCAGCGATTGGATCAAAGCAAATACCAGTGGTATCGTGCTGATTCAGATTAGGTGCTGGAATAAAGTGGAAAATATCGCCAAAAGCGACCGAAAGGGCATGATCGAAAATATACTTGCTCCAGCCAGCGCCGCCACCAATATGAGCAATATTCAAGACTATGAACTGGATTCTCAAATTTCCATGTTACAAAGCATATTAGGCCCAGATTTTTTGCAATCTATTCCATTCTTTTATCGCCCCGTCCGAAAGCAAAGAGAAGCCTCCATGAGCCTTCACCTTAGCAAACGCGAGAAAATTGACATCATGGAGGCTTTTTATAGTGAAGAAAACCAGCAAAGTTTGGAGTATTTAAAGATTTTGCTACGTCATTAACCGCCTCCACCCTGCAAGATCAACCACTCTTTTTCAGCCAATGAACCCATAGACTGGATCAAAGATAAGACCTGATGCTTGGTGTTAGGCCCAGCATTGAGCAGTTTGTGGATGGCTATCACAAAGTTAAGGTATCGCTCCGAGTACGTCAATGACAACCCCTTCTGACGGTGAATAAATTTTTTGAAAGCCTCCAAATGCGCATCGAGGAGGTCATATTCTTGCAACTCATAAAAACATTTTGCTTGAATCACCTTAACCGATAGATTCATCAACACATCTTCAAATAAATCTCTTTGTAGCAGTCGGAGTGCTGGTTTGTACTTTTTTTGAATATAATACAACCGTGCCTGATTGAATGCCACAATCCCTTCTCGGTCACGGGGATGTACCTTCGCACCATAAGTTTCAATAAAAGTATGCAGCCATTCATTTCTTTTTCCAATCAATGCGAGGGTGCAAATATTGGTAAATGTGTATCCGCTCACCCAACCTTTATCCAAGATCAAAGCATCTTTTAAGCCCGCTTCATATATTTCCAACTGATAATCAAGAAATTCTATTTGCCCTGAGTTGTATCTTTTACTGCAATGATTGAGCGCGACAAGAAATAATTCACGGCGTTCCATCACACTAAAACACTGTTTTTGAGACAGTAAAAAGGCTTTGAACCGCACAAAAGGCGCAGGATTATCTGGATTAACCAAGGTTTGCCATGCATCAGATAAGGTATGTATCAAGGGAAGTGATAGCGCGGCACTCGATAGTTGACCTAACAAAGCGGAAATAACCTGATCCGATTCGCCAGAAACAGTGAATTTTTGGTTGGTTCGAAAGATGCACTCCCTGAACAATAATTCCGATACCGTTGCCACCATCCGATGATGATGGATTTTGAGGTAAAGATGGGAATCATGAATTTTATCAGAATTGGCCTTATAATCGTACAAAATTTGATTCCACTCCGACATTTGGATGTGTTGCTTGGTTGTCCAGTCGGCCTCTGAGGCGGGCAGTGGTAGCGGGGCTGCGACTAAGCGGTTGAAATGCTTTTCCAAGCCTCGTGCACTCAATACATGTGCCAATTGAATGCATTGTGCTATCGAATCAGATTGGGTATGCTCTATCCTCAAAAAACGCTCCATGATTCTATATATTTGCTCCATCATTTTGCGGAAACGTAGGTCATTATACGCTTCTTTTTTTCCAAAAATAGCCTCAAAAGTAGTTTTTTTCTTTAATAAGGTAGGATTAGATAGCGTTTTCTTTTCAAATAAATAGATCCCCAACCGCAGTAGTTCGGGGTTGTTGGTTTCTGAAGGCAGGTACTTAATAAAACGACGCTGTTCATCAGGGCTTAGGGTCTCTGCAAGGACTATTAATAAGGAATTGTTCATGAATTCAGGAAATTATTTTTAATAAATTTTACACAAAAATAGGTATAAATAATTGATTAATAACATTTTAATTTAAAATTTATTTCACAAATGTATTTATTTGTATTTGGAGATTACGCACATTATCCAAACTTTTGTACCGAAATAAAATTTGAATCTCATGAAAAAAATTACATTTTTCGTCCTTTGCTTTTTTCTTCTTAACCTTCACTGCTTGATAGCGCAAGGTTGGTCAAGGTATTATCCTTTAGACTTGGGGTTTGCGGATTTTACGCTTACCACTACCACTGATGGTTCTATTTTTGTGGGTCTTAATGCTACTGATGTTAGTGGCACCATTACATCACCTTCATTATTTAAAACCCTGCCGAATGGAGAGCCTGCATGGATAAAGCCTTACCAAGATTTAACTGGATCAGCCTATAATCCCACTCTGAAAGGGGTTGATAATAACTGCTTATTGGTGGCTAATGGCAATGCCATCATCAAGTTGAATGCCGATGGAATACCTTTGTGGACTACTACTTATCCATATATATTTGAGGAATACCAAACCTTTCTTTTTTTGAGATCTGATGGATATATTATTGTTTCTCAGTCGTTATTAAATTATTCCCCCATCAGAATATCTAAATTGGGCTTTGATGGAAACATGATTTACGACGAAGTCGTAAATTTTAATACCCAAGTATTCCAATTTGAATTCCTTGAGCATGTAGAAATAGATGCCTTGGGTAATCTATTTTTTTTCTCTGGCTCTAATAATAGACTTATTAAGACCAACGAGAACCTAGACATTGTTTTCAATATCACCGACCCCACTTTTGGCGGTACGCTCATCGCCTTAGAGCCAGAACGTATTATTATAGGTACAACCTTGATTAATGGCCAAGGCGTGACCATAAGTAGTCTGCCTGCTGGATATTACTATCCAGTACTATCTCCAGATCAAAAACTATTCTTTACACAGGAATTAGTGCCGAATTCAGAGATAAAGGTGATAAAATGCAACCTAGACTTTTCCATAATTTGGGAAAAAGTACTGACTCTTCCAGACTTTAATATCAATAGACGGCTTATGGCAGGTTTTGCAGATGGAGGTGTTGTAATCTTTGTAGAGGTTGACAATATGAATCCGTATCTTATCAGAACCGATGCAGATGGAAACACGTACACCAATCACCTTTACGGAAATATTTTCACGGATCTCAATCAAAATTGCCTATTTGAACCCAACATAGACAGTCATCATGCGGGTATTAATGTCGTTGCTGAAAAAGGAGACCTTACTTGGTTTGCCACCACCGATTCTATGGGCGACTTTCGCTTCAATGCCTTGGATACAGGATCAATGCTATTGCGCGTCATTCCGCCAGGCAATAGTTGGACAATTTGCAACGACTCTATTATGGTTGATTTTATCGGCAGTTTTGATACCATCCAAATCAATACTGGAATCACTGATTTAGTGGGCTGCCCTTTCCCTGAAATAGACCTTGCCACACCCTTTCTAAGGCGTTGTTTTACAAGTACTTATACCATACATTATGAAAACCTTGGGGGTATTTCCGCTGATTCTGCGGTTGCCCATTTATACTTGGATCCATACTTGAGTTTAGTGGCGGCTAACCTGCCTTATATTGACCTTGGAAATAACCATTACGCATTTGAAGTGGGTACTTTAGCACCGCTTCAAAAAGGGCAGTTTAATGTCTCCGTTTATACGGATTGCGATAGCACTACACTTGGTCAAATCCATTGCACTCAAGCAATCCTAGAAATTACGAACCCTTGTCCCAATGTACTGCCAGACTTTCCAGAAATTCAGGTGACTGCCGAGTGTATAGGTGATTCCGTTAGGTTTGTTATAAAAAATATTGGAGATGTGCCGATGCTCGAATTGGCTGAATTCATAGTTATTGAAGACCTGATCGTGATGAGAACTGGCACTTTTCAATTAAATCCGCAACAAGATACCGTCTTGACCAATGTAGCAGATGGATCTACCTATCGCATCTATGCTGGGCATTTGCCACAGACTATTCCTTTCTTTTCCTCTACTGCTGCTTTAGAGGCTTGCAATGGCAGCCTAAATCCGGGTATTTGGAACATGCTTTACAGTCATTTAATCAATGAGGATGAAGATATAGATTGCCAAGAAAACATAGGGGCGTATGACCCAAATGACAAACAGGCCGTGCCCAAAGGGCTCGACGCTGCGCATTACATTGCTCCAAATACACCTTTGGAATACACGATTCGATTCCAAAATACAGGTACTGACACGGCTTTTAATATTGTAGTGATGGACACCGTTTCCCCGCATTTAGATGTAAGTAGCCTACGCATGGACGTGTCTAGTCATCCATTTCAGTATGAAATACTGGGCAATGGGGTATTACGTTGCGTGTTTTCAAACATACAATTACCAGATAGTAATACCAATCTTGTTGGATCGCAAGGGTTTGTACGCTTTCATATTTTGCAAAAGCACGACCTTTCAGAAAACACCAATATTTTGAATCGCGCCGCTATCTTTTTTGATTTTAATGCCCCAATCTTTACCAATACTACGCGACATAGGATCAATACCCAGTTTTTGAAACCCAATTTTATAGATTGGGTCAGCGAAATCCCTAATACCAACCTGATTTTAGTGCCTAATCCGATCTTGGCGGGGCATACCATGTTGAGGATAGACGGGATCACCGATTCAAAGCCCTATACCCTTGAAATATTTGACATTTACGGCCGTCCAATCCACAAAGCCCAAAGCCAAAGTGGGGTCTGGAGCCTCTATAACATGGACTGGAGCGCAGGTATTTACCTCGTCAGACTTCGTTCAGACAAGGCCATCATTAGCACGGGCAAATTATTGGTTGAATAGGCTACTTCAATACCGGCAATAGTACCGAAGAGGGATGTCCTGCGTCGCGGCTTATTTCGATTTTGATTGGAATAAAATCAGACTCAATAGCCTCGGCTATGTTCACATATCGCTGTGGATTGCGGTCGGTGAGCGGAAACCAAGTGCTTTGTACTTGAATCATCATTGTATGGCCCGGCAAAAAAGAATGGGCTACATCTGGCAATTCAAATTGTACATGGTACTGTTCCCCATCTTTAAAGCCTTCCGGCTTTTCAAAACTATTGCGGAATCGGCCACGCATGGTTTCTCCGCGCACTAGCATTTGATAGCCACCCATGGGTACGCCATTTTCGCTACCACTCATAGTATCTGGATAAACATCAATCAATTTTACGATAAAATCGGCATCCAAAAGGTCCGACTTGTTGCCGCTCAAAGCCGATAAAGTTACCCAAAGATCGGCTTGTACTGGACCAGCCAATGTCAACGGTGCTGACATCGGTGCAGTTTCATACACCAGTACATCGGGGCGGCGGGCGGCAAAACGCTGGTCGTCGCACATGTACTCGCGGGTACGCGAGAGATGTACATCTTCAGTGTATGGTACAGGCTTGGCTGGATCACTGATATAGGTATCTGCTGCTTTTGAGCCTGTTGGTTTTGCGTCACCTAGGATTCCTTTGGCTTCAAAATAATAAGGCTTGGATTCTATATTCTTCGGTGGCCAAGTATTGTGTTTCGTCCAGTGGTTGCTACCTGTTTCAAAGATATAGGCTTCTGGCAAATCGTTTTTACCATTCCCCTTTAGGTGGGATTCAAAAAACTTAAATTCTATCTCTTTTTGATACAAATCGCTTGTTTTTTCCTTGAAAACGACATTTCCAAGCCGATCTCCGACTGTTCTGGCCCAGCCACCATGCACCCAAGGACCCATCACAATCATATTGGATTGGGTGGAAGGGTTCTGTTTTTCAAGGGCTTTATACGTGTTCCAAGCACCCCAGCAGTCTTCGGCATCAAACAAACCGCCCACGGTCATCACTGCTGGACGAAT
Source organism: Saprospiraceae bacterium (assembly GCA_031373665.1). Taxonomy (GTDB): domain Bacteria; phylum Bacteroidota; class Bacteroidia; order Chitinophagales; family Saprospiraceae; genus M3007. The sequence continues at coordinate 13,994 of JANMMZ010000061.1, read as the reverse complement.
GTTTTTGAGGTGTGGTCTTATGTTTCTGGCTTTCCACCAGTCGTCGTAGTTTGGGTGGGTCATCAGATCATTCCAAAAGGGGATATTTTTCATGCCTAATTGGTTGGTGTAGTTCCGTAAAGGGCCTGTTTTTAGATAAAAATCATAGTTGTCTGGCGTTTTAAAATCCTCAAACCCATCGGCTCCTTTGGTAGTAGGGTAGGGGCGTGGTTTTCCAAAGCCGGAATAAAATGAAAATGCATCCATTAGAAACAAAGCACCATTGTGGTGAAAATCATCTCCAATAAACCAATCGGTCACTGGTGCCTGTGGCGACACTGCTTTGATAGCGGGGTGATCGGCTAGAATAGCCATAGAGGCGTAGAACCCTGGATATGAAATACCATACACACCCACGTTTCCATTGTTATTGGAAGCATTTTTTAGAAGCCAGTCCACCGTATCATAAGTATCGGAGGCTTCATCCACGCCTTGTTTGGCATCTTTTGACTTGGGTTTTGATAAGAACGGGCGCACGTCCACAAAATCGCCTTCGCTCATGTATTTACCTCTTACATCCTGAAATACAAAAATATACCCAGCCTTGGCCAAGGTCATGTTTTGGAAAGAGGTAGTGAATGCATCCGTACCATAGGGGTTGCAAGAATAGGGCGTTCTTTTTAAAAGGATTGGATATTTTTTGCTTTGATCTTTAGGGCTGTAGATGGCGGTGAACAGTTGTTTCCCATCGCGCATGGGGATCATCATTTCTCGTTTGGTAAAATGATCGCGGATATAGGCAGAATCTGTCTTGAACTGATTTTGAGCCAAAGCCCCAATCGGTATAGACAATAATAGCAGGAAGAAGAGAAAGTGGCGCACTAGAAATAAGTTAAGTAAAATGACTGTAACAAAATTGCGCCTCAAAAGTCTCTATAATTATGGAAAGGGAAGCAACCATTTATTTCACTTTTAGCGCGTTTCGTCGTTTATTTCACGCACCTCATCCTTTTCCATTAGTCAAGTGCAACCTGTTATCGCATATCTTTGTCTATCAAGCAACAAAAAGCAACAAAAACTATAACAATTAACGAGTACAATCTCTTTTGAATATGACTACGAAATTCTTTGCAACGCTAACCTTTTTATTGGCCTTTAACCTTACTCAAAGTATCGCCGCTCATATCGTGCCTGACTTCAAAGTAGTGGTCACAGAGAAAAAAATATTCATCATAGCCGATGAAACCCCGGTAAAATGCCTTTCTATAGTGGTCAAAGACCATAAGGGCACGGTGGTTGCAGAAAAAAACCTAAGTTCTAAATCTGCCGATTGGAGTATAGATGTGACACACCTAGCGAAAGGATACTATACGATCATTGTTGGAAATGAACATTCTCTTCAGTTTGTTCGGTAGAATGGTACTGGTTTTCTAAAGTGCAACAGTAGAATTAGAAAGCCGCTCTACATATCCCCCAAAGCCTCTTTTTCAGATTTTTTCAACGAACTTACCACTAAATCATAAGAGTGGTCAATCAGATGCCGCAATAATTTGGCATCAAGTCCTCCTTCAAACTCGACAGTGTTCCAGTGCTTTTTATTCATGTGCCACCCCGGATATATTTCAGGATGTTGTTCCCGAAGTTCGATGGCATAATCGGGATCGCACTTCAAATTTACTTTAAAAGGCACGGCATCTAAGCCCGTGATCGCGAATATTTTGCCCATTACCTTGAGGCACATCGTATCTGGGCCGAAGGGAAAATCTTCGGTCGTGCCTTTTTTAGTCAGGCAATACTGCTGAAAGGATTCTATGTTCATAAATCTAGGATTTATCCGCCTAATTTAGCAATCATTTCATTCAATATATCAATTCTTGAAAGCCCATCAGCCATTTTCTTGCGTTCAGTGTCCACCACTTGCGCGGGCGCACCGCTCACAAAACGCTCATTGCTGAGCTTGCCTTCTATAGATTTTACAAAACCTTGCTGGTATTTTAACTCCTCTTGTGCTTTTTTAAGTTCGCCAGCCACGTCAATGGTTTGGTGCATCACCACAAAATACTGCCCAATACCGGCTATAAAACTCTTGGCATTATCAGGTTCAGTGGTCGTCAAGGTCAACTCACTCAGAGCGGCTAATTTGGTCACCATTTCGATCAATCCAGACCTTGAAAACAAAGATTTTACGGACTCATTTTCAAGCATGAATACCGCCAGCGGCTCCTTGGGCTTGATCTGGTTTTGATTGCGCAATTCGCGTATTTTTGCAATGACCTCTTTGGCTGCTTCCACATCTGATACCAGCATTTCATCGGTCGCACCTGCTTTGGGGTACATTTGGCGACAAACGTCGTCGCCCTCCGTACGCTCCTTGAGTTGGTGCCAAAGTTCTTCGGTGATAAATGGCATAAATGGATGCAAGGCCACCATCATTTTAGAGAAAATAGCCAACGTAGCCTCGTAAGTGGCGCGGTCTATGGGTTGTTCATAGCCCGGCTTGATCATTTCTAAGTACCAAGAGCAAAAGTCATCCCAAATGAAACTATACAATGATTTTAAGCCTTCGCTCAGTCGAAATACCTTAAAATCGCTCTCAACGCCCGCTAAAACAGTACTGAATTTATCATTAAGCCATCGGATGGCCAATTCATTTTTTTGAGTAATGGCCTCATTTTCGGCATGTTCAGTCACTTGCCAACCTTTCACCAATCGGAGCGCATTCCATAATTTATTACAGAAATTGCGGCCGTTTTCACAAAGTTTGTCTTCAAATAAAATATCGCCCCCAGCAGCAGCACTCGACATCAAGCCATAGCGAACCCCGTCAGCGCCATAATCATCCAGCAATTGGAGGGCATCTGGTGAGTTATTCAGCGATTTCGACATTTTTCGGCCTTGGTTATCGCGTACCATACCCGTGAAATAAACCGCCTCAAAAGGCCGCTTTCCCTTGTACTCGTAGCCAGCCATAATCATACGGGCTACCCAGAAAAATATAATATCCCAACCCGTCACCAATACATTGGTCGGGTAGTAATAATTTACTTCCCCTTCTGGGTCTTGAAAACCATTGAACACACTGATCGGCCAAAGCCACGACGATGCCCAAGTATCGAGTACATCCTCGTCTTGGCGAAGATCATCTATTTGGAGGGCAGCATTTCCGGTTTCCAACCTTGCTTTAGCGAGGGCTTCTTCAGCATTTTCTGCTACAAAAACATAGGTTTCGCGGCTTAAATCCTCTGATTTTAAGTACCAAGCCGGTATCCGCTGTCCCCACCACAATTGGCGCGATACGCACCAGTCCCGCAGGTTTTCCATCCAGTTGCGGTATAGATTTTGGAAATTTGGAGGATAAAACTTGATTTCCTCCTCCATCACCGCCTTCAAGGCCGGTGCGCCCAAATCGCCCATTTTGATAAACCACTGCAACGAAAGTTTAGGCTCCACCACACTGCCAGTGCGCTCTGATCGGCCTATATTTGTTTTATAATCCTCTATCTTATCCAAATGATTGCCCGCTTCCAACAATGCTTTCATGCGCTTGCGGGCTTCGAATCGGTCTAAACCCACCAAGGGCGCGTAAGCGCACAATTCGTTTAGTTTTCCATCGTCAGTCAAGGTATCTATCACCTCCAAGTGGTGGCGCAGACCCACTTCATAGTCATTTGGATCGTGGGCGGGGGTGATCTTCAATGCCCCAGTGCCAAACTCAATATCCACGTAATCATCTTCGATGACCGTGATGGGTTTATTGATTAATGGTATATATACTTGCTTGCCAACCAAATGTTTATACCGTGTATCTTTAGGATTCACGGCAATAGCAGCATCGGCAAAAATGGTTTCGGGACGCTGGGTAGCGATGACGATTCCTGTATCCGTACCATCTGTACTATAGTACCGAATATGATATAATTGGGCTTGCTCCTCATTGTGCAATACTTCTTCACTCGATAGCACGGTCTTGGCCTCTGGATCCCAGTTGACCATCCTTAACCCCCTGTATAGTTTATCTTTTTTATATAAATCTATAAAGACTTGAATCACATCTTTATAGTAGTTTTTATCCATAGTAAACGCCGTACGATCCCAGTCGCAGGAGGCACCGAGTTTACGGAGTTGTTTCAAAATGATACCCCCGTATTTATCCTTCCATTGGTAGGCGTAATCCATGAATGCTTCCCGGGTAAGATCCATTTTACGGAGTTTCTTTTCATCGCGCAGCCACCGCACTACTTTGGCTTCGGTGGCTATGGAAGCATGGTCGGTACCAGGTACCCAGCAAGCATTTTTACCGTCTAGTCGTGCTTTACGGATCAATATATCTTGTATCGTATTGTTGAGCATGTGCCCCATGTGCAGCACGCCTGTCACATTGGGCGGAGGGATCACGATGGTAAATGGCTCACGATCATCGGGGGTGGACTTGAAGTAGCCCCTGCGCTCCCAGTGCGCATACCAACGTTCTTCTATATCAGCGGGGGTGTAGCGGGTTGATAATTCCATGCTTGTGTTTAATTTGAGGCGCAAAGATAGATTATTTCATCGCTACTTATTGAGGGGCGTTATAATTTTTCAATTTCTTCCTCTGAAAGACCTGTTGCCGTAGAAATGACTGCTGTTGCTACACCTATTATTTTTAAGTTTTTAGCAGTTTCTATTTTACCTTCTAACTTACCTTCTATTTTACCATCTAACTTACCTTTCTGTTCTGCTTTGATTCGTTCATTAGTCTGGTCACCCTCCTGTACTGATGCATCAAAATAAGCATTTAACTCTGCTTTGCTCCAATTATGCTCATCTGCTTCTAGATATGCGGATTTTAAGCCCTCATCTTTTACATCATCAGGAATAAAATCTAGCCTTTCTGCATTTTTAATGAAAAATGTCCACCTGTCTATCATGTTTTCCAATTGGTGTAACTCTTTTTGAAACTTTGGCAACTCTATGAAAAAATACTGCGTTTAAGAAAGAGATGAGTGCTTCCGTTTTGTTACCGTTACCAAATATTTTATGGAAGGCTACGTCGTTTTTTACATCTACAAATTTCATAGTCTTTAGATTTTGACTTGCAAAGATACAAAAACTTAAATTCAGTTTCTGGGTTGTGGATGCTTTTCTTTGAATGCCTGCACAATTTAAAGGAAGTCGCTAAATATAAATAAAGCCAGAACACCACACAAAATGGTGTCCCGGCCTTACCGAACCGCTGAAAACAGAGGACAAAAAATGAAGCGTCTTCTGTTAGAAGCGGTATTTGAATAATAAATGCGAGCCAACTATGAAGCCCACAACACAAACAGGGTAGGAAAACCCAGACTTGGCCTGTCAAAAACACCAAACGATTTGATTGATTCAATCAATGATCGTCAAAATTAGGACACTGCCCGAATATATAAGAGCCGACGCATCGCTCCTTAAACAAACACAGTAGAAAAAGCAAAACAAGAAATGAAGCATGCTTTGCTGAAACGCAATTTGTTGATAGTGCTGGGAGGACTCTAACCTCCCTTATAAAAAGTATATTGTTCCGATATGAGTATCGCACCAAGGCGCGAATATTATTTAGGGGTTTACATCAAGTATAATAACGAAATCTCCATTGTTGCCTCCGCGAACGCCGCCACCTATGGTGGTCGTAGTATCATCTACTGGAGTATCACTTGTCAAAGTTCCTTCAGAAACCAAAGTATTAGAAGAAAGCAGGAGGCTGAGTATTAATGTTAAGAAACCCATGATAGCAGAATTTTTATTGTGATGTAAAATAAATCTGCTGCAAAGGTGAGGGTATAAGTTGGAGTAGAAAATGACAAAATTGCGAATTACACTACAGGCAGATTGGCCAAAACCTCCACAACTCATTGATAACCAATGCTAAACTTTTCCAAGGGGGTATTTCCTTGAAGAATTTTTTTTTTATAAATCTATGTCAAAAATACTGCTAACTTTGCACGGTCTAGGATAAATCCAGTTTAATTGTGAATGATGTTGTACATTTAGATGGTGCAAAGGTGGGGGTATAAGTTGATATAAAAAATGACAAAACTGCAGATTACACTACAGGCAGATTGGCCAAAACCTCCACAACTCATTGATAATCAATTGGTATTTTATTCTACACGATAAATAATTTTTTAATGTTATTGTCAAATTTACTTAAATAACAAGTAAAATGGAGTTCGATACCCTTATTGATCTAGTAAAGACCGTTACCAAAAACAAATTGAAAAATATTGACATCTTGGGCAATACTGGGAATGATGGCCCGATGATTACGGCCTTATATGAGGGTATTTTGGATGGGAAAATCACCTCAGACCAAACAGCCGTCAGAAAGTTGTATGAGCATATCAATATAAAAGACAAATCCTACCAAAGGGTGAAGACAAGGCTGATTCGGCAATTGTACAACACCACCTTTTTTATAGATGTAAGTCAGCCAATGTTTAGTGAGCGTAGCAAGGCTTTCTATAATTGTTATCGAGATTTTGCTTGTGCTTACATACTAATAACTAGGGATGCAGCCAAAGCAGCCATTGATTTATTGGAGGCTGTATTTGAAAAGGCTGTGAAATATGAATTCATTGAACTTTGTGCCGAAGTCACCCGATTTTTGAGGCTTCAATATGGTAGGGGAGGAGCAGACCAAGATAAACATGAGCGATACGCTCAATTCCATCGTAAATACGAAGAAAAACGACGGTTGGAAATGTTGGCCTTTGACCGGTACGAAAACCTGATTAACTACTATATATATAAGCGGTCGCCTAGTGAAGAAGTGCATACTATGGCTGCCCAATATTTTGAGGAGCTGCTGCCACTGGCAAAAGAGGCTGATACTTCCCAGTTTTATTTCCACCTTTACCAAATTGGAGTTATAAAGTGTGTTTCCACTGATGATAATGAGGGAGGATTACTTATCGTAGGGCAAGGTTTGAAAATACTAGAATCAAGAAAAAACTCAAATAAGGGCGCACTCCTATCTTTGGCAATTAATAAACTAACTTTTTTGCTTCAACTTCGCCGCTTTGAAGGAAATGAAGGCGATGAAATAGTTGAGTATTGCTTAAAACAAGTTGATGAAGGGGAATTCAACTGGTTTCGTGTATATGAAATGTTTTTTCATTATTGCCTATATGCCAAACGCTATAAAAATGCTTTGGAAACCTATGAAAAGGTAGTAGGGCATCCCCGGTTCAAAAACATGAACACGGTCATGAAAGACAACTGGAACCTCTATGGGGGATACCTACAATTGCTGAAAGCATTGAAACAACTGGATCCAGAATCGGTGGATTCCGTAGTGGAGCCATACAAGCCCACAAAATTTATTAATAATTTTGAAGTATTTACCAAAGACAAAGAGGGTATGAATATTCCTTTGGTTTTGCTTCCTTTTTTGATAGAACTTGCCAATAAAACATTTGATGCATCTGACTCCACCCTCGAAAATTTAGATAAGTATAGAATCCGAAATATTGACCATGCTATGAATGTGCGCAGTAATATTTTTTTAGAGTTACTGATCGTCTATGCACAGAAGGATTTTAAACCACAATTATATCATAAAAAATTGGAGCCATCATTGAATGCTCTTAGATCTAGGGAGAAAACTACTCCCCTTCAATTATTTTCGGCAGAAATTATCCCTTACGAAGATCTTTGGGATTTGCTCAATGCTAAAGAGCCTGAAAAATAAAGCCGAAGTACAGCACTACGCTGAACTCCGGCTTTAGGGAACCACTGAAAACAGAGGACTAAAAATGAAGCGTCTTCTGTTTGAAAGCAGTATTTGAAAAAGTGTGAGCCTACTTATGAAGCCCACAACACAAACACAGTAGGAAAAGCAAAACACAAATGAAGCATGTCTTGCTGCAATGAAATTGTTGATAGTGCTGGGAGGACTCTAACCTCCCCTATATAAAGTATATTGTTCCGAATAGAATACCACCTCAAGATCCTCTTATTAGGTCGGAACACGGAGAAAACGTGTCCCGACCTAGAGAATCCGCAAAAACAGAGGACTTAAAAATGAAGCGTCTTCTGTTTGAAGCGGTATTTGAAATATACATGCGAGCCGCCTTTAAGGCCCGCAACACAAACACAGTAGGAAAAATCAGGCTTTGACCTGTCAAACACACCAAACGACTTGATTGATTCAATCAATGATCGTCAAAATTAGGATCATACAGGACACTTCCCGAATATATAAGAGCCGACGCATCGAACTCTGGACAAACACAGTAGAAAAAGCAAAACAAGAAATGAAGCATGCTTTGCTGAAACGAAATTGTTGATAGTGCTGGGAGGATTCTAACCTCGCCTATATAAAGTATATTGTTCCGATATGAGTGTCGCACCGAGGCGCGAATGTTATTGTTACTTATGGACGTATATCAGCCTGAATAATAAAGTCTCCGTTGTTATTTCCGCGAACGCCGCCACCTGTGGTGGTTGTTGTATCATTTACAGGAGTATCATTGGTCAAAGTTCCTTCAGAAACCAAAGTATTTGAAGAAAGTAGGAGGCTGAGTATTAATGTAAGGAAACCCATAATAGCAGAATTTTTTTGTGATGTAAATTAAATCTGCTGCAAAGGTCAGGGCATACCTCCGCTCAAAAAAGTACAAAGTTGCCCATTTCGTTCCGGTCAGATTGACTAAAACGCATTTTGGGGTATAGTTTTTGTACTTTTTGCCCTTACCTCTTAACCCTTTCGGGTTTTTGACCTTCTAATGAAACTTGAAGATTGTGTGGTTTCCTTTATTTTATCATGTTTTTTTCTTTTTGATGGGGCAAAGGTATGGCCACTCAGGAGTCTAAAAAAGTACAAAGTTGTCCATTTCGTTCCGGTCAGATTGTTTTTTTGGGATAGATTTTAATAAAAATGACGATCTTGCAGCCCTATCCTTAAATTACTTTTTTTATATGGATTTTAGTGCACTGAAAGAACTGATACTGACCATTAGCAGGAACAAGGTCAAACAGCTCGAATTATTTGGCGACGGTAGTGATCGCCGTATTGATCAATTTTACGATGGCATCGTGGATGGGGAGTTTAATTCGGAAGAAGATATTGCGACTTACTTCTTTAAAGATGGAGATATTAAGTCTTCTGACTATAGAAAACTGAAATCTCGGTTGATCCGTCAATTGATCAATACTAGTTTCTTTATAGATGTCAATCAGCCTATGTTCAAAGAACGATCCAAGGCTTTTTACAACTGTCATCGTGATTTTTCGGCAGCCTATATTTTAAATACACGCGCTGCTTATAATGCAGCCAAACAAATTTTAGAAAATACCCTTGAACACTGTATCAAGTTTGAATTTGTAGAATTGGCCGCTGAAATTACCAGACATTTGAGGTCATTACACTCCAGAAGTATTTCTGATAAAGTATTGCATACGAAATATTCTAAATTGCATATACTATACGAAGAAAAAAGAAGACTTGAGATATTATCACTAAACTATGTAGAAGATTTGTTTTCCTATTATATGGGCAAGCGGTCTCCCAATGACAAGATTAAAGAACGCTCTGAAAAATACTATGATGACCTGAAATCTCAGATGGATGGGACTCCCAATACTGCCTTTTTTTTATATAATATGTACAATATTGGCATGATTAAATGCCATGCCTCCAGCGATTACCAAGGAGCTTACGACCTTTGTGAAGAAACCCTCAAAACCCTTGGAACGAATGAAAATCTAAATGGCGGGGCACTGGTAAGCATTTTTTCGCAAAAATTATCACTGATTGTTCAATTGAGATTGCCCAATACCTCGGAAAATGATGCCGTTTTTGACCAAACCATGGCTTTAGAGGAAGACGGAAGCGGAAGCTGGTATAAAGTAATAGAATTATACCTATATTATAATCTCTATACCAAGCGATACGCAGCAGCATTAGCCATATTTAAAAAGGCTGTAACCCATTCCACGTATGAGTTTTTACATGATACGTATAAAGAAAACTGGGTTTTGATTGGTCAATACCTCCACTTTTTGGCAGCAGTGGGCAGGCTAGATAAAGACGAGGTATTGGATGCCGCTGGCACCTTGCGATATGACCAGATTTGGTCGGAGGTAGATATATTAGACAAAGACAAAGAGGCCATGAATATTCCATTGTTGATTTTGCCAATGTTGTTTGCTGCCGCGAAAAAGGAATATCAAAATTTTGGGCGTTCCCCAGAGGCTATAGAGCAATATCGGAAACGATGGTTGAGCAACGACCTGAACAAGCGGAGCAACAGTTTTTTGAAAATGCTGGTGGCCTTGTCGGAACGGAAATACGATGAGGCGGGTGCAGATCGGCTCATAGCCAAACAAATGGCTATCTTGAAAGGTCAGACCCCACAATTGGCGGCACAAAACTTTGCCGTAGAAATCATCCCTTACGAAGACCTTTGGGAAATCTTGATGGAGTAGGAAGATTTATTGCTTGAAAAACTGGCGATCCGGCCTGAATCCAGCACTAAAGGTCAATAAAGAAATGACCCCTGCTGTTTTGAAATACTGTTCTGGAGTGGTGGTTTCAAAAGGGTTGTCCATAATAAGGTAAGCCCCGGCCATAGCAATCAGGTATAAAATAAAACCAGTGATGGTACCGCTAAGGATGCGTTTGGTTTGGAGTAAGGGCGGCACTACAATACCTAACTCTACCCCACGCAGCAGGTTGCGGCATAGAGACCCAAACAGGGCTGATAGAATAGATAAAAACGCCAAATTGGTAGGTATCCACGAGATCATCACAATCACAAAATCATGGGCATTGAGTTGAGTCCGCAGGTTGGCGCGCATGGGGTTGGTATCCACAAAAGCCCCAAAACAGAAAACGACCAGCCAAGAGACCAAGCAAACAAAGGCGATTAGTATTTTCCCTAACATGATGGATTAATTTGAGATATGAATTTCATTATTCTTTCTCTGATTCCAACTCCGCAGAAAGCCCACGATCAAGCAAGGCTGTGCACAGGGGTTCCAATTCGGATCGAGCACCCGTGCGCACGGTCGCTTTTCCTTTATAATGGATAATGATGGCCAATTGCTCGGCCTGTTCGCTGGTGTGCTTTAGCACATCCATGAAGCAATCTATCACCCATTCAAAGGAGTTGACATCATCGTTGTAAACAATTAAAAACGAAGGGTGGTGTTGACCAATATCGTCTTCTACCAATACATCCACATCCTCTTCCCAAAATGGCTTCTCAAAATTATGAACTTGCATATATAACTGAATGAACCGCAAAGGTATGCAGTTTTAGGTTAATATACAAACCCTATAAATCCATTAAAGTGTCTTTGATACTGCCATAGTGTGGTTCACTAGCGGGTATTCCTGCCATCAATTGCAAACTTTTTTTATGGATTCCGCCATTTTCATGGTTAACCCCATCCATTTTCCACGTACCTTCGCCTTATAATTTACTACAAACGCTCTTGTTTGGTATTGGAAAAGACAAAGCGTACGTCAAATCGAATCAATTATCTACGATGACCCATCAGGATCTTAGCAAAAGCATATTTTCTAAAAAATCATATTTATGCGTCGGTTTGGATACCGAAATAACCAAGATTCCTCCTCACCTGTTGGTAGCGGAGGATCCGATATTGGAGTTCAATAAGCAGATCATAGATGCTACCCGCGATCTTTGTGTCGCGTACAAGCCCAATATCGCATTTTACGAAGCCCTAGGAGTAAAAGGCTGGATCACTTTAGAAAAAACCATACAATATATAGGTAAAGAACACCTTATCATAGCGGATGCCAAGCGTGGAGATATTGGTAACACGAGCCGTATGTATGCCGAAGCATTTTTTCATCAACTGGACTGCGATGCCATCACGGTGGCTCCTTATATGGGCGAAGACAGCGTCTCACCTTTTTTGCAATTTGCTGGAAAATGGGCTATTGTATTGGTTTATACCTCTAATAAAGGGAGTGAAGACTTTCAAAAGTGTTGGCTGGAGGATACGCGTGAACCGCTTTGGGAAAAAGTATTGGAAACTTCCTGTACTTGGGGCAATAAAGACAACCTCATGTTTGTAGTGGGGGCCACCCACCCAGAGGCATTTATCAAAATTAGGGCGATTGCGCCCAATCATTTTTTATTGGTGCCGGGTATTGGTGCCCAAGGTGGGGATTTAGATGCTGTGAGCCAATTTGGCCTTAATCAAGACTGTGGCCTATTGGTTAATGCTTCCAGAAGCATTTTATACGCTTCTGCTGGCGAAGATTTTGTGGAGAAAGCGAGGGCGGAAGCCCTCCGAATTCAACAGCAAATGGGTTTACTGCTAGAAAAGTATTGCAAGGCATGATATTCAAGCCTTCTATAATATCCAATGTTGAAGTGCAGTATATGGATCGCTGTTTTCAATTAGCAAGGCTGGGTGCCAGTGCGGTAGCACCCAATCCGATGGTGGGTGCGGTACTGGTTTTTGAGGGTCGCATCATTGGTGAAGGTTGGCACCAGTGTTATGGGGAGGCTCATGCGGAGGTCAATTGTATCAAATCGGTGCAAGCAGCGGATCATCACTTGATTTCAGAATCAACATTGTATTGCACTTTAGAGCCATGTTTTCACGTGGGAAAGACCCCGCCATGCGTAGATTTGGTCTTAAAATACAGAATACCCAAGGTTGTGATCTCAAATTTGGATCCGAATCCCAAGGTAGCCGGTCAAAGCATAGAAAAACTGAAAGCCGCAGGGGTGGAAGTGGTACAGGGCGTGTTAGCGGAGGAAGGCCTTTGGCTCAATCGTATTTTTTTTCATGCCATTGCTTATAAAAAGCCTTACGTGATCCTGAAATGGGCACAAAGTGCCGATGGTTATATAGGCTTAATGGATAGAACAACGGCTATCTCCAACGCTGTGACTCAACGGATGGTACACCAATGGCGCAGTGAGACAGGTGCTATTTTGGTGGGTGCAAAGACCGCCGTCACTGATAACCCAAGGTTGGATGCTCGGCTGGCCAATGGAAAACATCCATTAAGAATTGCTTTTGATGGACAAGGACTAATCCCGAAAGGGCATTATTTATTGGATGATACTATCAAAACTTGGATATACGGACCTTCCCGGATGGGAGACTTTGAAAATACAGAATTTAAGCAGTTTTCAAGCAAAATTTCTTTAGAAACAGTGTTGGATCAACTATTGGAAGCCAATATCACTTCATTATTGGTAGAAGGCGGCGCTCATGTATTGGAACAATTTATCCGAATGGGGCTTTGGGATGAAATTAGGCTCATCGAAAATCCAACTTTGACCTTGGGGCAAGGCGTTAAAGCACCTTCTTTACCAGAAACATTTAACGTCAGAGCGGTGTTTAAGATCGGCAATGATGCCATAAAGATACTACAACCATGCAATTAGATATTATCAATAGCGTGTTGGATACGGTTTGCGATCCTGAAATACCGGTCTTGACCATTCGGGATCTTGGGATCATCAGGGACGTACAAACCAATGAACAGGGTGGGGTAGAGGTGACCATCACCCCTACATACAGTGGGTGTCCGGCCATGAATGTGATCGAAATCAATATACGAGCTGCCCTACAAGAGGCTGGTTTTGATTCTGTTGCGATCTTTACGGTGCTGAAACCGGCATGGACTACGGCTTGGCTTAGCGAATCGGGCAAAGAAAAACTGAGGCAGTTTGGTATAGCCGCTCCACTCAGTGATACGATGGACAAAAAAGCCTTATTTGGCCAGGAACGGGTTTTAGAATGCCCATTCTGTGCCTCTAAAAACACAGAAATGATTGCCCAATTTGGTTCTACTTCTTGTAAAGCCTTGTTCCGTTGCTTGGATTGTTTGGAGCCATTTGATTATTTTAAGTGCCACTAAAATCTGCTTTAAGAAGTTTCGGGTGAAAGCCAAGGGGGTTTGGGGGCATGCGTATCAGGTTTGGGAATTAACAAATATATAAAAGTCATTGTGTGATTCTTTTTTTCCACGTTTTCGTTTCTCTGCGAGTGCCAAAATAGTTTGAGCA
>JANMMZ010000024.1:0-8304 GCA_031373665.1 Saprospiraceae bacterium | reverse complement strand
TGATATCAAACTCGTATTCGCTAAAAAACTTCTAAATAAACTCAATTCTGATCAGGGCATTATCCTTGCCATCCAACTCAGGCACCTCAAACGACAAGCTGATTTGGATATGCATTCCAGAGTGCCAAAGTAGAACTAAGTAAGGGCCTAAAATGAGTCGGTGTCCAATGCCAACGAAGCAAGGGACACCTATCATAAAATGAAACGGCAATTAGCCAGTCCTTTATTCACTTCACATTTGAAATGGATTCAAGACAATTAGAAGAACACGGTTGGTTACTTATTTTCAGGTTACGTCCTTTTGCAAGTAGATTAACCTAGGTTTGTTAAATCGGATCAATCCCGATTTTCTCTCATAGTTTGTTGATTGCTTTAGTATTAAAAAAGTGTTCAAAAACACCAACGTAAAAATCAAAAAAAGTGGGGGGTATCGGTTGTTGAAATGTTTATGCAAAGGTAAAACGATATTATATAGTGGCCTATCAGTAGAAGTCCTAGTTTTTATATCAGGGTAAACCCTGATTTTTCCCCAAAGAAGGCGGTTTGAGTAGGTTTTTCAGCAGGCATTGAAATTTGAGTTACCTTTCGGACTAAGATATGAGACGATTTTTAAAGATTTGGTACTGTTGCCTATTTTTTGCGACCACTTTAAGTGGACAGCAGGGTTTTGTGATGCTCAATGGAGCCCAACAAGCAGAAATTCCTTTTGAATATTACAATAATTTCATCATCCTGAAAATTAATTTCAACGGATTCCTTCCACTCCAATTTATTTTTGACACTGGTGCAGAGCACACCATACTGAGTAAAAGAGAGATCGGTGACTTATTTAAGGTTGCCTATGATAGGGAGTTTCGAGTGATGGGTTCTGACCTGAAAACAGAATTGGTGGCTTACCTAGCCCGAAACATTCGCCTTGAAATACCAGACAAAGTGATGGCTCCCGCCGAAGATATATTGGTGTTGCAAGAAGACTATTTCAGGTTTGACGAATATGTAGGGATGGAGATACATGGCATCATTTCAGGCAATATATTTTCGAAGTATATCTATAAAATCAATTATGACCGTCGAGTGATTGTACTCTACAATCGGGAAAAATTTAAACTACGCGATCAAGGCTTCAAGGAGATGAAAATGGAAGTGTATCGGAACAAACCTTACTTGAATACCCAGATCGAAATCATGCCCGATACCGTAGTACCGGTCAAATTGCTTATAGATACAGGTGCCAGCCTGTCAATGTTACTATTTAATAATACGCACAGTTTAGTACATCCGCCCGATAGGGCTATTCCTTCTAATATCGGGATGGGTTTGGGAGGTTTTGTACAGGGCTATACAGCACGGGTCAATCAATTGCACCTTCCCCCTTTTTCACAAAACAATATTATTACCTTTTTTCAGCCCTTGGATTCTGCTGTGACGGGTCAAATGGTTAATCAGCGCAATGGCCTCATTGGCAATATATTGCTAAGTCGCTTTCAAGTGATTTTTGATTATCAAAACGATAAAATTTGGTTTAAACCGGGCAAAAAATACAAAGAAGCCTTTATTTATGACCGTAGTGGTATGCAATTGTTGGCGCATGGTAAAACGCTTAACTATTTTACAGTGCAAAATATATTGCCCAATTCACCTGCCTCCGAGGCTGATGTTAGGGTGGGAGATATTATTTACAAGATTGGCTTTTTTTCTACTCGACTGTATTCGCTCAACGGTGTTTTAAATCAGTTTCAAAAAAAACCTGGTAAAAAAATTAAGTTTAGCATCAAACGCGACGGAAAGAGGATAAAAAAGGTGATCGTTTTGAGAGATTTGATTTAAGGAGCGGTAAAAAAATAACTTATCCTTTTTAACTGATTACTTTTCACCCAAATTGCCCATCTTTTGGCTTAAATAGTACCACTATTAGCCCCAAAAGATAGTTATTTGAGCAAAAATTAATCTACTTAAAAAGAACAGTTATTATTTCACCGCTCCTAAGAAAAAACATTCCAACCTTCAATATTGTTAAAACACTATGATATACACATCGCTGAGAGCAGCCGTCAATGACCTAGAGAAGCACGGTCAATTATTGCGGATAAAGGAAGAAGTTAACCCAGATTTGGAGATGGCCGAAATACATCGGCAAGTATTTGCGCAACAAGGGCCTGCTATCTTATTTGAGCGGGTCAAGGGTAGCCCATTTCAGGCTGTCAGCAATATATATGGCACCAACGAGCGAACGGCTTGGCTATTTCGCAGCACTTTGGATCGTGTAAAACGACTGATCGAGATCAAAAAAGATCCGACCTCCATCCTTAAAAATCCATTGCGCTATTGGAAAACGCCCCTTACCGCCCTTTCTGCGCTACCCATGCGGCAGCGGTTTGGCAATCCAGTTCAATACGGCTCTACTACCATAGATCAACTGCCTCAAATAAAGAGTTGGGAGATGGATGGAGGGGCATTCATTACCATGCCCCAAGTCTATACCGAAGACCCCGATGCGCCGGGAGTCATGCAGTCAAACCTAGGTATGTACCGGATACAATTATCTGGTAATGAATATATTATGAATGAAGAAATTGGATTACATTACCAATTGCACAGAGGTATTGGCGTACACCATACCAAGTACAATAAAACAGACAAACCTTTTTTGTGTAGTATTTTTGTGGGAGGGCTGCCCAGTCATGCTTTTTCGGCTATTATGCCACTTCCAGAAGGATTGAGCGAACTGACTTTCGCCGGTATGCTGGCAGGTCGTCGTTTTAGGTACGGGTATCAGGGTGGACATTGCTTGAGTGCCGATGCCGATTTTGTGATCACAGGTGAAATACTTAAAGGCGTGAAAAAGCCCGAAGGGCCATTTGGCGATCACTTGGGTTATTATTCGTTGACCCACGATTTCCCAGTCATGAAAGTACACAAAGTCTATCATCGGAAAAACCCGCTTTGGCACTTTTCGGTGGTCGGGCGGCCTCCTATGGAAGATAGTAGTTTTGGTTGGCTTATACATGAATTGGTAGCCCCTTTGACCCCTCAAGAGTTTCCCGGTTTGAAGGAATTGCACGCGGTGGATGTCGCAGGCGTACACCCACTGTTGCTCGCCATTGGCCACGAGCGATACATGCCCTTCAGAGATCGGGTACCGGAAGAGATCCTCACCATTGCCAATCGTATATTGGGTTCTGGGCAGACCTCATTGGCTAAGTTTTTATGGATTGCCGCTTCTGATGATGATCCAAATCTCGATACCCACCACATGCCCCATTTCTTTCAGCACGTGCTGGAGCGAGTAGATTGGACACGTGACCTGCATTTTCAAACCCGCACCACTATTGATACCTTGGATTATTCAGGATCTTCTTGGAATGAAGGCTCGAAAGTGGTAGTGGCTTGCCGTGGATCACAGCGACGAACCTTGCAAACGGCACTGCCATCAGGTTTTGAATTGCCCTTAGGGTTTCAGAATCCTGTTTTTTGTAGGCCCGGTATATTGGCCATTCAGGCTCCGCCTTATAAAGTGATTTCAGAAGCCCAAAACGAGGCCGAATCCTTGTGCAAGTACCTTGAGCGCTATGATTTGTCTGGAATTCCATTGATCGTTTTATGCGATGACAGTCCTTTCACCGCCCTGAATATGGATAATTTTATTTGGGTGACCTTCACCAGAGCCAATCCGAGCCACGACCTGCATGGCATCTCTGCATTCACCGAATTCAAGCATTGGGGTTGCCGAGGCTCTTTGATGATAGATGCTCGGAAAAAGCCCCACCATGCCCCCGAATTGGTAACTGATCCGTCTGTAGAGCGGCGGGCGAAAGAAATATTGGAGCGGAGTATGTAACCGTTTAAATATTTTACTAGAGAATCATCACCTCATACGTTTGATTATTCAGGGCATTGTAAGTCAGGATCCGGTTCGACATCGGCTGACCTACCCCTGTGATCCATTTGATGGCTTCGTTGGCCATCATGGCACCGATGATTCCAGGCAACACGCCCAATACGCCGGCTTCAGCACAATTTCTAACCTCATTTTCGCCAGGCGGATCAGGAAATACATCTCTATAATTTGCTCCACGGGTTCCGTCTTTTTGAAGGGCGTTGAAAACGGCTACTTGGCCTTCAAATTGAGAAACGGCCCCAAATATCAAGGTCTTTTGGAGCGCAACACAAGCATCATTGATGAGGTATCGGGCTTCAAAATTGTCTGTACCATCTAAAACAAGGTCATAATCTCCCAATATTTCCAAAACATTTTCCACCGTGACCTGATCCTCAATGGCCACTATTTCGATCTCTGGATTCAGTCGCTCAAGCGTTGATTTGGCTACCGTTGCCTTGGGCTTTCCAATATCTTCCGTCCGGTACAAAATCTGTCTGTGCAAATTACTTAAAGACACCAAATCGTGGTCCACAATACCCACCTTACCAACCCCCGCCGCCACCAAATATTGCGACACAGGACAACCTAAACCGCCCGCTCCAATCATGAGTACCTTGGCTGATTGTAACTTTTGCTGACCCGCCACCCCAAATGCAGGTATTGTCATTTGGCGGCTATAGCGTTCTATGGATGGAAAAGGAATCATTTTTTAGGTGAATGCCATTTAAATTATCCTCCAGAAAACGGAGGAAGCAGTGCTACTTGGCTGTGGTTGGACAAGGCTGTATTTTCGCGTACGATGGTTTTATCCACCGCGATCACAAATTTGGCGGCTGCCAAAGCGGGGAATTGATGCTTGAGCAACGCCAACAATGACTCCGTATCGGCTACTGCCGCGATTTCCACTTGGGCATCACGGGTAATATCGGTCAACTGACCAAAAAAATAAACTTGCATAAGGTGACACTTTTGACAAAGGTAAGCCGAATCTGGCAGACTATGGAAATATAGACCTCTAATTTACACTTTTTGCTAGACCGTTGTGTACCTTTGTGACAAAATACATACTAACAAGTTTACACATGAAAGATTGGCCCCTCTGGGAAATATTTTTGAGATCAAAACAAGGCTTGAGCCACAAGCATGTAGGCAGTTTACACGCTGCCGACGAGCAAATGGCTATTGAAAATGCCCGCGATGTCTATTGCCGTCGCAATGAAGGCATCAGTATTTGGGTAGTGGAATCCAAGCATATCCATGCTTCTACCGAAGACTCCGCCGCTTTTTTTGATCCCTCCAACGATAAGGTATATCGCCACCCCACTTTTTATGACCTGCCCCCAGAATTGAGGCACATGTAGTTTTTTACTTGATATGTTAGAATACATCCTTCGCCTTGGCGATAACAACCTCATACTGGCTCAACGATTGGGCGAATGGTGCGGCCACGGCCCCGTACTGGAACAAGATATTGCCATCACCAATATTGCCTTGGATCTATTGGGACAAGCGCGTATGTATTTGGCCTACGCCGCCGAACTGGAAGGCCAAAACCGTACCGAAGACGACTTGGCTTTTTTCCGCGATGCCCACCAGTTTCGCAACGCGCTCCTTACGGAACAACCCAACCAAGATTGGGCGTTTACCATCGTCAGACAGTTCTTTTTTGATAACTTTAATTACCACAACCTCATAGCCCTTTGCCAAAGCAAAGACGAGCGGCTGTCCGCTATCGCTGAAAAAGCCTTAAAAGAAGCCACTTATCACCTGCGTTTTAGTTCCGAATGGGTCGTTAGGCTCGGAGACGGAACCCCCATCAGCCAACAAAAAATGCAAACCGCCGTTGACGCGCTTTGGATGTTTTCGGGCGAACTCATCAAACCCGACCCCCTAGATGATGCCATGTTGGCAGCAGGGATCGGTTCAGATTTGCACCAAATCAGTGCCCAATGGCACCAAAAGACAGAGGCTATCTTAGCAGAAGCCACCTTAACCAAACCCGCCGACCCTTGGATGCAAAGTGGTGGTAAACAAGGCGAACACAGCGAACACCTTGGGTTCATTTTGGCTGAAATGCAGCATGTACAACGGGCTTATCCGGGTAATGAATGGTAGTGGATGGTTGGATAGACGGAAATGATTTACTAATAACTTGTTGGGTTTTGAGTACGTGGAAAAATATTTTTAAAAAATATTCCATAATATTTAGTGAATACCAAAGTGTCCGCATACTTTGCAGCCGAAATCAAAAACAAAGCAGTCCAAAATGCGAAAACAAGATTTACATCATATGCGAAGCCCTGTCAGTCTCCTCTTTGAGGGGCTGATGGGGCTTCGTGCGTATAGCCAGCATATAGGCAACTGACGACTACGTGAACTGCGCAATGCGTGTTTTACTTAGTTGTTAGTTGCGGTAGTGTAATAGTTTATCGCCAACCATAAACACAAAATTAATGACCGACAATTTAGCCTTAGAAAAAACCCTTTGGCAAGCAGCCGACAAACTCCGCAACAACATGGATGCGGCTGAATATAAACACGTGGTATTGGGTTTGATATTTTTAAAATACATTTCTGATGCCTTTGAAGACCTCTATGTGCATTTGAAAGAAACCGAAAAAGAAACAGGCGCGGACCCCGAAGACAAAGACGAATACACCGCCGAACGGGTTTTTTATGTGCCGCCTTCTGCGCGTTGGAAATGGCTGCAAGGCAGGGCAAAACTCCCAACCATCGGCAAAGACATTGACGATGCCATGGATGCCATCGAAAAAGACAATCCGACCCTCAAAGGTGTGTTGCCCAAAGACTATGGCAGGCCAGCCTTGGATAAACAACGCCTCGGTGAACTCATAGACCTGATTGGCTCTATCTCGTTGAGCAAAGGCAAAGACGGAAAAGGCAAAGACCTCTTGGGTTTTGTGTTTGAATATTTCCTCGGACAGTTTGCCGATGCTGAAGGCAAAAAAGGCGGACAGTTTTACACGCCCCAAAGCATTGTCCGCATCTTGGTGGATATGCTCGCTCCAGAACCCGAAAAACGGGTCTATGACGGTTGCTGCGGCAGCGGCGGTATGTTTGTGCAAAGCGAACGCTTTATTGAAATGCACGAACACCGCAAAGGCAAAATCTCTATTTTCGGACAAGAGAGCAACCCAACTACCTACAAATTGGCAAAAATGAACTTGGCAATACGCGGTATTGATGCCAATATTGCTTTGGGCGATACCTTGATGAATGATGGTTTCCCGGAACTAAAAGTAGATTATGTCATTGCCAATCCGCCTTTTAACGTCAGCGATTACAACATCAACAAAGCCGAAACCCACAAATGGAAATACGGCGTGCCGCCCGATGGCAACGCCAACTACGCTTGGTTGCAGTTGTTTTTGAGCAAATTGGCCCCTTTTGGTACGGCGGGCGTGGTCTTGGCGAATGGTAGCATGAGTTCGGAAACCTCGACCGAGGGACAAATCAGAAAAGAATTGATTGAAAATGACCTCGTGGATTGCATGGTTTCCTTGCCGTCACAATTGTTTTACAATACACAAATACCCGCTTGTTTGTGGTTTTTGGCGCGGAATAAGGAAGGGGGTAACCACAAGGGATTGCCCCAACGAAACCGAAAAAACGAAATTCTCTTTATTGATGCCCGCGAAATCGGCACCATGATCAGCCGCAAACAAAAAGAATTGGGTGATGCGGACATTGCAAAAATATCGGACACCTACCACCATTGGCGCGGTAGGAGCGACGGCTTGTCCTCGCTTAACTACCAAGACATTCCTGGTTTCTGCAAATCCGCCACGATTGAGGACATCCGTAAAAACAACTACATCCTTACCCCCGGCAGATACATTGACTTTGCCGAAGTAGCCGATGATGGCATTGCCTTTGACGAAAAAATGCAAACGCTTACCGCCACCCTTTCGGCGCAAATGCTGAAAGCCAATGCCTTGGATGAGGCGATTAAAATTAACCTTGCCAAAATTGGGTATGAGATATAATCCTGAAATTCATAAACGAAGGTCAATACGCCTGAAAGGATATGATTATTCACAGGCGGGATTGTATTTTATTACCATTTGTGTTCAAAATCGGGAATGTATGTTCGGAAATGTTGAAAATGGCGAAATGATTTTGAATAATGCGGGTAAAATGATTGAATCCGAATGGTTAAATTTAAAAAATCGTTTCCCCAATATTGAATTACACGAATACATTGCCATGCCCAACCATTTTCACGGTATTTTGGAAATCGTACCTGTAGGGGCGACCCTTGTGGTCGCCCAAAATGATGTGGTCGCCCAAAATGATGTGGATACCCAAAATGATGTGGATACCCAAAATGATGTGGATACCCAAAATGAAGAGGAATAAAAAAAAAAAGTGCAAACACAGATAGAAGTAGATTCCAATAGTGA
>JANMMZ010000106.1:0-21546 GCA_031373665.1 Saprospiraceae bacterium | reverse complement strand
AAAAACAACGCTAACAGAAGAAAGGAAAGTCGAAAAGAGGTAAAAAAAACAAAATTGGGGCAATCTAAATGGAAAATCGCTGGGTAATGACTAAAAATGAACATGAGCCACCCCAAAATTCGGGATGACTCATGTTTTTTTTGATATTTTTGGGCTTTCCAATTTATTCTGAAACAAGGGGAAATACCCAGAGTGTAAAAAATATTTTGAGACATCACTTGCTTTAGTCTGCTGGTCAGTCCTCATAAAATTGACTTCCTTTATGTAACGCCTTCCAAAAAATTTGTCAATTTTTAAAATCATATTTACCTTTATAATCTATTGATTGTCAATATGTTATAGTTGTTTATTATATTGGAGATAAAAACTATTAAATAATAATTTTTATTTTGTTTGGTTTTTTAGATGTATCGTGATATTTTTGTCCGATACTTCATTTAAATTAAACACGTATATGCCATGAACCCCCGATTGGCGCCATTTTTTCGATTTCTATGCCCCTTCGCGATTGGTATCGCACTGGGAAGTGGGGTTGATGTCCCAATTCCTTTTTTGTTTGAATTATTAAGCGTTTCGACGCTCCTCATAGCAGGGATAGCCTGTATAAGCATCCCTTATCGATGGCGTTGGGTTTTTGGATCTTTGAGCATGATTTGGTCATGTGCTGCGGGATACCATTTTTGTATTGGCCACTCCGAACTAAGGCGAGAAGACCATTTTTCGCATACAGATGAGCGGATAGGCTATGTAGTCGGTATGGTATATGATGTGCCTTCTGGCAATGTGGTGATGAAAATACCAATTCAGGTGGAAGCCGTTGGTACCGACCCTGATTCGTTGCATGCGGCCTCCGGAAACTTACTCCTTTTCATGAAAATACAAGATACTACTCTGAGTTTTCGCTACGGAGACCGGGTCATTGTGAGGGCTACGCCTAAGGCTACGGAGGAGCCTAAAAACCCAAACGCGTTCAATTACAAACGTTATTTACATTTCCAAAATATTCATTTTCAAGCATTTATTAAACCTGATTCATTACTGGTGTTGGATGTAGGGCATGGTAATGCTATTTGGAAAATGGCATTTCATTGTAGGGGGCGGTTATTGGGATTACTTCAAAAGTATTTTCCCACGATAGATGAATATGCAGTTGCGTGCGCACTTTTAGTTGGGTATAAAGATGATCTTTCAGAGGATCTCCGAACAGCGTATGCGGAGACAGGATCTATGCACGCCTTGGCAGTATCTGGCACTCATGTTGGGCTGCTTTATATTGGACTTATGTTTTTGTTATCGCGGTCGCGTCTAAAAGGGCGATGGAGGCTTGTGGAAACATTGTTGGTTTTGGTAGCCATTTGGGCTTTTACATTTTTGACGGGTGCTTCTGCGTCTGTGTTGCGTGCGTCTGTGATGTTTTCGATGTATTTGGTGGCTAAATTGATGCGCCGTGATGCCAATGTTTGGAATATTGTGGCGGCTTCTGCTTTGGGGTTGCTATTGTATAATCCATATTTTTTATATGATGCAGGTTTTCAACTTTCTTATGCTGCGGTGGGCGGCATGATTTTTTTTGTGCCTTTGTTCCAACGATATTTGCCTGTTTTTAAGAACCGATGGGTACATGAATTTTGGGGGACTTTCTTTGTTGGGGTTGCTGCCCAGTTAGGTACTATTCCATTGTCACTTTTTTATTTTAATCAGTTTCCATACTTTTTTTGGTTGTCTGGGTGGATCGTCGTTTTGGGTGGGGCTATTTTTCTTTGGGGTGGGGCTGTATTGGTGGTATTAGATAGTATTTACGAGCCTTTAGCTGATGTATTGGGCAATTTACTGTATTATTTGGTCTGGGGCATGAATAAGGTAATTTTTGGGATACAGGCGATCCCTTTTGCGGTCGCAAAGGGAGTTTGGGTATCATGGTGGGCGGTTGTGGTGTTGTATATATGTGTTTTTTTAATTGGGAAAACGATGATGGCACGACAGTTAAAATACGCGATGGCTTTTTTGGGTTTGATGATTATGCTGGGCATATATCGGAATAGCAATATGCTACAGAAAACGTATCAAAAAAGTATGGTGGTATATCATGTAAGTCAAAAAAGTATGATTGACTTTTTTATTGGGCGCAAGGTGGTGACAGTGTCTGACAGTATTTCGGAGAAACAGGTAAAGTTTGCTGCGGAGGCTAATCGTTGGACTTATGGGATCAAAGATATTACTACGCCAATACCGATGGATACTTCGGTTTTTAAGGGCGATAACTTATGGATTCAAAAGCCCTTTGTACAGTTTTTTGATAAGAGTATGGTGTTGTTGGATGATGCTAATTGGTTGGCTATGGAAAACGGTGCAATATTTCCAGTTGATTATGTCATTATTTCTAAAAACCCGAAACTTAGTATCAAGGAATGCCGGGTACGATTCCCTTGTAAGGTAGTGATATTTGACGCATCCAACACTTGGAAAAATACGGCGAAATGGATGGCTGAATGCAAATCTCAAGGCTGGATATATCACGATGTGCGCAGTCAAGGGGCTTGGGAGGATTATCAATAAATATTTATTAATACTGATCTATGAGACATAAAATAGCCAATTTCTTGCATTTTACCAAACGCGAGCGCAATGGTACCGTTGTACTGCTTCTGCTGATGATCGTGGTGTATGCACTGCCAAACCTGTTTTTGTGGTTAAAGCCGATACCAAAGTCTGATTTTACAAAATTTCAGGCGGCAGTGCAGGCTTGGGATGGGGCTCGAGGGGCAGAATCACAAACAAAGGAGCCTCTTGAGGCGATCCTTTCTATGTTTGACCCAAACCTTGCTACCAAAGAGGATTTTATGGCGATGGGGCTTCCTGAAAAGGTAGCGGGAACGATTTGTAACTATCGGAATAAAGGTGGAAAATTCAAGAAAAGTGAAGATTTTAAAAAAATCTGGGGATTGGATGCCGCAGATTTTGAACGGTTACAACCATATATTAGTTTTGAACCTAAGATGGAGGCCGTAGCGAAGGAAGTCGCACTAAAACCTCCGCCAGAGTCTTTTGCCTTCGACCCAAATACGGTTTCGGCCGAAGCAATGCAGCGTTTAGGTCTGCCGAAGCGTACCGTCAAGAGTATCACAGATTGGCAAGAGAAGGGGTGGCGTTTCAAAACTAAAGAAGACTTCAAAAAACTTTACACTTTGGAGGAGGAGGATTATGTTCGGTTGGAATCGCAGATCACTATTGCTCCAGTAACACCAACTACTTACGCTGATGCACCGCGACCTGCAACTTATGCAGGTGGTAGTTCAGCCACCAAAAAATATACCAATATTGTTCTCGTGGATATCAACCGCTCTCCCGTGGAGGCATGGATGATGCTGCCAGGAATAGGTGAGAAACGTGCTGCCCAGATTGTGAATGTTCGAGAAAAATTTGGTGGATTTATCAGCATAGATCAGGTGAGTGAGATATATGGATTGCCGGATAGTATTTTTCAAAAAATAAAGCCTCATCTCCAATTTGAGTCAAAAGAAATAAGAAAGATTAATTTGAATACGGTTGAGCCGGAAGACTTGGCTAAACACCCCTATTTTTCTAAAAAGCAGGCGTTTAGGATCACTGATTACCGAAAACAGCATGGTGATTTTAGTAGCCTAAATGATCTTTCAAAACTAATTGCATTGGGTGATGCAGCGTGGCTGGCACGGGTAATGCCGTATCTTTCTGTGGAGTAATTTTAAGGTTTGACCACTAAAAAATGACCCATTAAATCGCGTTTAGTCTCTAAATAGCCCCTGTTGTCTGTGTTGGCTGCGATCTCTAAAGGGATGCGACCGACTACCTCAATTGGTGAGCGGCGGAGGGCGTTTACTTTTTCTGGATTGTTGGTAATGAGTTGTACCGATTGGATACCGAGGTCTTGTAAGATACAAATAGCTGCATCATATTGACGAGCATCTATATCAAAGCCTAGGTGGGTGTTTGCCTCCGCTGTATTGAACCCTTGGTCTTGGAGTTGATATGCTTTTAATTTGTTGATAAGCCCAATACCACGGCCTTCTTGGCGTAGGTAGATTACTATGCCAGCCTGCTGGGCTGCTATATGTAGAGCAGCTTCGAGTTGTTCTCCACAATCGCAACGGCGCGACCCAAATACATCTCCGGTCATACATTCTGAATGGATGCGCAATGCCACGGGGCTTTGCCCTTGGAAGTCTTCAGAAATCAAGGCCAGATGGGGCATTTTTTCCGTCGGGGTGGCAGCATAGGCTAACATCCTGAAATTTCCGTGACGCGTTGCCATGGGTACTTCGGCCTGACGCTGTACTTTTTGAATCGGTTTCATAACTATCCGCAAAGGTAGTGATATTATAGCAGGTATAGCAGATGCTAAGTACTTGAATCGATATAATCCGTGGAATGCAACGAAGAGATTTTAAGTTAAAACAGGGAAGTGTTGACTTGAAAGATCAAGTTGAAAACACGGATTATATCCGTTCAAGTACTTAAGTCACGCGAATATAGAAATTATGGTTGGTTTTTTAATTTTTCAAGCAGTTCAGCAATCAATTTGTCCTTTTCAGTTATGACCTGATCCTTTTCAGTTATGACCTGATCTTTTTCAGTGATAATCTGATCCTTTTCAGCCAATAATTTTTCTGCTTTTGCGTCCTGTTCACGGAGTAGCCTGCTAATGACTCGGTCTGCTTCGTCTTCAAGATCCATTTGTTTTCTCAATTCTGCATTTGCCGATGCCCTGTTCAGGCGATCTAACATGCGCTTAATTAAGGGATCTGTTACTGCTATTTGATAGTTCATTTGGTGTACATCATCTTCGCTACGGTATTTTTGATCAAAGATGGATAGGACTCTTTCTACTTCAGTTTGCATGGTATTTTTAAGTCTAGGTATTTGAATAACATAGGATTCGTGGGTCAATAGGTCAACAAATGGCTCTTTGGGTCGCTCAAGGAGTGTTTGGCCACTCACTACATCTTCTACCACACCTTTTATTTTTGATACGGCAGGGTATCGGTCACTTATTTTGAAACCCAATAAGTACAATGAAATGATCCTCAAAGGTTCTGAAATAATATTGCCATTGGTATCGGTGATGGTATCTTCTTTTCCATAATTATCGCCCAAGTATTTGCGAAACCGCATGATGTCTAGGAGATGACGTGCTTTTTGGAGCTCGATCAATACCTTGACATATGCCCCATCTTTTTGCTTGATGATGGCCTTAAAATCAAAGCGAATAATAGCCAACGGCACAGCATGTGTCACGACCTCTGCTGCGGATTCTTGTGGTTTCACTTCCATACTTACGATCTCCTCCTTTAGGATTGCAGAGAGCAGCCCTTTGGCAATTTCAATGTCTTCCATCAAGTATTTGAAGACAATATCGTAAATTGGATTGGCGATAATCATATTTTATTGCAGGATAGTTACTCGTTGCAGAAACAATAGATCGTTACGAGTAGTGTAATGCTAAGAACCTGTTTTGAATTTCAGTACTGAATTTCAAAACAGGTTCTTATGCAAAGGTACGATAAATTCAGCAACTGAATTTAAATGTTATGCCTTGGTGTCATCATCGTCATCTTCTACAAACTCGATATCATCTTCCTCTTCTTTGACATAAGCATTGATGCGGTATTTTTCTTTACCGTTAGGCTTGAGTTTTTTCTTTTTGTGATCTTGATGTTGTGGCTGTTTAAAGTCCCGATCGTCGGCTATACGGCGATTTTCTTTTGGAGACTTTTCCCAATTTGGCATGGCAAAAGCAAGGCTGTGTTTTATCCTTAGTCCAACTGCTCTATGAAGTATTGATCAAAGGATTAATTAATAGATATGGTGAACAACATAGGACAGGTAGCAGGAATGTGCATGAACTGTCCTATTTAAGATACAAAAATAGCCTGTTTTTGATATTTGGCAATAGAAAAAGAATTATTTTTTTTTGAGCGGGCTTGTTTTTGAAAAAATGACCTCTGGTAAGTGCTTTTTTTTCAAAAAAAGATCATTTTGAGGGCTTCATATGATCTGTAGGATTGTTTTTATTGGGGCGAGAATTATATATTTGATGTTTTGCTATGAAAAGACATTTGATTGTGAAGAATAAATGCTGGTGTATGCTAATTAATATTACTTTTGAGACTTGTTTGCCAAATCTCTTACTTTACATTAAATTTTCTTTTATGAAAAGAATACTCACTCTGCTTTTTGTGCTGTGCCTAGTGTCATTTGCCTTTGGGCAAAGTACACTGCCTTTAGTAAGGTTTTCACACGGTGCTGAAATTTTCCCTGATAACTTCAAGGAAGTATTAACCAATCCTTCTGTGGCTGCTTCGGAAGTTGTGAATGGGCATTATGTACGCTATATACAGTGCGAACGTTTGTTAAGTAGTTCAGAGCGTAACGAATTACAAACTTTAGGCATTGAGATACAAGGATATGTACACTTTGGTGCTTATTTAAGTTCGATTCCTATTGGATTTGATTTAAATAAGATCAAATCTCTGCCGATCCGCAGTATGATACCAGTCAATCCTGATTGGAAGATGGCGCAATCACTGCGGGAACAGCCTTATGGAGACTGGGCGGTACATGGTGAAGACATTGATGTTAATATTCAACTATACGATCATGTGAGCATCCCAGAAGGTGCTGAAAAGTGCCGCCAGATGGGATTGGTTGTTTTGAAAGAAGGTACTCAAAACGGGTTTTTAAGGGTTAGGATCGCGAAAGATAATATCACCGCCATTGCCGCATTACCGTTTGTACATTTCATGGAATTGATGGCGGCTCCGGGTCAAAAAGAAGATATATTGGGCCGTTCGCTGCACCGGGCGAATGTCTTAGATGGGGATCATGCATCGAGCAAAAAATATGATGGTACTGGCATGAAAATGCTGGTCAGGGATGATGGTAAATTGGGGCCACATATTGATTTGCAAGGCCGGTTATACAACCTTGCGCTTGGATCCGAAACGGATGGCACTCATGGCGACGGCGTGGGTGGTATCATGGGAGGCGCTGGCAACTTGGATCCAACCAAAAAAGGTATGGCTGCTGGTGCAGATGTATATGCTTTGGATTATGAATCAGAATACCAAGATCAAACCTTGGATCTGCATCTGATAGACGGTGTTACAATAACCAACTCATCGTATTCTAATGGCTGTAATGCTGGTTATACTACGGCTACTCAAACCGTGGATGAGCAGATTTTTGAAAACCCAACCTTGATGCACGTTTTCTCTGCGGGCAATTCTAATAGTGTTGATTGCGGTTATGGGGCAGGGAATCAGTGGGGAAATATCACTGGCGGACATAAAATGGCTAAAAATGCCATCGCAACGGCCAATCTTTTTTCAGATGCTACTTTGGTGGCGAGTTCGAGCCGTGGCCCAGCACATGATGGCCGCATGAAGCCAGATATTGCTGCCAATGGACAAGATCAAGAATCTTTGAGCCCTAATAATACCTACCAAGTATTTGGGGGGACTTCAGGTGCAGCACCGGGTATTGCGGGATGTCTTACCCAGTTGAGTCACGCCTACGCGTCGTTGAATGGGGGTACGCTGCCATCTTCAGCACTGTTAAAGGCTACTATTTTGAATACAGCCAATGATTTGGGCAATATCGGCCCTGATTATAAATATGGATGGGGTCATATTAATACAGTAAGAGCCTTGCAGCTGATTGAACAAAATAAATTTACAACTGGCTCAGTAGATCAAGGTGCAACTGGCACACATACGATCAGTATTCCGAATAACACAAAATTAGTAAAGGTAATGGTGTATTGGGCAGAGCCACCAAGTGAAGAAAATGCCTCACGTGCTTTGTTGAACGACCTTGATTTGACGCTTACGGGCTCAAATGGTACTGTTTACAAGCCTTGGTTGCTTAATCCTACGCCAGATCCAGTATCATTGGATGCTCCAGCGGTGAGAGGCCGCGACTCTCTCAATAATATGGAGCAAGTTGCTATTGAGAATCCTAGTGCTGGTACTTACACCGTCAATGTGAAAGGTTTTGAAGTGCCACTGGGGCCGCAAAACTATGTTATTGTGTGGGAGACTTACAATGATAATATTAAGGTGACATATCCAAATGGAGGTGAAGGCTTGGTGCCGGGCGAAACTGCAAGGATTCATTGGGATGCTTATGGCAGTACGGCTAATATCACTTTGCGGTATAGCACCAATGATGGTAATACTTGGGAGCCCATCACTACGATTACGGATCAATCTGCGCGCTGGTTTAATTGGACGGTGCCGAATGTCCGTACAGGTCAAGCAAAGGTGTTGGTGATTAGAGGGACTCGCCGAGATACCTCCGATTTTGCATTTTCAATCACACCTGTGCCTACAGGGGTAGGTATTACCAAAGTTTGCCCTGATTCTTTGACGGTTGCTTGGACTCAAGTACACGATACTTTGTCGTACGATGTATATTTATTGGGCAGTAAGTATATGGATTTGAAAGGACGCTCAGATACTACATTTTTAGCAATACCAATACTCAATGCAGGTGCTAAACAGTGGGTAAGCGTGCGCACAGCCGATGATTTTGGAATGACTGGCCGCCGAGCCTTGGCCGTACAGTGGGATGGTGGCTTGCTGAATTGCCCACAAGAGTATGATTTGGGTATTTCAGAGTTGATTTCACCTGCGGCTAATGGAGGAGCCATAGTGGGCTGTGGTGCTGCTACTCAAAAGGTTATTATTAAAGTTAAAAATGAAGGACAAAACACGATAGGATCTGCCACTGCCAACTATAAAGTGAATAACAATGCAACCGTGAGTGAGGTCTTGCCTGCGTTGATACCAGGTCAAGTCATTGACTATGAATTTGTTACGCCTCTTGTCATATCTCAGAATGGAAATCTGAATCTAACAGTTTGGGTCAACTATGGCGATGATAGTGTGGTGTATAATGACACTACTGGTGGTGCTTATTCTGTGGTGATAGATGTCGTAAATGGTGTATTTACCGAAGATTTTGAGGCAGCAAGTGCCCAGAATTTACCAGATGGGTGGGTAGGTATAAATCCTGATGGAGATATTGGTTGGTCTGTGTTTACGAATAATGTGATAGGATCTGGCGGAGATAATACGACTGTCATGGGTATGAACTTTTTTGATTATTCACAAAGGGAAGTGGAGGATTACCTGTATATGATACCTGTTGATTTATCCAATGTTGATAATCCGGGGCTCACATTTGACCTAGCCCACATTGGATATAACGATACCTATTTTGATTCTCTTAGGGTAGAAGTGTTTGCTAACTGCAACCTTTCGGCGACACCGGTCACGGTTTGGGGCAAAAAAGATCCTGAACTATCTACAGCACCATTCTCTGTAAATTCGTTTACCCCGACTTTCGCGGATCAATGGCGCAAAGAACTGGTTGATTTGAGTGCCTTTGCAGGCCAATCCGTGGTGATTCGCTTTGTGAGTTGGAATGATTTCGGGAATAATCTCTACTTGGATAATATTGGTATTACAGAGTATAGTATTACTCCTCCAGTGGCAGAAATTGTTAGTTCCAACGAAACAATCTGTCGGAATGATACCAATACATATACCGCAATAAACTATGCTGACGGCGCGGCTTATTCTTGGAGTTTTGGCTCGTTTGCACAGCCTACTTCTGCTTCTGGTCCTGGTCCTCATGTCGTTAAGTATATTACAGCAGGCACCAAAAGTATTCGTTTGGTCGCAAACAATTCATTTGGTTCTGATACTTCTAATTTTAGTTTGACAGTGTTGGCTTTGCCATCTTCTAATTTTACCAGTACGGCCAATGCGTTAACTGTCACATTTACTAATACGAGTACTAATGCGGCGAATTATCTATGGAATTTTGGTGATGGTCAAACCAGTATTGAGGCTAATCCAGTGCATACTTATGCAGCACCAGGTACTTATAGTGTAAAATTGGAATCAACCAACCAATGTACCACGGCAGTTAAAACCGTCAATGTGGTGCTGACAAGTGGGGTGAAAGACTTGGCCGACCGTATAGATATGCAAGTGGTGCCAAATCCCACAGTAGGTGATTTTAAAGTGGAGATCAATGCGCGTCAACCAATGTCGAACACCCGTTTTTCTCTGAATGACGCTACTGGTAGGTTGATCAAAACGATAGATACCAATATTAAATCAGGGCTGAATGTGGTGCCTTTTGAAGGGCTGTCGCTCCCACGTGGGGTGTATCAGTTGCAGGTACAACATGAAGACGGGGTTCAGATGTTGAGCATTGTCGTAGCAGGCCAATAACTAGTAATCTATAAATAGTAATAAAAAAGAGCCATCTCAGCGTTGAGATGGCTCTTTTTTTGTGTAATCTATTTATGTTATTTGATGACAAGATCACCATATTGTAATCTTGCCCTGACATTGCCTTTATTGGTGCCTTCACCGACCAATCCTGAAACTGATTCGCGATTACTAGACTCGTTGCGGTTAGTGATAGAAGCGGCAACTGGATAGCGTAAGCCAGCGTGTGTAACTTCTGCATCAAAGCGATAAGTGGCACCCCGCTCTACAAAGATATTGACATCTGTATATTTAGCGATGACCTTAACATCATTGAATCCACGGCTCAGGTTATTGATGTTCAACTGCCCATAAGTCATATCTGCATCAATGGTAGTGGCGATAGAGCCGACTTTTAAGTCGGAATATTGTCCTGTGATGTAAGCCCTTTTGGCATTGTCTAGGGTTATGCTGGAGTACTTCGCCTGTACCCGCAACTCACCCACTTTCCCTAACTCAAAGTCATCGTATTTGGAAGTGACGCGGATATTATTGGACTGCTCTAGTTTCACTTCCGAGTACTTGGTATCCAATTGTATATCGTTGCTTTCTGTGAGTTCCATTCGGCCATAACTAATCTGTCCCACAAGGTCTTTCACCTTTTTGAGGTAAGCTTTCCCGTAGGCTACATTCAATTCTGCATTGTTATTGATATTTTCTGTGCGGAGGTCACCGTATTTTATTTCAGCCAATAGTTTGCCATTGAGGTTGTCAACCCAACTATTACCATACCTATTTTTTAAGTCAAGTTGGTTGTTGGCAGGCATCCAAACCTCGTAGTTGATCTTAAAATCTTGGCATCCATTGCTATTGGGCCACCAGTCAGAGGTTTGGGCGATCATGGTTTCGGCTTTCACGTAGCCCCATGCATTGGTAAAATTGACTTGGATTCGGTCAAAAGTCTTGTCTGCTTCGCGCTGTGAATTGGTGTTCACCATAATGGTTATTTCAATTTTCACGCTGTTGTTTTGCCAAGTATTGACATTCACTTTGCCATACTTGTTATACAACGCAGTAGTGCCTTCCTGAGCAGTACTAAACTCACGATTAATTGTTTTGATGAATTCTTGGGTTGGGTCGGTAGCCAAAGCGACCCCGACATGAAGCATCAGTGCGAATATGATTAAAGAGAGACGATACATATTAATATTTTTTAAACTGTTTATTGTTGTTGTCTTCTGATTTGTTTGGACTGGTATTAGTGGTGTTGGTTGGTTCTAGGCGGTCTAAAACGCGTTCTAGAATAGAGGCTTTGGCTTTGTAATTTTCAATCATGGCTCGCACTACTTGTTCGCGGTTGCCAAGGGGTACTTTTGATAGTTCTACTTTCAACTCTTGCATCATATGATCCAATTGATCGAGGTCTTGGGTGATGTCAGAAGATTGATTGCTGGTAAAATTGGCTAGATGCGCTTGTTTTTTTGTGATATCGCCTTGATAGTATTGTTCTATCTCCGCATATTCTGTCGAAACCTCACTCATGGCCATGCCTTGATCCTGTGCTGAAGGGGTGGCGTACCAAACTCCAAGCCCAATACCTGCAATCAGTATGGCTACTGCGGCGGCCAATTTCATAATATTATGTTGCCAATGGATGGCTATTAATTTTGGTTTTGATGCCGATAGGGTTGGGACTTGCCCAGATATGCGGTTCCAAAGATCATTGGATGGGATGGCTACATCAAAGTCAGAACGATTTGACTTAATATAGCGTTCCAGCCCATCGGTAGAGCCTCCATCTAGTCTATTGACGATACCGTCCCAGAGATTGGTATTGGGCTCGTCCAGATCCAGAAGGGGGCGATCTATCATCAAGTGTATTTCCAGAGTATCTGCTTGGGGCAATCTGTCTAGCGATTTTGACAAATTTTTCCAAGCGTACGCGCCGGGAGTATCCAGATCCATCTCTTGGTGCTTTTTTTGAATGTATGCCTTTAATTGATCCATAACCTGCTGTTTTTATAGGTTTATTTAATTGGTGCTATCGCCAAGCATACTCCTAAGTTTGGCCTTGGCTCTACTGTATTGCGACTTAGAAGTGGCCTCTGTCACCCCTAATATATGTGCGATTTCTTCGTGGTCATACCCTTCTACAGCGTATAGGCTAAATACTACTCGATAGCCTTCCGGCAAAGTAGAGATAGCTTTATGAATACGCTCTACCGAGTAAGCAGGTTCTGATTCATGCTCAGTCTCATCTATACGATCCCCCAAATTATCCACATCAGATAGGGTCAAGCGGCGACTTTTTAAAAAGTTGATGCATTTATTGATCGTGATCCGCTTTATCCAAGCCCCTATGGTACTTTCGTACCGAAAGGAATCCAGTTTTGTAAATACTTCTACAAAGATGCTTTGCAAAATATCTTCGGCATCATGTGTATTTTGTACCATGCGTAGCGCTGTATTGTACATCGCTCTTGAATAGAGTTTGTACAAATCGAACTGTGCTTCTCGGTGGCCTTGCCTGCAACGTTCTATAAGATCGCGATGTTGGTGCATTGGTGCTCCGTCCATATCGTTATTTGTATGTATTGACATTCATTTTTGTTTAGGGTTGCAAATGAATGTCGGTTTTGATAAAAAAATAGAGTTTTATTGAAAAAAACTGCGTTTATAAGACACATCAGGCGTGTGTTCTGGCCTTTGTTGACGTACCTACCATAGCCGTCAGGTATGGACACAGTATAAGGCTTATTGGAAACGAGAGAGGACTTACAAATCATTCAGAGCATCCGACACATACTTTTTGGGGTCTAGCCCAAGTGCTGTTTGCAATTTTTCTAGGTCAGAAGGATTGGTAGGCAATAGTTGCTTCATGCGATTGATGTGGCGGCGGGCTTGACCCGTCACACGGGCTTCCTGAAATACCTCAAAATCGCGTTGCGCAATAATGAACTCACGAATGAGGGTACGTCGAGCGTTTTCTATTCTTTGTCCGATCACCATAAATCGCTCTACTATTTGAGCAGAATCCACCATTAAATCTTGGGTTCCGTCTTCCTTAATAGGCGAAAGTAGGTAATTAGACCGATTATAACTGGTGAGGGAGTCTTTAGAGCGGTGGAAAGCCAAAAGCGCATTGGCGTAATCATCTTTAAAAAAGAGATCGTCACCAAGGTGCAAATAATGATCGGTATGTTGAGACAACTCTTTTAATTGTCGCGTTTTTTGTAACTCTGTATGGATATTAGTGCGAGGGGAAGTGTTTTTGAGCACACTATTACGCCACGGATGGGTCGTATCAGCGAGGTCTTCATAGCCACGGATGGCGGCTCCAAACAATTCGTTTTTTATGTTTTCTTTGGCGTGTTTTACTTGGTCATGGGCATTTTTAATGTAGTCATAAATAAACCAAACAGCGAAAGCAAGTGAAAAAAGCAAGGAAATAAAAGAAAGCAAGGCAACGGTACGAGCCAGTTTTCGCTGTTTTAAGGTTGTGTCCAATTGTTGGCGTATGTCGCTCAAGTGTCGTGCTTCCTCCGCCAATTTAGCCTCATAAGCGATTTTTTCTTGATTGCTGCGCTCTTTGTTGCGGCGTTTATTGCGCGACTCGATGATGGCGGGCAATAGGGTATCGTGGCTGATTTCGTAGTAAAAATCATTGAGCCTCGGCTCTTTGCGCAAGAGGCGGCTTTTATCCACTAGGGTATCTAAGAAGTCGGGGGTAATCTTATATTCGTCCAATAGGGTATCGTCCACCACACTATTTCTGCGATTGCCGGAGGTAATCAGACTTTCTTCAACGAGCCTTTGCGCAATGAGGCGCAACTCTATTGTCGGGCGTTCCAAAAGGGTATTATCTAAGGGGTCTAGGGTTGATTTTTGTTGGGTTTTTTGTTCTATTCTGTCTGCATAAGCCCTAGCGAATGCATCCAGTTGGTTGGCATAAAAATTACGGATGGAGGATCTAAGACCTTCCGCGCCTTCAAAGAAATCGGTTTCTACTTCGAATCCATCGGGTTTTTGATAATCAATAACCCGTTCTTCAATGTCTTGGCAAACTATTTGGAGGTTTACGGTCTCAATCTCATCCTGTTTTTTGGCCATCTGCATGTCGTCGGCATCTTTAGACCGATCCTTGGCAAGGTCTTGGCCAGCCAAAAAACTAATGATGGCATTCAATGAGAAATCAGAATACGTGAAACTATTACTAGCGTATTGACCAAGTGCCATAGCCGGTTGTACGATGGCTATTCTTGCTTTTTCGCGATCTAAAGGCTTTAATTGGTAACGATTGCGCAGTATATTAGGTATGGACGTACTAATGCTGTCCATGAGGTGCAAAAAATCGGAACGGATACTAATGACGACCCGCAATTCGGGTTGTTTTTCCCACCATTGCATCGTTTTTACGTCTATTTCTCCATTTTGAAAGCGTTGAATCAGGTCTTTTCGAAGTATTTCGGGCATGGTACCATTGGCCACATCGGCCAATTGCTCTAAAAACTGGACACGGCTTTGTTCGCTGTGCGAAAGGGTAAAGGTCTCCTCAAATTGATCCAGCACCAATACAGGCGTGGCGGGCATTCCACTAAGGTCAAATTCCAAGCGTTTAACCAGTTCCCAGAGCGTTTTGGGCGTGTCTGAAAAGATACTCGTTTCGTCTTGGCCGCTCACATAATCTGATTTTTCAAGTAGGCTGCTTACTGCTTCTACTATAGGTGCAGAGGTTTTTTCAGTACGTAAAAAAATGGGTACAAAATCTTGTTTTTCCAGTTCAGGCGCGCATCCGGCTTGCAATATGGAAGTCTTGCCAATACCTGATTTGGCAAACAGCACCACGAGCCGTTCGCGCAAGATGAGGTTGGTGAGTGCCATAATATCATCTTTGCGACCATGAAACACGGCACTTTGGCTGCGCTCGAAGGGTTTAAGCCCTGGGTAGCGGCGTGGCAGGTGGATGCTTTCTGTACTCATGGGCTTGGCAGATTTTCAATGTATTTGCGAAGGCCCTCTTGTATTTCTGTTGCATATTGGTCTTCGCCGCCGCTGCCCATGACTGGCATTCGGTTGGAGGGGCGAAGGGTGGCCAATTGGCCCAAAGGGCCATCCAAGGCAACTTGTTTCAAGATGACGGGCATGACCAAGAATCCTTTGCGCGGGTTGTTGCGTTGGGTGATTTCTTGGAGCAAAGGCAGCGCGGGATTAGCGGCAGGATCATAAAAATCTGCACTGAGTAAGGGCAGCACAACTTGTACTTCATCAAGGGTTTTAGTAAGCCAAGCGACGGTGTCGCCTTGGCCAATGGCATCGGCAATGGTAATGACACGGGCTGGTAAAGGCCGTAAGTGTTTCATTAGTAAGTCAAAACCATCTTTATCTACTTTTTCATTATATAGCACCAAAATGGAAGCACGGGGTGCTTCCTGTGCTGCACCTATTACCGCAGTATCCAATTTCTGATACTGGTCAATGAGGTTGGTGACAAAGGTTTCCATATCCACTTTTGGAAATTGCATACTGAATTCACCCCGGAAAAATATTTGAGTATCGGTACCAGTAGCGCGTTCTTGGGTGGATGGATAGGAAAATGGCTGCACGTTTTCTCGGACATTCTTATAGAGGGTGTCCAAGATGAGACGCAGGGTCCAATCTTCAAAGTCAAAGCCTAAAAATAGGTGATGTCTAAAGTCTTTAAAGGCATTGATGAGGGCATCGGGCAGGCGTTCATTTTGTTGCTCTCCAACTATTTTTTTGATATAATTGAGTTGGTGTTTGTAGGAGAGCACCAAGGATTCAGGCTTGTTGTAATCGCCAAAAAGGTTGTAAATCACGACCCTTTGATCTTTTTCAAAATCAAATTTGAAACTGCTCGTAGGCTTATAGTAATTGTAAAAATCAGGATAGACGGGCTGTGCAATCTGGTCGTACAACCTTGTGATAAAAGTATCGGGGGTGGTGTTGATGACAATCCTGAATTTTAGATCGGTCAACTGCTCCAACATGGGGTGGAGTTCTGCTTTACCCGCTATACTTTTATAATATTGAGCCACTTCTTCTTGCAAAACACTATCAGTAGATAGGTTTTGGATTCGGATAAGGCTGGTGACATAAGGAAGGGTACAACGCTCTTGTGCCGTAAGTTTAATATGGTGCTGTGCCGCCAAATGGCGTGCGCACATATCTGAGATGGAAGACCATTGACCATCATTACCCTTGGCCATGACGGCATTGGGGCCAAGAAATAACACGCAAGAGCCATCTTTGACCTTGCGAGCCAGAGTTTGGTATTGTTCAGCGATGGTATCGCCACTGGATGACGAACCTCCGGCTATTGGATGTGTTGCTTCCGTAGGCATAGTTGATATGGTGGTTTCAAAAGGAATCAGGGCAAAGATATGATACTTATTCCAAACTTTCTTATGGTATTATTTAAGCGTTACTAATCGGGTATTCCTGCTACCACGACGACTATTTCTCCTTTGATTTCTTTCTGAGAAAAATGCGTTTTTAGTTCCAGCAAA
This sequence comes from Saprospiraceae bacterium, assembly GCA_031373665.1. Lineage (GTDB taxonomy): Bacteria > Bacteroidota > Bacteroidia > Chitinophagales > Saprospiraceae > M3007. Next base: position 4,757 of record JANMMZ010000106.1, on the reverse strand, counting down.
GAGCCTGATTTTACTTCTTCGTGCAGTTTGCTCAATTCACGCGCCACACAGGCTTGCCGGTCTGGCCCACACACGATGATGAGTTCGTCTAAGCACTTCAAAAGCCTATATGGTGATTCGTAGAGTATGAACGTATGTGGCAATACGCTGAGAAACTTCAATCTGGTTTGGCGGCCTTTTTTATGGGGTAAAAATCCATCAAAGTGGAAGGTATCGCAAGGCAGCCCGCTGGCTACCAAAGCAGGTATCAGCGCAGTAGCACCGGGCAGACATTCTACTCGGATGCCGCGCTGGTGGCAAGCCCTAGATAGCATAAAACCGGGATCGCTGATCCCAGGGGTGCCAGCATCGGAGATTAGGGCTATGCTTACCCCCGATGATAGTTCGTTGATGATGCGTTCGGTCACCGAATGTTCGTTGTGCGCATGAAAGGCTCTCAACGGCGTTGTGATACCATAGTGGTTCATCAGGCGTTTGCTGGTGCGCGTATCTTCTGCCAATATGACGGCCACTTCTTTGAGGATACGAATGGCCCTGAGGGTCATGTCTTCTAAATTGCCGATGGGGGTTGGTACAATGTATAGCATGTAAATAAGTATATTAAATTTCGATCATTTGATTCCAACTCAAGATGGTCTCAAAACCTTTTTCTTTGAAATATTGATGGGTTTCTGATTGGTCGCGTCCACTGGTAGCGAGGACAAAGTCGCCTCCCCAAGCACCAAGGCTTTTGATTTCGCCCCAAAAGTCTGAAAAATACAGTGTTTTAGCGCGTATTTGCTTCGTGACTTCTGCTATGAGTGTTTCGTGATCTTGGATCACCTGATCCAGTGATTGACGGGTTTCGCAGTGTACCCAACGTTGGGTTAGGTCGCTAATTTTTTTCAAAAAAAATGGGTCTTCGACGACCTTCGATTGGTAGTGGGCAATGCCTTCGCGGCTGTTTTGTTTTTTACCGAGGTAAACAAAATATAATTGATCTCGAAAAGATGGGTTATAGGAGACCGCTTTGGTCATAGGCTTTTCATCTTTTAACGCATAATAAATAGCGGTTTGCGCGTAGGCGCAACCAATATCATACCCAGATCCACCCATGGTTTCAAATAGAATCTGGTAGGGGTCAGTTTTTGACCATTGCCCAATAGCAGCAATCAAGGTACTGCTGGTGCCGAGTCCCCAATGGCGGGGAAAATCAATTTTGGTGACCACCTCATACCCTTGCGAAGGGGGCAAAAATGTCGGATTTTGCGCTTGTGCTGATGTTAGTATGGAGGCCAATGTTGCAGCAATATCTGGATCTGTGGTTTCTAGGGTTTTGAACTCCGGCAGCGCAAATGCAGCCTCAAACCATATCGAGCCATCTTGGTGGTAACTTACCCAATTCAAAATACCCGGATTTGCTCCTGTTGCCACGCTAAGCGATTGGCCAAACTTGACTGGAATGGCCAAGGCCAACGCGCCATCTAAAACGGCGTATTCGCCAGTCAATAGCAACTTGCCATGAGCAAAAGTATCGAAGTTATTGCTTTTTTGATGGATGATGGACGGCACTTTAGTTTAATTTTAGAGCAAAGGAACGGAAAAACGGCAGAAAAACGGAGTCTTGGAAAATATATACCGTGGAATCAAATTTGATTCGGACTTTTGCAGTGGTAAATTTCTTAAACAAATAAATTTTGGTGCCAAAACGACCCAGTATAGATTTTTTGCGGGAGGGTATTCGCAACATTCGTTCTACCGGAAGTGTGACTCCTAGTTCGCGCTTTCTATGTAGGAGTGTTGTGGAAAATATTGATCCAGATAAAGCATCGGTAGTGGTGGAATTGGGTCCAGGTGATGGGGTGATTACCCGCTACCTTTTGGATCGTTTGAAACCAGATTGTAAATTGGTTATTTTTGAAATTAATGAAGTTTTTATAGACCATATCAATGCCCAATTTGATGATCCGCGCTTGATCATTATACACGACTCTGCTGAGAATATGGGTGTCCATTTTGAGCAACACCAGATTAAACAAGTAGATTATATTGTATCGGGTATTCCTTTTGTGATGCTACCCGATACCTTGGTGGAAAGTATTGTCAAAACCTGCCGAGATTGGCTCAAGCCCGGCGGATTTTTCATTCAGTTTCATTATTCGCCTTTATTAATTGGGCTTTACAAGCGAGTATTCGGAAATATAGATGTTTCGATTGTACCACTCAATTTTCCTCCGGCCTTGGTTATCAAGTGTCAGAAAGACTAGTTTTATACATGCAAATTATATTTGAAGATTACTATCTATTGGCCGTCAACAAACCCGCCGGGCTTTCGTCTGAAAGCGGTGGTGCCAAACATACCTCTGCGGAGGATGAAGCCTTATTGTATTTTACAAAAACGCTTCAAAAAACCTCTACCTCTAAGCGGCTGAAACTAACGCCTTATCTGAAAGCCATACACCGATTGGATCGCCCAACGAGTGGGGTGCTGTTGTTTGCCAAAACTAAAACCGCCCTCACTCAGGTAATGGCTCAATTTGAGCAGCGTGAAACGGAGAAAACATATTGGGCAGTGGTGGAAAAAATGCCCAAGCAACAAAGTGGGGAATTGAGGCATTGGTTGCTGCGATCAGAGGATGGAAAAAAAGCGATTCTCTCCGATATACAGGTTCGCAATAGCCAATTGGCTATATTGGATTACTCGTTTAAAGAAATGAAAAACGGAAAACCTTTGCTTGAAATAAAGCCTAAAACGGGAAGATTTCACCAAATAAGGGCACAGTTGGCCAGCATTGGCTGTCCTGTGATCGGCGATGTAGCCTATGGTGCCAAGCCTTGGCAAGATTATGCCATTATGCTACATGCCCACCAGTTGGTTTGCACGCACCCCAAGACTCAAGAGCCTTTGATTTTGGAAGCGTTTCCTGAATGGTAAACTGTGTATTGCGGTTTGTTATCGCTTAATATTCCTGCGTTGAGTTTCATCGTTTATACCCGCCATAGTACTTACCGCTTCGGTGCGGTTTTGCACTTGCAGTTTTTCATATATATGATGGAGTTGGTTTTTTACTGTAGCGAGTGAAAGCCCTAATTGAGCCGCGATTTCTTTGTATTGATAGCCTTTTGAAAGCAATTGGAGCATGGTGGTTTCTTGGTTGTCAAGTATGGGCTCCTTTGCCTCATTGTTTGTGGATACATCGTGCAAAGAATGCAGTACTTTTCTGGCTATTTCGCGACTCATAGGTGCTCCGCCATCCAACATTTCATAAATGGCTGCCATGATTTTTTCGGGTGGCTCACGCTTGAGGATATACCCTGCTGCTCCGCTATCCACTCCACCTCCTCTGCTTTGTAGGTAATCAGGCCAATTCGTGGCCGATTAGGGTTTGTTCCCAGGGTTATAGTGGTATCTGTAAGACTCCATAGGTATCGTTTTTTAAAGATTGAGCCATTCAGCCAAACCTCATAGGCTTTGTATTTTATGGAATCGTGAGAGGGGGTTGATGATTGGGTCTGGCTTTGTGCCTGTAAACAGTTGAAGCATAGCCAAGGCAGCAAGGCTGCCAAAAAGAATTTTTTCATGTTAGTGAAAATTTGATTAGGTTCTCACCTATTGATGTATTTTACGTCGAAACGGCCATCACTGATAACGACCTTTCCATATTGGCCATGGATTATAAAATTGAATGTTCCGGATATGATATTTTTAGATGTATCAACATGTGTAATCTCTATACAATTTTCATCTGAATTAGAAGACGTGCTTTGAAACCTTTGACCATTTGTCTTCCTGAACTCTGCACAAATCCCGACGCTATCTGATTCGCAAAACTTACCAGTATTTAACTTGATCTTCCCAAAACTCATTGACATTCGATTATCTATTTCTTTATCAACATCTACTAAATAACAAGTAATTCCCCCAGTAATTGAGTCATTTCTTTCCGAAAGATTAATATATTGATGGTAATATGTCACGGTAAAAAACGGCACCCTGGGTATCCACACCTCACCATCTACCAAGCATCCGAAAGTGCCTGCTCCGGTCTGTGTAGCGGGGGGCAGTACGGCATAGTCTATGATAGGTGGATAGGTATTGGGGGCGGGACTATCTTTGCGGCAGGCGTATATACCAACCAGACTGAGCAGCAAAGCTGCTAAAAGTAATTTTTTCATGTTGTATAAAAGTTTTAAATTTGTAAAAACTTAGCCGTACGCCGTCGGGCGAATCAAAGTCGTCAGCCGGCTAATACATTGGCTCTAAAAAATACTCGCCCGACGACGGAAAGTCGTGCTGACGAGATAAGGAACGGTGTCAAAATAAATTCCAACACCGATCCTAATTTTCGTGGTTCTAACGCCGCTGCAAAAGTATAGGCAAATTTTCGGACTTTTCAAAAACTTAAGTTTTGGTAAAAAATTAGGATATTTAGTTTTTATTTCGGGTGTTAAAAAAACATTGTTTATGTTTGTTTTTTTGCAATTTTTGGAGCAATCGTAGGCTGAGAGGTGTTTTCTAGGGTTAAAAATATTTTTTTTGGAAGGGCTTTTGAGACCTAGATAAGCAGGGGGAATAGGGCTATGAAAGATTATTTTAACATATGATAATTTTGTTGCGGTGCGAGGGTCTTACAACCGATCAGGAAGCAGATGTCTATGAACTATTTGCACTATTCAAAAAACAAGAATGGGACTGGGTTATCCGAGCCTCCGATAATCGAAGAGTGATAAATACAGATGGAACCGAACTGTTGTTACGACAACTTTTAACCACAATA